>NZ_JBHUHP010000004.1:108482-269756 GCF_042682525.1 Blastococcus deserti
GGGTGTGCGCCCCGTCGTGCGCAGGTGTCATGAGTCCTCGCCGAGCTGGATGTCGTACTCCTCGACGACGGCCCGGTACTTGTCGAGGTTGCTCGTCCACTCCTCGCGGAGCTCCTCGCCGTCGACTTCGTGCGGGGTGAGCTGGTTCTCCTCGTTGAACTGCTGGTAGGCCTCCGACTCGAACGCCGTCTGGAACGACTCGCGCAGGGTGTCGAGGACGTCGTCCGGCGTGCCCTTCGGCGCGAAGATCGCGCGGGCCTGCTGCACGGGCACGTCGTAGCCCTCCTCGACGGCGGTCGGGGTGTCCGGCAGGTAGCTCACCCGCTCCTCGGCGAAGGTGAC
This sequence comes from Blastococcus deserti, assembly GCF_042682525.1. Lineage (NCBI taxonomy): Bacteria > Bacillati > Actinomycetota > Actinomycetes > Geodermatophilales > Geodermatophilaceae > Blastococcus > Blastococcus deserti. Next base: position 108,825 of record NZ_JBHUHP010000004.1, read on the forward strand.
GATCGGAGTGAGCTCGCCGGCCTCGATCTGCTCGATCGCCTCACCGAGCTGGATCGAGCCGACGTCCACCTGACCACCGAGCACCGCGGTGAGGGTAGGCGACCCGCCGTCGAAGGGGACCGCCGTGGCCTCGATGCCGGCCTGGTTGAAGAGCAGCTCCTGCGACAGCTGGCTGCCCGTGCCCACGCCCGTGGTGCCGAAGGTGATCGGGCGCCCGGCGTTGGCGAGGTCCTCGACGGTCTCGAAGCCCGACGAGGGTGCGGTGACGAGCACGTAGTCGTCGCGCGAGATGCCGGTGACGATCTCGTAGTCGGCGATGTCGGGGGCCTCGCCCTCGCCGACGGCGAGCGGGGTGATGTAGGCCAGGCTGCCGTTGTAGACCATCAGCGTGTGGCCGTCGGGCTCCTCGCCCGCCAGCTCCTGGGCGGCCAGGGCGCCGTTCGCGCCGGGCTTGTTCTCCACGGTCACCGGCACGCCGAGGTCGTCGGACACCTCGTCGGCGAGCGCGCGGGCGATCAGGTCGGTGCTGCCGCCCGGGTCCTGGCCCACGAGGATGGTGATCGGGTCGCCGCCCGGGAACTCCTCGCTGTCGGCCTCCGACCCGCCGCCGACGTTGCCGCCGCAGGCGGCGAGCGAGAGGGCCAGAGCGAGTCCGGCACCGGTCGTCGCCCAGCGGCGCGCACGGTGGTTGGTGGTCATGTCGTTCTCCTCTTCGAGCAGCTCTTCAGCTGGGTGGACCTTGTGAGTGGGGTCACGAAGCCCGGACGCAGCGGAGCGTAGGGAGCCGACGTCATGCGGGTCCAACTCCAATGAGGCATTGATTGATACCTTGACGGCATGGCGTTCACCTTGGAGCAACTCCGCGGTTTCGTGGCCGTCGCCGACGAGCTGCACTTCGGCCGCGCCGCCGCCCGGCTCAAGATGACGCAGCCGCCGCTGAGCCGCCAGATCCAGAAGCTCGAGCGCGTCGTCGGAGCGCAGCTCCTGGAGCGGGACAACCGCCGGGTGGCCCTCACCGCGGCCGGTCAGGTCTTCCTGGAAGAGGCCCGGCGGCTCCTGTCACTCGCCGACACCGCGCCCGAGCTCGCCCGCCGGGTGTCCTCCGGGTCGCGCGGCGTCGTGCGGATCGGGTTCACGGCCGCCTCGACCTACGGCACGCTGGGCCGGCTCATCGACGAGGTGGGCCGTGGGCTGCCGGACATCGACCTCGACCTGCAGGAGATGGTCACCCGGGAGCAGATCGCGGGGCTGCTCAACGAGGAGATCGACCTCGGCCTGGCCCGGCCCCCCTTCGACGCCGAGACGTTCGGCTCGCGCCTGCTGCTGCGTGAGGCGCTGCTGGTCGCGGTGCCCACCGGGCACCGGCTGCTGGACCTGGGGAGGGACGCGGTCGCGCGCGACCTGGCGACCGAGCCGGTGGTGATGCACTCGCCGACACGGGCGCGCTACTTCTACGACCTGGTGGTGAGCATGGTTCCCGCCGCCTCGGGCAACGCCGTGCACACCGTGAGCCAGGTCCTCACGATGCTGTGGCTGGTCGCCGCAGGACGGGGCATCGCCTTCGTCCCCGCCTCCGCGGCCCGCCTCGCCATCGAGGGCGTGCACTTCGTCCGCCTGGAGACGCCCGTCCCCGACCCGGTGGAGCTGCACCTGCTCTGGGTCCGCGAGTCGCGGAACCCGGCGCTCCGACGGGTCCTGGAGCTGCTGGCCCGGAGCGCCATCGCCTTCTGATCGGCGCGATGCCCGAAGTGCATCACGCGATGCGCAACAACTCTTGGACAGGCATCGTCGCATGTTTCTACGGTGACGCCGACCGCCGCTTGCGCCCCGGCCCGCCGCCGACGCGCTCGGACCCCGCTCGGACCTGTCGCCCCGAAGGAACCCCCGTGACGATCCTCCCTCCTGACGCCCTCGCCGACCGCCTGAAGAACGGCCTGCTCTCCTTCCCGGTCACCCACTTCGATGCCGACCTGCGGGTCGACGAGGCGCGCTACCGCGAGCACCTGGCCTGGCAGTCGAGCTTCGACGTGGCCGGGCTCTTCGCCGCCGGCGGCACGGGCGAGGGCTTCTCCCTGACCTCGCAGGAAATCGACCGGGTGGTCCGCATGGCGGTCGAGGAGGCCGGCAACCGGGTTCCGGTGCTCGCTCCCGCGACCGGCAGCACGGCGCAGGCCGTCGCCCAGGCGCAGGCGGCCCAGGAGGCCGGCGCCTCCGGGCTCCTGCTCTTCCCGCCGTACCTGACCGAGGCCAGCCAGGCGGGCCTCGTCGAGCACATCAGCGCCGTCTGCCGGTCCACCGACCTGGGCGTCATCGTCTACAGCCGTGCCAACGCCGTGCTGCGCGACACCACGGTGGCCGAGGTGGCCGACCGCAACCCGAACCTGATCGGGCTCAAGGACGGCGTCGGCGACATCGAGCAGATGACCCGGACCTACGCCAAGGTGGGGGACCGGCTGATCTACGTGGGTGGCCTGCCGACGGCCGAGACGTTCGCCCTGCCGCTGCTGCAGCTGGGGGTGAGCACCTACTCCTCGGCGCTGTACAACTTCCTGCCCGAGTTCGCCCTCCGGTTCTACGCGGCGGTCCGGGCCCAGGACCGGGCGGCGGTCTACCAGATGCTCAACGATTTCGTGATCCCCTACCTCGACATCCGCGACCGCGCCAAGGGGTACGCGGTCTCGATCGTCAAGGCCGGGCTGACCGCCGTCGGTCGCGACGGCGGCCGCGTGCGCCCGCCGCTGACCGACCTGACCGAGGCCGAGCTCGCCGAGCTCACCACTCTGGTGGACAAGGTCTCCTGACCCGCCGGACGACAGATCCCGGAACGCCCGGACCCACCTGGAGGACCGCATGACCGGCCGGACGCCCACCGTCGCAACCGTCGAGGTCGTGCCCGTCGCGGGGCACGACAGCATGCTGCTGAACCTCAGCGGCGCGCACGGGCCCTTCTTCACCCGCAACGTCGCGATCGTCACCGACTCCGAGGGGCGCGTCGGGTTGGGGGAGGTGCCGGGGGGCGAGGCCATCCGCCGCACCATCGAGGACGCCGGCGCGCTGCTCGCGGGACAGCCGGTGGCGCACTACGGCCGGCTGCTGCGCTCGGTCTCGGCGACCTTCGCCGACCGGGACGCCGGCGGCCGCGGCCTGCAGACCTTCGACCTGCGGACGACGATCCACGCCGTCACCGCGCTGGAGTCCGCGCTGCTCGACCTGCTCGGCCAGCACCTCGGCGTCCCCGTCGCGGAGCTGCTCGGCGAGGGCCAGCAGCGCGACACCGTCCCGATGCTGGGCTACCTGTTCTACGTCGGGGACCGGACCGCAACCGACCTGCCCTACCTCGCCGAGGCCCACCCGGCCGACGACTGGGAACGGCTGCGCCGCGAGCCCGCCCTCACGCCCGAGGCCGTGGTGTCCCTGGCCGAGGCCGCCCAGGCCCGCTACGGGTTCAGCGACTTCAAGCTCAAGGGCGGCGTCCTGCCCGGGGAGCAGGAGGTCGCGGCCGTGACGGCCCTGGCCGAGCGGTTCCCCGACGCGCGGATCACGCTCGACCCCAACGGTGGCTGGCTGCTGGCCGACGCGATCGAGCTGTGCCGGGGACTGGGCCATGTGCTCGCCTACGCCGAGGACCCGGTCGGCCCGGAAGGGGGCTACTCCGGTCGCGAGACCATGGCCGAGTTCCGCCGCGCCACCGGCCTGCCGACGGCGACCAACATGATCGCCACCGACTGGCGGCAGATGGCGCACGCGGTCCGCTCGAACGCCGTCGACATCCCGCTGGCCGATCCGCACTTCTGGACGATGCGCGGCTCGGTCCGCGTCGCGCAGCTGTGCCACGACTTCGGCTTGACGTGGGGATCGCACTCGAACAACCACTTCGACATCTCCCTGGCGATGTTCACCCAGGTCGGCGCCGCCGCACCGGGTGCCATCACCGCCCTGGACACGCACTGGATCTGGCAGGACGGGCAGCCGCTCACCCGGTCCCCGCTGCAGATCAAGGACGGCGCGATCGCGGTGCCCACCGCGCCCGGCCTCGGCGTCGAGCTCGACCGGGACGCCCTCGACGCGGCCCACCAGCTCTACCTCGAGCACGGCCTGGGCGCCCGCGACGACGCCGTCGCGATGCAGTACCTCGTGCCCGGCTGGCAGTTCGACCCCAAGCGCCCCTGCCTCGTCCGCTGAGCCCCGTCCGATGAGCCCGTCCGCTGACCCGACCCCTCCTGGAGGAACCATGACGACGACTGCGGCCCCGCTCACGGCGGCACCGGCGGTGCTCGACCGGATCGAGTCGGTGACGCTCTCCTCGGTGACGCTGCCCCTGCCCAACCCCATCAGCGACGCCAAGGTCTTCACCGGCCGCCAGCGGCCCATGAGCGAGGTCGCCTTCCTCTTCGCCGAGATCCGCACGGAGGCCGGGTTCGAGGGCCTCGGGTTCGGCTACTCGAAGCGGGCAGGCGGGCCCGCGCAGTTCGCGCACGCCCGGGAGATCGCCGCCGACGTGATCGGCGAGGACCCGAACGACATCGCCCGGCTGTGGACCAAGCTCGTCTGGGCCGGGGCGTCCGTGGGCCGCAGCGGCGCCTCGACGCAGGCGATCGCCGCCATCGACGTCGCGCTCTGGGACCTCAAGGCCAAGCGGGCCGGCCTGCCGCTGGCCAAGCTGCTGGGCGCCCACCGGGACTCGGTGCGCTGCTACAACACCTCGGGCGGGTTCCTGCACGAGTCGATCGAGCAGGTCAAGGAGAACGCGACCCGGACGCTGGAGAGCGGCGTCGGCGGGATCAAGATCAAGGTGGGCCTCCCGGACTCCGCCGAGGACCTCCGCCGGGTGCGTGCCGTGCGCGAGCACCTCGGCGACGGCGTGCCGTTCATGGTGGACGCCAACCAGCAGTGGGACCGCCCCACCGCCATGCGGGTCAGCCGCCGGCTGGAGGAGTTCGACCTGGTCTGGATCGAGGAGCCGCTGGACGCCTACGACGCCGAGGGCCACGCCGAGCTGGCCCGCTCCCTGGACACCGCCGTGGCCACCGGCGAGATGCTCACCAGCGTGGCCGAGCACTACGAACTGATCCGGCAGCGCTCGGTCGACATCATCCAGCCTGACGCCCCGCGGATCGGCGGCATCACCCAGTTCCTCAAGCTGGCGGCACTGGCCGACCACGCCAACCTGCAGCTGGCCCCGCACTTCGCCATGGAGATCCACGTCCACCTGGCCGCGGCGTATCCGCACGAGCCGTGGGTGGAACACTTCGACTGGTTGCACCCGCTGTTCAACGAGCGGCTGGAGACGCGCGACGGCCGGATGCACCTGTCCGACCGCCCGGGCCTGGGTGTCACTCTTACCGAGCAGGCTCGCGCCTGGACGGTCGACAGCGTCCGCATCGACGCGCCCCGCTAGTCGCTCGCCCGACCCTGCCGACCCGGACCACCCGCACCCCTGGAGGACCCCATGGCCACACCCCCCGCCCGCGACGTCGTCAGCATCGATCCGCGCACCGGGGAGGCGGTCGAGGTGGTCGCGCAGGAGACCACCTCCGCCGAGGTCGACCGCCTGTGCGCGGCCGCGCTCGCTGCCGCCCCCGCGCTCGACGGGATGGGCCGCGCCGGCCGCGCCGCCCTGCTCCGGGCGCTGGCCGACGCGCTGGAGGCCCGGCGTGAGGACGTCGTCGCGACGGCCGACCGGGAGACCGCTCTGGGCGGGACGCGGCTCAACGGAGAGCTGACCCGCACCTGCTACCAGTTGCGGCTCTTCGGGGAGGTGATCGAGGAGGGCAGCTACCTCGAGGCGACGATCGACCATCCCGGGGACACGCCCATGGGCCCGCGGCCGGACCTGCGCCGCATGCTCGTGCCGATCGGCCCGGTGGCCGTGTTCGGGGCGAGCAACTTCCCGCTGGCGTTCTCCGTACCCGGTGGTGACACGGCCTCGGCACTGGCGGCCGGCAACCCGGTGATCGTCAAGGCGCACGGCTCGCACCCCGCGACCTCGCAGCTGTGCTTCGAGATCATGTCGGCGGCGGCGCGGGAGGCCGGCGCTCCCGACGGCACCCTCGGCATCGTGCACGGCGTGCAGGCCGGCGCCGACCTGGTGGCCCATCCCGCGATCCGGGCCGTCGGCTTCACCGGCTCGGTCAACGGCGGGAAGGCCCTCCTGGAGATCATCGAGCGCCGCCCCGACCCGGTGCCGTTCTTCGGCGAGCTCAGCAGCCTCAACCCGGTCGTGGTCACTCCGCAGGCCGCCGCCGAGCGCGGCGCCCAGCTGGGCCGCGAGCTCGTCGGCTCCTTCACCCTCGGAGCCGGCCAGTTCTGCACCAAGCCCGGCCTGGCGTTCGTCCCCGCAGGCCCCGAGGGGGACGCCGTCCTCGACGCCATGGCGGAAGCCGTGCGTGCCACCGACGCGCCGGTCCTGCTCAACGAGGGCATCGCCACGTCCTACAGCCGGATCTCCGGGGGCCTGGCCGAGCTGCCCGGCGTCTCGACGGTCGCGCGCGGGGGCGAGCCGCAGGAATCCGGCTTCCGGGCGACGCCGCTGCTGCTGGAGACCTCGGCGGCGGACATGCCCCACGAGGTGACCGAGGAGTGCTTCGGCCCGGTGTCGGTCGTGGCCCGCTACGACGACGAGAAGACGCTGTTCGCCGCCCTGGAGGCGATGCCGTCCTCGCTCACGGCGACGGTCCTGCGTGGCGAGGGGGAGACCGAGCTGCCGCTGGCGGTCTCGCAGGAGCTGCGCACCCGTGCCGGGCGCCTGGTCTACGACGCCTATCCGACCGGGGTCGCGGTCAGCTGGGCCCAGCACCACGGCGGTCCGTGGCCTTCCACCAACTCCCAGCACACCTCGGTCGGCACGACCGCGATCCGCCGCTTCCTGCGACCGGTCAGCTGGCAGGGCGCGCCGCAGGAGGTCCTCCCCGAGGAGCTGCGCGACGACTACCGCGGCATCCCGCGGCGGATCGACGGGAAGTTGCAGCTGCCCGGTGAGTGAGCGGGTCGCTCTGGTCGGCTCCGAGCGGGGGCTCCGGGTCGACCCCGACCTGCCGTTGGCCGGCACGGCCCTGCGGCAGGCCGGCTATGCGGTCGACCTCGTCCGCTGGGACGACTCGACCGTCGACTGGGACGCCTACGACCTCGCCGTCGTGCGGTCCTGCTGGGACTACGCCTGGCGGCTCGACGAGTTCCTGAGCTGGGCCGGGTCGGTGCCGCGGCTGCGCAACACCGCCGAGGTGCTCCGCTGGAACACCGACAAGTCCTACCTCCGCGACCTCGAGCGGGTGGGCCTCCCGGTGGTCCCGACGGTGTGGGACCCGGTCCGGGGCGAGGAGCTCCCCGACGCGGCCGAGTGGGTGGTCAAGCCGTCGGTCTCGGCCGGCTCCCGGGACACCGCCCGGTGGTCGGAGCCCGCCGCGGCGCTCGCCCACGTGGCCCAGCTGGTCCTGGCCGGGCGCACCGCGATGCTGCAGCCCTACCTCGCCAGCGTGGACGACGAGGGCGAGACCGCCATGCTCTTCATCGGCGGCCGGTTCTCCCACGCCGTCCGCAAGGGGCCGCTGCTCGCCCGCGGGGAAGGGGTTCGCCAGGACCGCGACAGCCGCGGGGACCTGACCCGGGCCCGGCCGACGGCGGCCCAGCGGGAGGTCGCCGAGGCGGTGTTCGCCGCCATCGGAGAGCTCGTGCCGGGCGCCGCGCCGCTGTACGCGCGGATCGACCTGGTGCACGACGACGCCGGGCGGCCGGTCGTCCTGGAGCTGGAGCTGACCGAGCCCAGCCTCTTCCTCCCGCAGGTCCCCGAGGCGGCGTCCTCCCTGGCGGGTGCGGTGGAGGCGGAACTCTCCAGGTGACCGGGGTGCTCGGCGGTTTCGCGGCCCTGGCCGCGGTGATCGCGGTCGGCTGGGTCGTCGGCCGCACCGGCGTCCTGGGCGCCGACGCGCCCGCCATCCTGTCCCGTCTGTCGTTCTTCGTGGCCACCCCGGCGCTGCTCTTCCTCACCCTGGGCGGGGCCGACACCACGGCGGTCCTGTCGGTCGCGCTCGTCGGGACCGCGGGGAGCGCGGTGCTGACCGCGCTGCTCTACGCCGCCCTGGCCTGGTGGCGCTGGCGGCTGCCGGCCGCGCAGCTGACGACCGGGGCGCTGGCCACGTCCTACGTCAATGCCGGCAACCTGGGCATCCCGGTGTCGGTGTACATCCTGGGCGACGCCTCCTACGTGGCGCCGGTGCTGCTGTTCCAGGTGCTGGTCATGGCGCCGATCGGGCTGGCGGTGCTGGCCGGCTCCCGCACCGGCGACCAGGCGGCGCCCACGTGGCGGCAGCTGCTCGCCCAGCCGCTGCGGACGCCGGTGGTGATCGGCTGCGCGCTCGGCCTGCTCCTGTCCGCGAGCGCAGTGGACCTCCCCGCGGCCGTCCTGGAGCCGGTCGAGCTCGTCGCCGCCCTGGCGGTGCCCGCCGCGCTGCTGGCCTACGGCATGACGCTGCACGGCGCGCCACGGCCGGCCGCGGGGGAGCTGGCGGGGCAGGTCTGGCTCGCCGTCGTGCTGAAGAACCTCGCCATGCCGGCCATCGCGTACGCGCTCGGGCGCTGGGTGGCCGGTCTGGAGGGCATCGCCCTGCTCGGGGTCGTGGTCACGTCGGCCCTGCCCACGGCCCAGAACGTGTTCGTCTACGCCGCCACCTACGACCGCGGGACGCTGCTGGCCCGCGACGTCATCCTGCTGAGCACCGTGCTGTCCGTCCCGGTCCTGGTCGGCATCGCCCTGCTGCTCGGCTGAGAGGAGAAACCGTGTCCGTGATCCCGGTGGAGGACCACGACGCCGTCCTCGTCGGCGGCGGGGTCATGAGCGCCACCCTCGGCACGCTGATCGGCGAGCTCGAGCCGGACTGGCGGATCGCCGTCGTGGAACGACTCGAGCAGGCGGGGCTGGAGAGCTCGAACGCCTGGAACAACGCCGGCACGGGCCATGCCGGGCTGTGCGAGTTCAACTACACACCGCGGCGGGGCGACGGGTCCGTCGACGGAACGCGGGCCGTGGAGATCGGCGAGCAGTTCGCCACCTCTCTCGTCCTCTGGGCGCACCTCGTCGAGCGCGGCGTCCTCGGTGACCCGGAGGACTTCCTCCACGCCGTGCCCCACATGGGCTTCGGCCGGGGTCCCGAGGGGGTCGCCCACCTGCGGGCGCGGTGGGCGGCCCTGCGCGGCCACCCGCTCTTCTCCGACCTGGAGTACAGCGAGGACAGGGAGGTCCTCGCCGGCTGGCTGCCGCTGATGTTCGGCGCCCGGCCGGACGGCGAGCCGGTCGCCGTGACGCGCTCGGCCCAGGGCACCGACGTCGACTTCGGTGTGCTGGCGCGCCGCATGCTCACGGCCCTCCGGGCCCGGGGCGCCGCCGTGCGGACCGGCCACGAGGTGACCTCGCTGAGCCGGCAGGGTGGGGCGTGGCACGTGGACGTCCGGGACCGGCGCACCGGGGTGCGGAGCCGCCTGCGGGCGCCGTACGTGTTCGTCGGTGCGGGCGGTGGCACGCTGCCGTTGCTGCAGCGCGCGGGGGTGCCGGAGGTCCGCCGCTACGGGGCCTTCCCGATCAGCGGGCAGTTCCTCCGGACGTCGCGGCCCGAGCTGCTGGCCGCCCACCACGCCAAGGTGTACGGCCACGCGGCGCCGGGGGCCCCGAGCATCTCCGTGCCGCACCTGGACCACCGGACCGTGGAGGGTCAGGAGCACCTGCTCTTCGGTCCCTTCGCGGCCTTCTCCCCGCGCTTCCTCCGGGCGGGACGGCTCACCGACCTGCTCCGGTCCGTGCGTCCGGGCAACCTGCCGGTGCTGGCGGCGTCGGCCCGGGACAACCGCTCGCTCATGGCCTACCTGGTGGGGCAGCTTGCCCAGTCGCAGCGGGCACGGCTGGCCGCCTTGGGCGGCTTCGTCCCCGAGGTGCGGGCGGAGGACTGGGAACTCGTGACCGCCGGGCAGCGCGTGCAGGTGCTCAAGATCGCCGGGGGTCGGGGCGCGATGGTCGGCTTCGGCACCGAGATCGTCACGTCCGCCGGCGGAACGCTGGCCGCCCTCCTCGGCGCCTCCCCGGGCGCCTCGACGGCGGCGTCGGCGATGGTCGACGTCCTGGCGGCGAGCTTTCCCGACCGGATGGCGGAGTGGACGCCGCGACTGCGGGAGATCGCCCCGCCCACCGCCGACCTCGCGCGCCTGGAGCGCGACGACCTGCTGGCGCGCACGGCCGCCGCGCGCAGGGTCCTGCGCCTGGACCCGCCGCACCCCACCCACCGGGAGGACACCGCATGACCGCCGCCGACGTACCCGCCCTGCTGCGGGAGACCGTGGGGGAGGGCGCCCTGATCACCGATCCGGCCGGGATGGGCAGCTACCTGACCGACTGGCGCAACGCCTGGTCCGGCGCCGCCGCGGCCGTCGTGCGACCGGGCAGCACGGAGGAGGTGGCCGCCGTCGTCCGTGCCTGCCGCACGGCGGGGGTCGCGGTGGTGCCGCAGGGCGGCAACACGGGGCTGTGCGGCGGGTCGATGCCCGACTCCTCCGGCCGGCAGGTGGTGCTCTCGCTGGACCGGATGCGGCGGATCCGCGGGGTGGACCCGGTCGACCTGACGATCACGGCCGAGGCGGGCGTGGTGCTCCGGTCGGTGCAGCAGGCGGCTGCCGCCGAGGGGTGCCTGTTCCCCCTCTCCCTGGGCTCCGAGGCCAGCTGCACGATCGGTGGCAACCTGGCGACGAACGCCGGCGGGACGGGGGTGCTCCGCTACGGGAACATGCGGGACCTCACGCTCGGGCTGGAGGTGGTCCTGCCCGACGGCCGGATCTGGAACGGCCTCCGCGCGCTCCGGAAGGACAACACCGGCTACGACCTCAAGCAGCTGTTCGTCGGGGCGGAGGGCACGCTCGGCGTCATCACCGCCGCGGTGCTGAAGCTGTTCCCGGCCGTGCGGAGCCGGGCGACGGCCTGGGTGGCGCTGCCGTCGCCGCAGGCGGCCGTGGACCTGATCGGGGTGGTCCGGGCGCTGTGCGGTGACCGGCTGACCGGCTTCGAGGTGATGTCGCGTCAGAGCGTCGACTTCGTCCTGCGCCACCAGGCCGGCGCCCGTGACCTCTTCGCCGACGTCCACCCGTGGTACGCGCTCGTCGAGCTCAGCGACACGCTGCCGGACGCCGGTCTCGACGGGCTGCTCGAGGCCGGCCTGGCCGAGGCGTTCGAGCGGGAGGTGGCGGCCGACGCGGTCGTGGCGTCCGGCTCGGCGCAGGTGGCCGCCCTGTGGGCCCTGCGCGAGGGCATCTCCGAGGCGCAGAACTTCGAGGGGCCGAGCCTCAAGCACGACGTCACGGTGCCGGTGAGCAGCATCCCCGCGTTCGTCGAGCGGACCGACCGCGCGCTGCAGGCCGCCCTGCCGGGCATCCGCATCGTCACCTACGGCCACATCGGCGACGGCAACCTGCACTACAACCTCAGCAAGCCCGCCGGCAGCGACGACGCCGCATTCCGGGCCATGGCGGGTGAGCTCGCGCGCGTCGTCTACGACTCGACCAGCAGCTTCGACGGCAGCATCAGCGCCGAGCACGGGCTGGGCCAGTCCAAGCGCGACGTGATCGCCGACTACAAGGACGGCCTCGAGCTCGAGCTGATGCGCGGGATCAAGCGACTGCTCGATCCGCCGGGGCTGATGAACCCGGGAAAGGTGCTCCCGTCGGCCTGAGAATTCCGCTCAGGAGCGATCGAGGAGGAAGGCGACATGGGCCCGAACGACACGCCGTCCCCGGAGAACACGTCCCCGGACGATCGGCACCGGCTGTCGATGACCATCCTGATGACGCCCGACATGTCGAACTTCGCGGGCAACGTCCACGGCGGCACCCTGCTGAAGTACCTCGACCAGGTGGCCTACACCTGTGCGACCCGCTACGCGCGGAACTACGCCGTGACACTGTCGGTCGACCGGGTCGTCTTCCGCGAACCCATCCACGTCGGCGAACTGGTCACCTTCCAGGCGTCGGTCAACCACACGGGTCGGACGTCGCTCGAGATCGGTGTCCGGGTGACCACGCAGGACCTGGTCCGGCAGACGGTCCGGCACACCAACAGCTGCTACTTCACGATGGTGGCCGTCGGACCGGACGGGAAGTCCGTCCCCGTCCCGCCCTGGGAACCGCGGACGGCCGAGGAGCGGCGCCGGCACGCGGCGGCGGTACGTCGTCGGCAGCTGCGACGGGAGATCGAGCGCGTGACGACCGAGATCAGGGCGTCCGCGGCCCCGGAGGAGGCCGCTCCGACCTGACCGGCCGACCGCTCCGACCGGCCGCCGCTCCGGCCGGTCAGCCGCCGACGACGACGTTCCAGGGGCGGATCGTCCAGCCGGTGACCAGGCCGTGCGTCACGTAGGGGTCACGGGCCACGAAGTCCTCGACGACCTCGCGGAGGGCCGTCCACACCAGCAGCGACCGGTCGTAGGGATCGGGCATCGCCCCGGCGAGCAGCAGCTCGCCGCGCTCGTGAGCGGTCTGCAGCAGCGCGAGGTGCTCGTCGCGCAGCGCCGTCCGGCGGTCGAGGTAGTCGTCGGCCAGGGAGTACTCGAGCACGAGGTGCATGCCGTCACTCTCACACGGCGGTGCGAGCGCCCGCGACACGCCCGCCGAGGACGCCGCCCAGCAGGAGGGCGCCGAGCCCGGCGACCACCACGGCGAGCAGCGCCACCCGGAGGCTGGTGGCGTCGGCGAGGACGCCGATCAGCGGCGGAGACAGCAGGAACCCGATGCGCAGCAGCCAGTTGATGACCGCCAGGCCGGTGCCGCGCCGCAGCCCGGGCAGCTCGTCGGCGGCGTGGTAGACGGCCGGGACCAGCGTGGCGACGCCCAGGCCGGCCAGGGCGAAACCGACCAGGGTCGACGCGATCGAGGGGACGGCCAGGGCCAGGCCCATGCCGCCGGCGATCAGGGCCCCGCCGACCTGGACGACCCGGCGCTGCCCGAACCGGTCCACGACGCGGTCGCCGGTGAGCCGGCCGACGGTCATGGCGCCCTGCAGGGCGACGAAGCCCAGCCCGGCGGTCGCTGCCCCGGCCGCGAGCTCGGTGCGCAGGTAGAGCGCGCTCCACGAGGCGCCGGCGTCCTCCACGAAGGCCCCGCAGGTGGCCAGCACGCCCAGGGCGGCCAGCGCGAGGACGGCGGTCCGCGCCCCGTTCCGGGGCTCGGCCGGCACCCCGTCGGCGCCGTTCTCCGACTCCTCGCGGTCGGCGTCGTCGTGCCCGGGGAGCATGGCGCGGAAGGCGAGCAGAGCCAGGGCGCCGAACACCACCGCGGTGACGCCCAGCTGGACGCCGAGCGGAACCCCCAGACCGGCGGCGGCCGACCCGAGCAGGCCGCCGCTCACCGCCCCGATGCTCCAGAGGCCGTGGAAGCCGTTGAGGATCGAGCGACCGTAGAGCCGCTGGACCCGGAGGCCGTGCGCGTTCTGGGCCACGTCGATCACCGCGTCCAGCCCCCCTGCCAGCAGGAGGATCGCAGCCAGCGCGGGCCAGTTGGGTGCGACCGCCACGCCCGAGAGCAGGACCCCCAGCAGCACCAGCCCGCCGGTGGCCACCCGGGCGGAGGTGAAGCGGCGGATCAGCGCCGCCGAGAAGAGTCCGGCCACGAGCGCCCCCAGGGGAACCGCGGCCAGCGCCGCGCCCAGGGAGCTGTTGCTCAGGCCGAGCTCGGCCTTGATCTCCGGGAGGCGCGGGACGAGCCCGGCGTAGAAGACGGCGTTCAGGAAGAAGCACAGGGCGACGGCGAGGCGGGCGGAGCGCAACGCGGTCGAGGGAGGGGCGAGGTCGGAGGGCATCCCGGCGTCCTGTCAGCAGTCGGAGGGGAGTCGGTCAGGCGCGGATCACGTCGACGCCGGCGGCGGTGAGCTGCGCGACCGCCTCGTCGGGCACGTCGACGTCGGTCACGACGGTGTCGATCTCGGTGACGGGGCAGACGACCACCAGCGCGGTCCGGGCGAACTTCGCGGCCTCGGCCACCAGCACCACCCGGCTGGCCGACGCCACGGCCGCGCGCTTCACGGCGGCGTCCTGCACGTCGTAGGCGGTCACCCCGTCGGTGGCCGAGAAGCCGCAGCAGGTCAGGACGACGGTGTCGAAGCGCAGCGACCGGAGACTCGCCTCGGTCATCGGGCCCACGAGAGAGCCCTCCCCGAAGCGCGCCGTCCCGCCGGGCACGAGCAGGGTCGTGGCCGGGCTGCCGGCCAGGGGACCCAGCGCGTGGATCGACAGCGGCATGACCGTGAGCCGGCGACCGGCGAGGGCGCGCGCGACCGCCAGGCCGGTCGTGCCGCTGTCGACGACGACCGCCTCGCCGTCGCGGAGGAGGCCGGACACGGCCGTGGCCATGCGTTGCTTCGCGTCGGAGGCCTCCACCTCGCGCATCGCGAAGGGGAGCTCCTCGCCGCGGGACAGGAGGCTGACCGCTCCTCCCCGGACCCGCCGCAGGACTCCGGCCCGGGCCAGGACGTCGAGGTCCCGTCGGATCGTCATCTCGGACGTGCCGAGGGCCGCCGCGAGGTCGGCGACCTCCACGCGTCCCTCCCGGCGCAGGTGGGTGAGGATGCCGGCATGGCGGGTCGTGCTGTCCACCCCGCGACCATACATAGCCGGTGTTCGTGCGAACAAACGAGGTGTGCGGACGGCGCGCGGTCCAGGTGCGGGAGGATGCCCGGGTGCCGCGCCTGCTGATCGTCCACCACACCCCCTCACCGAACCTGCAGGCCCTGCTCGAGGCGGCCCGGGAGGGTGTCGCCCTGGTCGACGGGGTGGAGCTCACCGTGCGCCCGGCGCTGTCCGCGGGGGCCGCGGACCTGCTCGGCGCCGACGGCGTCCTGCTCGGCACGCCGGCCAACATCGGTTACATGTCGGGGGCCCTGAAGCACTTCTTCGACACCGTGTACTACCCGTGCCTCGACGCGACCGTGGGCCTGCCCTACGGGGTCTACGTGCACGGTGGGGACGACACCGCCGGAGCCCTGTCGGCCATCCAGAAGATCACCGGGGCCCTGCGCTGGAAGCAGGTCGCCGCGCCGCTGAGCCTCACCGGCCCGCCCTCGGCAGCGGACCTGGAGGCCTGCCGCGAGCTCGCGGCGACGGTCGCGGTCGGTCTGTAGCCCGCTGAGCCGGCAGACCGGCCGCTGGCCCCGCCGGCAGGCGTAGCCGGCCCCGCGCGGGGTAGTGGCCCGACCGTCGACGGGGAGGCGCTCGCTGGTCGGGCGGCCCCCCGGATCGGGGTGGGCGACGTGGGGGATCGATCGGCGGCGGGACGGCTGCTGGACGCCCTCCGGGACGCGGTACGGCCGCCGGCCCTGACGACCGACGACGAGCGGGCCGCCTCCCGGCTGGAGCTGTTCTTCGATCTCGCGTTCGTCCTCGTGGTGGCCGAGCTGGCCATCGCACTGCGGGAGGACGTCACGCTGCACGGGGAGCTGCTGTTCGCCGGGCTCTTCACCGTGGTGTGGTGGTCGTGGGTGAGCGCGACCCTCTATGCGAACCGGTTCGACCACGACGACCTGGTCTACCGGGTCTACAAGCTGACCAGCATGGCGGCCGTCATCGGCATGGCCGCGTCGGCCACCGAGGCGACCGGGGAACGCTTCGGGATCTTCGTCGCGTGCCAGCTGGTGATGCGGGCGACCCTGCTGCTGCAGTACCACCGGGCCTACCGCCACGTCGTGGCGGCCCGCCCGATCGCGCGCCTCTACCTGGCGGGCGCAGGCATCGGGGCGGTGCTGTGGGCGGTCTCGCTGCTGGTGCCGCGGCCCGTCGCCTTCGGCCTCTGGGCCGCTGCCGTCCTCGTCGAGGCTCTCGTGCCGCTCCTGGCGACCCGGCACTCCGCCGACGTCCCGCTGCACGTGCAGCACCTGCCCGAGCGGTTCGCCCTGTTCGTGATCCTGGTGCTGGGCGAGTCGGTGGCGGGGATCGCGCACGGCTTGTACGACGCCGAGTGGGCGCCCTCGGCGATCCCCGTGGCGCTGCTGTGCTTCGTTCTGGCTGCCGCGTTGTGGTGGAGCTACTTCGACCTCGCCGGTGCCCGCGCCAAGCGGCTCCTCAACGAGGTCGGAGCAGAGCGCAGCGACCACTCTCACGACGTCTACGTCTTCGGCCAGCTCCCGCTGACCCTCGCGCTGGCGACCGTCGGTGCCGGCATCGAGCTGGCGGTCGTGCAGAGCGGGGCGGGCGAGGTCCCCGCCGGGACCCGGCTCCTCGTGGCCGGCGGGGTGGCCGTCTACCTGGTCTCGATGACGCTGACCGACAGCGGGATGTCCCGCGGGACGCGCCGAGGGTGGTGGTGGCCGCTGGCCGCGGCCGTGCTGGCTGCCCTCGACGCCGCCCTGGAGCTCCCCGCCGTGCTGGTCGTGGGCGTGCTCGCGGGCCTGCTCGTCGCGGTGGTCCTCGTCGGGACGGCGGAGCGGGTGACCGGCCGGCTGGACGTGGACCCCGTGTGAGGCCGCCGCGTCCCGGACCGGGGGCGCGTGGCAGGCTCGGACCGTGACGCGCGTGGGCCTCGTGCTCGGTGGCGGCGGGGTGGTGGGTCAGGCCTACCACTCCGGCGTGCTCGCCGTCCTCCAGCACGACTTCGGGCTCGACGCCCGCAAGGCCGACATGATCGTCGGCACCTCGGCGGGCTCGATCACCGGCACGCTGCTGCGGCTGGGGGTGTCGGCGGAGGACCTCGCCGCCTGGACGGTGAAGGCACCCCTCTCGGGCGACGACGACGTGCTCCGCCAGATGGCCGAGGCGCGCCTTCCCGAGCTCGCCCCCTTCCGGCCGCTGGAGCTGATCCGCCGGCCGCTGCGGCTGCCGGGGCGGCACATGCTGGCCCGGGCGCTGACCCGCCCGCTGCAGTTCCGCCCGATGGCGGCGGGCATGGCCCTCATGGCGCCGGGCCGGCACGACATCCTCGAGCAGCTGGCCGCGCTGCGCGAGCTCGAGCGCCCGGATTGGCCGCAGCCGGCCCTGTGGATCTGTGCCGTGCGGCGGCGCGACGGCCGGCGCGTGGTGTTCGGCCGGCCGGGGGCCCCGGAGGCGCCGATCCACCGGGCGATCGGAGCGTCCTGCGCCGTACCGGGTTACTTCACGCCCGTCCGGATCGGCCCGCACAGCTACATCGACGGCGGGGTGCACTCGCCGACGAACGCGGCGGTGCTGCGCGGGCAGGGGCTCGACATCGTGATCGTCGTCGCGCCGATGAGCGGCCCCGCCGGCTGGCGTCCCGGGCTCTTCCCGGCCGCCCGCCGGTACTCCGACCGGTTGCTGCGGCGGGAGGTCCGGGCGCTGGAGGAGGAGGGCGTGCGGACCGTCGTCTTCACCCCCGGCCCCGGCGAGCAGCGGGTCATGGGCACCGACATGATGTCCCGCGCGCGGCTGGACGAGGTCATCCAGCAGTCGTTCCTCACGGCCGGGGCGTACGCGGCGACCTCCGAGGTGGCCGACCTCCTGCGCGCCGCGGCCGGTCGCCGGCGCTAGCCGGCCGGCGACCGGCCGAGGGGATCAGCCGTTGAGCTCGAGGACCTGCATGGTGTCCGCCCGCACCTCGGCGAGCAGCGCCGGGTCGTCGGAGAGCCGGCGGCCGTAGGAGGGGATGGCCTCCTGCAGCGCGGGGCGCCAGGCCGGGATCCGGTCGGGGAAGCACTGTTCCAGGAGGCTCAGCATCGCCGAGACCGCGGTCGACGCCCCGGGGGAGGCGCCCAGCAGGCCGGCGACGGAGCCGTCGCCGCCCACGATGAGCTCGGTGCCGAACTGCAGCATCCCGCGGCCCGTCGCCGGGTCCCGCTTGATCACCTGGACGCGCTGCCCCGCGGTGATCATGTCCCAGTCGTGCTCCTCGGCCTCGGGCACGAAGTGGGTGAGCGTGGCGTGCCGGGCCGACCGGGACTGCAGGAGCTCGCCGATCAGGTACCGGGTGAGCGCGAGCTCGGTCCGCGCCACCCCGAGCATGGACCCGAGGTTGTCCGGCCGGACGCTGCGCGGCAGGTCGAACATCGAGCCGGCCTTCAGGAAGCGCGGGGAGAAGCCCGCGTAGGGACCGAACAGCAGCGAGTGGTCGCCGTCGATGAGCCGGAGGTCCAGGTGCGGCACCGACATCGGCGGCGCCCCCACGGCGGCCTGGCCGTACACCTTGGCCTGGTGCCGGCCGACCAGCTCCGGCGACGTGGTGCGCAGGAACTTCCCGCTGACGGGGAAGCCGCCGAAGCCGCGGATCTCCGGGATGCCGGCGCTCTGCAACAGCGGCAGGGCGCCACCGCCGGCGCCGACGAAGACGAAGCGGGTGCGCACGGTGCGGCGCTCGCCGGTGACGGCGTCCCGCACCGTGACGCGCCAGCGGCCGTCGGTCTCCCGCTCCAGGCGCTGCACGCGCTGGTTGCAGTGCACGGTGACGCCGCGCCCGGCGGCGTCGTCGAGCATCAGTCGCGTGAGTGCGCCGAAGTTGACGTCGGTGCCGGCGACCGACCGGGTGGCGGCGACGGTCTGGCCCGGGTCACGGCCGGTCATCATGAGCGGGAGCCAGCCGGCGAGCTCCTCGGCGCTCTCGGTGTACTCGAGGCCGGCGAAGAGCGGCTCGGCCGCCAACGCCTCGTAGCGGTTGCGCATGTAGGCGCGGCCGTCCTCACCGGTGACGAAGCTCAGGTGGGGGACCGGGGTGACGAACTCCTTGGGGGAGCCGGTCATGCCCCCGCGCACCAGGTAGGACCAGAACTGGCGCGAGACCTGGAACTGCTCGTTGATCGCGACGGCTTTCGACGGGTCGACGCGGCCGTCGGGCCCCGCCGGCGTGTAGTTCAGCTCGCACAGCGCGGCGTGCCCGGTCCCGGCGTTGTTCCAGGCGTCGGAGCTCTCCCCGGCCACGTCGGGGCCGGACTCGAAGACGGTGACGCTCCACTGCGGGGCGACCACACCGATCAGCGCGGCCAGGGTCGCGCTCATGATGCCGCCGCCCACGAGTACTACGTCGGGGTTCGCGCTGTCGGGAACCGCGCCGTGCTCAGTCACGTCTGCCTCTCAGGCCGTCCAGGGGTGCGCCGGAGGCGCCGTCCTTCTGATCGTCGGCCGAAACGGGCGGTCACATGCAGTCCGGTCGGTGTGAGCTATCTCCACCTCGTGATCTTCGCCATATCCGGGGGTCGATCGTCCGTGTCCGGCCAGGTCGGAGAGGTGGGCGCACACCGGCGACGGTCACTCCTGCGGGGGACCGACGCGCCCGGGCCCGCTTCCCGGCCCGCCGCGGTCAGCGGGCGTGGCGGGTGGGTAGGCGTCGCGCGTGGACACGCGCACACTCCTGCTGGGCGACTGGACCCCCGTGGTGCGGGACGGCATCGACGTCCTGCGCCTGGTCATCCTCGGCGGTGCCGTCGTGTACGCGGTGAACGGACGACCGGGACCGGCGGCGGTGCTCGCCACCCTGGGCGCCGTCACCGTCCTCGCGCGGCTGGTCAACCTGCCGCGGATCTACGACCTGTCGGTGACGGCGGCGATGGCCCTCCAGGGGTTCGGCGAGACGCTGGGGCTCTACGACGAGTTCGTGCGGTTCGACGACCTGGTCCACTTCACGCTGCCGATGCTCACCGCGCCGGTCATCTACATCGCGCTGGCGCGGGTCGAGGTCGTTCCCGACCCGCGGGAGGAGACCCATCTGCCGCACTACGTGGGCATCGCCGTCGTGACGGCGGCTCTCGGGATCGCGGTGGGCGCGCTGTGGGAGATCGTCGAGTGGCGGTCGGACGCCTGGTTCGGCACGGCGCTGTCGGAGGGCAACGACGACACCAACGGCGATCTGGTGCGCGACACCCTCGGCTCGCTGGCCGGGGCCGGGCTGCTCGTGGTGTGGGCCCGCTTCGGCTGGGGGTCGGTGCGGCGGATCCCGGGGGTGAACACCCACGAGGAGGTCATCGCCTGAGCCCTCGTCCGACCGGGCGGCGCGCTCAGGGCAGCGACACGCCGTCCAGATACCGCCACCGGCCGCCCTCGCGGACGAACCGGCTGGTCTCCTGCTGGACGCCGGTCCGGCCGCCCGTGACGTAGTGGGCGCGGAACTGGACGGTCCCCTCTGCGCCCAGCAGGCCGCCGCCCGTCGTGGCGAGCACCTCCAGGCCCGTCCACCGCACCGCGGGGTCGAGGTCCAGCGCCCGCGGACGGGTGTCGGGATGCCAGGTCTCCAGCAGGTAGGCGATGTGACCGAGGGCGAAGGCGCTGTACCGCGACCGCATCAGCTGCTCGGCCGTCGCGGCCGCGAGCGTGCCCTCGTGCAGCCGGCCGCAGCACTCGTCGAGGGGCAGACCGGTGCCACAGGGGCAGCGTCGGAGCGGCACGGCACGAGTCTCCCCCGTCGGGCGGGCGTCCGACGGGGGAGCCCCTGCGTTCATCCCGCATCCGGTGGGGCACCCACGGCGTCGTGCCTGCCAAGCCGCTGCCGGACGTCGTCGCGCCGGATCTCGACGTGCTCTTCTGCGGCATCAACCCGTCGCTGGTGTCCGCCGCCCGCGGTCACCACTTCGCCCGGCCCGGGAACCGCTTCTGGCCCGCGCTGCACCTGGCGGGGCTGACCCCGCGCCGGCTCGCGCCCGAGGAGGACCGGCTCCTCCTCGGCCACGGGCTGGGCGTCACCAACGTCGTGGACCGGCCGACGCGTGCGGCCGCCGAGCTGACCCCGGCCGAGCTCCGGGCGGGAGCGGCCGCGCTGGCGGGGCTCGTGGCGGAGTACCGGCCCCGCGTGCTGGCGGTCCTGGGCATCACTGCCTGGCGCGTGGCCTTCGACCGGCCCCGAGCGGGCATGGGCCGCCAGCCCGAGCGGGTCGCGGGCGCCGTCACCTGGGTGGTGCCGAACCCCAGCGGCCTCAACGCACACTTCCAGCTGCCGGACCTGGCGCGGATCTACGGTCGGCTGCGCACGGCGGGCGACGAGGGGCCGGGCCGACGCCGTCGTACGGCCGGAGGAGCAGCGCCGGCCGGCCGGACGCATGTCCGTCCCGGACGGTGACGGCCCGCGTCGAGGCGCACCGACCGGCCACCCCGGAGGCCGTCACGGGCACTAGCATCCCCGTCCGCGAGGACCGGAGGGCCGCCATGGGCGAGGTCGTCACGGAACCCGGTGGCACCCGGCCGATCGGGGTCGGCGTCATCGGATTCGGCTGGATGGGGAGGGTGCACGCCCAGGCCTATGCCCGGGTGCGCCACCACTTCCCGGGCCTGCGACTGGTCCCGGAACTGGTCGTGGTCGCCGACGAGGTGCCGGGTCGCGCGGAGGAGGCCGCCGAGCAGTTCGGGTTCGCCACGGCGGTGCGCGACTGGCGGGACGTGCTCGCCGACCCACGCGTGCAGGCAGTCAGCGTGACGGCGCCGAACTGGCTGCACCGGGAGATCGGGGTGACCGTCGCAGAGGCCGGCCGGCACCTGTGGATAGAGAAGCCGGTCGGGCTGACCGCCGACGACGCCCGCGCCGTGGCCGACGCCGCCCGCGCCGCCGGTGTGCGGAGCGCGGTGGGCTTCAACTACCGGAACGCGCCGGCCGTCGCGCTGGCCCGCGAGACGGTGGTCTCCGGTGGGATCGGCCGGGTCACGCACGCCCGGTTCTACTTCCTCAGCGACTACGCCGCGTCCCCCGACGGCGCGTTGACCTGGCGGTACGAGCGGGCTCGCGGCGGCAACGGGGTCCTCGGCGATCTCGCGTCGCACGCGGTGGACCTGGTGCGCTTCCTCCTGGGGGACATCGCCTCGGTGGTCGCCGACACCGCGGTCTTCCTGCCCGAGCGCGCCCGCCCCACCAGCGCCACGGCTGGGCACTCCCTGGTCGTCGGCGGGGAGAAGGGGGCCGTCGAGAACGACGACTACGTCTCGGCGCTGCTCCGCATGGCCTCCGGGGCGCGGGTCGCCCTGGAGGCCAGCCGGGTCGCCGTAGGTGAGCAGAACACCTACGGCTTCGTCGTGCACGGCACCGCCGGGACGGTGTCCTGGGACTTCCGGCGGATGGGGGAGCTCGGCGTGAGCCAGGGCGGCCGCCACCAGGACCAGCCGGTCACGACCGTGTTCGTGGGACCCGGGGCAGGCCACTTCGCCGCCTTCCAGCCCGGCGCAGGGATCCCGATGAGCTACGACGACCTGAAGGTCGTGGAGGCCCGGAACTTCCTGTCCTCCATCGCGTCAGGGCGGCCGGAGGGCGCGGATCTCGACGATGCCGTCGTCGCGGCCGTCACGCTCGACGCCCTGGCGGCATCGTCGGAGCGCGGTTCCTGGCTGGCTCCTACCGTCCCCGCCGGCCCCGGCGGTGCCCGCGCGACGACGAGGAGACCTTGACGTCCTTTGTCACTCATGTCACATTTCGCATGTCACTATGTCCAGACATACCGACGGCGATCGGGCCGAGGCCGGAGCGTCCTCGACCACTCGTGCCGGATGTCCCGGACCTGCCCGATCCCGCCGATACCCGCGCGGGTCCGCCCAACGAGGAGACGAGCATGAGGAGCACCCGTAGGTCGCTGCAGGCTGTGGTGGCGGTGACAGCCGCGACCGTTGGGCTGGCCGCGTGCAGCAGTGGGGGCGGCGCGCAGGACGCGCCCGAAGGCGGCCAGGATCTGACCATCGCGATGATCACCCACGAGGCGCCGGGCGATGCCTTCTGGGACAAGATCCGGGCGGGTGCCGAGGCCGCTGCGGACAACCTCGGAGTCACCCTGAACTACTCCAACGACCCCGACGCCGGCCAGCAGGCGACGCTGGTCCAGAACGCGATCGACAGCAAGGTCGACGGCGTCGCCGTCACCCTGGCCTTCGTGGACCAGGTCGGCCCGGCGGCGCAGGCGGCTGTCGACGCCGGGATCCCGGTGGTCGCCTTCAACTCCGGGATCGACAACTACCAGGACTACGGCATCTCGATGTACTTCGGGTCCAACGAGCAGCTCGCCGGCCGCACCGTGGGCCAGCGGATCCAGCAGGACGCCGGCGGAAAGGCCCTCTGCGTCATCCAGGAGCAGGGCCACATCGCCCTGGAGACCCGCTGTGCCGGTGTGACCGAGGGATTCCCGAACACCGAGATCCTCTACGTCGAGGGCACCGACCTGCCTTCGGTGCAGCAGACGATCGGGTCCAAGCTGCAGCAGGACCCGTCGGTGACCCACATCGTCACCCTCGGTGCGCAGGTGGCACAGGCCGCCCAGCAGGCCAAGACCGACGCCGGCAGCCAGGCGGAGATCGTCACCTTCGACCTCAACGCCGACATCGCGCAGGCCATCGAGAACGGTGACATCGCCTTCTCGGTCGACCAGCAGCCCTACGTCCAGGGCTACATGGCCGTCCAAGCGCTGTGGTTGAACCTGACCAACGGCAACGACATCGGTGGCGGTGGCCCGGTCCTCACCGGTCCGTCCATCGTCGACCGGGGCAACGTCGGCCCCATCGTCGAGTTCGCCCAGAACAACACCAGGTAGTCCCCACGGAGGGAGCCGGGGATCGTCCCCGGCTCCCTCCCCCAATCCCCTGGAGCAGTCATGAGTTCTTCTGTGGCGACAACACCGTCCACCCCGGCGACCACCGCGCCGGTCCGCTCGCAGCGCTCGCTGGTGTCGCGAGTCCTGGGCCGGCCCGAGATCGGCGCGCTCGCGGCGGCGATCGCGATCTTCCTGTTCTTCTACGCGGTCGCCGAGCCGTTCCGCACGCTGCCCGCCTTCGCCACCGTCCTGTACGCGAGCTCGACCATCGGCATCGTGTCGGTCGGGGTCGCCCTTCTCATGATCGGCGGCGAGTTCGACCTGTCGGCCGGGGTCGCGGTGGCCACCGCGGCGCTGGCCGCGGCGATGATCACCTACCAGTTCAGCCTGAACATGTGGGTGGGCGTCGTGTTCAGCCTCGTCGTCGCGCTGGCCATCGGCTTCATCAACGGCTGGCTGGTGATGAGGACCGGGATCCCCAGCTTCCTCATCACCCTGAGCACGTTCTTCATCCTCCAGGGCCTGAACCTCGGCGTCACGAAGCTGGTCACCGGGACGGTCGCCACCCCCAACACCAGCGCCATCGACGGTTTCGGCGCGGCCAAGGCGGTCTTCGCCAGTGACGTCGACCTCGGCTTCATCTCGCTCAAGGTCACGGTGCTGTGGTGGTTCCTCTTCGTGGCGGTCGGCACCTGGCTGCTGCTGCGGACTCGCACCGGCAACTGGATCACCGCCTCCGGCGGCAACCAGGCGAGTGCCCGCGCGGTCGGTGTGCCCGTGCGCAAGGTCAAGATCGGGCTGTTCATGGGGGTCGCCTTCCTGGCCTGGTTCCTGGGGATGCACCTGCTCTTCAACTTCAGCTCGGTGCAGTCCGGCCTGGGTGTCGGCAACGAGTTCATCTACATCATCGCCGCGGTCGTCGGCGGTGCCCTGCTCACCGGCGGCTACGGCTCGGCGGTCGGCTCGGCGCTCGGTGCCTTCATCTTCGGGATGACCACCCAGGGCATCGTGTTCGCCGGCTGGGACCCGAACTGGTTCCGCACGTTCCTGGGCGTGATGCTGCTGCTCGCCGTCCTGGTCAACCTGTACGTCAAGAACTACGCCGCTCAGAGGAAGTGACATGACCGACACGATCATGGAGCACGCCGCCCCTGACCTGCACAAGGGAGAGCCGCTCGTCGAGATGGAGGGCGTCGGCAAGAACTACGGCGCCATCCGGGCGCTCGAGGGCATCAACCTGCGGGTCAGCGCCGGGGAGGTGACCTGCGTCCTGGGGGACAACGGCGCCGGGAAGTCCACCCTCATCAAGATCATCTCCGGTCTGCACCCGCATTCCGAGGGCACGCTGAAGGTGGACGGTCAGGAGGTCCACTTCAGCTCGCCCAGGGAGTCGCTCGACCACGGGATCGCCACGGTCTACCAGGACCTCGCGGTGGTCGGCCTCATGGAGGTGTGGCGGAACTTCTTCCTCGGCTCGGAGATCCGGAAGGGCAAGTACCCCATGGCTCCGCTGGACATCAAGGCGATGCGGGAGATCGCCGACACCGAGCTGCAGAAGATGGGCATCGTCGTCAAGGACATCAACCAGCCGATCGGCACGCTCTCCGGCGGTCAGCGGCAGTGCGTCGCGATCGCCCGTGCGGTGTACTTCGGTGCCCGCGTCCTGATCCTCGACGAGCCCACCGCCGCGCTCGGTGTGAAACAGTCCGGCGTCGTCCTCAAGTACACCGCCGCCGCGCGTGACGCCGGCCTGGGCGTCGTCTTCATCACCCACAACCCCCACCACGCGTACCTGGTGGGCGACCACTTCATCATCCTCAAGCTCGGCCGCCGGGTCCTCGACCGGAAGCGCTCGGAGGTCACCCTGGAGGAGCTCACCACCGAGATGGCCGGCGGTCAGGAGCTCGCCGAGCTGTCCCACGAGCTCAAGCGCTAGGAACGACGCCAGGGCGCCCGCCGCCCGGACCACGCGTGTCCGGGCGGCGGGCGCCGTCGCGTACGCCCGGCCCGCGCTCGGAGCAGGGGACCCGAACCGGAGGGGTCGCCCGCGATGTGCGCGGTGTCGTCGACCGTGGGGTCGGCGGCCCGGTTGCCCGTGAGCTCCGCCGCGATCGGCTGCAGGCGTGTTGGTGCGCCCCCGTCGGCAACCCGCGCCGGGCAGCATCGTCGTCCCGCCGACCGATCGGGGTCAGCGGTGGGCCGAGACGGCCTCGAACTGGGCCCGGGTGGTGGTGGCCGCGTGCATGGCGGCCTGCCGGACGTCGAGTCGGCGGTGCTCGGTGGAGAGGATCTCGACGCCCCAGGGGCCGGACCAGCCGACGGCGCGCAGCGCGGTGATGATGCCGGCCAGGTCGAAGGAGCCCTCGCCGCAGTAGCGTCGCCGGTCGACGGTGTCCTCGGAGAACGTGCCGACGACCTCGCGGTCGGCGTCGTCGAGCTCCACGCCGACGATCCGGTGCAGCGGTAATGCGGCGAGCTCCTGCGGCGGGGTCCCGGCGCGCTCGACGTGCCAGACGTCGATGACGATCCCGCCGGCCGGGTGACCGGCGTCCTCGACCAGCCGCAGCGCGTCGTGGGCGGTCCGGATGTTGGACCAGGGCAGGAACTCGATGCCGAGGCGTACCCCCGCGTCGGTGGCCTGGGCGGCGAGGAGAGCGAACTCCGCCGCCCAGTGCTCCGGCTCCCACGGGCCCCCGCTGGTGTCGGGCGTGACCTTGAGGTGACGGGCGCCGAGCGCCTCGGCGGCGGACAGCACGAACTGGCGCAGCTCGTCCGATCGCGCCCGCTCGGGACCGCTGCTCCACCAGCGGGGCAGCCCCTCCAGCTCCAGGTGGACGATGCCGTTGTCCGTCAGCATCGCGCGGATGCCGGACAGGCCGTGCTCCCGCACGGCGCTGGCCACGTCGACGGCGAGCACCCCGAAGCCGGTGAACCCCGCGGCGGCCGCGGCCTCGATCCGCTCCCGCAGCGGGACCGGGCTGCGCCAGTCCGCCTCTGACGGCGCGGCGTCGCCGGCCGTGGTCCAGCACGTGGCCAGCAGCGCGTCCGCGGCTGTCATGTCCTCCCTCTGTGCTCCCGGATGCGGGAACGGCCACCCTCGGGCGGAGGGTTCGTTTCAGAACCCGCTGCGGTGCCGGTCGGCCTGGGCGGTCAGCTCGGTCGCCAGCGCGTCGGACGTCCACTGCTCCTGCAGGGCGCGCCAGACCAGCTCGGCCTGGGTCTCGGGTGCGAGGCCGCCGATCGGCTGGTCGCGGTCGAGGTTGGTGGGGAAGGCGTAGCCCTCGGCGGAGGCGGCGACGACGTTGCGCAGGGTGCGCTCGTCGACGCCGGCGGCCTGCAGCGCCAGCAGGACCGGGTAGATCGCCCGGCACATGGCCGAGCGGTCGACGGCCTCCATCGCGCGGCCGAAGGCGGAGGAGACCTGCAGCAGGTTGGCCATGCGGCGGACGTCGGTCGAGCGGTTGGTGCCGGCGCCGTGGAACAGGGCCGGGTTGAAGAAGGCGGCGTCGCCCTTGCGCAGCGGTAGCTGCACGAAGTGCTCGTCGAAGTAGGCGGTGAACTCCGGCTGGTGGAAGGCGACGTAGCCGGGGGCGTACTTCTGCGAGTGCGGCAGGTACATCGTCGGGCCGGTCTCCACCGGCATGTCGCAGTGCGCGACCGCTCCCTGCAGGGTCATGACGGGGGAGAGGCGGTGCACGTGAGCCGGGTAGGCCAAGGCCTGCTCCTCGGACATGAAGCCGAGGTGGTAGTCGCGGTGGGCGACCTGGGCCTGCCCGCCGGGGTTGACGACGTTGACCTGGCTGGTCACCTGGTACCCGCGGCCCAGCCAGGACTCCGAGACCAGGGCGAGCACGTCGTTGCCGTAGTACTCGGCGAACAGCTGCGGCTCGCGGACGGCGAACTTGTCGAGGGCGCCCCAGATGCGGTCGTTGGCGCCGGGCTTGGCGAAGTGGTCGCCGGCGACGACCCCGGCGGCCTTCTGCTCGGCGATCACCGCCTCGAAGACGGCGGTGGCCCGGTCGACGACTCCGGTGTCGGGGAAGGCGCCGGCGAAGACGACGATGCCCGGCCCGTCGGCGAGCGCGCGAGCCAGTTCGGCCTGCACGTCGCGGCGGCCCTCCGCGGTGGCGACGTGGTTGCGCAGCCGGGACCCGTAGACGAGGACGTTCTCCCGCACCTCGTCGGCGTACGGGTAGTCGGCCAGGTCGGTGGTCGTCTCGACGATCGCGCGGAAATCCGCCAGGCGGCAGTCGTCCGCGGTGAACCAGCCGGGAGCGGTCCGGGCGGCGGCGAAGGCGGTCATGGCGGCGTCCTTCCTGAGCGGGATGGGGATGTCATCGAGCCTGACGGGTGAGCGCGGCAGCTGCAAGGGGCCGCGGCCATCGCAGATCCGTCATTTGTCCCTCAGACTGGGCGCATGCCGCACCCGTATCCGATCCGCGAGATCGCCCGCCAGGCCGGGTTGTCCGAGGCGACCGTCGACCGTGTGCTGAACCGGCGCGGAGGGGTGCGGCAGAGCACCGTCGACGAGGTGCACCGGGCGATCGCCGATCTGCACCGGCAACGCTCGCAGGTCCGGCTGACCGGTCGGACGTTCTTCCTGGACCTGGTCGTCGACGCCCCGGCCCGGTTCTCCTCGGCGGTGCGGGCGGCGCTGGAGTCGCAGCTGCCGCTGGTCCGCCCGGCGACCTTCCGGGCGCGGTTCCACCTCGCGGAGGCGCCACCGGTCCCGGAGCTGGTGGCCACGCTCGACGGCATCGCCCGGCGCGGGTCGCAGGGCGTCGTCCTCAAGGCCCCGGACCACCCCCAGGTCGTGGCCGCGGTCGAACGGCTGGCCGAGACCGGCATCCCGGTGGTCACGCTCGTCACCGACCTGCCGACCAGCCGACGCGTCGCGTACGTCGGCCTGGACAACCGGGCCGCCGGGGCGACCGCGGCCTACCTGCTCGACCAGTGGCTGCCCGACGACGCCGCCGTCCTGGTCACCCGGGGCACCGGCTCCTTCCGCGGCGAGGACGACCGCGAGATGGGTTTCCGCGCGACGCTGCGGCAGGTGCGGCCCGGCCGGCAGCAGGTCGACCTCGTCGATCCGAGCGGGGACGACGCGGTGCTGCGCGGGCTGGTCCGCGACGCCCTGGCCGCCCACCCGGCCATCGCTGCCGTCTACTCGCTGTACGCCACCGGCGGCAACGCCGCGACGGTGGCGGCCTTCGCCGACGCCGGCCGGGCATGCCGAGCCTTCGTGGCGCACGACCTGGACGCCGAGAACCTGGCGCTGCTGCAGGAGGGACGGCTGTCGGTGGTGCTGCACCACGAGCTCGCCCTCGACCTGCGCCGCGCCTGCCACGTGGTCATGCAGGCCCACGGCGCGCTCCCCGGCAGTCCCCGGTCATGGCACTCGGGCGTCCAGGTGATCACGCCCTACAACCTCCCGTCCGAGGCCCTCACCGCCTCCTGACGGATTGAGGGGATTTTGAGGGACCGCTGACGTTGACGACGCTGTGGCGGCGGCCACAGCCTTGACCTCGACGCGGCCGGCGGAAGCGGCCGAACGGGATCGAGGAGGGCGTCGTGGCGCTGGACGTGGGGGTCATCGGGGTCGGCATGATCGGCCAGGAGCACATCCGCCGCCTGGACGGCGGCCCCGGCGGCAGCCGCGTGGTCGCGGTCGCCGACGCGGACGCCGAGCGCGCCGCGGCCGTGGCCGGGCAGCTGCCGGTTGCGAAAGCCCTGCCCACCGGCGAGGAGCTGATCGCGTCGGACGCGGTCGACGCCGTCGTCGTCACCTCCTGGGGGCCGACGCACGAGCCGTACGTGCTCGCGGCCGTCGCCGCCGGCAAGCCGGTGTTCTGCGAGAAGCCGCTGGCCACCACGCAGGAGTCCTGCCGGCGGATCGTCGAGGCCGAGGTCGCCGCCGGTCGTCGGCTGGTCCAGGTCGGCTTCAACCGGCGCTACGACCCCGCACACCGGGCGCTCAAGCAGGCCGTGGACGGCGGCGCCATCGGGGCTCCGCTGCTGGTGCACTGCGCGCACCGGAACGCCTCGGTGCCTCCGCACTACACACGGGAGATGTCGATCGCCGACACCGCGATCCACGAGATCGACGAACTGCGGTGGCTGGTCGGTCAGGAGATCGTCGCCGCCCAGGTCTTCACCGCACGGAAGAGCAGCCGCGGCGGGCAGCTGCAGGACCCCCTGCTGGTGCTCCTTGAGATGGCCGACGGCGTGCTCGTCGACGTCGAGGTGTCGGTGAACATCCACTACGGCTACGAGATCCGCTGCGAGGTGTCGGGGGAGACCGGCACCGTCGAGCTGGCCGAGCCTGCCCCGGTGACCATCCGCCGCGAGGGCACGGTCGCCGGTCTCGTCCCGGCCGACTGGCGGGAGCGCTTCGCCCTCTCCTACGACATCGAGCTGCGCGAGTGGGCCGACACCGTCGCCGCCGCACGGCCGCCACAGGGCCCCAGCGCATGGGACGGCTACGTCGCGCAGATCGTCTCCGACGCCGCGTTGCGCTCGTTGAGCGACGGCGCCCGGGTAGCGATCGAGCTGCCGCCGCGGCCGGACCTGTACACCCCGACCGCGACGCCGTGACGTCGGAGCCCGCACACGCGTCACGACCGAGGGAGGCGACATGATGCCCGGCCCGACCATTCCCAACCGCGAGCTGCTGGCCACCTGCTGGACCTCGGCCGGAGACGCGGCCCCCGACCGCGGCGACGAGGTCAGCCCGGTCGACCTGCGGACCCGGGTAGAGACCGCCGCGGAGGTGGGCTGGAGGGCTTCGGCCTGCTGCACGCCGACCTGGCGATCGCCGCGCGCACCTTCGGCCTGCCGGAGCTGCGCCGGATCTTCGACGGCGCCGGGATCACGCACGTCGAGCTGGAGGTCCTGCCGTGGTGGTGGACCACCGACGAGCGGCGACGCGTCTCCGACCAGCGGCGGACCCTACTGCTCGACGCCGCCGAGGTCCTCGGCGCCCGGACGATCAAGGTCGCCGCCGAGGGCGGCGGCCGACCGGTCGATCCCGCACGCTTCCACGACGACTTCGACCGCCTGGCCACCCAGGCCGGCAACGCCGGCGCACGCGTCGCGCTGGAGCCCATGCCGATGACCAACCTCTCGACCATCCAGGCCGGCGTCGACTTCGTCACCGCCGTGGGCAACCGGAACGGGGGCCTGACCGTCGACACCTGGCACGTCCACCGCGGCGGGACCAGCTACGCCGAGCTGGAGCGGATCCTGCCGGTCGAGTACCTGTTCATCGTCGAGCTCGACGATGCCGACGAGCAGATCGTCGGCACGCTGTGGGAGGACACCGTCAACGCCCGCCGCCTCCCTGGTGAGGGGATCTTCGACGTGCCCGCCTTCATCGCCGCCATCCACCGCGTGGGCTACCGCGGCCACTGGGGCGTGGAGATCATCTCGGCCGAGCACCGGAAGTTGCCCGTCCGCGACGGACTCACCCGCGCCCGCGCCGCCTCGCTCCAGGCGCTCGACGCCGCGGAGCGCCTCGTGGCCTCGGCCGGCTGACCCGAACACCCCCGACTCCACCCCGGAGGCACGTCTTGCCCGATGCGCCCATCGACACCGCGCTCTCCGCGCGGCCGGCACCCACCCGCGCAGGCGGCGAGCCCTTCACCGAGGAAGGCTCGGCCGAGGTGGTCGCCGCCAGCTTCGCCCGCACCCCGGACCCGCGGCTGCGGCAGGTGCTGACGTCGCTGGTCCACCACCTGCACGCATTCGTCAAGGACGTGGAGCTGACCGAGGAGGAGTGGGAAACCGCGATCGCGTTCCTCACCCGCACCGGCCAGATGTGCGACGACGTCCGGCAGGAGTTCATGCTGCTGTCCGACGTCCTCGGGGTCTCGATGCTCGTGGAGACGATCAACCACCGCACCGGGGGAACCTCGACCGAGTCGACGGTGCTCGGTCCGTTCCACATGGTGGAGTCCCCGCCGCGGGAGCTCGGGGACGACATCGCCCTCGACGGCAAGGGTGAGCCCTGCCTGGTCACCGGGCAGGTGACGGGCCCCGGCGGCGAACCGCTGACCGGAGCGCTGGTCGACGTCTGGCAGGCCGACGACGACGGCTTCTACGACGTCCAGCAGCCCGGCGTCCAGCCCGAGCGCAACCTGCGCGGCCTGTTCACCGCCGACGACGACGGGCGCTTCTGGTTCCGGACGATCGTGCCGCGCCACTACCCGATCCCCGACGACGGCCCGGTCGGGGAGCTGCTCGTCGCCACCGGCCGGCATCCCAATCGCCCGGCCCACGTGCACTTCATCGTCACGGCGCCCGGCCACCGGCCGGTGACCACGCACCTGTTCGTGGACGGCGACCCGTACATCGACTCCGACGCGGTCTTCGGGGTCAAGGAGAGCCTGGTCCGTGAGTTCCCGGTGGTCGACGACCCGGCCCGCGCCGCCGAGGTGGGTCTGCCCAACCCGTTCCGCACCGTGCACTTCGACGTCGTCCTGCTGCGCACCGACAGCCCCCATGTCGAGGCACAGCCGGCGGCCCAGCCGGCGCACCTCCAGTCGACCGTCGTGCAGGGAGCGCCGTCGTGATCCGGCCCTTCACCTACCAGGCGCTGCCCATGCGCGTGGTGTTCGGCCCCGGCTCGCTCGCTGGGCTCCCCGCCGAGGTCGCCGCCCTGGGGCTGGACCGGGTGCTCGTCCTCTGCTCCCCGGAGCAGGAGGTCACCGGCGAGCAGGTCGCCGCCGCCCTGGGCGCGAAGGCGGCCGGCGTGCTCCCCGAGGCGCGCATGCACGTGCCGATCGAGGTCGCCCGTCGCGCGCGCGAGGTGGCTGCCGACCTGGGAGCCGACGGCTGCGTCGCCGTCGGCGGCGGCTCCGCCATCGGGCTCGGCAAGGCCATCGCGCTCGAGCACGACCTTCCGGTGATCGCCGTGCCGACGACGTACGCCGGGTCGGAGATGACCCCGGTGTGGGGGCTGACCGAGGATGGGCAGAAGCGCACCGGCCGGGACATCAGGGTGCTGCCGAAGAGCGTGCTCTACGACCCGGAGCTGACGCTGACCCTCCCCGCGCAGCTGTCGGCGACCAGCGGGATGAACGCGATCGCCCACGCCGTGGAGGGCCTGTACGCGCCCGACGCGACCCCGATCGTCTCGCTGATGGCCGAGGAGGGGACCCGCGCGCTGGCAAGCGCCCTGCCCCGCGTGGTGGCCGACGGGAGCGACCTCGACGCCCGCGGCGAGGCGCTGTACGGCGCCTGGCTGTGCGGCGCGGTGCTCGCGGCGACGACCATGTCGCTCCACCACAAGCTGTGCCACACCCTCGGCGGCACGCTGGACCTGCCGCACGCCCAGACCCACACCGTCGTCCTGCCGCACGCGCTGGCCTACAACCAGCCCGCCGTCCCGGACGCGGTCGCCGCGCTGTCCCGCGCCCTCGGCGGCGTGCCCGATCCCGCCCGGGAACTGTGGGAACTGGCCGGCCGGCTCGGGGCTCCCCGCTCGCTGCGCGAGCTCGGCATGGCCGAGGACGACATCCCGCGGATCGCCGAGCTCGCCGTCGCGGGGTGGGCGGGGTCGGGCTATCGCAACCCCCGGCCCGTCACCCGCAACGGCATCGAGGCCCTGCTGTGGACCGCCTGGACCGGCGCCCCGCCGCCCCGTGGCGGCCCCACCGTCCCGACCCGCCCCGTCGAGTGAGGGAGCAGGACATGACCGAGCCCGTCGTCGTAGGACTCCTGGGCATCACCCATCCGCACGCCTCGGCGCGCGTCCGCGCACTCCGTGAGATCGACGGTGTGCAGGTCGTCGCCGCCGCCGACGACGATCCCCGGTTGAAGTACTTCACCGACAAGTACGACCTCGCGCCGGTCGCCACCGACGAGCTGCTCGCCGACGAGCGCATCACCGCGGTGATGGTGCACTCGAAGAGCAAGGACATGGTCCCGCTCGCCCTGCGCGTCCTGGACGCCGGCAAGGCCGTGCTCGTCGAGAAGCCCGGCGGCGCCGCGCTCGCCGACATCCGGCAGCTGGCTGCGGCGGCGCAGGCACCCGGCGCGATCGTGCAGGTCGGCTACAACGTGCGCTTCGCCGAATCCGTGACCCGCGCCCGGCAGCTGCTCGACCAGGGGCTCATCGGCGACGTCGTCTCGGTCAGTGCCCGAGGCGCCCCCCTCGTCGGCGAGCACCTCACCCAGCACCTCAACCAGCCCGCCGACATGGGCGGGGCGTTGTGGATCATCGGCTGCCACATGCTCGACGTCCTGCTGTCGATCTACGGCTGTCCCGACAGCGTCAATGCGCGCGTGCGCAAATACCCCCGGCTCTCCGACGCCTCCAGCCGCGAGGACGCCGCCGCCGTGATCCTCACCTACCCCGAGCGGCAGATCGTGTTCGACTTCGACGTCCACGACCGCCTGGAGTGGTTCGAGAGCTCACGGGTCGCCTTCCACGGCACCGGCGGCCTGCTGGAGATCGGCATCCTGCCGCAGTCGGTCCGCGTCCACCTGCCCGAGGCCCGCGACGGCTGGAGCGCGGGCTGGACCACCTGGGAGGCCAGCCGCTTCACCACCCCCTTCGCCCGCACCGAGCAGAACAGGTTCTCCGAGCTGCCCGAGCTGGACAACATCGACTTCTTCCGCCCGGAGATGCGCAGGTTCGTCGACAGCATCCGCACCGGCGCACCGGTCGCCGTCCCGGTCACCGAGGCCCTGGGCGTCGCCCTCGTCGTGGACGCCTGCTACCGGTCCGAGAGCGACCGTGGGGCCGACACACCCCTGGCGGACCCGGTCTGACGGGTCCGCCGACACCACACGACAGCAGGGGCTGACGGCCCCGCCATCTCGCAGAAAGGCGCACCTCATGCGGCTCGGACTGATCGGGCTCGGCAGGATCGGGGCGTTCCACGCCGGCACACTGGTCGGGATCCCGGCGATCGAGTCGCTGGTGGTGACCGATCTCGTCCCG
Organism: Blastococcus deserti; assembly: GCF_042682525.1. Taxonomy (NCBI): domain Bacteria; kingdom Bacillati; phylum Actinomycetota; class Actinomycetes; order Geodermatophilales; family Geodermatophilaceae; genus Blastococcus; species Blastococcus deserti. Next base: position 143,216 of record NZ_JBHUHP010000004.1, read on the forward strand.
GAGAAGACCAAGCAGATCGTCGACCGTCACCGGTCGGAGGGGGTCGAGGGAGTCGACTCGCTGGAGGCGCTGCTCGCCTCCGGCGTCGACGGGGTGATCATCGCGGCGGGTACCGACGCCCATCCCGAACTCGTCCTGGCATGCGTGGCGGCCGGACTGCCGACGCTGTGCGAGAAGCCGGTCGCGCAGACGGGCGCAGCGGGTGCCCAGCTGCTCCGCCGGCTCGAGGGCTCCACCGTCCCCGTGCAGATCGGGTTCCAGCGCCGGTACGACGCCGCCATCGCCGCGGCCCGGGCAGCGGTCGTCAGCGGCGAACTCGGGTGGGTCAACACGATCCGGTCCACCACCCTCGACCCCGAACCCCCGCCCCCCGAGTACGTGGCGGTCTCCGGCGGCATGTTCCGCGACTGCGGAGTGCACGACTTCGACGTCATCCGCTGGGTCACCGGCCAGGAAGCCGTCGAGGTCTACGCCACCGGCAGCAACCGGGGCGCGGACTTCTTCCGTAGGTACGACGACGTGGACACCTCCGCCGCCATCGTGACCTTCGCCGACGGCGCGCTCGGGGTCGTGTCGAACACCCGGTACAACGCCCGGGGCTACGACGTGCGGCTGGAGGTCCACGGCTCGCAGGACAGCGTCGCCGCCGGCGTCGACGACGGGTGGCCCATCCGCGCGACAGAACCCGGGGTGACGTTCCCGGCCGGCCCGCCGCACCGGTTCTTCATGGACCGGTTCCTGCCGGCGTTCCGGGCGGAGTTCGAGACCTTCCTCGAGGTCGTCGCCGGTGACCGGCCCTCGCCGTGCACGGTCGCCGACGGGCTGGAGGCGGACTGGATCGCCGAGGCCTGTGCCCGATCGATGAAGGAGCACCGGCCGGTGCGGATCGACGAGGTGCGCATCCCATGACGACCATCCCGACCACCGAGCCGCCGGCGTCCTCCGCGCCACTGCGGATCGGGGTCCTCGGTGCCGCCCGCATCGCCGAGAGGGGCATCGTCGTCCCCGCGAAGAACACGGGCTGCCGGCTGGTGGCGGTCGCCGCCCGGGACGCCGCGCGGGCCGAGGCATGGGCGCGCACGCACGGCGTCGAGCGCGTGCTGCCCTCCTACGCCGACGTCCTCGCCGATCCGGAGGTCCAGGCGATCTACAACCCGCTGCCGAACGCCCTGCACGGGCCGTGGAACCTGGCCGCGGTCGCCGCCGGCAAGCACGTGCTGTCCGAGAAGCCGTTCGCCTCGGACGCCGCGGAGGCCGCCGAGGTCCGCGACGCCGCGCACCGTGCGGGCCTGACCGTGATGGAGGGCTTCCACCACCTGTACCACCCGGTGATGCGCCGCCTGCTGCAGCTGGTCGGCTCCGGCGAGCTGGGCGACGTGGTCCACGTCGACGCCACCATCGCCATGCCGCCGCCGGACCCCGGTGATCCGCGGTGGTCGCTCGCGCTCGCCGGAGGTGCGCTCATGGACCTGGGCTGCTACGGGCTGCACGCCGCGCGCAGCCTGGCGCCGTGGACCGGCGGCGAGCCGGAGCCGGAGGCCGCGCAGGCGGGGGAACGCGCGGCAGCCCCGGGTGTCGACGAGTGGCTGCACGCCGACCTGCGCTTCCCGTCCGGAGCCACCGCCACCGTGCGCTGCAGCATGGTGCACCCCGACCGCGACTTCTCGCTGCGGATCGTCGGCACGCGTGGCGAGGCGACGGCGCCGGCGTTCGTCGAGCCGAACCGGGACGACCGGGTGCTGGTGCGCACGCCCGACGGCACGCGCACCGAGCACCTCGGCACCCGGTCGTCCTACACGTTCCAGCTGGAGGCGTTCATCGCCGCGGTCAGAGACGGGGCACCCGTGCCGACCGGTCCGGACGACGCGGTCGCCACGATGACGCTGATCGATCGCTGCTACGGGCTCGCCGGGCTGCCCCTCCGGCCCCGGGCTACGGTCGGACCGTGGGCCTGACCCGTCCTACATCTTGTCGGCCGCCGCCCGCAGGTTCTGCGCGGCCAGGGCGAGGCCGTCGAGGCGGGAGTACGCGGCGTCCTCGTGCTCGATGTTGACCGCCATGTCGGGGTCGACCTCGGCGAGCGCGCGGAGGAACTCGGTCCAGTAGTCGACGTCGTGGCCGACGCCGACGGCGACGAACCGCCACCCCGGGTCCTGCGGCCAGGCGTTGCACCAGAAGCCGTAACCGGTGGGCACCTTGTCCGGGGCGTCGGCGGGCACCCGCTCGAACGACGTGTCGAGCACGCCCCGGATGTCGACGCCGGGGGTGATCATCGCGTCCTTGGCCGCGGCGTGGAACACCAGCGGGCCGAGGTCCCGGATGCAGGCGACGACGTCCATGCCCTGCCACATCAGGTGGGAGGGGTCCATCTCGGCGCCGACGTTCGTCGCGCCGGTCAGGTCCACCAGCTTCCGCAGGGTCACCGGCGAGAAGACCAGGTTGTGCGGGTGCATCTCGATGGCGACCCGGACGCCGTTGGCACGGGCGAGGGCGTCGATGTCGGTCCAGAAGTCGGCGGCGACGTCCCACTGGTAGTCCAGGACGTCCATGTACACGCCGTCCCAGGGGTTCACGACCCACGACGGGTACCTCGCGTCCGGGTCGGAGCCCGGCGTGCCGGACATGGTCACCACGTTGCGCACCCCGAGCAGACCGGCGAGCTCGATCGTGCGGCGCAGGTCGTCGGCGTGCTTGGGGCCGACGCCGGGCAGCGGGTTGAGCGGATTGCCGTTGCAGTTGAGCCCGGTCAGCTCCATCCCCCGCGACGCGAAGACGTCGAGGTAGTCGCGCCGGGCCCGCTCCGAGGAGAGCAGCAGGTCGACGTGGCAGTGCGGGGAGGGGATGAAGCCGCCGGTGTTCACCTCGACGGAGGTCAGGCCGTTGGCCTGCAGCACGTCGAGGGCCTCGGCCAGGGGGCGGTCGTGCAGGCAGGCGGTGTAGGCGCCGAGCTTGAGGGCCATGGGACTGCTCGCTTTCCGGTCGTGGGGGGTCAGGCGGGGGGAGCGGGGACGGCCGGGGCGTCGGCCTCGAGGGGCGGGACAGCGCCCACCTCGACGGGGGCGCCGTCGGACCGGGACGACCGGACGACGGCCTGGATGACCTCCATCGTGTGGAGGGCGTCGGCGAAGGAGGCGTTTGCGGGCAGCGGGTCGGGCGTGCCGGCGACCTGGTCCAGGAAGGCCCGGCACTGGTAGGTGAAGGCCTCCTGGTTGCCGAGGCCGACGCCGGGGGCCTCCATGGGGTAGCCGCCGGAGAAGTAGGGCATCTGCGGGCCGACGATCACCTGCCGCACGCCGCGGGTGCGGGCCTCGGGCTGGGCGTCGTCGAACAGGTATTCAGCGGGACGGTGGAAGTCGAAGGCGGCGCGGCCGCCCAGCCCGTAGACGTCGAACCCCAGGCCGTTCGGCATGCCGAAAGCGGTGCGGGACACGGAGAACGACCCCGCCAGGCCGGACCCGAACCGCGCGGTGAACGTCGCGGTGTCCTCGTTCTCGACCTCGCCGACCTCGTCGCTGACCGGGGCGGTGCCGTGCCCGACGACGGCGCCGAGGGGCAGCGGGCGCTCGGGGATCTGGGTCGACAGCGCGCCGCCGGACACCGCGACGATCGGCCCGCAGAGGTACTCCGCGGCGTCGATCACGTGCGCGCCGATGTCGCCCAGCGCGCCGGAGCCGGGTCCCCCCTTGAACCGCCAGGTCAGCGGGCTGCGGGGGTCGCATGCGTAGTCGCACCAGTACCGGCCGGAGAAGAGCGACAGCTTCCCGAGCTCGCCCCTGCGCACGTGATCACGGATCGCGGCGATGGCGGGGGACCGGCGGTAGGTGTAACCGACGGCGGTGACGACCTCGGCGTCCGCCTCGAGGGCCACCATGGCCCGGGCGTCGTCCATCGAGCCGGCCAGCGGCTTCTCGCACAGGACGTGCTTGCCGGCGGCGACCAGCGCCTCGGCGATGGGCCGGTGCAGCGCGTTGCCGACCACGATGCTGACCGCGTCGATCGTGGGGTCCGCCACGACCGCCTCCCAGTTGGACACGGCCTTCTCGAAGCCGTAGCGGCGGGCGGCGTCCCGGGCCAGCGCTTCGTTGGCGTCCGCCACGACGGCCAGGCGGACCGGCGGCAGGCCCTCGCCGAAGACGGTGCCGGCCTGGCGGTAGCCGGCGGCATGGCTGCGGCCGGCCATCCCGGCACCGATGACGGCCACGGACAGTGGCTGGTGCGACATCGCGGTTCCCTTCTCATCGGACGAGCGGACCCACGGCGGCCACGACGGCGTCCTCGTGCGCCTGGCACCCTCGCGTGCGGCAGTGGTGTTGCCACGGCGCTTAAAGCGCTTTAATGATGCTGCCGATCAGAGCAGTGGACGGCGGACGTGTCAAGGGAGCGGCGGTGGGCGAGCTGAGCGTGGAGGAGCCGTCGCGACGTCCGCGGCTGCAGGACGTCGCGGACGAGGCCGGGGTCTCGACGGCGTCGGCGTCCCTCGTCCTGCGCGGTGCCGCCGGGCCCAGCGAGGCGACCCGGGAGCGGGTGCTGAGCGTGGCGGCGCGACTGGGGTACCGGCCGGATCGTGCCGCCAGCCTGCTGGCCCGTCGGCGGAGCAGGCTCATCGGTGTCCTGATGGACGTCCGCAGCACCTTCCACGCCCAGATGGTCGAGGACGTCCACGAGGTGGCCGCGGAGCGCGGATACGACCTGGTCCTGAGCACGATCACCCGCACCCGCGACGAGGGGCGGGCGGTCGAGACTCTGCTGGACTCGCGCTGCGAGGCACTCGTGCTCCTCGGTCCCGAGGCGCCGGCGAACCGCCTGAGTGCGCTCGACCGGCAGCTTCCCGTGGTGGCCGTCGGCCGGTCCGTCCCCTCGGCGGGTGTCGACGTCGTCCGCGCCGCCGACGACGAGGGCGTGGCGCTGGCCGTCGACCACCTCGTCGCTCTCGGGCACCGTCGCATCACCTACGTGGACGGTGGCCCCGGGATCATCTCCGCCGGCCGCCGCCGTGGCTACCAGCGGGCGATGCGCCGGCACCGGCTCGGCGGGCAGGTGCACGTCATGGCCGGCGACCACGGGGAGGAGTCCGGGGCGCGCGCGGCCCGGGAGCTGCTCGCGTCGGGCCTCCCCTCGACCGCGGTGGTCGCGTACAACGACCACTCCGCGGTGGGCGTGCTGGACACGCTGTCGCGCAGCGGGGTCGTGGTCCCCGAGGCCGTCTCCGTGATCGGTTACGACGACAGCCCGCTCTCGCGCCTGGCGCACGTCGACCTGACCACCGTCAGCCAGAACTCGCACGAGCTCATGCAGCACGCGGTCGCGGCGGTGGTCGAGCGGCTCGACGGCGGCCGGACCGGGCACCGCGAGGTCGTCGTGCCCCCGCGCCTGGTGGTGCGGGGGACGACCGGTCCGCCGCCCGACCGCTGACCCCGGGAGCTGGTCCGCCTCAGCGCGCACGTTTGACAGGACAAACTGTTGACAGTGAGCCGGGTCACTCGACAGCCTGGCAGTTGAAGCGCTTTAGACGGGCTGCCGGTCCAGCGCTTCGGTCCGCCGCCCCAGTCGACCCACGCGCTCGCGGAGACACACATGGCCAGCACCGCCACGGCGATCGACTACGACCCGTTCGCCCCCGACTTCTACACGTCCGATCCGTTCGGGGTGTACCGCCGGATGAGGGACGAGGCGCCGGTGTACTACAGCGAGCGGTGGGGCTGGTACGCCCTCACCCGCTTCGAGGACGTGCGGGCGGCCGCCCTGGACGCGGACACGTTCCGCAGCTTCGAGGGCATGGACATCGACGACAGCCGCCTCGAGCAGGTTCCGCCCGGCTCCATCGGCAGCATGGACAACCCCCGGCACGACCAGGTCCGGTCGGTGGTGCAGCCGTACTTCCTCCCTCGCCGGATCGCCGAGCTGGAGGACGGCATCCGCGCCGTGGTGCGCGAGCTGGTCGCCTCCTGGCGCGACCGCGGCGCGGTCGGCAGGGGGACGGTGGACATCGCCCAGGAGCTGGCCTGGCCGATGCCCTTCGACGTCTTCTTCCACCTGATGGGGCTGCCGAGCCGGCACGCCGAGGACCCGCTCGAGCGGGCGCGGCGCGAGCAGCTCGAGCACTGGACCCACGAGCTCAAGGACCGGGTGCCCGGCACCCCGCACCTCACCGCAGTGGCGAAGGCGGCCACCGCGGCCGTCCAGCAGTACTTCATCGACCTGCTCGAGGACCGCCGCCGCCGCGCCCGCGAGGACCTGGTCACCCGGTTCGTGCAGGCCGACATCGACGGGGTGCCGTTCGTCGACGCGCAGGTGACGCCGAGTTCCGAGGTCAGCGGCCTGATGATGATCCTCTTCCTCGGCGGCGTGGAGTCCACCGCCGGCCTGACCGGCACGCTGTTCAAGCTGCTCGCCGAGAACCCCGACCAGCGGACGCTGCTGCAGGCGGACCCCTCGCTCATCCCGGCGGCCGTCGAGGAGGCCCTGCGTCTCATCACGCCCCTGCAGCTGACGGCCCGGACGACGTCGCGCGAGGTCACCCTGCACGGGGTCACCATCCCGGCCGGGGGCCGGGTCGTGCTGGTCATGGGGGCGGCCAACCGGGACGAGCGCCAGTTCCCCCACCCGGACGCCTTCGACATCACCCGGCCCCGCAGCCGCCACCTGGGCTTCGGCGAAGGAGTGCACGGGTGTCTGGGCGCACCGCTGGCCCGCCTGGAGGCGCGGATAGCCCTGGAGGAGGCCCTGCCGGTGCTGGGCGGCTACGAGCCGGCCGGTCCACCGACCTTCTACCCGAGCTCGCCCAACATGTACGTCTGGAAGAACCTGCCGGTGACCTTCGGCCGGTCGGGACGGCGTCCGCACCTCGAGGCCGTCTCCCACCGGACGACGACGGTCACGCTCGCCACCTCGGAGTTCGAGGCAGAGGCCCGGGTGGCCGCCAAGCAGGAGGTGGCCGACGGCGTGGTCGCCCTGACCCTGCGCGAGGCCGGCGGCCGCCCCCTGCCCGTCTGGGAACCGGGCGCGCACGTCGACCTGGTCCTCGAGGGGGCGCCCACCCGGCAGTACTCGCTGTGCGGCGACCCCGCCGACCACTCCGCCTACCGGCTGGGGATCCTGCGAGACCCGGACGGCCGCGGCGGCTCGCTCTTCGTCCACGACCGGCTGCGGGAGGGGGACACCGTCCGGGTCCGCGGCCCGCGCAACAACTTCCCGCTGGTGGCCTCACCGCGGTACCTGTTCATCGCAGGCGGCATCGGGATCACGCCGGTCCTGGCCATGATCCGGGCCGCGGAGGCTGCGGGCGCCGACTGGGAGCTGGTGTACGGCGGCCGGCGACGGGCCTCGATGGCCTTCCTCGACGAGCTCGCCCGGTACGGCGACCGGGTGTCCGTCCGGCCCCAGGACGAGACCGGTCTGCTCGACCTCGATGCGCTGCTGGGCACGCCGCGGCCGGACACGCTGGTGTACTGCTGCGGTCCCGAAGCGCTGCTCGCGGCCGTCGAGCAGCGGTGCGTCGGCTGGCCGCGCGGGGCGCTGCACGTGGAGCGGTTCGCGCCGCGGCCCCAGGCCGAGCCGGCGCGGGCCGACGCCTTCGAGGTCGAGCTGGCGCGAAGCGAGCTGACCCTGACCGTCCCGCCCGACCGGTCGATCCTGTCGGTGGTCGAGGAGGCGGGTGTCGGCGTCCTCTCCTCGTGCGCGGAGGGCACCTGCGGCACCTGCGAGACCGCCGTCCTCGGGGGCGTTCCGGACCACCGGGACTCGGTCCTGAGCCCGGAGGAGAGGGAGGCGGACGACTGCATGATGATCTGCGTGTCCCGCGCCCGTTCGGACCGACTGGTGCTCGACCTCTGACCGACTGCGCGGGCGCCGGAGCGGTCCGTCAGCGGGGTGGGGCGGTGGTGCTCCGGACGACGAGCCGGGGCCGGACCACGAGCTCTCGCTGCTCGACGGGGACCCCGTCCAGGCGGTCCAGGGCCCGCCGGACCGCGAACTCGGTCAGCTGACCGACGTCCTGGGCGACGGAGGTGAGGTCGACGGAGGACAGCCGCGCGATCCGGCTGTCGTCATAGCCGACCACGCTGACGTCCCCGGGCACCGTGCGCCCCGCCAGGCGGAGGACGTCGAGCAGACCCACGGCGCACCGGTCGTTGAAGACGGTGACCGCACTGGGCAGGGAACCGGCCAGGAGGGTGCGCGCCGCGGCGGCGCCGTCGTCCTCGGTGAGCCCACCGGGCAGGACGCGGGGGACCAGGCCGTGCCGGCGCACCGCCTCGCGGTACCCCCGCCGCCGCTCGGCGGCGCCCGGTGCCCGCCCGCCGTCGACGTGCACCACGTCGTGGTGGCCGAGCGCCACCAGGTGGTCGAGCGCCAGGTGCATGCCCTCGTCGTCGGCGGTCCGGACGACGTCGACCGCGGCGGACCGCACGGAGCGGGCGACGACCACGACCGGCAGGCGGGTCGCCAGGTCGGCGAGGTGGGCGGTGGGCGACGACGGGCCGAGCAGCACGAGGGCCTCGCACCGGTCCCGGAGCAGGCTCTCCACCGCGCGCTGCTCGCCGCGCCCCGGCGTGACGGCGCTCAGGGCCAGCTCGTACCCGGCCTCCTCCGCGGCGTCGTACAGCCCGGCCAGCAGGTCGCCGTGGAAGGCGTGCTGGACCCCGAACACCACGCCGATCAGCCGGCTGCGGGAGCTGCGCAGCAGGCGGGCGCGGGCGTCGGGGCGGTAGCCGATCTCGTCGGCGGCGCGCCGCACCCGCTCGCGGGTCGCGGTGCTGGCACCGGGGGCGTCGCGCATGACGATCGAGGCGAGCGCCGTGGAGACGCCCGCGCGGGCCGCGACGTCGGCCAGGGTCGGTCGCCGGTCGGGGCTCGTCGAGGTCACCAGACGAGCGTAGTTCGGCGGACTAGAACGTTCTAGGCAGCTCCCCTTGACGGGGGAGGCGCTGGCCGCCACGCTGGCCAGGGACCTAGAACGTTCTAGCAAAGGAGTGGGGATGGCGAGCGAGACGGTGGGCGTGGCCCTGATCGGGTCGGGCCGGATGGGGGCCTTCCACGCCGAGACGCTGGCCCGACGCCTGCCGCAGGCGCGGCTGGCCGCCGTCGTCGACCCCGCGCCGGGGGCCGCCGAGCGGCTGGCCGGGGCGCTCGGGGCCGAGCGGGCGTACACCGACGTCGCCGCGGCCCTCGACGACCCCGCCGTCGAGGCCGTCGTGATCGCCGCGCCGGCCCGGTCGCACGCCGATCTGGTCGTGGCCGTCGCGGCGGCAGGGAAGCACGTGTTCTGCGAGAAGCCGATGGCGGTCACGCTGCCGGACGCCGACCGGGCGATCGACGCCGCCCGGGCAGCCGGCGTCGTGCTGCAGGTGGGGTTCAACCGCCGGTTCGCCGCGGACTGGCGGGCGGCCCGGGTGTTGCTGGACGCCGGGACGCTGGGCACCCCCCGGCTGCTGCGCTCCCTGACCCGCGACCCGGGCGGATTCGACCCGTCACGCGTCCTGCCGGACACGATCTTCCTCGAGACGCTCATCCACGACTTCGACACGCTGCGCTTCCTCAACCCGGGAGCCGAGGCCGTGGAGGTCTCCGCCATCGGGGACGCGCTCGTCGAGCCGGACTGGCGGGACCGCGGGCTGCTCGACACCGCGGTGGTCACGGTGCGCTTCGACAACGGGGCGATGGCGGTGGCCGAGGCCTGCTTCGAGGCCGCCTACGGGTACGACGTCCGCGGTGAGGTGCTCGGCTCCGGCGGCATGGTCACGATGGGCGACGGCCGCCGCAGCGGGATGGCGTTCTCCGGGCCGGCCGGGCGGCTGGTCGAGACCGTCCGCGGCGACCAGGAGCTCTTCCCGGAGGCATACACGGCGGAGCTGGCCGCCTTCGTCGAGGCCGTCCGGGGGGGAGGCCCGGCTCCCGTGACCGGCGAGGACGCCCGCGCGGCGCTGGCCATCGCGCTGGCCGCGGGGGAGTCCGTCCGCACCGGCGGCCCCGTGCGGGTCGAGAAGTGACGATCCCCCGTCCAGGGCACCGCCCTGAGCCTGCGAAGGGCGAGGAGGACGGTGTCCTCCGCCTGGCCGCCTCGGCCGAGATGCTCTTCCTCGACCTGCCGTTCGCCGAGCGGGTGCGGCGCATCGACCGCCTCGGGTTCGAGGTCGAGATCTGGGACTGGACGGCGAAGGACGTCGACGAGCTCGCCGCTACCGGGGCGACGTTCTCCTCGATGACCGGCTACGTCACCGGTACCCTGGCCGACCCGGACGGCGCTGCGGAGTTGCTGCGTACCGCCGAGCAGTCCCTCGCCGTCGCCGAGCGGCTGGGCTGCCCGCGGCTGAACGTGCACGGGACCGGGCTCGACGGCCGCGGGCTGCCCGTGATCCCCGCCGCCGTGGTGACGCCGGCGATGTGGCTCACCGCCGCGCGCACGCTCGAGCGGCTGGCCGCCCTGGGGGAGCGGGCCGGGCGGGTCTTCACCCTGGAGAACCTCAACACCGCCGTCGACCATCCGGGGACGCCCTTCGCCCGGGCCGCGGACACGATCGCGCTGGTCGAGGCCGTCGGAAGCCCCCACCTGCGGCTGAACCTCGACCTGTACCACGCGCAGATCGGCGAGGGGAACCTCGTGCAGCTGGTGGAGCGGGCGCTGCCGCTGGTGGGCGAGATCCAGGTGGCCGACGTCCCCGGCCGTTGCGAGCCCGGCACGGGGGAGATCCACCACCCGGCTATCGCCGCCGCTCTCGACCGGCTCGGCTACACCGGCGTCGTCGCCCTGGAGGGCTGGGCCTCCGGTGACCCGGAGGTAGCGCTCGATCGGTTCCGCACCGCCTACAGCTGATCCGCCTGCCTCGGCACTCCGACCCGAGGCCCGGACGCCTCGTCCCGCCGCCGGGGGACCGCTGTCCGGTGTTCACCGATCACCGCCCCGGGCGGCGTGTCGGGAGGACGCGGGCCCGTGCAGGCGGCGCACCGACGACCTCGTCGCTCCCGCCCGGACCGGTTCCCCGGTCCGTGGCGGGGTGCGGTTCCTCGACGGCCACCTGTGACGCCGGGACGCCGTCCCGGCTGCCGCCGTGGGTCCAGCCGACTCCCCGTGGGACCGCGTCCCGGCGTCCTGCCCGGCTGGCGACCGGCGGGTCCTGCGCAGCCCCTGTACCGCCGTGACGCCGGCACGCCGCGCCCGGAAGGCGTCGGGCACGCAGCGCACCGGCGACCGGTCGAGCGCGCCGAACTCGTCCACCATCCGGTCGATGGTCGCGAGCAGGTGGAGTCGATCTCCCAGAGACCGGAGCGACTGCGCGGGTCGCCCGACATCAGGTCCTGCGTCAGGGCCCGCCCGCTGCGCAGCGCCTCGAGCGCCCGGGCGAGCTGGTCGCGCCCGGCGTCCTCCCTCGCGCCGGCCCCCCTGCCGTGCGGAACGTCCCCGACCAGCCGGCGACCGAACTCCCGGACCGCGTTGCCCCGTCCGCTCGAGGAGACTCGCGACCGTGCGGCGGACGACGTCGGCGTACCCGGCGTCCTCCTCGCCGGTCCGTTCCCGGGTGGCGTCGATGGCCCGGAACAGGTGCGCAGCGACACCGACGTGTGCTCCAGGGCGTCCAGGCCCGTTCACGTCCTCCGGTCCACGGGCGGCACCCGCAGGGGCGCGGAGGTTGAGCCGGCGGCTCTCCTCGGCGTGGGCCAGCGCCCGGTCGACGCGGGGGGCGTGCCGGTTGAGCCGGCGGGCGTCCTCCAGTCAGCGGGTGGACTGCTCCACGGTCACCGGTCCCGGCGCGCACGGCCGACGCCGCGTCGTGCAGCAGGGCGGCGATCTCGTCGGCGAACCCCTGCAGCGCCCGGGTCGCGTACCGGGTCTGCAGCGCAGGCGGGAAGGCCACGTTGACCAGCACGCCGACGGCCGCCCCGATCAGCGTCTCCACCACACGCGCGGTCCCGACGGACCCGGTGGCCGACGCGCCGAGCACCAGCATGGCGCTGATCGGCACATCCACCAGGTGCGGACCCAGCCGGAGCAGCTGCCCGACCCGTATCGACGCCGCGACCAGCGCCGCGAGGCTCCACCAGGTCAGCCTGACGACGGCGGCGAGCAGCACCGCCAGGGTCATCCCGCAGACGACGCTCAGCACCCGCTGCACCCCGTTGACCAGGGTGCTGCTCAGCGTGGCCTGCACCCGAGCAGCGCGGTGAGTGCGGCGACCGGCGGCGGCGGGGTGTGCAGCCCGGCCACCTCGGCCACCAGGAATGCGGCGACGGTCGCGCCCGTCATGCGGGCTGCGCGGAAGGCGGCCGAGCGGTCCCGTCCGCGGTCAGCAGGACAAGAGCGCTGCCGCGGCGTCGGACGGGGCGGCCGACCGGTCGACGCCCGGGTGTCACCGCCCCGTCCTCGGTCGTCCGGAGGTGCCAGGGGCTCCTGCTCGCCGCGGGGGACCGCACCGCGCGCGGGACGTCCGGGCGGACCGCCCGCGCCCCTGGCCAGACGCGATCATGGCGCGGTGACCCTCCCGGAGGTCCGGACGGTGGTCATCGCGCCATGATCGCGGTGCGGTGCCCGCGGGCTAGGCGTTCTGCGGGAAGCCGAGGTTGAGGCCGCCGTGGCTCGGGTCGAGCCACCGGCTGGTGATCACCTTGCCGCGCGTGAAGAAGTGCACGCCCTCGGAGCCGTGCGCGTGGGAGTCGCCGAACAGGCTGTTCTTCCACCCGCCGAAGGAGTAGTAGGCCATCGGCACCGGGATGGGGACGTTGATGCCGATCATCCCCACCTCCACCTCGTGCTGGAACCGCCGGGCCGCGCCGCCGTCGTTGGTGAAGATGGCGGTGCCGTTGCCGTACTCGTTGGCATTGATCAGCTCGACGGCGTGCTCGTAGGTGTCCACCCGCAGCACCGACAGCACGGGACCGAAGATCTCGTCGGTGTAGACGGTCATGCGCGGCTCGACGTGGTCGACCAGGGTCGGGCCCAGCCAGAAGCCGTCCTCACCACCGTCGGGCTGGACCCGGCGGCCGTCGACGACGAGCTTGGCGCCCTCCTTCTCCCCGGCCTCGACGTAGGACTCGACGCGGTCGCGATGCCGCTTGCTGATCAGCGGGCCCATGTCGGCGCCCTTGCGGCCGTCGCCGGTGCGCAGGGTCTGGGTCCGCTCGGCGATCCGGGCCACCAGGTCGTCGCCGATCCCGCCGACGGCGAGCACCGCGCTGATCGCCATGCACCGCTCGCCGGCGGAGCCGAACCCGGAGTTCACCGCCGCGTCGGCGGCCAGGTCGAGGTCGGCGTCGGGCAGCACGACCATGTGGTTCTTCGCACCACCCAGGGCCTGCACGCGCTTGCCGTTGCGGGTGCCGGTCTCGTAGACGTAGCGGGCGATCGGGGTGGACCCGACGAAGGACACCGCCCTGATGTCGGGGTGCTCTAGCAGCCGGTCGACGGCGACCTTGTCACCCTGGACGACGTTGAAGACGCCGTCGGGCAGCCCGGCCTCCTTCCACAGCTCCGCGATCCACAGCGAGGCCGACGGGTCCTGCTCGCTGGGCTTGAGCACGACCGTGTTGCCCGTGGCGATCGCGATGGGGAAGAACCACATCGGGACCATGGCCGGGAAGTTGAACGGGCTGATGATCGCCACCGGGCCCAGCGGCTGGCGGACCGAGTGGACGTCGACGTTGGTCGAGGCGTTCTCGGTGAACCCGCCGCGCACCAGCGAGGGGACGCCGCAGGCGTACTCGACGACCTCCTGGCCGCGGGAGACCTCGCCAAGGGCGTCGTCGAGCACCTTGCCGTGCTCGGCGGTGATGATGGCGGCGAGCTCGGGCTTGCGGGCGTTGAGCAGCTCCCGGAAGCGGAACAGGACGGCGGTGCGCCTGGTCAGCGACATGTCCCGCCACAAGCGGAACGCCGCGGTCGCCGCGGCGACGGCCGCGTCGACCTCCTCGGTGGAGGCGAGCGCGACCTCGCCGATCACCTCACCGGTCGCCGAGTCGGTGACCTCTCCGGTGCGGCCGCTGGTGCCCTCGCGTCGGGCCCCGTCGATCCAGTGCGGGATGGAATTGGGCATGGGTGCCTCTCTCAGGGAGCGGTGTCGTCAGGGAGCGGGGTCTGCGGGAAGTTCGGCCGCCGCGACTCGGCGACCTGGGGGAGGACGTCCCCGGGGAAGTGCTTGCCGACGAGCTGGCGGATGGCGGTGAGCATCCGCATGCCCGACTCCCGGGCCTGGTCGTCCCAGCCGAAGACGCAGGTGGTGAGCACTCCGTCGAAGCCGATGCCGGCCAGGGCGGCGAAGGCCTCGTCGAAGTCGACGTCCCCGCGGCCGATCTCCATGTGCTGGTGGACGCGGATGGTGTTGCCGGGCGGGTTGGTGATGTAGCGCAGCCCGTCGGAGGCGCGGTGGTCCATCGAGTCGGCGACGTGGACGTGGGTGAGCTTGTCGCCGGCGTGCGCGATGATGCCGGCCGCGTCGTCGCCCTGGTGGAACGTGTGCGGCAGGCAGTAGAGGAAGGTGACGTTGGGGCTGTCGATGCCGCGGACCATGTCGACGGCCGGGTGGCCCAGCTCGATGAAGTCGTCGGGGTGCGGTTCGAGCGCCAGCTTCACGCCCTCCCGCTCGAAGACCGGCAGCAGTTCCTCCATCGAGCGCCAGAACATGGCCTCGGCCGGCTCCGGCGCCTCCGGACGCCCGTTGAACTCCGAGTTCATCGTGTCCACGCCGAGCTCGACGGTGATCTCGATGGCCCGCCGCCAGTACCGCACGGCGGCCTGCCGCTCGTCCTCGCCCGGCCCCGACCAGCGCATCACCGGCAGCACCGAGGTCACCCCCACGCCGGCCGACTCCAGCTTGGACCGGAAGGCCCGTACGGTCGCGAGGTCCACCCGGGGGTGCTTGAAGAACGGTACGAAGTCCTCGCGCGGGGAGAGCTCGATCCACTCGTAGCCCATCTGGGCGACGACGTCCGGCAGCTCCAGCAGGGGTGTCGTCCGCAGCATCTGCGGGTCCAGGGCGATCCTCACCGCGCCTCCATCCCCACCTCGGTGCGCCGGCCGCTGCGCAGCGCCTCCACGCCGGCGGCGCAGACCGCCTGGGCGGCGTAGCCGTCCCACGCGCCGGGCCCGTCGACCTCGCCGCGGCGGGCGGCGTCGACCCACCGCTGCAGCTCGATGTCGTAGGCCCGGCCGAAGCGCTGGCGGAAGTCCGGCGCGATGCCGCTCGACCGGGCCGCCCCGGACGGGTCACCGGAGGTGCGGACCAGCCCGCTGTCGAGGCCGATCAACGCGCTGCCGTCCTCGCCGACCACCTCGGTGCGCACCTCGTAGCCGACCCCGGTGCTGACGAAGCACTCGACGTCGACCATGCGGCCGCCGGTGGTCTCGAAGAGCACGAGCAGTGGGTCGGACTGGCCGGTCACCGCGTGCCGGGTCGGCCGCGGCCGGAGGACGGTGACCGCGGCGATCTCCTCGTCGAGGAGGAACCGGGTGACGTCGACCTCGTGCACCACCGAGTCGTTGATCATCATCTCGCTGGTGAAGTGCGGCGGGACGGCGGCGTTGCGGTGCGCACAGTGCACGAGCAGCGGCTCGCCCAGCCCGCCGGCGTCGATCAGTGCCTTGAGCTCGGCGTACTCGGGGTCGAAGCGGCGCATGAAGCCCACGGTGACCAGCCGGCGGCCGGTGCGGGCGGTGTACGCGTCCTCGGCCCGGACGATCCCCAGGGAGCTGGCCGCGTCCATGGTGAGCGGCTTCTCACAGAGCACGGGCTTGCCGTGCTCGATGCAGGCCAGCACCTGCTCCTCGTGGAACCGGCCGGGCGTGGCGATCAGGACGGCGTCCACGTCGTCGTCGGTGATCGCGGCCAGCGGGTCGTCGATCACCCGGCAGCCCGGCACCTCGGCAGCGACCTGCTCGGCCTTCTCGGCGAACGCGTCGCTGACGGCGACGACCTGGGCTCCGGAGATGCGGCTGTAGATCCGGGACACGTGGTCGGCGCCCATCATCCCGACGCCCAGGACGGCGACCCGCAGGTCCCGCGCCGGGACGTCGGCCAGCTCGGGGAGCGCCCCGGCGCGGGTCTCGGCGGTGGTCACGCCTGGGCCTCCGATCCGGTGGCCGGGGTCTTCGGGCGGCCGATCTCCAGGGAGGGGAACCCGCAGCCGGCGATGTAGCGGTGGGTGCGCTGGGCGATGGGGAACGGCATGTCGGGCGGGCACGGGTACATGTCGTGCTCGACGATCGCGAAGACGTCGAGCCCCAGCTCCTCGATGGCCTGCAGCAGCGGCGGGTACGCGGGCACGCCGTTGGGCGGCTCGACCATCGCGCCCCTGCGCACGGCCTCGGGCCAGACGATGTCCTTCTCCAGCACCTCGTCGATCACCGCGGGGTCCACCTGCTTGAGGTGCAGATAGCCGATCCGGTCGGGGTAGCGGCGGATCAGGTCGAGGTTGTCGCCGCGGTAGTAGCTGACGTGGCCGGTGTCCAGGCACAGCGGCACGTACTGCGGGTCGGTGTCGGCGAGGAACTGCTCGATGTCGCGCTGCCAGCCGACGTGGGTCTCCGCATGCGGGTGGAAGGCGATCGACAGGCCGTACTCCTCCTGGATCGCCTTGCCCAGGCGCTCCACACCGGTGGTCTTGGCCTTCCAGGCCTCGGGGGTGAGGTTGCGGGACTCGATGTCGGCGCCGGTCTTCTGGTCGCGGAAGGTGTCCGGGATGACGACGACGTGCGTGCCGCCCATCGCCTTGGTCAGCGCGGCGACGTCGCTGACCTGGCTCCACACCGCGTCCCAGGAGTCCGGCCGGTGCAGGTGCTCGAACACCGTGCCGGCCGACACCTTGAGGTTGCGGGCGGCGAGCTCGTCGGACAGCTGCGCCGGGTCCGTGGGCAGGTAGCCGTAGGGCCCCAGCTCGATCCACTCGTAGCCGCAGGCGCTGACCTCGTCGAGGAAGCGCTGCCACGGCACCTGCTCGGGGTCGTCGGGGAACCAGACGCCCCACGAGTCGGGGGCCGACCCCACCCGGATACGGGCGCGGCCCGGCAGGCGGCTGTCATGCGTGGCGGCCGCGGGGTCCTGTGCGGTCATCGTGTCTCTCTTCCGGAGGTGGGCGGACGGGTTGTCACTGCAGGACGCCGGTCTCGGACGGCGCCAGGTAGGTGTGCTGGCGGGCCTTCCAGTCCTCGTAGACGGCGCGGGCACTCTGGGTGCTCTCGAGCGTGGACACCTCGCTGACCGGGACGTCCCACCAGGACTCGCTGGACGGCGCGTCGACCAGCGGGTCGGTCTCCACGTGCACGACCGTCGTCCGGTCGGAGGCCTTGGCCTTGCGCAGGGCGGCCTCGAAGCTGGGGCCGTCCTGGGCGACGAGGACGTCGACGCCCAGGCTGGCCGCGTTGGCGGCCAGGTCGACCGGCAGCACGTCCCCGTCCAGCCGGCCGGAGGAGGACCGGAACCGGTAGCGGGTACCGAAGCGCTGGGAGCCCAGCGACTCCGACAGCGCACCGATCGAGGCGAATCCGTGGTTCTGGACCAGGACGACGACGATCTTCACGCCCTCCTGGACGGCGGTCACCAGCTCGGTCGGCATCATCAGGTAGCCGCCGTCGCCGACCATGACGAAGACGTCCCGGTCCGGGGCGGCCATGCGGATCCCGATCCCACCGGGGATCTCGTAGCCCATGCAGGAGTAGCCGTACTCGACGTGGTAGCCCTTCCGGTCGCGGACCCGCCACATCTTGTGCAGGTCACCCGGCATCGAGCCCGCGGCGCAGACGACGACGTCGCGCGGCCCGGACACCTCGTTGACCAGCCCGATCACCTCGTTCTGGGTGAGCCGCCCGCCCTCGCCCGCGCTCGGCACCTCCGGGTGGTAGGCCGCGTCCACCGTGGCCTCCCATGCGGCGGAGAGCTCCGCCGTGCGGGCGCGGTAGGCGTCGTCCACCGACCAGCCGGCGAGCGCCCCCGCCAGCGCGGTCAGCGTCTCGCGGGCGTCGGCCTGCACCATGACGCCGGCGTGCTTGGCGGCGTCCATCGAGGCGACGTTGACGTTGACGAACCGCACCCCTCGGGCGCTGAACGCCGTGCGCGAGGCGGTGGTGAAGTCCTGGTAGCGGGTGCCGATGCCGATGACGACGTCGGCCTCGCGGGCCAGCGCGTTGGCCGCCGTGGTGCCGGTCGAGCCGATCGCGCCGACCGACTGCGGGTGGTCGAAGGGCAGCGCGCCCTTGCCGGCCTGGGTCTGGGCGACCGGGATGCCGGTGGCGGCGGCGAACGCGTCGAGGGCCTCGGTGGCGTCGGAGTAGATGACCCCGCCGCCGGCCACGATCAGCGGGCGCCGCGCGGAGCGGATGACCTCCAGCGCCCGGGCCAGCGCGGCCGGCTCCGGCAGCGGCCGGCCGACGTGCCAGGTCCGCTCGGCGAACAGGTCGACCGGCCAGTCGAAGGCCTCGGCCTGCACGTCCTGCGGGAAGCACAGGGTCACCGCGCCGGTCTCGGCCGGGTCGGTGAGCACGCGCATCCCGCCGAGCAGCGCGCCGGGCAGCTGCTCGGGGCGCCACACCCGGTCGAAGTAGCGCGACACCGGGCGGAAGGCGTCGTTCACGGAGACGTCGCCGCTGTCGGGCCGCTCGAGTTCCTGCAGCAGCGGGCCGGCGGACCGGGTCGCGAACGTGTCGGCCGGCAGGAGCAGCACCGGGAGCCGGTTGATCGTGGCGAGGGCCGCGCCGGTGACCATGTTGGTGGCCCCGGGCCCGACGCTCGTCGAGACGGCCCACGTCTGCAGGCGGTCCTTGGCTCGCGCGTACCCGGTCGCGGTGTGCACCATCGCCTGCTCGTTGCGGCCGAGCACGTACGGCAGGGCGCCGGGCTCGTCGACCTCGGCCTGCAGCAGCGCCTGGCCCAGGCCGGCGACGTTGCCGTGGCCGAAGATGCCCAGGCAGCCGGCGAACAGCCGCTGACGATGCCCGTCGCGCTCGGTGTACTGGCGGGCGAGGAACCGGACGACGGCCTGCGCGACGGTCAGCCGCACCGTCTCGGGCGCCGCCGGCGGGGGAAGGGTCTGGCTCACGGTCGCGAGGCTCCGTTCTGCGAGCTGGCGGGAGGGGAGTGGAGGGGCAGCCGCGGGTCGACGTCCTGGGACTCCCACGTCCCGCGGATCCAGGCGTGCGCCGGGTCGTCGACGATGCGCCAGGCGCGTTCCTCGCCGGGCCCGGCCATCACGTTGAGGTAGTAGAGGTCGTGTCCCGGCGAGGCGATCGAGGGGCCGTGCCAGCCGTGGGGGATGAGGACGACGTCGCGGTCGCGCACCTCGGCCAGCACGTCGATCGGCCGTTCGGGCGTGCCGTAGACCCGCTGGTAGGCGAAGCCGGGCTGCCCCTGGGGCCCGGGGGAGACCTCGAAGTAGTAGATCTCCTCCAGCTCGCTCTCCACGTCGGACGTCTCGTCGTGCTTGTGCGGCGGATAGGAGGACCAGTTGCCGCCGGGCGTGACGACCTCGCAGGCGATGAGGGAGTCGGCCTCGAAGACGCCCGCCGTGGCGAAGTTGTTCACCTGGCGGCTGCACCGACCGGCCCCCCGCAGCTCCACCGGGACACCGGCGGCCGGGCCGTAGCGGACCGGCAGCCGCCGGCGGGCGCGGGCGCTGCAGAGGGCGAAGCGGCCGCCGCCGGTGCTGTGCAGCGTCGCGGTGGTCCCGAGCGGGAGGTACAGGAAGTCGGTGGGGCCGGCGAAGACGCCGCTCCGGCCCGTGAGGGTGATCTCCTGGCCCTCGCACGTCACGCGCAGGCCGCCTTCCAGCGGGACGACCACGACCTCGTCGGGGCCGGTGTCGAAGTTGTGCGAGCCGCCCGCGGCCAGGTCGAGCACGCGGAGGCCGGAGTAGGCCCAGCCGGCCGACTCGGGGGTGACCTCGAGCTCGTACGCGCCGACGGCGGCCGTGCCGGCGGGCAGGTGCAGCGACTCGGTGGTCGCGGTCATCAGCTGCTCCTCGGGTAAGGACCCGGTCCTCCCCGTCCCGCGCAGGCTCGCGGCGGGACCCGGGACGGGGCCGACTTCAGTGGACGAGGGAGACCGCGGTGTCGACGGCGGCGGCGACGTCGTCGTCGGGCGGGTAGAGCAGGGTCCGGCCGACGACGAGTCCGCGCACGGCAGGGAGCGCCAGCGCGGCCGACCAGCTGTCGTAGGTCTCCTCGGGGCTGTCCGTCGGGTCCCCGCCGAGCAGCAGGGTCGGCAGGGTGGTGGCGTCCATGACGCGCTCCATCTCCGCGACGACGGGCAGCTTCAGCCAGGTGAACGCCGACGTCGCACCCAGCCCCTGTGCGATGTGCACGGACTTGATGACCCCGTCGGGGCTCAGATCGTTCACGACCGCCCCGTCCACCCGGCGGGACATGAAGGGCTCGAGCATGGCGACGACGCCGGCGCGGGCCAGCTCGGTGATCGCCCGCCCCGAGGTCTCGAGCATCGCCACGGTGCCCGGGTCGTCCAGGTCGATGCGGTTGAGCATCTTCGCGGCGTCGAAGCGCGCCTCGACCACACCAGCGACGTCGTAGCCGGTCATGCGGTCGTCGAGCTCGAAGGCGGAGCCGGCGAGCCCGCCCCGGTTCATCGACGCCACGACCACCTTGTCCTCGAGCGCGCCGAGCAGCAGCAGGTCCTCGGCGATGTCGGCGGTGGCTAGCAGGCCGTCCACGCCCGGCCGGGCCAGCGCCGTCCGCAGGCGGTCCAGCATCTCGGTCCGGCTGGCCATGGCAGTCGGTCGGCCCTGGGCGGCGAGGGCGCCGCGCGCCGGGTGGTCGGCAGCGATCAGCATCAGCCGCCCGTCGGCCGGCAGGAAGGAGGGGCGTCGCCGGCGCGCGGCCAGCGCCCGTCCGATCGCGTGCGGGTCGCGGCTGCGCAGTTCGGTGATCTCGGGGTAGCCGGCGCATCGCGGCGCCTGGAGCACGACGGTGTCGGCAGCGGCTTCAGGCACGGGATCCCTCCAGACGTGGGGCCGCCGGCCGGCTGTCGGCGGCGGAGAGCTGGGCCTCGATCTCGGCGGCGGTGGGCATCGCGGTCGAGCACTCGAGCCGGGAGGCGACGATCGCACCCGCCGCGTTGGCGTTGCGGAGGATCTGCTCCAGCGGCAGCCCGGTGAGCAGGCCGTGGCAGAGGGAACCCCCGAACGCGTCCCCGGCGCCAAGTCCGTTGACCACGTCGACGGGGGTCGGTGGCACCTCCACGCGCTCGGTGCGCGTCTTCCCGAGCACCCCCCGGGGGCCCTGCTTCACGACAGCGAGTTCGACTCCCGCGTCCAGCAGCGCGTCGGCAGCCCGGTCCGGGTCGGTCTCGCCGACGGCGACCTCGCACTCCTCCCGGTTGCCGACCGCGACGGTGACGTGGGGCAGCGCCGCCCGCACCGCCGCTGCGGCCTCCGCCCGCGAGGCCCAGAACATCGGCCGGTAGTCCAGGTCCAGCACCGTGTGCCGGCGGCGACCCCGGGCCGCCCAGGCGGCGTGGTGCGCCGAGCGGCTCGGCTCCTCCGACAACCCGGTCACGGTGGTCCAGAACAGCTGCGCGTTCCGCACCGCCGTCAGATTGAGGTCCTCCGGGCGGATCTGGAGGTCCGGGGCGGTGGGGCGCCGGTAGAAGTACAGCGGGAAGTCGTCCGGCGGGAAGATCTCGCAGAAGGTGACCGGCGTCGGATGCTCCGGGTCCACGACGACGTGCCGGTCGTCGACGCCGAGGTCGCGCAGCGCCCGGCGGACGAACCGGCCGAAGGGGTCGTCACCGACCCCCGTGATCAGCGCGACCGAGTGCCCCAGCCGCGCGGCCGCGACCGCGACGTTGGCGGCACTCCCGCCCAGGAACTTGCCGAAGGTGTCCACGTCCTCCAGACCCACGCCGACCTGCTGCGGGTAGATGTCCACCCCGCTGCGGCCGAGGGCCACCACCTCGAGGGCGTCCTCCACGGTCGACCACCGTCCTTCCACCACGTCGTGTGGGCGGCCCCGGCCTGCGCCGCGTGTCCCAGACTGTGCTCCACAGCACAGGGACGTGTCAACACTTTGTCCTGACATAAGCGCATAGGTAGGTACGGTTGACGGGTACCCCCCATGTGAGGAGTGCTCGACGGCCCACGGTCTGCGATCATGCAAACCTGGGGTGCTCGAGCCGGCGGTCGAACCCCTGGTTCGCGCTCCGGAGGAGGTATCAGTGGGATCCGTGCTGAGGTACGACATCGACCGGTCCAGCCCCACGCCGCTGTACTTCCAGCTCGCGCAGGCGATCGAGAGCGCCATCGCCGGAGGTTCCCTGCCGGCCGGCTCCAAGCTGGAGAACGAGGTCCTGCTGGCTCAGCGCTACGGGTTGTCCCGGCCGACGGTGCGGCGTGCCGTGCAGGAGCTCGTCGACAAGGGCCTGCTGGTGCGCAAGCGCGGAGTGGGCACGCAGGTGATCCAGCCCCACGTCCGCCGGTCGGTGGAGCTCACCAGTCTCTACGACGACCTGGTGCAGGCCGGGGAGGCGCCGACGACCGAGGTGCTGTCGATGGAGCGCGTTCCGGCGTCCGCGGACATCGCCGAGGAGCTCGACCTGGCGGAGGGGGACGAGGTGGTGGTGCTCCGCCGTCTGCGACGGTCACACGGCGAGCCGCTCGCCCTGATGACCAACCACCTGCCCGGCCGGTTCGACCCGTCCGTCGACGAACTCGCCGAGCGTGGGCTCTACCAGTTCCTGCGCAGCCGGGGAGTGCACCTGCGCGTCGCGCACCAGCGGATCGGTGCCCGGCTGGCCCGCGCGGAGGAGGCGCGGTTGCTCGAGGAGCCGCCCCGTGCGGCGCTGCTCACCATGCAGCGGACCGCTTTCGACGACCACGGCACTCCTGTGGAGCTGGGGCGTCACCTGTACCGGGCCTCGCGCTACGACTTCGAGGCGACGCTCGTCGGTCGGTGAGGGCGGAGGGCCCCGCGGGCGCGCGGACGGCGCTTCGGCTCAGGCGAAGGGGTTCTCGCCGGCCTCGATCTGCTCGGCGAACTCCGTGAGCGCGACCCGGTCCGGCTCGCCGCCCACAGAGCGCACGGCAGCCTCGAGGGCCACCAGGACCTCGGCCGCGGGCCGGTGCGCATGGCTGCGGCCGATCTCCGCCAGCCTCGGGCGCGCCTGCTCGCTGACCTGTGCCGCCAGCCGGGGCACCGGCGGCCGGAGGAACGCCAGGAGCTCGCGTTGCAGCGCCGACTCGCGCCGGTGGCGGGGTCTCATCGGTGCTCCTCCCGGACGGGCCCGGACATGGCGGTCAGCGGATGGAGAGCGGGCGCTCCCCGGCGGTGATCAGGCTCAGGGCCTCGTCCATGTAGCTGTCGGACAGCTCCTGCACGAGGTCGTAGCGCTCCTCGGCCACGGCCATGTTCACCTGCTCGACGTGGGCGTCGTGCAACCGGCGGAGGCGCTCGGACACGTCCTCCGGCGCGAGGGTGTCGACGTCGCTCGACCGGTCGGTGGGCGTCGCGACGACGGGAGCGTCCGGACCCGGACGGGCGGTGGGGCGCATGAGTGCGGCAGCGACGAGAACGGTCATCGCCAGGACGAGGACGAGCCCGGCCGTGCCGTCGGCCAGCCAGGCGAGGAGGCCCAGGGCCAGGAACGGAAGCACGAGCGCGCGGATCCGGCCACGCGGGTCGTTCGGTGCCGCGGTGCCACCGGTCGGGACCGCGGGGAGGGAGCGGAGCACGGCAGTCTGCCTTTCCGATGTGGAGGGCGTCCGCCGGGGTGGTACCCCGGGGCCTCGGAAGGACGCCCGCGTTAGTCTCTGAATCGGTACAGAACCCAGCGTACGTCCGCGAGGTGCAGGTGTCGAAGAACGAACCGCTCGAACCGCCGATCGCTCGTTTGACCCTGCTCACACTCGCGCGGGATCTCGGGGTGTCTCGGGCGACCGTGTCCAACGCGTACAACCGGCCCGACCAGCTCTCCCCGGCGCTGCGGGCGCGGATCCTCGCCCGCGCGGAGGAGCTCGGCTTCCCCGGGCCCGATCCCATGGCCGCCGGTCTGCGCCGGGGGCGGGTCGGCGCCGTCGGCGTGCTCGTCGACGAGGGGCTGTCCCACGCGTTCTCGGACCCGACGACCGTGCTCCTCCTCGACGGCCTGGCGCGCGAGCTGCACCGCGACGGCCTGGGGCTGTTGCTGCACGCCGGTCGGGCCGACGGCGGCACGCTCCAGCCGATCCGGGACGCCGCTGTCGACGCCTGGGTGATCCTCTCCCTGCCCGACGGCCACCCCGCTGTGTCCGCCGCCCAGGCCCGCGGCCGGCCTGTCGTCGTCCTCGACCAGCCCTCGCTGCCGGACGTGCCGATGGTGGGCATCGACGACGTCGCCGGCGCCGAGGCGGCCGTCCGCCACCTGCTGGACCTCGGTCACCGCCGGCTCGCTGTCCTCGCCATGCCGCTCCAGGCGGGCGGCCGGGAGGGCAGAGCCGATCTGCGCCGTCAGGCCGAGGCCACCTACGCGGTCATGCGCCGGCGGCTCGCCGGTGCCGCCGCCGCGGTCCGGGGAGCGGGCCTGGACTGGGCGGACGTGCCGGTCGTCGAGTGCACCGCCCATCAGCCGGACGCAGCGGCCCGGGCGATCGCGAGCCTGCTCACCGGGCCGGACGCCCCCACGGCCGTCTTCGCGTGCAGCGACCAGCTCGCCCTCGGTGTCCTGTGGGCCGCCCGCACCGCAGGGCTGCGCGTGCCCGAGGAGCTGTCCGTCGTAGGGTTCGACGACTCGCCGGCGGCCCGGGTCGCGGACCCGCCGCTGACCACGGTCGCGCAGCCCCTGCGGGAGCGTGGCCGGGCGGTGGGGTCGCTGGTGCGCGCCCTCGTCCGAGGGGCGGACCCCGCGTCTCCCGCGTGCCATCCGGTGGAACTCGTCGTGCGGGGGAGCACCGCGCCGCCGCGGCGCGGCCAGGCGTGACGACACCGCGCCGGCAGGACCCGGCCCGTGACGGGGCCGAGCCGGACCTGCCGCCCGTCGACGACGCGACTACGACCCGGACCGGGAGCCCGCCGTCGCCGGCAGTCCCTCCTGCGCCTCGTCGTCGGGCGGCGCCTCGGCGACGGTGTTCCCGGTGAACGTCGTCGCCGATCCGGGGCCACCGTCGCGGCCGGAGCGCTGGGCCGGTGGCCGCGGCGGCTCCTGCGGCAGCGCGGCCGGATCGGCCCGGCCCCATTCGGTCTCGACGTCGCTGAGCAGCGCCTCGAGGTAGGAGCGCAGCTGCGTCCGGCAGGCCTGGCCGAAGGCCTTGAGGTACGCGACCTGCTCCTGCAGCTCCTCCACGCTGCGGGCGGGTGCGTCGGCCCCGGCCGGAGTCCCGGCGGAGATCCTCGCCGCGGCCTCCTGGGCCGCCGCGATGATGGCGCCCGCGTTCTCGCGTGCCTGGCGCACCGCCGCCTCGTACTCGGCCCGGGCCTCGCTGGTGACCTGCCGGCTGAACTCCTCGGCCTCGGCGACGTAGTTGTCGGCGGTCAGCTGGGCGCTGGCGAGGATCCGGACGGCCTGCTCGCTCGGGGGAGCCTGCGCCGCCGCGTCCTCCACCTGCGCCTGCAACGCCCGCACCCGGTCGCGCAGCTCCGCCTTCTCGGCGATGTGCCGCGCCAGTTCCTCGGCCAGGCGGTGCATCACCCGATCCACCTCGGTGTCGACGTAACCGGGATGCAGCATGGAGGCACGGGGAAACCGCAGGCTGTGCAGGTCGGCCGGCGTGATCGGCCGGGGAGCGCTCCCGGTCCCGTTCTGTGCGCTGCTCATTCCGTCACCTCTCCGTCAAGACTGGGCCCCGGTCGGCTGGGGGCGAAGACCTCGCTGGACACCCGTTGTCGCGGTACGCCGTGCTGCAGCAGCCGGCTGACCGTGTCGTCCACCATCGGGCCCGGTCCCGCGACGAAGACCTCCCGGCTGAGCCACGGACCGTGGCGCAGGACCACGTCACCCACCTCGCCGTGCTCCAGGTCGGAGATCTTGTCCTCCGAGACCGCGTAGGTGACGGTGAGCCAGGGGTTCTCCTGCTCGAGCCGCCGCAGGTCGCCGCGGTCGTAGATCTGGTCCTCGGTGCGGAAGCCGACGAAGAGGTCGACCCGCCGGGCCGGGCCCTTTCGCGCGATCTGGTCGACGATGGCCTTGAGCGGCGCCAGGCCCATGCCCCCGGCGACCAGCAGGAGGTCGCGGTCCGACTCCGCGTCGAGCGCCATGTGGCCCAGGGGCGGCCCCAGCCGGAGCACGTCCCCGACTCCGACCCGGCGGACGAGCGCGGAGCTGACCGGGCCGCCGTCGCGGGCCTTGACGTGGATCTCCAGGAGCCCGTCGGGCCGCGGCGCGTTGGCGGGGGAGTAGTAGCGCCACAACCGCGGCCGCAGTTCGGTCTCGAGCGAGACCGACTGACCGGGCAGGTAGTCGTACCGGGTGCGCGGGCGGACCTGCAGGACGGCGACGTCCAGGGTGCGCCGCTCGTGGCCGACGACGTCGGCATCCCACCAGGCCGGCTGCTCCGCCGCCTCGTCGGCCGCGTCGATCATGACGGTGGCGACGACGTCGTAGGCCTCCGACCAGCTCTTGGCCAGCTCGGGGTTCCACTCGTCGTCGAAGTGCTCGAGCGTCGCCAGGAGGCTCGCCCCGACGGCCGGGTAGTGCGCCGCGACGGTGCCGAACTTCCGGTGGTCGCGGCCCAGCTGCTGGAGGATCGGCACCAGCGCGTCGAGGTCGTCGACCCGGGCCATCACGTCGCCCAGGGCGGCGAACAGCCGGTCGCGCTGGTGGGCCATCGAGACCGGGAACAGCTGGCGGGTCTCGGGATGGCTGAGGAAGAGGTGGGAGTAGAAGTACAGCGGGGCCTCGTCCCCGGTGGCTGCGGCTTTGGCGAAGTTCGCCCGCATCGCGGGGATGTCCACGCGACGCCTCCTTCCTGAGGTGCATGCGGCCGGGCCGGCCGGCGGTCGTCCTCGCCGTCGGCCGGGGAGGAACCGGAACGGGTGGTCAGCCGGGCTGGAGCGCGCCGCGGTCGGAGGCGCCGGGGGTCTCCTCCGTCGCCAGGTCGGCCTGCCACAGATCGGGCCCGAAGACCTCGTACTGGATGTCGCGCGCGGGCACGCCGCGCTCGATGAGGGCGCTCCGGACTGCTTGCATGAAGGGCAGCGGACCGCAGAGGTAGTAGCCGGCGTCGTGGGGCAGCTTGACGTCGTCGAGATCCATCAGTCCCGCGTGCACCTCGGCGCCCATCGTGCTGGTTCCCCCGTGCTTCCCCCCGCGCTCGAACCACACGTGCGCCGACGCACCGGGCAGGTAGCGGATGTCCTCGAGCACCTGGTGGCGCAGGGCGAAGGACGCCTCGTCTACGTCGGCGTGCAGCAGGGTGATGGGCAGGTGTGACCTGGCGGCCGCCAGGTGGGAGAGCATGCCGGCCATCGGGGTGATGCCGATGCCGGCGCTGGCGAACACGGCCGGGCGGGAGTCGTCGAGGACGACGTCGCCGAACGGCAGCGACATGGTCAGCCGGTCGCCCACCTGCACGGAGTCGGCGAGGCGGTTGGACACCTCGCCGTCCGGCTTGCCGCCGCCCCGCACGCGCTTGACGGAGAAGTGGCGGTGCTCGCCGTCGTCGGCCCTGGTCAGGCTGTACTGCCGGGGTTGGCGGACGCCGTCGGGCATCGGCACCTGCACGGTCACGTACTGGCCCGGCAGCGACGTCTTGACCAGGCGGTCGTCGATCTTCCGCATCCGGAACGTGACGACGTCCTCGGTCTCCTGGACCTTCTCGGCGACCTCCCACTCCCGCCACACCGTCTCCGGCCGCACGCCCCGGGCGCTGTAGAGACCGCGCTCCTGGTTGATCAGCGCGTACGCCATCAACCAGTACACCTCGTCCCAGGCCGCCGCGACCTCCGGTGTGACGGCGTCGCCGAGCACGTCGACGATGGCCCAGAACAGGTGGTCGTGGACGACGTCGTACTGGGCCGGGGTGATCCCCAGCGAGGCGTGCTTGTGCGCGATGCGCGAGAGCAGGTGATCGGGCAGCTGCTCGGGCACCTTCACCAGGGAGTTCGCGAAGACGGCGACCGACCCGGCCAGCGCCATCTGCTGGGTCTTCTCGGCCTGGTTGCCGCGGTTGAAGACGCCGTCGAGCAACTGTGGATGCTCGCCGAACAGGTGGTCGTAGAAACGGGTGGCGATCTCCTCGATGTTGTCCGCGACGACGGGCAACGTCGCCTCGATCACGGGACGGGATCGGTCGGAAAGCACGTGGTCTCCTTGCCAATCGACTAGCCCCCCGCTGGCGCGGTCACGTTCCGCTCAGCCACCGCTACCCGTTCGTGCGGATCTGAGACGTACGGAATACGCCCGGGCGTGTCGCCGCGGGCGCGCCGGTCGGCAGGGCGGCCGGGTCCCGCACCGATGACGGCGCGGCCGGGTGTCGGGCCGCGGTTCAGCGGTCGGGTCCCGCGACGGCCGCCGAACCCCGACCGGGGTCCGCGGCGGCGCCGGTGACCGCCTCGGGGGCGCCGAAGCGGGCGAGCAGGAGGGCGCTGCAGACCGTGACGGCGAAGCCCGCCGCGGCCGCCCCTGCCATCCCGTCGGCCGGTCGGTCACCCACCGCCAGGCCCAGCAGCGACCCCAGCGCGGCCTCGGTGGCGACCATCGTGGTCGTCACCGCGACGACGGTGCCCCGTTGCAGGGCCAGGGCACCGGCGACCAGGCCGGCCGCGCTGGTCACCGCGACGGCGTAGGCGCTGGGGTCGGTGAGCACACCGGGGAGCGCGGTCGGGCCCAGGACACGGGCGCTCAGCGCCAGGAGCCCGAAGCAGCTGCCGGCCAGGGCCGCCACGACCGCAGCCGTGCGAGCCGACGGGCGGGTACGGGCCGCCACCACGGTGAGCGCGGCCAGCCCGAGGGCGGCGGCCAGCGCGGCCCACCGGACGACGCCGGGGACATCCGCGGGCCCCTGAGGCGCCGCCGCGAGCGCCACCGCGACGAGCCCGACCGCGACCCCGACCAGGGCGATCCTCTCGCGGGGACGGAGCCGGGTGCCCAGTACGAACGCGGCCAGGACGGCGGTGACACCAAGGCTCGAGGCGCGCGCGGACTGCACCACGAACAGCGGCAGCGCGCGGATGGCGACCACGGACAGCAGGAAGCCCGCGGCCACCAGCAGAAGACCGCACAGGTAGCGCGGATCGCGAGCCAGCCCGCCGAGCAGCCCCGTCAGATCGGTACGGGCGGACCGGGCGACCGCGGCGGCCTGGAAGACGGCCGACGCGCCGTAGCAGAGCGCCGCTCCAGCGACGGCGAGCACGGCCAGCAGCACGGCGACCTCGTTCCTCCTCGGCGCGGTTCCAGGGCGCGGCCGGGCGGGGGGCTCCCACGACGGACCGAGCGGGTGGTCCCACGCGTTTCCCGCGCGCCCTCGCGAGTCTCGCTGTACTCGGTACCCCCGCCGACATAGATTGCCCTACGTGACCCAGCCGCTGGGCGCGCGGCTGGCGCATGTCGTCCGGCGGCTGCCCCTCTACGCGCTCGGCGCCTTCGTCGTGGCGACCGTGCTCATGTCGCTGCTCGCCTGGGCCACGTACCGGACGGTGGGCCCGACCCCTGGTCACGAGTACCTGGACGGTCCCGGCTGGCTGGACGCGTGGTTCCAGGGCGACTCCGGCTGGTACCACCGCATCGCCGAGGGCGGCTACAGCTACACGCCGGGCCAGCAGTCCTCGATCGCCTTCTTCCCCACCTATCCCCTTCTGGTCAGCGTGGTCGGTGCGCTCCTCGGCGGCGACGTCTCCACGGCCGCCGGCCTGGTCACCCTGGTGTGCGCGGCGGGGGTGGTCGTGCTGTTCGCCGACTGGGTGCGCTCGCGGGTGCGGCCACGCACCGCATGCGTCGCGGTGGCCCTGCTGCTCGTCTACCCGTACAGCTTCTTCCTCTACGGCAGCGGCTACGGCGACGCGTCGTTCCTGCTCACCGCCCTGGGGTCGTTCGCCCTGCTGGAACGGCGGCACTACGCGCTCGCCGGACTGACCGGCGTCCTGGCGACCGCGGGGCGGCCGGTGGGGATCGCCGTGGCCGTGGCCCTGGTCGTCCGCGCCGTGGAGCTCACGGCCCAGGACCGCGCCGCGCGCCGGGACACGGAGGTGCGCGTCGGCGGGACGGCGGCGCCGGGTCCTCCCACAGGAGGACCGGCCGACGCCGCTGCGGGCGAGCGGGCCGGGCCCGTGTCGTGGCGGGAGCTGGTCGGGGCCGTGGGATTGCTGCGCTGGCGGCACGCGGCGGTCCTCGTGTCCGTCGGTGGCCTGGTCGCGTGGATGGTCTACCTCGGCGTCCGGTTCGGCGATCCGCTGGCGTTCGCCACCGTGCAGGGCGCGCCGGGCTGGGACCAGGGCGGCGGACCGCGCACCTGGTTCAAGGTGCCGTTCTTCGGAGCCCTGTACTACCGGAACTGGGACGACATCGTCCTGGTGGTGCCCCAGGCGCTGGCGTGCCTGGCCGCCGTCCTGCTGGTACGCACGGTCTGGCGGCGGTTCGGCTGGGGCTACGCCGCCTATACGGTGGTCTCGCTGGCGATCCCCATCATCGGCACCAAGGACTTCATGGGCACCGGGCGGTACGTCCTGGCCGCCTACCCGGTCCTGGCCGCGGCCGCGGTGGTGCTCACCGACGACCGACGCCCGCGCTGGCTGGCTCCGGTGGTCCTCGCGGCGCTGACCGTCGGCTTGTGCATCGCTGCACTCTCGTACGTGAACGGCGTGGAGGTCTCGTGAACGCGTCCGCCAAGGTGGAGCTGCTCTCGGTCTTCTTCCCCATGTGGAACGAGGAGGACTACGTCGAGCGCGCCGTGCGCGCCGCCGAGGACGAGTGCCAGCGGCTGGTCGACCTCGGGGAGATCGCCGCGTACGAGATCCTCATCGTCGACGACTGCTCGACCGACCGGACCCCGGAGATCGCCGATGCCCTCGCCGCGGCCGATCCCCGCATCCGCGTGGTCCACCACCCGGTCAACCGGGGGCTGGGCGGGAGCATCAAGACCGGGTTCGCGTCGGTGCGCGGCGACGTCGTCCTCTACACCGACGCGGACCTGCCGTTCGAGATGCTCGAGCTGGGCCGGGCGCTGCGAGTGCTGCGTCACTACGAGGCCGACATGGTCAGCGCCTACCGGTTCGACCGCACGGGTGAGGGACCGCGTCGTGCCGTCTACTCCTTCGCCTACAACACGCTGGTGAGACTGGCGTTCGGCACCCGGGTGCGCGACATCAACTTCGCCTTCAAGCTGGTGCGCCGGCACGTGCTCGACGCCGCCCGACCGGTCAGCGAAGGATCGTTCATCGACGCCGAGCTGGTCATCCGGGCCCAGAAGCTGGGCTTCCACATCGTGCAGATCGGCGTGGACTACTTCCCCCGTTCCCGCGGGGTGTCCACCCTCTCCTCGCTGGCCGTCATCCGCCGGATGCTGAGGGAGATGCGGCAGCTGCGGGCCGAGCTGGCCCGGCTCACCCCCACCGCCCGGTGAGCCGCCTGCTCGTGGTGAATGCCGACGACATGGGCCTGACGCCGGGGGTGTGCCGCGCGGTCCGGCGGGCGCACGCCGACGGCGTCGTCACGTCGACGTCGGTGCTCGCCGTCGGGACGGCGTTCGAGCAGGCCGCCACGGCGGTGCGGGAGGCCGGCGACCTGGGCCTCGGTGCCCACCTGGCCATCGTGGGGGAGGACCGCCCGCTCCTGTCGGCGCGTGAGGTGCCCACCCTCGTCGACCGGGAGGGCCGGTTCCCCCTCTCGTACCGCACCGTGGTCGCCCGCGGGGCGGCCGGACGGATCGACCCCGACGACGTCGCCCGCGAGTTCCGGGCGCAGCTGCAGCGGGTCCGGGGCATCGGGGTGCCCGTCACCCACCTGGACACCCACCAGCACACTCATCTGTGGCCCGCGGTGGCCGCCGTCGTGGTGCAGCTGGCATCGGAAGCCGGGATCCGGTGCGTGCGACTTCCCGGCAGCCGGCGGCGTGGACCCCTGGGAGCGGGGGTGCGGCTGCTGGCCGGCCGGCTCCGCCGGCGGATCACGGGGGCCGGGCTGCAGACCACCGACGCCTACGCCGGCCTGGACGAGGCGGGGGCGCTGGACGGCCCGAGGTTCGCGGCCGCCCTGCAGCAGCTGACCGACGGGGGCGC
The DNA here is from genome assembly GCF_042682525.1 of Blastococcus deserti. Taxonomy (NCBI): domain Bacteria; kingdom Bacillati; phylum Actinomycetota; class Actinomycetes; order Geodermatophilales; family Geodermatophilaceae; genus Blastococcus; species Blastococcus deserti. Next base: position 175,320 of record NZ_JBHUHP010000004.1, read on the forward strand.
CGCGACGGCGGAGATCAACACCCACCCGGGTGAGGCGGGGGACGCCGATCTGGCCCGCTTCGACTGGGGCTACCGCTGGCCCGACGAGCTGGCCATGCTGACCGCCCCCGCGACCCGGGCGCTCGTCGAGCGGCTGGGGTGGCGGCTGGGGACCTTCGCCGACCTGCCGGGCGAGCGATGAGCCGCTGGCCGGACGAGGCGGCACGGGCGGCTCTGCGCAGCTACCGGGCGGCGCCGCCGGGGGACCGGCTGCACGTCCTGGTGCGCTGGCTGAGTTGCCCGTTCCCGCCCGTCGTCGAGGTGCTCCCGTCCACGGGTCGCGTCCTGGAGGTCGGCTGCGGCCACGGCCTGTTCAGCGGCTACCTCGCCCGTCGGTCGCCCGGGCTGCGGGTGCGCGGGGTCGACATCGACGCGGACAAGATCGCCGTCGCCGCGACGTCGTTGCCGCCCGATGACGGCCGGCTGGAGTTCGCGGTCGGCGAGCCGGGCTCGGTCCCCGACGGTCCGTGGGACGCCGTCGTCCTCGTCGACGTCCTCTACCTCCTCGACGAGGCCGGGCAGCGCGCCCTGCTGGCGTCCTGTGCCGCGGCGCTCGCCCCCGGCGGGCTCCTGGTGGTGAAGGACATGGACACCCGGCCGCGATGGAAGGCGCGGTGGAACGCCGCCCAGGAGGCGCTGTCGGTCCGGGTGCTGGGCATCACCGCGGGGTCCCGGGAGTTCACCTTCGTCCCGCCCGACGAACGGGCGCGCTGGCTCGTGGCCGCCGGTCTGCGCGACGTCCGGGCGAGCCGCCTCGACCGCGGCCGGGTGCACCCGCACCACCTGCTGGTCGCGCGGGCGCCCGGGTGAGCCGGCGGGAACCGGTCGCCGGTCATCCCTCGCCCGGGTACGGCGGGGCGCTGTCGGCCACGACGGCGCCCCGCTCGCCGAGCGGGCGCTCCGGGCCCACCGTCGAGTCGCGCACCGTCTGGCGCTCGGTCTCCGCGTTCACCGCCGCTCCGACGATGACCAGGAAGACGCTGATCCACAGCCAGAACATGCTGATGGCCACGCCGGCGAGCGAGCCGTAGGTGGACTCGTAGGAGCCCAGGCTCTGCACGTAGGCGAACAGCGCGACGGACGTGGCCAGCCACAGGACCGTCGCGACGGTCGCACCGACGGTGATCCAGCGCCACCGGGCCTGCTTCCGGTCGGGGGCGAACCGGTAGAGGACGTCGAGCACCAGGGCCATGAGCGCCGCCAGGAGCACCCAGACCAGCACGGGCGCCGCGGCTCGGACCGTGCCCGGCGCCCGGTCCAGGAGCCGGGCGACGACACCGGCGACGACCAGCACCGCCCCCAGCAGCAGGGCGCCGCCGAGCACGAAGGCGAGCGCCAGGCGGGTGCGCCGCAGGAACCCGCGGGTCTCGGTCTCGTGGTAGGCGAGCGTCAGCGCGTCGATGAGGTAGGTCGCGGCGGTGGTCGCCGTCCACAGGGCGACGACGAGGCCGCTGATGCCGCGCCAGGTGAGCACCTGGGTCGAGGCCGCCGTGATCGTCCTCAGCTGGTCGGCCACGAGCGGCTCGAGCTCGGGTGGCAGCAGCCGCACCACCGAGGACATCTGCTCCAGCGCCTGGTCCGGGGTGTTCACCGCGCCGTACACCGACAGCGCGGTCACGAGCACCGGGGCGATCGACAGGACGGCGAAGAAGGAGATGCCCGCGGCGAGCACCATCAGGCGGTCGCTGAGGACGTGCCGCCCGACCCGCCGGAGGATGCGGCCCCAGCCCCGGGCGGGGATCCGCCGCGGCGAGGTCGCGTCGTGCCCCTGGGGATCGCGTCCGCCCACGGCCACCTCCGTCGGGGCCGTGCTCTCCCGAGCCTGCGCCATGGCCAGGTCTTTCCCGGGAACCGGCCCCGGCAAGCGGGTGCGTCGAGGACATCCGGCCGGGTTCCCAGGAGGCGCCGTCCGAGCGGCCTCTGCGAGGGTGGGGGCGTGGCCGGAGCCCTGCCGAACCTCGTCGTCATCGGGGCCATGAAGTGCGGGACAACCTCTCTGCACCACTACCTCGACGCGCACCCCGAGATCGCGATGTCCCGTCCGAAGGAGCTCAACTTCTTCTTCGGACCGGCCGATGCCGCAGGCGCCGACGGCTGCGGATCCGATGTCGGCTGCGGATCCGATGTCGGCTGGGCGCGGGGCAACTGGCACCGGGGCGTGCCCTGGTACTGCGGTCACTTCGACCCGGCCGCCACGCTGCGCGGCGAGGCGTCACCGGGGTACACCTCGCCCTCGCACCCCGAGGTGGCCGCCCGCATGGCCGCGCTGATCCCCGACGCCCGGCTGGTCTACGCCGTCCGCGACCCGGTGGAGCGGGCCGTGTCCCAGTACCTGCACCACCGGCGCGACGGCGCCGAGACACGGGACCCGGGGGAGGCGCTGCTGGACCCGGGCAGCCAGTACGTCGCCCGGGGCCGGTACTTCGAGCGGCTGGCGCCGTTCCTCGCCACGGGCGCGTTCGACGGACGCATCACCGTCGTCGCCCGGGAGCAGCTCGCGGACGCCCCCCGGACGACGCTGCGCCGGCTGTACGCCGAACTGGGGGTGGACGACGACCACTGGTCGCCGGACCTGGAGCAGCGGCGCAACGAGTCCGTGGAGACGCCGCCGGAGCTGCCCGACCGGCTGCTGCGGCGGCTGCGCGCGGCGTTCGCCGACGACGCCGAGCGGTTGCGCGAGTTCGCCGGGCAGGACCTCCCGCGCTGGTCGGTCTGACGGCCGCCCGGAGGCGACCGTCCCGACGACGTGCCCACCGTCGGGACGTGCCGTTCACCCGGACCGGTCGGCTGGTCGGTGACCGCCGGTTCGCGGATGGTATGACCGGACGGACGTCCGGCGTCCCGTGGTCCCGTGGGGACCCGGTCACCCGCTCGTCCGCCCAGCGCGATGCCGACCGAGGAGACTCCGTGCCCGTACCCACCGGAGAACCGACCGACCGGAGCCCGGCCGGACCGGGTGACCCGGTCTTCGGCGCCCTTCCGCTCGAGGACAAGGCGGCTCTGCTCTCGGGGCGGGACTTCTGGACCACGAAGCCGGTGGGACCGGTTCCGGCGGTCGTGCTCACCGACGGCCCGCACGGGGTGCGTCGCCAGGCCGCTGATTTCGACCAGCTCGGTCTCCTGGAGAGCCTCCCGGCCACCTGCTTCCCGCCGCGGTCGCCGTCGCCTCCAGCTGGGACCCCGCCGTGGCCGAGCGCGTCGGCGCCGCCGTCGGGCGCGAGGCGCGTGCCCAGGGGGTGCACGTCGTCCTCGGCCCGGGAGTGAACATTAAGCGGTCGCCGCTGGGCGGCCGCAACTTCGAGTACTACTCGGAGGACCCGTTGCTGACCGGGGTGCTGGCCGCGGCGCACGTCCGCGGGCAGCAGGCGCAGGGAGTCGGTGCGTCGGTCAAGCACTTCGCCGCCAACAACCAGGAGACCGACCGGATGCAGGTGAGCGTCGACGTCGACGAGCGCACCCTCCGCGAGATCTACCTGCCCGCCTTCGAGCGCGTTGTCACCGAGGCCCGCCCGGCCACGGTCATGTGCGCCTACAACCGCATCAACGGGGTCTTCGCCTCGGAGAACCACTGGCTGCTCACCGAGCTGCTCCGCGACCAGTGGGGCTTCGAGGGCGTCGTCGTCTCGGACTGGGGCGCGGTGGACGACCGGCCCGCCGCCCTCGCCGCGGGCCTGGACCTGCAGATGCCCGGCGACGGGGGAGCGGGGGACCGGCGGGTCGTCGAGGCCGTCCGGTCCGGGGAGCTGGACGAGTCGGTCGTGGACACCAGCGCCCGCCGGGTCGCGGCCCTCGCCGCGCTGGTCGCTGAACCGGCGGGCGGGTTCGACGTCGAGGCACACCACGCGCTGGCCCGGGAGCTCGCCGCCGAGTGCGCGGTCCTCCTGCGCAACGAGCGGGGCGCGCTGCCCCTGGCACCCGGTGCGCGGGTCGCCCTCGTCGGGGAGTTCGCCCGGACGCCGCGCTACCAGGGCGGTGGCAGCTCCAACGTCAACCCGACCCGGCTGGACACCGCGCTCGAGGCGGTCCGTGCGCTGTCCCGGGCGGACGTGGCCTTCGCGCCCGGCTTCCCCACCGACGGTTCCGGCGACGCCGCCGCGCTGCGCGACGAGGCGGTCGCCGTCGCCCGGGACGCCGAGGTCACCGTCGTGTTCGCCGGGCTGGGGGCGGCCGACGAGTCGGAGGGCTTCGACCGCGCGACCCTCGACCTGCCGGCCGCCCAGGTCGAGCTGATCCGCGCCGTGGCGGCGGTCAGCCCGCGCACCGTCGTCGTCCTGTCCAACGGTGGCGTCGTCTCGCTGGAGGGTTGGCACGACGAGGTCGACGCGGTGCTGGAGGGCTTCCTGCTCGGCCAGGGCGGCGGGGCCGCGGTCGCGGACCTGCTGTACGGGGTCGCGAATCCGTCGGGCCACCTCGCGGAGACGGTTCCGCTCCGTCTCGAGGACACCCCGAGCTTCCTCAACTTCCCCGGGGAGCAGGGGCACGTCCGGTACGGGGAGGGTGTGATGGTCGGCTATCGCGGCCTCACCACCCTCGGCCGACCCGTGCGCTATCCCTTCGGGCACGGCCTGAGCTACACGGCCTTCGACACCACGGACCTCCGGGTGGTCGCCACCGGGAGCGACACGGCGACCGTCTCGGTGACCGTGGCCAACACCGGCGACCGGGCCGGCAAGCACGTGGTGCAGGTCTACGTCGCCACGACGGCGGGGCCGGTCCGCCGCCCGGCCCGCGAGCTGCGCGCCTTCACCAAGGTGGCGCTGGCGCCCGGGGAGCGGCGCACGGTGAGCCTCGGCCTCGACCGCCGCGCCTTCGCGTACTGGGACGTCCGCGAGGACGGCTGGGTCGTGGCGCCCGGGGAGTACACCGTCCAGGTCGGCGCGAGCGCCGTGGACGTCGTCGCGGAGGCGGTCGTGAGCCTTGCCGGCGACGACCTCGTCCGGGAGCTCACCCTCGCCTCCCCGGTGGCGGAGTGGTTCACCCACCCGGTCGCCGGGCCGGTGCTGGCGGAGGAGCTGGCACGCCCCTCGGACGGCGAGGAGCCGCGGCCCGGGCTGCAGGAGGAGATGCTGCAGATGGTCGGGTCGATGCCGATGCGGCGGTTCGTCGTGGACATGGGGGCCGACATCCCGGTGCACCTGCTCGAGCGGCTGGTCCACGAGGCGGCGCGGGCGCGGGCGGACCGGGTCGGCTGAGCCGGCCGGCCGACCCGGCCGTGGCGGCGCGGTAGACCACGGCCGCTCCCGGATACACCGAGCAGGCCGACCCGGACCGGGTCGTCGTCGTGGCCGGTCTCCCGGTCACGGGAACCGCACCCGAGAGGAACCGCACCGTGCGCGGAGCTGTGCTGCACGCCCCTGGCGACGTCCGCATCGAGCAGCTGCCCGATCCGGCGATCGTCGAGCCGACCGACGCGATCGTCCGGCTGTCGGCCACCTGCGTCTGCGGATCGGACCTGTGGCCCTACCGCGGCATCAACGAGGTCACCGAGCCGACGCCCATCGGGCACGAGTACTGCGGCGTGGTCGAGGAGGTCGGCCCCGGCGTCTCCTCGGTCCGGCCCGGCCAGTTCGTCATCGGCTCGTTCATCGCCTCGGACAACACCTGTCCGCACTGCCGGGCCGGCTACCAGAGCGCGTGTGCGCACAAGGTCGGCATGACCGGAGCCCAGGCCGAGCTGCTCCGGGTTCCGCACGCCGACGGCACGCTGGTCGCCACCCCCGACGACCCCGATCCCGAGCTGCTGCCGAGCCTGCTCACCCTCTCCGACGTGATGGGCACCGGGTGGTTCGCCGCGGTGGCCGCCGGTGTGCGGCCGGGGATGACCGTGGCCGTCGTCGGCGACGGCGCCGTGGGTCTGCTCGGCGTGCTCTCGGCGCGCCGGATGGGTGCCGAGCGGATCATCGCGATGAGCCGCCACGAGCCACGGCAGAAGCTGGCCACCGAGTTCGGCGCCACCGACGTCGTCCCCGAGCGGGGGGACGACGCCGTCGCGCGCATCCACGACCTGACCGACGGTGTGGGGGCGGACGCCGTCCTCGAGTGCGTCGGCACCGGCGAGGCGATGACGCAGGCGATCAGGTCGACCCGCGCCGGTGGCGGCGTCGGCTTCGTGGGCGTTCCGCACGGCGTCTCGATCCCCGGCGGACGGCTCTTCGCCACGATGGTGCGGCTGCACGGCGGCCCGGCGCCGGTCCGCCGGTTCCTGCCGGACCTGATCGACGCGACCCTGCGCGGGGAGATCGACCCCGGCCGGGTGTTCGACCTCGACCTGCCGCTGGACGAGGTGGCCGAGGGGTACCGCGCGATGGACGAGCGGCGCGCCATCAAGGCGTACCTGCGGCCCTGAGCCCGGCCGACGACGCACCACACGGCGACGAAGTGCGCACGGGCCCCGTTCCTGTCGCGGGAACGGGGCCCGTGCGCACACGCTGGGTGCCACTAGAGGTGCCTTGTTGCCACTGCGGTTGCACCTGCGTGTCCGAGAGCCGCGCGCCGACGACAGGCCGGTTCCGGTCCGGCGGCGTAGCGTCCAGGGATCCGTCGTCACAGGGGACGCCGATGCGACTGCTCCGCGGGATCGAGGCCGTCCGGAGTGCGGCCGGGGCCGTTGCGCGCCTGGCCGTGACCGAGGCCGCGCTCGCGATCACACCGGCCGTCGTGACCCCGGCACTGCTCGCCGAGCCCACCCGCGCCGCCGCTCGGCTGGCCCGCGCCGGGATGGACGCCACCGCGGCGGTCGCGGGGGGCTCGCTGCACCTCGCGAGGTCGGCCGCCGAGACCGGCACCCGGGCGGTCGGCACCCTGGTGACCGGCGCCAACCCGATTCCCGACGGGCACGTCCGGAGCATCGCCCGCATCGCCCGCGGCATGTTCGAGCCCCCCGAGGCGCGGCACACCCGCCGGGTCTACGCCGACGACCGGCACGTCCAGGTCGAGGTGGCCGCCCCCGACGCGGGCGACCGGAAGGAGGTCCGCACGGCGCTCCGGCGGCACCTCGAGCGGCTCGAGGGTGTCGAGTGGGCCACGGTCAACGACGTCGTCGGCCGGGTGCTCGTGGGCATCGACGACCGGCGGGTCTCCGTCGAGGAGATCGTCGGCGTCGTCACGGCCATCGAGCAGGGCCGCGGGGCGAAACAGGTCTTCCCGCAGCGGGAGGACCACCCCGCCGACCTCGAGCCGCTGCTGGCCGCCGTCATCGACGCCGCCATCGACACCGCCGCGGTGGGGGTGGCGATCGCCGCCAAGATGCTGCCCATCCCCGCGGTCACCCGGCACGCGACCCTCGCCATCGCCCTCCTCGACTCGCAGCAGTGGATCAAGGACGGGCTCGAGTCCCGGATCGGGCCGGTGGGCACCGATCTGGTGTTCACCGGCACCAGCGCCTTCCTCCACGCCCTCACGCAGAGCCCGACGGTCCCGGCGATCAACGCCGCCGCCGCGCTCCAGCAGGCGCTGGAGATCCGGGCCCGGCGGCAGGTGTGGCGCCGCCGGGAGGCGGAGCTGTGCCGGCCCGAGCCCGAGGACGACACGTCCGAGCCGCTCGTCCCGCCCGGTGACCGGCCCGCGCCGCTGCCGCGGGGGCCCATCGAGACCTACGCCGGCCGGCTGGGCCCCACCGCGTTGGCCGGCGCGGTCGGGCTGCTGCCGCTCACGGGCAGTCCCGGGCGGTCGGCCGATCTGCTGAAGGCGCTGACCCCGAAGGCCGCCGTCCTCGGCCGGAACTCCTTCGCCGCCGTCACCGACCTGCTCATGTGCCGCCGGGACGTCCTGCCGATGGACGGGTCGGCCTACCGCCGGCTCGACCGGATCGACACCGTCGTCGTGGACTCGGACGCCCTGTGCACCGGCCCACCGGTCGTCATCGAGGCCGAGGCCGACGCCGACGGCTGGGACGACGCCAGGGTGTGGACGGCGGCGGCCCGGCTGCTGGGCGCGGACGCCGCCCCCCACGAGGGCGACGGCCACGCCGGCCGGCTGCGGCTGGGCCCGGGTCGCGAGTCGCCGGACGCTCCGGGCGGTCAGCTGCGCACCCTGTTCCAGGGCCGGCGCCGCATCGGGCAGGTCACCGTGGCACCCGAGCTCGACCCGCACGCCGAGGCGCTGCTGACGGTGGCGGGCCAGGCGGGCCACCGGCTGGTGCTCTCGCCGCACGTCGGGACGCGGGAGATCGCCGCGGCCGCCGACGAGGTGACGCCCGCGGAGGAGACGCTCGTCGACACGGTCCGCCGGCTGCAGTCGGAGGGGCGCGGGGTGCTGGCCGTGTCCGCCGCCGACGGGCCGGCGCTGCTGGCGGCCGACGTCGGCGTCGCGCCGGTGCGGGAGGGGCGCGCGCCGGCGTGGGGTGCCGACCTGGTGACGCCGCCCGGGCTCCAGGATGCCTGCCGGCTCGTCGCGGCCACCACCGTGGCGCGCGCCGTCAGCCGGCGCGCGACCGGCACGGCGCTGACCGGCAACGTCCTCGGTTCCCTCCTGGCGGCGGTCGGGAGCGCGCGGTACGGGCAGGCCAAGGCCACGGCCCCCGGCAAGACGGCCACCACCTACGCCATGCTCGACGGCGCCGTCGCGGCCGTCCGGCTGGCCCGCCGGCCCGCGCCGCCGCCGTCGGTGCACACGCCCTGGCACGCGCTGGACGCCGACGACGTGCTCCGGCGGGTGTCGGGTCTGCCGGCCGAGGAGGAGCAGGAAGGGCGCCGGCTCCCCGCGCCGGTCCGTGCGGTGGCCGCGCTGCCGGTGGTCCGCGGCCCCGCCCGCTTCGCCCGGACCGTCGCCGCCGAGCTCTCCGATCCGCTCACCCCGATCCTCGGCACCGGCGCGGCCGCCACCGCGGTGCTCGGCGAGTCCACCGACGCGATCCTCGTGGGCGGCGTGACCGTCGGGAACGCGCTGATCAGCGGCCTGCAGCGGCTGCGGGCCGAGACGGCGCTGGAGTCGCTCCTGCTCGAGCAGGACGTCACGGTGCGCCGGGAGACCGACGGCGGCTCCGAGGACGTGCCGGCCAGCGCCCTGCGCGTGGGCGACGTGGTGCTCGTCGAGGCGGGGGACGTCGTGGCCGCCGACGCCCGGCTGCTCGAGGTGGCCGACCTGGAGGTGGACGAGTCCAACCTGACCGGAGAGTCGCTGTCGGTGTGCAAGGGCGTGGAGGCCACGCCCGGCGCCGACGTCGCCGACCGCACCTGCATGCTCTTCGACGGGACCACGGTGGTGGCCGGACGCGGCCGCGCCGTCGTGGTCGCCGTCGGGCAGGCCACGCAGGCGGGACGGGCCGCGCGTGCCGCGGGAGGCGCCGCGCCACCGGCCGGTGTCCAGGCCCGCCTGGGCGAGCTGACCCGCGCGGTGCTGCCGCTCACGCTGGCCGGCGGTGCGGCGGTCACCCTGCTCGGCGTGCTCTGGGGGCGGCCGCTGCGCGAGGCCGTCGGCTCGGGGCTGGCCATCGCGGTGGCCGCCGTCCCTGAGGGGCTGCCGTTGGTGGCGACGGTCGCCCAGCAGTCCGCGGCCCGGCGCCTGTCGCGCCGGGGCGCCGTGGTGCGCAGCGCCCGCGTGCTCGAGGCGCTGGGCCGTGTGGACACCGTGTGCTTCGACAAGACCGGCACGCTGACCGAGAACCGGCTGCGCGTGGTCCGGATGGTGCCGATCGACGGGCTGGGTGAGGACGACGTCCTCGGGCTCGCCGCCTCGGCCGCCGCCGAGGGCGACGACAAGGCCCACGAGACCGACCGCGCGGTGGCCGAGGCCGCCGCCGAGCGCGGGGTGGCCGAGGACGGCGACCCGGAGTGCGCCCTGCCCTTCGCCGCCGAGCGCGGGTTCTCCGCGGCGCTCCGCGACGGGCGCCTCGTGGTGAAGGGCGCCCCCGAGGTGGTGCTGGCCCGGTGCTCCGGGGCGGAGGGCATGCAGGAGCGGATCCAGGAGCTGGCGGCCGAGGGGCTGCGCGTCCTGGCCGTCGCCGACCGCGCGGTCGACGGCCGGCCCGACGACCTCGACGAGGCAGCCCGCGATCTGACCCCGCGGGGGCTCATCGGCCTCGCCGACACGCTGCGGGAGTCGTCGGTGGCCGCCGTCGAGCAGCTCTGCGCCGCCGGCGTGCGGGTGGTCGTGGCCACCGGCGACCACCCCGAGACGGCCGGCGCCATCGCCGCGAAGGCGGGCATCCCACACGCCGACCGGGTGGTGACCGGCGCTCAGCTGGCCCGGGCGTCGGACACCGAGCGCGCCGAGCTGGTGCGCACGGCCGGGGTCTTCGCTCGCCTGTCGCCGGAGCAGAAGGTGACCCTGGTGGCGGCGCTGCGACGGGCCGGCGCGACGCTGGCGATGACCGGGGACGGCGTGAACGACGCCGCCGCCATCCGGCTGGCCGACGTCGGGGTCGGCGTGGCCGGAGCGGAGTCGCCCGCGGCGCGGACCGCCGCCGACCTGGTGCTCACCGACCTCGACCTCACCCGGCTGGTCGACGCGATCGCCGAGGGCCGGGCCATGTGGTCGCGGGTGCGCGACGCGGTGTCGGTGCTCGTCGGAGGCAACGCCGGCGAGGTGGCCTTCACCGTGCTCGGCACGGTGTTCGGCGGGCGGGCTCCCGTGGGCACGCGGCAGCTGCTGCTGGTCAACATGCTCACCGACATGTTCCCGGCCCTGGCCGTCGCCGTCTCCACGCCGCGGGCGGCCGCCGTCGAGGACGCCGACGGGCCGCTGGCCGGGCACCCGCTGGCGCCGGTCCTCCTCGCCGGCCCCCAGCGGGGCTTCACCGACACCGTCCGGCGCATGGTGCTGGTGCGGGGCGCGGCGACCACCGTCGGCGCTACCGGCGCCTGGGCCACCGGCCGGCTCACCGGCACGTTCGGGCGGGCCAGCACGATGGGCCTGGCCGCGCTCATCACCACGCAGCTCGGCCAGACCGCCTGGGCCGGGCGCCGGAGCCCGCTGGTCGTCGCCACCGCCGCCGGCTCGCTGGCGGTGCTGTTCGCGCTCGTCCAGACCCCGGGGCTGAGCCGCTTCTTCGGCTGCCGGCCGCTGGACCCGCTGTCCTGGCTGGTGGTGCTGGCCTGGGCCGCCGTCGGGACGGCGACCGGGGAGCTCGGCCCGCGGCTGGTCCAGCGGCTCCGCGCCTGAGGCCGGGCGGCTCCGGAAGTCAGCGGGGCAGCTCCAGCGCGCGCACGAGGGGGACGCCGGGGCGGTAGGCCAGGTGGCGGTGGGACGGCGCGTCCACGACGGCCAGGTCCGCCCGGGCCCCGGGGCCCAGGTGGCCGACGTCGGTCCGGCGCAGCGCGGCCGCGCCCCCGGCGGTCGCCGCCCACAACGCCTCGGCCGGCGTCAGGTGCATCTCCCGGACGGCCAGCGCGATGCAGAAGGGCATCGACGAGCTGAAGCAGCTTCCCGGGTTGCAGTCGGTGGCCAGCGCGACCGTCGCCCCGGCGTCCAGGAGACGGCGGGCGTCCGGATAGGGCGACCGGGTGGAGAACTCCACGCCGGGCAGGAGGGTGGCGACCGTCGTCCCGCCGGCGAGCGCGTCGACGTCGGCACCGGTCAGGTGCGTGCAGTGGTCGGCGCTGGCCGCGCCGAGCTCCACCGCGAGCCGCACCCCGGGGCCCGCGGAGAGCTGGTTGGCGTGCACCCGCAGACCCAGTCCCGCGGCGCGCCCGGCCTCGAGCACCGACCGCGCCTGGTCGCCGTCGAACGCGTGCGCCGATCCCGGCTCGCAGAAGACGTCCGCCCAGCGGGCGTGCGGGGCGCAGGCGGCGAGCATCGGACCGGTCACCAGCTCGACGTACTCGTCGGACCGGCCGACGTACTCGGCCGGCACCACGTGGGCGCCGAGGAACGTCGTCTCCGTGGTCACCTCGGCGGCGAGCCGGAGGCACCGGGTCTCGTCCTCGACCGTGAGCCCGTAGCCGCTCTTCACCTCCACCGTCGTGGTGCCCTGGCGGCGCATCTCGGCCAGCAGGTCCCGCAGCCGGCCGCGCAGGTCCGCGTCGGATGCCGCCCGGGTCGCGGCGACCGTGGTGCCGATGCCGCCGCCGTCGTAGCGGGCGCCCGACATCCGGGCCTCGAACTCCGCGGCCCGGTCACCGGCGAAGACCAGGTGGGCGTGGCTGTCGACGAAGCCGGGGATCACCGCCCGGCCGCCGACGTCGAGCCGCGCGTCGGCTTCGGGCGCCGCCGCGGTCCGGCCCACCCACGCGACGGTGCCGCCCTCGACGACGAGCGCGGCGTCGGCCAGGACGCCCAGCGCACCGCTGCCGAGCGCCGGATCGTTGGTGACCAGCTCACCGATGCCGCTGACGAGGAGGCTCATCGGTCGTCCCGGAGTGCTCCGATGGCCGCGGTCAGCAGCCGCCCGACGTCGCCCAGGACGTGCTGCCCCTCCGACACCACGATCCGGCCGTCGACGACCACGGTGTGCACGTCCGTGGCGCCGGCGGCCATCACGACCTGGTCCGGCGCGCTGCCCGCGGTGCGCGGGCTGTCCAGCCGGACGGCGACCAGGTCGGCCCGCATGCCCGGAGCCAGCCGGCCGGCGTCGTGCCAGCCCAGCGCGCGGTGCCCGGCCGCGGTGAGGGCGTCGACGAGCTCGGCCGGGCGGAGGCGGCCGCGTTCCCCGGAGACCAGTCGCTCGCCGCCTTCCAGCAGCCGCGCCTCGGCGAACAGGTCGGTGACGACGTGCTGGTCGCTGCCCAGGCAGATCGGCGATCCGGCCTCCCGCAGCCGGCGGAAGGGGCCGACGCCGTCGGCGAGGTCGGCCTCGGTGCTGGGGCACGCGCAGACGCCGGTCCCGGAGGCCCCGAGCGTCGCGACGTCCTCGTCGGTCAGGTGCGTGGCGTGCACGGCGGTCGTCCGCGGGCCGAGCACCCCGTGCTTCTCGAGCAACCGGGTGGGGGTGCAGCCGTAGAACGCCTGGCAGGCGTCGTTCTCGGCCGGCTGCTCGGAGAGGTGGACGTGCAGGGGCCGCCCGGCGGCGGCCTCGGCGACCGTGGCCAGCGCCGGCGCGGGCACGGCACGCACCGAGTGCACGGCAGCTCCGACCCGCATCCCGGGCGGTGCCGGGAGGAGCGCCACGCGGGCCGCCCACGCGTCGGCGTCGCCGTCCGAGAAGCGGGCCTGGACGTCGTCGGGCGGGCGGTGGCCGTTTCCGTCGAGCCCGCCGGCGAGGTAGCAGGTGTCGAGCAGCGTCAGCCGGATCCCGGCTTCCGCGGCCGCCTCGACCAGGGCCGCGGCCATGGCGTTGGGATCGGCGTACCGGCCGCCCCCGGGAGGGTGGTGCAGGTAGTGGAACTCGCCCACGCAGGTGATGCCCGCCAGGGCCATCTCGGCGTAGGCGGCGCGGGCCAGGGCGAGGTAGCCGTCGGGGTCGAGGCGCCCGGCGACGGCGTACATCCGCTGCCGCCACGTCCAGAACGTGCCGCCGCCGTCGTGGGTGCGCCCACGCAGTGCGCGGTGGAAGGCGTGCGAGTGCGCGTTCGCCAGGCCGGGGAGCACGAGGCCGGCCAGCCGCATGTCGCCGGCGGCCGAGCGCGTGCCCGACTCGACGGAGGCGATCCGGCCGCCGTCCTCGACGATCCGGACCCCCGGCACGGCCCCCTCGCCGAGGTCGGCGTGCTCGCACCAGTAGGCGGTCATGCCAGCGCCTCGACCGCCCGGGCGAGTGCCGCCACCCCGGCGAGGCAGTCGGCCGGCTCGGCGTGCTCGGCGGGGGAGTGCGAGACCCCGGTCGGGTTGCGGACGAACAGCATGGCCGACGGGATCCCGGCCGCGGCGAGGATGCCGGCGTCGTGCCCGGCCCCGGTCGGCAGCACCGGCGCCGCGGATCCGTCGCCGTCGCCGAGCAGGGTGGCCAGCCGGTCGCGCAGCCCCCGATCGAACGCGGTCGTCGGCGTCCACGACTCCAGGACCGGCGTGGTCCCCGCGGCGCCGCCGACGTCGGCGACCACCGCGCGCACGCCGTCCTCGGACGGACCCCGGGCGTCGAGCCACGCGGTGACCGCCGACGGGATCGCGTTGACGCCGTTGGGCTCCACGCGGACCTTGCCCACGGTGGCCAGCGACCCGTGGCGGCCGGCCGCGGCCCGCGCCTCCAGGATCGCGGCCGCCAGCGCCGGCATCGGGTCCTCCCGGTCGGCCAGGCGCGTGGTCCCCGCGTGGTCCGCCCGGCCGCGCAGGTCCAGCCGCCAGCGGCCGTGCGGCCAGATGGCCGAGGCGACCCCCACGGCGGCGCCCCGCCCGCCGTCGGCGTGGACGAGCCCCCGGCCCTGCTCCACGTGCAGCTCGAGGAAGGTGCCGATCCGGCGCAGCGCCTCCTCGTCCGCCCCCAGCGTGCCGGGGTCGCGGCCGCACGCGGTGAGCGCCTCGGCCATCGTCGTGCCGTCGTCGTCGGTCAGGGACCGCGCCCGGTCGGCGTCGAGCACGCCGGTGAGCAGCCGGGAGCCGGCGCAGGCGACGCCGAAGCGGGCGCCCTCCTCGTCGGCGAAGCACGCGACGCCCACCGGACGGCGGGGCGACCAGCCTCGCGCGCGCAGCTGGTCGAGGGCGGCGAACGCGGAGACGACCCCCAGCGGCCCGTCGAAGGCACCGCCGTCCGGGACGGAGTCCAGGTGGCTGCCGACCACGAGCCCGGGCCGGCCGGCCGCCGCGGCCGAGTCCGGGTCGCCCGTCCACGCCCAGAGGTTGCCCGCCCGGTCGGTCGTCACGTCGAGACCGCGCCGCCCGGCCTCCCCGGTGAACCACTCGCGCAGGCCGGCGTCGGTCGGCGTCCAGGCGTAGCGGCGGTACCCGCCGGTCGAGGGGTGCCGCCCCATCGGGAGCAGGTCGGCCCACATCTGCTCGAAGGAGGTCGCCGGACGGTCGACGTCGTCATCCTGGCCCTCGTGGGCCCTCATGAGCCCTCCGCCATCGGGATCCGGACGCCGCGCTCCTCGGCGACCCGGGCGGCCAGGTCGTAGCCGGCGTCCACGTGCCGGATGACGCCCGTGGCGGGGTCGTTGCGGAGCACCCGCTCCAGTTTCTGCGCGGCCAGCGGAGTGCCGTCGGCGACGCTGACCTGTCCCGCGTGGAGCGACCGGCCGATGCCGACGCCGCCGCCGTGGTGGATCGACACCCAGGTCGCCCCCGACGACGCACTGACCAGCGCGTTGAGCAGCGGCCAGTCGGCGATGGCGTCGGAGCCGTCGGCCATCGCCTCGGTCTCGCGGTAGGGGGAGGCGACCGAGCCCGAGTCGAGGTGGTCGCGGCCGATGACGATCGGTGCGCTGATCTCCCCGGAGGCGACCATCTCGTTGAACCGCAGGCCGGCGCGGTCCCGTTCCCCGTAGCCGAGCCAGCAGATGCGGGCGGGCAGCCCCTGGAAGGCGACCTTGTCGCGGGCGGCGCGGATCCAGCGCTGCAGGTGGTCGTCGTCGGGGAACAGGTCGAGGACGGCGCGATCGGTGGCGGCGATGTCGGCCGGGTCGCCGGAGAGGGCGGCCCAGCGGAACGGCCCCTTGCCCTCGCAGAACAGGGGGCGGATGTAGGCGGGGACGAACCCCGGGAAGGCGAACGCCCGCTCGAAGCCGCCCTGCCGCGCCTCGTCCCGGATGGAGTTGCCGTAGTCGAACACCTCCGCGCCGGCGTCCAGGAAGCCCACCATCGCCTCGACGTGCCTGGCCATCGAGGCCCGCGCGCGGTCGGTGAACTCCTCGGGCTTCTTCTCGGCGTAGTCGGTCCAGTCGCCGGGGTCCACGCCTTCCGGGAGGTAGCTGAGCGGGTCGTGCGCCGACGTCTGATCCGTGACGACGTCGATCTCCACCCCGCGGCGCAGCAGCTCGGGGAACACGGTCGCGGCGTTGCCCACCAGCCCGACGCTCAGCGCCCGCCGGTCGCGCTTGGCGGTCAGGCAGCGGTCGACGGCGTCGTCCAGGTCCTCGGCCACCTCGTCGAGGTAGCGCTGGGCGACGCGGCGGCGCAGCCGGCTCTCGTCGACGTCGACGATCAGGCACACCCCGCCGTTGAGCGTCACGGCCAGCGGCTGGGCCCCGCCCATGCCGCCGCAACCGCCGGTCAGGGTGAGCGTGCCGGCCAGCGTGCCGCCGAACCGTTTCGCGGCGACGGCGGCGAAGGTCTCGTAGGTGCCCTGCAGGATCCCCTGGGTGCCGATGTAGATCCACGAGCCGGCGGTCATCTGGCCGTACATGGTGAGGCCGAGGTCTTCCAGCCGCCGGAACTCCGGCCAGGTCGCCCAGTCGCCGACGAGGTTGGAGTTGGCGATGAGCACCCGGGGTGCCCACTCGTGGGTGCGCAGCACCCCGACCGGGCGGCCGGACTGCACGAGCATGGTCTCGTCGTCGGCCAGCGTGGTCAGTGTCCGGACCATGGCGTCGAAGCTGCGCCAGTCGCGGGCGGCCCGCCCGGTGCCGCCGTAGACGACCAGGTCGTCGGGGCGCTCGGCGACCTCCGGGTCGAGGTTGTTCTGCAGCATGCGCAGCGGCGCCTCGGTCTGCCAGCTGCGCGCGGTCAGCGTCGTGCCGCGCGGCGAGCGCACGGGTCGTGCTCCGTCCATGGGAACTCCTCCTTCGCGCTTTCTCGCCAGAAAGCTCGTGGATCAGTGCAGGTCGAGTGCGGTGGCGGTGAGCAGGGCGCCGTCGTCCACCAGGCGGACGACGGTCTCGATCTCGGGCGCGAGGTGACGGTCGGGGCCGGGTCCGCCGACGCCCGCCGCGCGGACGGCGTCGCGGACGGCGGCCGTCGGGGCGGCCGGCTCCAGCGGTGCGCGCAGGTCGAGGGCGCGTGCTGCGGTGGCGATCTCGATCGCCAGGACCCGCGCGAGGCCGTCCAGCGCGCGGCGGAGCTTGCGGGCCGCGGCCCAGCCCATGGAGACGTGGTCCTCCTGCATGGCGGAGGAGGGGATCGAGTCGACGCTGGCCGGCACCGCCAGGCGCTTGAGCTCGCTGACGATCCCCGCGGCCGTGTACTGCGCGATCATGTGGCCGGAGTCGACGCCGGGATCGTCGGCCAGGAACGGCGGCAGGCCGTTGCTGCGCGCGGGGTCGAGGCACCGGTCGGTCCGGCGCTCGCTCATGCCGGCGACGTCGGCGACGGCGATGGCGAGGAAGTCGAGCACGTAGGCCACCGGGGCGCCGTGGAAGTTGCCGTTGGACTCGACCCGCCCGTCGAGGGTGATCACCGGGTTGTCGACGGCCGCCGCCAGCTCCCGTCCCGCCACGGCGGCGGCGTGGGCCGCCGTGTCGCGGGCGGCGCCGTGCACCTGCGGAGCGCAGCGCAGGGAGTAGGCGTCCTGCACGCGGGTGCACTCGGGCCCGCGGTGGCTGGCCATGATCCCGCTGCCGGCCAGGAGGGCGCGCAGGTTGGCGGCCGACGCGGCCTGCCCGGGATGGGGCCGGAGCCGGTGGAGGTCGTCGGCGAACACCGCGTCGGTGCCCAGCAGCGCCTCGACGCTCATGGCCGCGGCGACGTCCGCCGTGGTCAGCAGCCGGTCGAGGTCGGCGAGGGCCAGCACCAGCATCCCGAGCATGCCGTCGGTGCCGTTGACGAGCGCCAGCCCTTCCTTCTCGGCCAGCTCCACCGGCTCGATACCGGAGGCGCGCATCGCCTCGCCGGCCGGCCGGAGGACCCCCGTCCCGTCCCGCACGGAGCCCTCGCCCATGAGCGCGAGCGCGATGGAGGAGAGGGGGGCCAGGTCACCGGAGCAGCCCAGGGAGCCGTACTCGTGCACCACCGGCGTCAGGCCGGCGTCGAGCATCGCGGCGTAGGCCGTGGCGGTCCCCGGCCGGACGCCGGTGCGTCCGGTCGCCAGCGTGGCGAGCCGGAGGAGCATCAGCGCCCGCACGACCTCCCGCTCCACCGCGGGGCCCGATCCGGCGGCGTGCGAGCGGATCAGGCTGCGCTGCAGCTGGGTGCGCCGCTCGGCCGGGATGTGCGTGGTGGCGAGCGCGCCGAAGCCGGTGGAGATTCCGTAGTGCGGCCGGTCGTCCTCGGCGAGCTCGTCGACGACGTCCCGGCTGCGGGCGATCTCGGCCAGCGCGTCCTCGGCCAGCCGCACGCCGCACCCCTGCCTCGCCACCCGGACGACGTCCTCCGGGGTGACCGATCCGAGCCCCACGACTACCTGGTCGGTGCGCATGCCCTCATCGGACACCGCAGGTGCAGGGGTCGCCTAGGCCCCGACGCGCGGTCGTGTCCGGGATCCCAGACAGTTCATCGGGGGTCGGCCCCGGGGGGACGGCCGGTGATCCGCCGGGTCAGCTCGGCGGCCGCGCGCCCGACCCGACGGGCCAGCTCGTCACGCGCCGCCGGGTCGACCTCCTCCGCCGGGAACGTCACCGCGACGCTCGCGGTCGGCCGGCCCGCGTGGTCGTGGACGGCGGCGGCCACCGAGGCGAACCCCGGCGTCACCTCGCCGTCCTCGGTGGCGAAACCGTTCCGGCGGACGGCGACCAGCAGCCGGCGCAGGTCGGTGAGACGGCGCGGGCCGGTCCCGTGCCGGTCGACGAACGCGCTCGCGTCGGGGAACAGCGCCCGGACGTGCGGACCCGGCAGGTCGGCGAGCATCGCCCGGCCGCTGGCGGTCAGCTGGGCCGGCAGCCGCACGCCGACGTCGGTCACCAGTGGCGGGCGACCCGGGGCCCGCTGCTCGACGACGTAGAGCACCTCGCGGCCGTGCAGCACCGCCAGGTGCGCGGAGTGGCCGACCGCGTCGACCAGACGCGCCAGCACGGGCCGGGCCAGCCGGGCCAGCGGCTCCTGGCGCGCGTACGCGCTGCCGATCTCGAACGCGCTCACGCCCAGCCCGTACCGGCGCTCCTCCGGCAGGTGGACGACGAAGCCCGCGGCGATCAGCTCGGCGAGCAGGTGGTAGGTCGTCGAGCGGGGCAGGCCGAGGTCGCGCGCCAGCGCCGCGGCGGGCACCGGGCCCGGCTGCCGCGCCATGGCCTGCAGCAGGGCCAGCGCGTGCCGCGCGGCGGGTACGCCGGCCGGGGTGCGGCCGTCGCGCGCCGTCCCCGTCATCCGGTCAGCGTAGGAGGCCGAGAGCCGGCGCAGCCCCTGGCCGATCCCGGACACCACCGGCAGGCTGATGGCAGCCCGGGCACCGTCCCGCGACGGGGCGGCCACGGCGGGCGAGCACGGCGGGCGAGCACGGCGGGCGAGCACGGCCAGGGGGACGCATGGCCATCGAGGAACCCACGATCCGGCGCACCGTCGAGGTGCCCACGACCCGGGCCGCCCTCGCCGGGGACCTCGTCGTCCCCGCGGCCGCCCGGGGCGTGGTGCTGTTCGCCCACGGGAGCGGCAGCAGCCGGCACAGCCCGCGCAACCGGAAGGTGGCCGCCGCCCTGCAGGACGCGGGCTTCGGCACACTGCTGATCGACCTCCTGACCGAGGTCGAGGAGGCCGTCGACGCGCGGACCCGGCACCTGCGGTTCGACATCGGCCTGCTCGCCGGCCGGCTCACCGGGGCAGCGGACTGGCTCGCCGGCGACGCGGCGACCGCGGGCCTGCCGCTGGCCACCTTCGGCGCCAGCACCGGCGCGGCCGCAGCGCTGGTCACCGCAGCGGAGCGGCCGGACCGGGTGGGCGCGGTGATCTCCCGCGGCGGCCGGCCCGATCTGGCCGGCTCCGCGCTGGAGCGGGTGCGGGCTCCGACGCTGCTCGTCGTCGGCGGGGCAGATCCGCAGGTCCTCGACCTCAACCGCGCGGCGGCGGCCCGGCTGGCGGCCGAGTACGAGGTAGCCGTGGTCCCCGGTGCCACCCACCTGTTCCCCGAGCCGGGGGCGCTCGAGCAGGTGGTCGACCTCGCGCTCGCCTGGCTGGACCGGTGGCTGCGCGTCCCGCCGACGTCCGGAGGCTGAACCGGCACGACCGGTCCCCGCTACGGCGCGCCGCCGGGGAACGTCGGGTGGTGCCGGGTGCGGGCGCGGGCTACAGGGGCCGGGCTACAGGGGCAGGGAGCGGACGACCTCGGCGCGGTTGCGGTAGTCGACCGGTGGAATGGCGCGGATGGCGCGCAGCACCTCGTCGGAGGCGCCGCGCGCTCCCGCGTAGGACACGAGCGTGTCCTTGTCCGCCGGATAGTCCACGTCGGTCAGGTACCCCATGACCTGGTCCGCCGTCACGCCTTCGGCCACGCTGCTGTCCTTCCGGGCCGTCCGGCCGCGCGTCCTCTCGGCGCGGCGGCGGAGGGCTACCCGGACGGCCGGTGAGATAACGCGGAGGCCGGGCTGTCAGGCGACGAGGACGACGACCAGCGTGCGCGGGCCGTGCACGCCCTCCACCCGCTGCAGCTCGATGTCGCTCGTGGCCGACGGTCCGCTGATCATGGTCAGCGGGGCGACCGGGTCGAGGCGGGCCAGCCCCTCGGGTACACCGCCCACCACCTGGTCCGCGGTCACCACGCACACCAGGCAGTCGGGCAGCAGCGACAGCGCCCGGCGCCCGCACGGCGGGCTGCCGTCGAGGACGAGGGTTCCGGTCTCCGCGATCGCCACGGAGACACCGGTGACCGCGGCGGCGTGCGCGGCGAGCGCCACGGCCGGGCGGCCGTCGTCCTCGGTCGCGCCGTCCGGCCGCCAGTCGCCGGGCAGACCCGGTGCGACGACGACGTCGGCGGGATCGTGCTCCCCGAGCGCCGTCCGCAGGGCTTCGGCGACGGTGGCCGCGACCGCGGCCGGCCCGCACCGGACGACCGTGGCCTTGTAGTCCTCGAGGCGGTCGACCAGCACGTCGCGCAGGACCTCCGGCTCCCGGTCGTCGGTCAGCCGGTAGTCGCGCTGCACCTCCGGCGGGGCGGCACGGTCGGGACCGAGCGCGGTGCGGATCCGGCCGAGGATCTCCTCCCGGGCGCTCACCCGCCGTGCTCCCGGGCCCAGGCCTGGGTGAACGTCTCCCGCGGCGGGGTCGGCAGGTCGCGGGTGCGGGTCCACTTCGACGCCGGCGGCGGCAGGACGGCGGGCAGGGTGGCCTTCCCGCGGGCGAGCAGGCGCCCCAGGCCCGCGGCGCGCTGGGCCGCCCGCCACAGCCGCGGGCGGGACATGGCCCGGGCGAGCGCCCGGAAGGCGACCGCCTCCGGCGTCGTCCGTTCCTGCGCCTCGACGTGCTCGGCGCGCAGGTGGACCAGGATCGACGGGATGTCGATGGCGACCGGGCAGGCGTCGTAGCAGGCGCCGCACAGGGAGCTGGCGTAGGGCAGCGAGGCGTTGTCCTCGATCCCGGTCAGCTGCGGTGACAGGACGGCGCCGATCGGGCCCGGGTAGACCGAGCCGTAGGCGTGCCCGCCGGCCCGCTCGTACACCGGGCAGACGTTGAGGCAGGCCGAGCAGCGGATGCAGTGCAGCGCCGCGCGCCCCACCTCGTCCGCGAGGACCGCCGTCCGGCCGTTGTCGACCAGCACCAGGTGGAACTCCTGCGGGCCGTCGCCGGGGGTCACGCCCGCCCACAGCGAGGTGTAGGGGTTCATCCGCTCGCCGGTGGAGGAGCGGGGGAGCAGCTGCAGGAAGACCGCGAGGTCGCGCCAGCTGGGCACCACCTTCTCGATGCCCATGACCGTGATCAGCGTCTGCGGCAGGGTGAGGCACATCCGGCCGTTGCCCTCGGACTCCACGACGGCGAGGGTGCCGGTCTCGGCCACGGCGAAGTTGGCGCCGCTGATGGCGACCCGGGCGCGGAGGAACCGCTCGCGCAGGTGGGCGCGGGCGGCCATCGCGAGCCTGCGCGGCTCGTCGGTGAGGCCGGGATCGACGCCTGGCATGGTGCGCAGGAAGATCTCGCGGATCTCGGCCCGGTTCTTGTGGATCGCTGGAACCAGGATGTGCGACGGCTTGTCCTCGCCCAGCTGCACGATGAGCTCGGCCAGGTCGGTCTCGTGCGCGGCGATGCCCGCGGCCTCCAAGGCCTCGTTCAGGCCGATCTCCTGGGTGGCCATCGACTTGACCTTGACGACCTCGTCGGTGCCGGTGGCCTGGACGAGCCGGGTGACGATCGCGTTGGCCTCGGCGGCGTCGCGGGCCCAGTGCACCGAGCCGCCGCGGGCGGTGACCTGCTCCTCGAGCGCGACCAGGTGCTCGTCGAGGCGGGCCATGGTCGCGGCTTTGAGCGCGCTGCCGGCCGCGCGCAGCTGCTCCCAGTCGGGCACCTCGCCGACGACCGCGGCCCGCTTGGCGCGGATGGTCGCCGTCGCGTGCCCGAGGTTGGCCCGCAGCTGCCCGTCGCGCAGCGAGTCGCGCGCGGCGTCGGGGAACGACCGGTCGCCCCGAAGGTGGCCGATCCCCGCCGGGGCGGTGGGGAGGGTGGGCCGTTGCGCGGTGGGCAGCGTCGGCATGCCGAGGTCCACGGCGCTCATCGCCCGTTCCCGCTTTCTGTACCGACAGCTGAAGGGAACGGCGCAGCTTTCTGTACCGGAAGCCGGATCGGGGTCATGTCGGCACCGCCGGGCTGGTGGACTGCTGGGGGGTCACGGCGTCCTCCGTGGAGGCGAGGATCTCGGCGAGGTGGACGGTGCGGGTTCCCGAGCGGAGCCGGGAGAGGCCGCCGCCGATGTGCATCAGGCAGGACGCGTCGCCGGCGGTGCAGACCTCGGCGTGCGTCGAGAGCACGTTGGCCATCTTGTCGGTGAGCATCGCCGTCGAGGTCTCCGCGTTCTTCACCGCGAAGGTGCCGCCGAAGCCGCAGCACTGGTCGGCGGCGGGCAGCTCCACCAGATCGAGCCCGCGGACGGCCCGCAGCAGCCGCAGCGGCCGGTCGCCGACCCGCAGCATCCGCAGGGAGTGGCAGGTCGGGTGGTAGGTGACCCGGTGCGGGTAGTAGGCGCCGACGTCGGTCACGCCCAGGACGTCGACCAGGAACTGCGACAGCTCGTACGTCCGGTCGGCCAGCGCCGCGGCGTCGTCGGCGAGTGCGTGCTCCCCGGCCCGGCGGGCGACGGCCGCCTGCTGGTGGTGGATCGAGGCCACGCACGACCCGGAGGGGGCGACGATCGCCTCGACACCCGACGACAGGGCTCCGGCGAAGGCCCGGACGTGGTTGGCGACGATCGGCACGGCCTCGCGCCGGTAGCCGGTGTTGACGTGCATCTGGCCGCAGCAGCTTTGGCCGGGGGGGACGACGACCTCGTGGCCGAGCCGTTCCAGCAGGACGGCGGTCGCCCGCGCCACCTGCGGGACCATCGTGTCCACCAGGCAGGTGGCGAACAGTGCGACCTTCACGGCGTGCCCTTCCGTGCGGGACCCGGACGCCGGACCATGCTCGACTCCCGGACGACGAGCTGCGGCTCGAACAGCAGCTGCTCGTGGCGGTGCCCCTCGTTGCGGGCCTCATCGAGCAGCAGTTCCGCGGCGCGCCGGCCCAGCTCGTGCCGCGGCTTGCGCACCGACGACAACGGCACCGCGGCCGCCGCCGCGAAGTCGATGTCGTCGTAGCCGACGATGGCGAAGTCGTCGGGCACGCGCATCCCGTGCCGGACCATCTCCTGCAGCATGCCCAGCGCGACCAGGTCGTTGGCGCAGATGGCGGCGGTGGGCCGGCGGGCGGCCGGCATCCCGATGATCTGCTCGCCGGCCTGGCGCCCGGCCGCGACCGTCAGCTTCTCGGGCGACATCACCGTGAGCCCGTCGTCGGATCCGCACGCCTCCCGCACGGCGAGCTCGACGCCCTCGTGCCGCTCGTGCACCTGGGGCAGGCCCGACGAGCCGCCGACGAAGGCGAGCCGCCGGTGACCCCGCTCCAGCAGGTGGTCGGCGGCCAGCCGCCCGCCCAGGACGTCGTCCACCGCGACGGCGCACTGGTCCGGCCCGGTGGCCCGGCGGTCCAGCAGGACCACCGGGACCCCGCGGCTGCGCAGCGCGTCCAGGGCGGGGGACAGGTCCGCGGTCGGGGTGATGAGGACACCCTGCACGCGCTGCTCGGCCAGGACGTCGAGGTGCGCGGACTCCTTGGCCGGGACGTCGTCGGAGTTGCACAGGATGACCGCGAGACCGGCGGCGTTGGCGATCTCCTCGACGCCGCGCGAGACGTCGGTGAAGAACGGGTTGGCGATGTCGAGGACGACCAGGCCGATGGTCCGGCTGCGGCCGGCGCGCAGGTGCCGGGCCGACTCGTTGCGGACGAAGCCGAGCGCCGCGATGGCGTCCAGGACCCGCTGACGGGTTCCCTCGCTCACCGTCTCGGGCCGGTTGAGGACGTTGCTGACGGTCCCGACCGAGACCCCGGCGTGCCCGGCGACGTCCCGGATGCTGGCGGTCAGGGCTCCTCCTGTGGTCGCGGACGCACCGTCCGTGGCTGGAATGGTGCCCGCCGGCCTGAAACGTGTCAACGCGGCCTGAGCCGCCCAGGTCACGCGTGGGGAACGGCGCGAGGGTGACGGTTGACACGTTCCCAGCAGCGTCTCTATGGTCTGCGCCACAACGACGATGAATCGTTTCATCCGATGGAGGCGGTCAGCGTGGAACACGCCCCGGCACCACCCCTGGACGGCGAAGCAGGGCCGAGGCCCGTCGTCCTGGCGCTCGAGGACGTGAGCAAGTACTTCGGGGCGGTGGCCGCGCTGCGCGGTGCCCGCCTCGAGCTCCGCGCCGGCGAGGCCCACGCCCTGGTCGGGGAGAACGGCGCCGGGAAGTCCACGCTGGTCAAGATCCTCGCCGGCGTGCACGGGCCCGACACCGGCCGCGTGCTGCTCGACGGCGCGCCGGTCACCCTCGACAACCCCGCCGCCGCCCGGGCGGCCGGCATCGCGGTCATCTACCAGGAGCCCACGCTGTTCCCGGACCTGTCGGTCGCGGAGAACATCTTCATGGGCCGGCAGCCCCTGACGACGGGCCGGCGGATCGACCGCAGGGAGCTGGCGGCCCGTTGCCGGGCGCTGTTCGAGCGCCTCGGCGTCCACCTCGACCCCGACCGCCCCGCGCGCGGGCTCTCGATCGCCGACCAGCAGATGGTCGAGATCGCGAAGGCGCTGTCGTTCGACGCCCGGGTGCTGGTGATGGACGAGCCGACGGCCGCGCTCTCCGGGGTCGAGGTGGAGCGGCTGTTCACCGTCGCCCGCTCCCTGCGGGACGACGGCGCCGCGGTCCTGTTCATCTCGCACCGGTTCGACGAGGTCTTCGACCTCTGCGACCGGATCACCGTCATGCGGGACGGGCAGTGGGTCTCCACCGACGCGGCCACCGATCTCACCGTCGACCAGGTGGTCCGCCGGATGGTCGGCCGCGAGGTCGCCTCCCTGTTCCCGAAGATCGACGTGGAGCCCGGTGAGGTGGTGCTCGAGGTCCGGGGGCTGACCCGCCTGGGCGTGTTCGCCGACGTCTCCTTCGACGTCCGTGCGGGCGAGATCGTCGCGCTCGCCGGTCTCGTCGGGGCCGGCCGCAGCGAGGTCGTGCGGGCCGTGTTCGGCGTCGACGCCTACGACTCGGGCTCCGTGCGCGTCTCGGGGCGCGAGCTGCGCAAGGGGAGCCCGGCCGCCGCCATGGCCGCCGGGCTGGCCCTGGTCCCGGAGGACCGCCGCCAGCAGGGGCTGGTCATGGAGCTCTCGGTCGAGCGCAACGCGACGCTCACCCGCCGCTGGAAGCTCGCCCGCTTCGGCCTCCTCTCCTCCCGCGGGGAGCGCGCCACGGCGGCCGACTGGGCCAGGCGCATGCAGGTCAAGGCCGGAAAGCTCTCCGACCCGGTGTCGACCCTGTCGGGCGGCAACCAGCAGAAGGTCGTCCTCGCCAAGTGGCTGTCGACCGAGCCCCGCGTGCTGATCGTCGACGAGCCCACCCGGGGCATCGACGTCGGCACCAAGGCCGAGGTCCACCGGCTGCTCTCGCAGCTCGCCGCCGACGGGATGGCCGTCGTCATGGTCTCCAGCGAACTCCCGGAGGTGCTCGGGATGGCCGACCGCGTCCTGGTCATGCACGAGGGCCGCCTCGTCGACGACATCCCGCGCGCCCGCGCGGACGAGAGCAGCGTCATGCTGGCCGCCACCGGTCAGGCCGGCCGCGCGGTGGTGGCGTCGTGAGCGCCCCCACCACCCAGGCGCCGGCCCCGGTCGACGCCGCGCCGGAGCACACCGGCACCCGTGGCGCGACGCTGGTGCAGCGGCTCGTCGTCGTCCGCGAGCTCGGCATCCTGGCGGCCCTGCTGCTGCTGGTCGTGGTCACGGTGATCGCCAACCCGAGGTTCCTGTCGGGGCAGAACGTCCGCGACCTGCTGTTGTCGGCGTCGATCCTCACGGTCCTGGCGGCCGGCCAGACGATCGTGATCATCACCCGCAACGTCGACCTCTCGGTCGGCTCGGTGCTCGGCCTCTCCGCCTACGCCTCCGGCACGCTGCTGGTGAACGCGCCCGGGACGCCGGTGGTCCTCGTCGTCCTGGCGGGTATGGCGGTGGGCGCGCTGTGCGGGGTCCTCAACGGGGCGATCGTGGCGGTCGCCAAGGTCCCGTCGCTCGTCGTCACGCTCGGCACGCTGTACGCCTTCCGGGGGCTGGACTCGCTGTGGGCGAGCACCAGCGACCGGCTCCAGATCAACGCCGCCGACCTCCCGGCGGGCTTCAAGGCTCTCGGCGGAGGACGGCTGCTGGGTATCCCGGTGCTGTTCCTCATCGCGCTGGCCGTGGTGCTGCTGGTGGGGTACCACCTGCGGAACTACCGCAGCGGGCGGGAGCTGTACGGCATCGGCTCCGATCCCGACGCCGCGCGGCTGTCGGGCATCCCGGTGGGGCGCCGGGTCTTCGCCGCCTTCGCGGTGAACGGCGCACTCGCCGGTCTGGCGGGCGTGCTCTACGCCGCCCGGTTCCAGACCCTCGACGCCACCGCCGGCACCGGGCAGGAGCTGCTGGTCGTGGCGGCGGCCGTGGTCGGGGGCGTGGCCATCTTCGGCGGCAGCGGGTCGGTCTACGGCGCCGCGCTGGGCGCCCTGCTGCTCACCACGATCGGCGCCGCGCTGCCGCAGCTGGGGCTCAACCCGTTCTGGCGGGAGGCCGCCGTGGGCGGGCTGATCCTCGCCGCCATCGTCCTGGACCGGACGCTCTCGCTGCGCCTGGCCCGCCGCCTCCGAGGGAGGAACCTCCGTGGCAGTTGACACCGCCCCGGCCACGCCCGCTGGTCAGGCCCCCGCCCGGCGGCCGGCGCCGTCGTCGCGGCTGCGCCTGCTCGGCACCGGCGACGGCGTGATCACGCTGGTCCTGGTCGCGTTCCTGCTGGTCGCCTCGTTCGCCGTGGAGGGGTTCGCCTCCTCGCGCAACACCGGCTTCCTGCTCCTGGACGTCGTCGTGATCGTGCTGATCGCGCTTCCGCTGACCCTCGTCATCGTCACCGGCGAGATCGACCTGTCCGTCGCCAGCACGGTCGGCCTGACCAGCGCGGTCATGGGCCAGCTCTGGTACGCAGGTCTCGCCCTCGAGCTGATCATCCCGCTGTGCCTGGTGCTGGGCGCGGTGCTCGGCGCCGTCAACGGCTTCCTCGTCACCCGTCTGGGGCTGCCCTCGCTCGCCGTGACGATCGGCACGCTGGCGCTGTACCGGGGTCTGGCGTTCGTCGTCCTCGGCGACCGGGCGGTGGCCGACTTCCCGCGGGCCTGGACCACGTGGGCGCTGAGCAGCATCGGCGGGACCGGCATCCCGGTCGTCGTCGTCCCGCTGCTGGTGCTCGTGGTGGTCACCGGGGTGGTCCTGCACGCCACCCCGATCGGCCGGTCGCTGTACGCCATGGGCAACAGCGAGGACGCCGCGCGGTTCAGCGGCATCGACGTGGGTCGCACCAAGTTCTGGCTGTTCGTCGTCACCGGCGTCGTCGCCGCCCTGGGTGGCGTGTACTGGACGCTGCGCTACGGCAGCGCCCGGGCCGACAACGCCCAGGGCCTCGAGCTGCAGGTCATCGCCGCGATCCTCCTCGGCGGGGTGTCGATCTTCGGCGGCAGCGGCGGCCTGGTCGGTGTCATCGCCGGGGCGCTGCTGCTCGGCTCGGTGCGCAACGCCCTGCAGTTGGTCAACGTGCCCGCCGACGTCCTCAACATCGTGACCGGCGTGCTGCTGATCGTCGCCGTCGTGACGCCGCAGGTCGCGGCCCGCGTCCGTGCCCGCCGGCGGCCCCGGGGCCGGCCGGCCCTCCCATGAGCGCACCAACCGTGAGCCCAGTTCGGGGCGCACATCCGTCCACCGACCCCGGCCGCCCCGGCGCCGGCGCACCAGAAAGAGGGAACCGATGACCAGCTTCCTGACCAGCCGCCGCGTGCGCGGCGGCCTGACCGGCGTCGCCGTCGCCGCCATGGTGCTCACCACCGCGGCCTGCGGCGGGACCACCCGCGGCGAGGACGAGGGCAGCGCCTCGGCCGGCGCGGCGACCGCCTCGGCGAACCCCGACGCGGAGATCCCCGCCGACCTGGCCGTCGCCTTCCTGCCCAAGCAGGTGAACAACCCCTACTTCGACATCGCCGCCCAGGGCGCCGAGGCCGCGGTGGCCGAGTTCGAGGGCGAGCTGAACGTGACCGGCCCCTCGGAGGCCAGCGCCTCCTCCCAGGTCAGCTACATCAACACGCTGACCCAGCAGGGGGCGGACGTGATCCTGACGTCGGCCAACGACCCCAACGCCATCTGCAGCGCGCTGGACCAGGCGCGCTCGGCCGACGCCAAGGTCGTCACGTTCGACTCCGACACCGACCCGGAGTGCCGCGACCTGTTCATCAGCCAGGCGACCACCGAGGGCATCGCGCAGTCGCAGATCGACCTCATCGCGGAGCAGATCGGCGGCTCCGGCCAGGTGGCGATCCTGTCGGCCACGGCCAACGCGACCAACCAGAACGCCTGGATCGAGGTCATGGAGGAGTACGCCGCCGAGGAGTACCCGGACATCGAGATCGTCGCCACGGTGTACGGCGACGACGAGGACGAGAAGTCCTTCCAGGAGACCCAGGGTCTGCTGCAGACCTACCCGGAGCTCAAGGGCATCATCTCGCCGACCACCGTGGGCATCGCCGCCGCGGCGCGCTACCTGTCCGGCTCGGAGTACAAGGGCCGGGTGGCACTGACCGGCCTCGGCACCCCGAACCAGATGCGGGAGTTCGTCAAGGACGGAACCGTGACCGCGTTCGCGCTGTGGAACCCGGAGGAGCTGGGCTACCTGGCCGCCTACGCCGGGGCCGCCCTGGCCGCCGGCCAGATCACCGGTGCCGAGGGCGAGACCTTCGAGGCCGGTGAGCTCGGCGGGTACACGATCGAGGAGAACGGCGTCGTCGTCCTCGGCGAGCCCACGGTCTTCAACGCCGACAACATCGACGACTTCGACTTCTGAGTCGTCAGCTCCTGCCGCCGCCGGTCCGCCGGCCGGCGGCGGCAGGGACCGACCGCGAAGGGAACCGGCCGTGCCCCGCGTCTGCTTCACCCTCCAGGTCCGCCCCGACCGGCTGACCGAGTACCGGGAGCGCCACGCCGCCGTCTGGCCCGAGATGCTGCGCGCCCTGCGCGACGCCGGCTGGCACGACTACCAGCTCTTCCTGCGCGAGGACGGCCTGCTCGTCGGGATCGTCGAGACCGACGACTCCGCTGGTGGACTGGCCGCCGCGCAGGCCGCCATGGACGCGACCGACGTCAGCGCCCGCTGGGAAGCGGAGATGGCGCCCTTCTTCGACCTGCCCGGCGGCCGCGACGGCCGGGACAAGACCGAACTCGACCTCGTCTTCGACCTCGACGCCCAGCTCGCGGCCCTCGAGGAGACCACCGCACCGATCGGAGAGACCCCGTGACCGACCTCCGCGCCGCCGCGCTGGACGCACTGGCGCAGCAGACGATCGAGCTGCCCTCCTGGGGCTTCGGCAATTCCGGCACCCGCTTCAAGGTCTTCGGCCAGCCCGGCGTCGCCCGGGATCCGTACGAGAAGCTCGAGGACGCCGCCCAGGTGCACAAGCACACCGGTGCCGCGCCCCGGGTGTCCCTGCACATCCCGTGGGACCGGGTCGACGACTACGGCAAGCTGGCCGCGCACGCCCGCGACCTGGGGGTGCGGATCGGTGCCATCAACTCGAACCTGTTCCAGGACGACGACTACCGGCTCGGGTCGCTGACCCACCCCGACGAGGCGGTCCGCCGCAAGGCGATCGACCACCACGCCGAGTGCGTCGAGGTCATGCGCCAGACCGGCTCCACCGATCTCAAGCTGTGGCTGCCCGACGGCACGAACTACGCCGGGCAGGACGACCTGCGGGCCCGCCAGGACCGGCTGGCCGATTCGCTGCAGCAGGTCTACGCGCTCCTGGAGCCGGGCATGCGGCTGCTGCTGGAGTACAAGTTCTTCGAGCCGTACTTCTACGCGACCGACATCCCGGACTGGGGCACCTCGCTGCTGCACTGCCTGGCGCTGGGTGACCAGGCAACGGTGGTCCTCGACACCGGCCACCACGCGCCGGGCACCAACATCGAGTTCATCGTCATGCAGCTGCTGCGGGTGGGCCGG
This sequence comes from Blastococcus deserti, assembly GCF_042682525.1. NCBI lineage: Bacteria > Bacillati > Actinomycetota > Actinomycetes > Geodermatophilales > Geodermatophilaceae > Blastococcus > Blastococcus deserti. Next base: position 205,748 of record NZ_JBHUHP010000004.1, read on the forward strand.
CTGGGCGCCTTCGACTTCAACTCCCGCAACTACGCCGACGACGACCTGATCGTCGGGTCGGCCGATCCGTTCCAGCTGTTCCGGATCATGAACGAGATCGTGGCGCAGGGCGCGCACCGGCCGGAATCGAAGGTCAACTTCATGCTCGACCAGTGCCACAACCTCGAGAAGAAGATCCCGGGACAGATCCGGTCGGTGATGAACGTGCAGGAGGCGACGGCGAAGGCGCTGCTGGTCGACCGCGAGGCGCTGGCGACCGCCCAGCGCGGCGGTGAGGTCCTCGACGCCCACGGCATCCTCATGGACGCCTACTCCACCGACGTCCGTCCGCTGCTCGCGCAGCTGCGGGAGTCCCAGGGTCTCGACGCCGACCCGTACGCCGCCTACGCCCGCTCCGGCCACCAGGAGCGCATCGAACGCGAGCGCGTCGGCGGCCAGCAGGCCGGCTGGGGCGCCTGAAGAAGGACCTGACCGCCCCCCACCACTCGCACGCTCGCGGCGGGCCCCTGCGGCCAGGCCGTTCCAGCACGTCACCACCGGAAGGACGACGAACGTGACGAACCCCGTGGTCAGTGATCTCCTGGCCCGCAGCAACCGCCTCGGCGCGGACCCGCGCAACACCAACTACGCCGGCGGCAACACCTCCGCCAAGGGCAGCGGGACCGATCCGGTCACCGGCCGGCCGGTCGAGCTGCTGTGGGTCAAGGGGTCGGGCGGTGACCTCGGCACCCTGACCGAGCCGGGCCTGGCCGTCCTCCGGCTGGACCGGCTGCGCTCGCTGGTCGACGTCTACCCCGGCGTCGAGCGCGAGGACGAGATGGTCGCCGCGTTCGACTTCTGCCTGCACGGGCGGGGCGGCGCCGCGCCGTCGATCGACACCGCGATGCACGGCCTGGTCCGCGCCGCGCACGTCGACCACCTGCACCCCGATTCGGGCATCGCGCTGGCGACCGCGGCCGACGGCGAGGCGCTGACCCGCGAGTGCTTCGGCGACCGGGTGGTGTGGGTGCCGTGGCGCCGGCCGGGGTTCCAGCTGGGCCTGGACATCGCCGCCATCGCGGAGAAGAACCCGCAGGCGATCGGCTGCATCCTCGGCGGGCACGGGATCACCGCCTGGGGCGAGACCAGCGAGCAGTGCGAGGCCAACAGCCTGGAGATCATCCGGACGGCGGAGCGCTTCCTGGCCGAGCGCGGCAAGGAGGAGCCGTTCGGCCCGGCGCTGCCCGGCTTCGAGCCGCTGTCGGTGGCCGCGCGGCGGATCAAGGCCGCGGCCCTGGCTCCGGTGATCCGCGGCCTGGCCTCCACCGACAAGCCGCAGGTCGGGCACTTCACCGACTCCGACGTCGTCCTCGACTTCCTGGCCGCGTCCGAGCACCCGCGGCTGGCGGCGCTGGGCACGTCGTGCCCCGACCACTTCCTGCGGACCAAGGTACGTCCCCTGGTGGTCGACCTGCCCTCGAGCGCGCCGGTCGGCGAGGTCGTCGCGCGGCTGAAGCAGCTGCACGAGGAGTACCGTGCCGAGTACGCCGCCTACTACCGGCGCCACGCCACCCCCGACAGCCCGCCGATGCGCGGCGCGGACCCGGCGATCGTGCTGGTGCCCGGCGTCGGCATGTTCAGCTTCGGGACCAACAAGCAGACCGCCCGGGTGGCCGGCGAGTTCTACGTCAACGCGATCAACGTCATGCGCGGCGCGGAGGCGGTCTCCACCTACGCACCCATCGACGAGGCGGAGAAGTTCCGCATCGAGTACTGGGCGCTGGAGGAGGCCAAGCTCCAGCGGATGCCCAAGCCGAAGCCGCTGGCCACCCGGGTCGCCCTGGTCACCGGCGCGGCGAGCGGCATCGGCAAGGCCATCGCCCACCGGCTGGCCGCCGAGGGCGCCTGCGTCGTGGTCGCCGACCTCGACCTGCAGAAGGCCACCGCCGCCGCCGCGGAGATCGGTTCCTCCGACGTCGCGGTCGGGATCGCGGCGGACGTGAGCGATGCCGAGGCGGTCGCCGGCGCCTTCCGGGCCGCGGTGCTCGCCTTCGGCGGCGTCGACCTGGTGGTCAACAACGCGGGCCTGTCGATCTCGAAGCCGCTCCTGGAGACGACCGAGGCCGACTGGGACCTCCAGCACGACGTCATGGCCAAGGGCAGCTTCCTGGTGTCCCGCGAGGCCGCCCGCATCATGATCCAGCAGGGCATCGGCGGCGACATCGTCTACATCTCCAGCAAGAACTCGCTGTTCGCCGGCCCGAACAACATCGCCTACGGCGCGACCAAGGCCGACCAGGCCCACCAGGTCCGGCTGCTGGCCGCCGAGCTCGGCCCGCACCAGATCCGGGTCAATGGCATCAACCCCGACGGCGTGGTCCGCGGGTCGGGCATCTTCGCCGGCGGGTGGGGTGCCAGCCGGGCGGCCGTCTACGGCGTCGAGGAGGAGAAGCTGGGGGAGTTCTACGCCCAGCGGACGCTGCTCAAGCGCGAGGTGCTGCCGGAGCACGTGGCCGACGCCGTGTTCGCGCTCACCGGCGGTGATCTCACCCGGACGACGGGGCTGCACGTCCCGGTCGACTCCGGCGTCGCCGCCGCCTTCCTCCGCTGAGCGAGGGCGATCGTGGCCACACAGGCCCTGCCGGCGTTCGCCGCGGTCGACCTCGGCGCCTCCAGCGGCCGCGTCATGGTCGCCCGGGTGGGCCCGGACGTGCTCGAGCTGACCGAGGCGCACCGCTTCCCGAACCGGCCGGTGCGCACCGGGGATGCCCTGCACTGGGACGTGCTCGGCCTCTACGCCGGGGTCCTCGACGGGCTGCGCGCGGCGGGCCGGGAGGCCGGCCGGCTGGCGGGCGTCGGCATCGACAGCTGGGCGGTCGACTACGGGCTGCTCGACGCCGACGGGGCGCTGCTGGGCAATCCCCTGCACTACCGCGACGGCCGGCACGCCACCGCGGTGCCGGCGGTGCACGCCGCCGTCGGTCCTGACGAGCTGTACCGGCTCTCGGGGCTGCAGCACCTGCCGTTCAACACGGTGTTCCAGCTGGCCGCCCGCCGCGGCAGCGTCCAGCTGGGTGCCGCCCGCAGGCTGCTGCTGGTCCCCGACCTGCTGGCGCACTGGCTGACCGGCGCCGAGGGGGCCGAGGTCACCAACGCCTCGACCACCGGGCTGCTCGACGCGACCAGCCGCGAGTGGTCGTGGGAGCTGATCGAGCGGCTCGGCCTGCCGCGCGGGCTGTTCCCGCCGCTGGTCCGGCCCGGTGACCGGGTGGGGGAGCTGCGCGTCGACGTCCTCGAGGAGACCGGGCTGGCCGGACCCGTGCCGGTGACCGCGGTGGGCTCGCACGACACCGCCTCGGCGGTGGTGGGTGTGCCGGCCGCCGACGACCGGTTCGCCTACGTCTCCTGCGGCACCTGGTCCCTGGTCGGTGTCGAGCTGGACAAGCCGGTGCTCACCGAGGAGAGCCGTGCCGCCGGGTTCACCAACGAACTCGGCGTCGACGGCACCGTCCGGTACCTGCGCAACGTCATGGGCCTGTGGCTGCTGCAGGAGTCGCAGCGCACCTGGGTCGCCCACGGCCTGCCCTCCGACCTGCCCGACCTGCTCGCCGCGGCCGCGCGGGTACCGGCCTTCACCACGCTCGTCGACCCCGACGACCCGCGCTTCCTGCCGCCGGGGGACATGCCGGCGCGCATCGCCGCCTACTGCCTCGAGACGGGTCAGACGCCGCCGCAGAGCCAGGCGGAGACGGTGCGCTGCATCCTCGACAGCCTCGCGCTGGCCTACCGCCGCAACGTCCGCCGGGCCGCGCAGCTGTCCGGCCGGTCGGTGGAGAACGTGCACCTCGTCGGGGGCGGCGCGCGCAACGCGCTGCTGTGCCAGCTCACTGCCGACGCCTGCGGGCTGCCGGTCCTCGCCGGCCCGGTGGAGGCGGCCGCACTGGGCAACGTGCTGGTCCAGGCCCGCGGCCTCGGCGTGCTGTCCGGCGGCCTCCCCGAGCTGCGGGCGTTGCTGCGCGCCACCCAGGACGCCCAGCTCTACCTGCCCACGCGGGACGCGGAGGCGGCCTGGGCGGCGGAGGAGGCGCGCCTCCCGGATCCGCGCTGAGGCGGCCGCGGGGCAACGAAGGCGCTCACGAGCCCCCGCCGGGTGGAGGGGCCTACTGCGGCCGGAGACGCCCCGGAGATGCTGGTGGCATGTCCACACCAGGCACCCGGCCGGCCGGCACCAACTGGGCGGGCAACCACACCTACCCGGCGGAGCGGCTGCACCGGCCGGCCGGCCTCGAGCAGCTGCAGGAGATCGTCTCGGCCGCCCGCAGCGTGCACGTCCTGGGCTCCCGGCACTCCTTCAACGGCATCGCCGACGCCGCAGAGCTGGTCTCGCTCGAGGCGCTGCACACCGACCAGGGGCTGCCCGCCGCCGTGCGCGTCGATGCCGGGACCCGGACGGTGTCCTTCGGGGGAGGCGTCAAGTACGGCGAGCTCGTCGAGCGGCTGCACGACGACGGGCTGGCCCTGCACAACCTGGCCTCCCTGCCGCACATCTCCGTCGCGGGCGCGGTGGCGACGGCGACCCACGGCTCGGGCTCCACGAACGGGAACCTGGCGACGGCGGTGGCGGCGCTGGAGATCGTCACCTCCAGCGGCGAGGTGGTCAGCGCCCGACGCGGCGATCCCGACTTCGACGGCATGGTGGTCGGCCTCGGCGCGCTCGGCGCCGTCACGCGCATCACCCTCGACGTGGAACCGGCGTTCGACGTGCGGCAGCAGGTGTTCGAGGGGCTGAGGTGGACGGCGCTGCTGGAGCACTTCGACGAGATCATGTCGTGCGGCTACAGCGTCAGCGTCTTCACCCTCTTCGGCGATGCCGTGGACATGGTGTGGGTGAAGACGCGCACCGACTCCCCGGCCGAGGTGCCGGGGCAGCTGTTCGGCGCGCGCCCGGCGTCGGAGGAACTGCATCCGGTGATCGGCCTCGACCCGACCCCGTGCACGCCGCAACGAGGCAGGCCGGGCCCGTGGTACGACCGCCTCCCGCACTTCCGCATGGGCTTCACCCCCAGCGCCGGCGAGGAGCTGCAGTCGGAGTACCTGCTGCCCCGCCGTCACGCCCCCGCGGCGATCGAGGCGGTGCGCGCGCTGGGCGACCGGCTCCGGCCCCTGCTGCTGACCTGCGAGATCCGCACGGTGGCCGCCGACCGGCTGTGGCTGAGCACCAGCTACGGCGAGGACTCGGTCGCGCTGCACTTCACCTGGGCCCCGGCCCAGGACGCTGTCGAGGAGCTGCTCGTCGCACTGGAGGCGGCGTTGTCCCCGTTCGCCGCGCGCCCGCACTGGGGGAAGGTCTTCACCGCCGACGCGGCGGCGATCGCGGGCCGGTACGAGCGTCAGCCGGAGTTCGTCCGGCTGGCCGAGCGGATGGACCCGCGCGGCGCCTTCCGCAACCCGTGGCTGGAGGCCCGCGTCCTCGGCCGCAGGTGAACCGTCGGCACGGCGGCCCCGGTCAGCCCTCGCCGGGCCGGAGGACGGTCATCGTGACGCCGTCGGCCAGCCGGTAGGGGTTGGTGCTCACCAGGCCCCCGACGACCCGCCGGAGGCGGGAGACCTCGGCGCGCGCGGTGACCAGGCGGTCGTCGTCGCGAACAGCGCGGTGCTCAGCCGGGCGGCACCTGCACCAGTCGCGGCACTACTCGCTCTACCTGGCGCTGCAGCTCAAGGCCCGCCACGCCGGGATCCCGACGCCGGTCTACGGCCTGCAGGAGGTGCACCACCGCAGCTGAGCGGCGGGGATGCCGGGGGCCGGTTCCGGTCCCCGGCACCCGCCGCCACGCCGCTCCTGTTCTTCGACGCCGACGTGTTCGCCGCCCGGGTGGAGCGGTCCGCCGGCGAGTACCGCGTCGTCACCTATGACCACCGCGGTCAGGGCGGCGGCGCTGCCGCCCCGGTCGAGGCCGGCGCGTCGGGCTGCGTCCGTGCGCGCCGGTCCGGCGCCGGCCGCAACAGCCGCTCCGGGGGCGATGCGGGATGGCCCACCCGCGGGGTGAGGGCGCCTGTCGTCAGCTCCGGGTCGGCGGGTGGAACAGCATGGTCTCCACCCGGGCCCGGTAGTCCACGTAGATCTGCCGGTAGCGCCCGACCGCGTCCGCCGGCCGGCCCGCCTCGAGCAGTTCGAGGGTCTCGCGGTAGCCGCTCACCCACAACTCCCAGATGTCCGCGCCGGCACTGCCGGCCAGCAGCCGCAACGTCCGGGCGACGACGAGGTCCACGTGGGTCTGCAGCTCCCGGTTGCCGCTCGCGAGGATGACGATCGTGCTGAAGTCGGCCCCGGCTGCGGTGGCTGCGGTGATGTTCCCGGCCCGCAGGTTGTCGACGAACTCCTCCAGGCGCTCCCGCATCCGCTCCAGGTGGGAGGCGGTCAGGTTCGGGACACCCCACTCGAACCCCGCGCAGGCAAGGACCGACATCACGTCGATGAGCTCGAGCGCGTTCTTCTGCGTCACCTCGGTGACGCGCCGGGTGCGGTTCGGGGCGATGTCGATCAGCCCCTCGGCGGCGAGCTGGGCGATCGCCTCCCGGACGGGGGTGATGCTGACGCCCAGGCGGGCGGCGACCTCGGCGTCCTTGAGGACCGTTCCGGCGGGGAGGACGCCGGTCACGATCTCGTCGCGGATCTGTCGGAGGACCGCCTCCCGCCGGGTCGGTGGCAGGGCGAACGCGGAGGGTCCTCCGGGGCCGGACATGAGCGGCGACTCTACAGAAACGGCCGGACCGGACCGCCTCCGTCAACCGTCCGGCTGACGAAGGCGGCCGGCGTCCCGGTCAGGCCGGGGTCAGCGCGAACCCCTCGTAGTCGTTCGCCACGATCTGGTCGCACCGCTGGCGGTACGCGCCGACGCCGCCGATGTAGGCCATGAACACCCGCGGCTTGCCGGGCACGTTCGACCCCATGTACCAGGAGTCGGCCGTCGGGTAGAGCGTGTAGGCGCCCACCTCGGCGACGTGCTCGACCCAGGCGTCCTCGGCTTCCGTCGTCGCCTCGATCTCGGCGATGCCCCGCTCCCGCATCGCGACGATGCAATCGGTGACCCAGTCGACGTGCTGCTCGATCGACACGATCATGTTGCTGAGCACCGACGGGCTGAGCGGGCCGGTGATCGTGAACAGGTTGGGGAACCCCGCGATGGACAGGCCCAGGTAGGTCCGCGGGCCCTCGCCCCACTTCTCCTTGAGCGACAGGCCGCCCTTCCCGCGGATGTCGATGGCGGTGAGCGCCCCGGTCATCGCGTCGAAGCCGGTGGCGAAGACGATGGCGTCGAACTCGTACTCCTCCTCCGAGGTCCGCACCCCCTTCTCCGTGACCTCCACGAGCGGGGTCTTGCGCACGTCGACCAGGTGCACGTGCTCCCTGTTGAAGGTGTCGTAGTAGCCCGTGTCCAGGCAGGGCCGCTTGGTCCCGAAGGGGAAGCTGCGCGGCGAGAGCGTCTCGGCCAGCTCGGGATCCTTGACCGTCTCCCGGATCTTGTTCCGCACGAACTCGGCGGCGGTGTCGTTGGCCGCCTTGTCGGTGAGCGTGTCGGTGTAGGAGGCCAGGATCGCGACCAGGCTGCCCCTGTCCCACCCGTCCTGGTAGACGGCGGTGCGCTCGTCCTCGGGGACCTCCAGCGCGGATCTGGTCGCCGCCGGGACGGGGACCCCGAAACCGGAGGTGCGCTGCGCCTCCCGCCAGGCGCGGTAGTTGGCCTTCATCTCGCTGACCTCGTCCTCGGACAGCGGCCGGTTGCCGGCCGGCATGCTGAAGTTGGGTGTCCGCTGGAAGACGGTGAGGTCGGCGGCCTGCTCGGCGATGATCGGGATGGACTGGATGCCCGAGGAGCCGGTGCCGATGACGCCGACCCGCTGGCCCGAGAAGTCCACGCCCTCGTGCGGCCAGTGCCCGGTGTGGTACGTCCGGCCGTGGAACCTTTCCAGCCCCGGGATCTCGGGCGTCTTCGACGCCGACAGGCATCCCGTGGCCATGATGAGGAACTGCGCGTCGACCACGTCCCCGCTGTCGGTGATGACCAGCCAGCGCTTGGTCGCCTCGTTGTACGCGGCACTGGTGACCCGGGTGTTGAACGTGATGTCGCGTCGCAGGTCGAACCGGTCGGCCACGTGGTTGATGTACTTCAGGATCTCCGGTTGCGTGGGGTACTTCTCGGTCCAGGTCCACTCCTGCTCGAGCTCGGGGGAGAACGAGTAGGAGTAGGACAGGCTCTCGACGTCGCACCGGGCACCGGGATACCGGTTCCAGTACCACGTCCCGCCGACGTCGGCGGCGGTCTCCAGGACGCGGGTCGTCAGGCCCAGTTCGCGCAGCCGGTAGAGCTGGTAGAGGCCGGAGAGACCGGCACCGACGACGACGGCGTCGACGGTCTGTGGTTCGGACATGGGAGCTCCTGTCGGCGGACGTGCTCGTCCGCTCGCTCGAGGGGTGGGGACTTCTCGTCGAGTTGGGGGGTCCGCCACGTGGCGGGAGGGGGAGGTCAGGCGGGCGCGGCGGACCGGCTGCTGAGGTGGCGGTCCAACTGCTCGACCACGTAGTCGAGACCGACCGCGGCGCCGGGCAGCACGTTGACCATCGTGAAGAACCCGTGCATCTGCCCGTCCAGCCGGCGCAGCTCGACCGGAACACCGGCCGCCCCGAGCTTCTCGGCGTACGCCTCACCCTCGTCGCGCAGCACGTCGTGCTCGGCGGTGAGCACCACGGCCGGGGGCAGGCCGGAGAGGTCGTCCACACGCAGGGGGGAGGCGTCGGGCGCGGTGCGGCACGACGCGTCGGGCGTGTAGTGGTCCCAGAACCAGATCATGCTCTCGCGGGTGAGGAGCAACTGGTTCTCGGGGTCGGAGTAGGACGCGTTGTCCAGGTCGCAGTCGGTGACCGGGTAGACCAGCACCTGGAGTGCGATGTCCGGCCCACCCTCGCGGGCGCGCTGGGCCACGATGGCGGCCAGGTTGCCGCCGGCGCTGTCGCCCATGACGACGAGCGGGGCGCCGTCGTACGCCAGATCGCCCATGTTCTTCGCGACCCATTCCAGCGCCGTGTAGGCGTCCTCGGCCGCCGCCGGGTAACGGTGCTCGGGCGCGAGCCGGTAGTCGACCAGGACCACCGTCGAGGACGACTTCTCCGCCAGCTGCCGGCCGAGGGTGTCGAACTCGTCGAGCGCGCCGATCACCCAGCCACCGCCGTGGTAGTAGATGATCACCGAGCGGGGATCGCCGTTCGGGACGAGCACCCGGGCCGGGACGTCGCCGTGCGGTGCGGGGATCGAGATGTTCTCCACCCGGGCCATCTCCGGTCCGGGGCCGTAGAGGTCCCGCAGCATGCCGCCGAAAGCGCGTGCCTCCTGCGGGGTCATCTCGTGCAGGGGCTTCGCGCCGGAGGCGGCCATCTGCTGCAGGAGTTCGGACGTTGCCTGGTCGAGCGCCATGGGCTCTCCTCGGGGTGGGCGGTAGGCCCTCGGCGTCGTGTCGAGCGCCTGTGATGCCGGCCACACTGCAGAATGCATCCTGCAGTGTCAACGGGTCCCGGCGGGATCCGCGGAGGTTTCCGTCGCTGCTGGCGCCGACTCCGGCGCGCCGGGCCGGACGTGGTTGGCTGACGGCCGTCGTCGCCCGTCGGAAGGGACCCAGATGTCGGCTCTCGCAGCGTTCGCCGAGGCCCTGGCCACCGGCCGGATCGAGGTCGTCGACCTCACCGCGCCGCTTTCCTCGGGGACGCCGGTCATCCAGCTGCCCCCGCAGTTCGCCCAGACCGCCCCCTTCGAGCTCGAGGAGCTCAGCCGCTACGACGACCGGGGCCCGGCCTGGTACTGGAACAACTTCCGGACGGGCGAGCACACGGGCACCCACTTCGACGCGCCCAACCACTGGCTCACCGGCCGGGACGGCGACGACGTGGCGTCGGTGCCCGCGCGGCGGCTGATCGCCCCGGCCGCCGTCCTCGACTTCTCCGCGCAGGCCGCCGCGGACCCCGACTTCCTGCTGGAGATCCAGCACGTCCGCGAGTGGGAGAAGGCGCACGGCCCGCTCCCCGAGGGTGGCTGGCTGCTGTACCGCACGGGCTGGGACGCCCGGTCGGACTCCCAGCAGGACTTCCTCAACGCCGACGAGTCCGGCCCGCACACCCCCGGGCTGTCACCGGCGTGCGCCCGGTGGCTGGCCGAGGAGTCGCCGGTGATCGGCCTGGGCGTGGAGACGGTGGGGACCGACGCCGGCGCCGCGCACTCCTTCGACCCGCCGTTCCCGTGCCACGCCGCCCTCATGGGCAGCGGCAAGTACGGGCTCACGCAGCTGCAGAACCTCGCCGCGCTGCCGCCGACCGGCGCCGTGGTCGTCGCCGCTCCGCTGCCGATCGTGTCCGGCTCGGGGTCGCCGTCCCGGGTGCTCGCGCTGGTCGACCGCGGGTGAGCCCGGCGGGGGACACCGTCGCCGACGCCGTCGGCCGGGCGCTCGTCCGGTCGGGGATCGACGTGGTGTTCGGCGTCGTCGGCTCCGGGAACTTCGCGGTGACCAACGCGATGGTGGCCGCCGGCGCCCGCTACGTCGCCGCGCGGCACGAGGGCGGCGCCGCCACGATGGCCGACGCCCATGCCCGCATGAGCGGGCGAGTGGCCGCCGTGAGCGTGCACCAGGGCTGCGGGCTCACCAACGCCCTGACCGGCATCACCGAGGCCGCCAAGAGCCGCACCCCTCTGGTGGTGGTGACGGCGGAGGCGACGTCGCCCCGGTCGAACTTCTCGGTCGACCAGTTCGCGCTCGCCGAGGCGGTCGGGGCCGTGCCCATCCGGGTGGCGTCCGCTGCCGACGCCGTCGCGCAGACCGCCGCGGCGGTGGCCACCGCCAGGGACGACCGGCGGGTCGTCGTCCTCAACCTGCCGCTGGACGTCCAGACATCGGCGGCAGCCGCCGGCGAGGTCCCCGCCCCGGGGAACCGGGCCGCGGCCCCCCCGGAGCCGGCCGCGGTCGAGCGGTTGGTGCAGGCGCTGACGACCGCCCGGCGACCGGTGTTCGTCGCCGGCCGCGGATCCCGCGGGGCCGGCTGCCGGACGGCACTGGAGGACCTGGCGGACCGCTGCGGCGCCCTGCTGGCCACCTCGGCCGTCGCCAAGGGGCTCTTCCGAGGCAGCGACTGGGACCTCGACGTGTCCGGCGGCTTCGCCACCCCGCTGGCCGCGGAGCTCATCGGCGGCGCGGACCTGATCGTCGGGTGGGGCTGCGCCCTGAACATGTGGACGATGCGGCACGGGCGGCTGATCGCCGACGACGCCGTCGTCGTCCAGGTGGACGTGGAGGCGGACGCGATCGGTGCCCAGCGCGACGTCGCCCTCGGTGTCGTGGGGGACGTCCGGACCGTCGCGGAGGCGGCCACGGCACGGCTCGGCGAGGTGCGCACCGGCTACCGGACGCCGGAGGTGCGGACCCGTATCGCCGGGCGGGGCCGGTGGCGGGACGTGCCGTTCGAGGACGCCGGGGAAGCGGGCCGCATCGATCCGCGGGCCCTGACCATCGCCCTGGACGACCTGCTCCCGCCCGAGCGGGTGGTGGCCGTGGACTCCGGCAACTTCATGGGCTATCCGAGCATGTTCCTCGACGTCCCCGACGAGCACGGCTTCTGCTTCACCCAGGCCTTCCAGTCGGTGGGGCTGGGCCTGGCGACGGCGATCGGCGCGGCGCTGGCTCGACCGGACCGTCTTCCGGTCGCCGCGCTCGGGGACGGCGGCGCGCTCATGGGTGCCGCCGAGCTGGAGACCGTGGTGCGGCTGGGCCTGCCCATGGTGGTCGTCGTCTACGACGACGCCGCCTACGGGGCGGAGGTGCACCACTTCGGCCCGGGCGGGCACGACCTGGGCACGGTGCGGTTCCCCGAGACCGACTTCGCCGCGATCGCACGTGGGCACGGCTTCGAGGCGGTCACCGTCCGGGGTGTCGACGACCTGGCCGGTGTGGCCGCCTGGGTGGCCGGCCGGCGGACCGCGCCGCTCCTGATCGACGCCAAGGTCGCGCGCGAGGAACCGTCGTGGTGGCTGGAGGAGGCCTTCCGCGGCCACTGAGCGGCCGCGCCGCTGTCGGCGTCGAGCAGCGGCAGCGCCGGTCCGGCTCCGCCGGGCCGGGTAGGAACGGGTCATGGACGACGTATCGGTGCCCCGCGAGGGGTCGGTCCGGCTCCGCGACGGCCGCACCCTCGCCTACGCCGAGTGGGGGGACCCCGAAGGGTGGCCGGTGCTCGGCTGCCACGGCTCCCCGAGCTCGCGGCTGGAGCGGCACGTGGAGGACCCGGGCGCGTACCGGCGCTGGGGCGTGCGGTTCGTCGTCCCCGACCGCCCCGGCTTCGGCCGGTCGGATCCGCAGCCCGGCCGCCGGGTGATGGACTGGCCCGGCGACGTGCGACAGCTGCTCGACCACCTGGGCGTGGACCGGTTCGCGGCGCTCAGCCTCTCCGGCGGGGCCGCCTACGCGCTGGCGTGCGCGTACACCTTCGGCGACCGGGTCCGTGCCGTCGGCATCCTCGGCGGGGCGCCGCCGCCCGACGTCCCGTGGCCGTGGCCGGGCTGGGTGCCCGAGCGGGTGCGGGCGACCGTGCACCGGCCGTCGCTGGCCGCCTCGCTGCTGCGACCGGTGTTCGCGCCGGTCGCGATGCGGCCGGCGGCCATCCCGCGCTACCTGCAGCTGCGGCTCAACGCGGCCGACCGGCGGGTGATCGGCCGGCCCGCGGTGCGGCGGATCCTCACCGAGACCTTCACCGAGGGGCTGCGGAACGGCCCGGCGGCCCTCGCCGAGGACCGCGCCCTGTTGTTCCGCCCGTGGGGATTCCCGCTGTCCGCCGTCCGGCAGCGGGTGCACGTCTGGCACGGCACGCAGGACTGGCAGGTGCCGGCGGCCTTCGGGCAGGTGCTCGGCGCGATGCTCCCGGACTGCGCGGTGCACTGGTTCCCGGGGGAGGGCCACTTCCTGGTGTTCGACCACGCGCAGGAGGTCTACGCGGCACTGCGCTTCTGACCCGCGGGCCCCTGACCCGCGTGCCCCTGACCCGCGGCCCCCGGAGCGAGGTGCTCGTCGCGGGGGGACGCTGCCGGGCGCCGCCCGGCCACGAGCCACGCGACGAGGGCGGTCGCGATGCAGGTGGCGAACCCGATCGCCGCGATCGTGGTGTACCCCTCGCCCGACGGTGCTCCGCCGGCCGTGGGAGTGGCGGCCGCGAGCACCGTGCCGGTCAGGGCGCTGCCCAGGGCGAAGCCCACGTACCGCAGGACCTGGTTGAGGCTCATGGCGCTGCCCGTCTCCGAGGCCGGGACGGCGGAGACGACCAGCGCCGGGAAGGCGGCGAACGCCGCGCCGACACCCAGCCCGGCCACCGCCATGAGCGCGAAGAGCTGCCACAGGTCCGTCCGGGCCAGGCCGAACAGCACGAAGGCACCGCTCTGCACCAGGGCGGCGGCCGGCAGCACCGCCTGCCGGCCGGCCCGGTCGGCCAGGGCGCGGGCCAGCCGCCCGCCGACGACGCTCGCCGCCGAGAACGGGAGAAGCACCAGACCCGCCACGACGATCGAGGCGCCGAACCCCGACCCGGACGACGCCGGCGCCTGCGCCAGGACGGGTACCGACGCGAGCAGCAGGTAGTTGGACAGGCCGACGAGCAGGGCGGCCGAGTGGGCCGACAGCGCCACGCGGCCCCGGGCGAGCCGCAGGTCGACCAGGGGCGACGCCGTCCGCAGCTCCCAGACCCCCCAGGCCGCCAGCGCGGCGACCGAGCCCCCGACCAGGACCCACGGTGCGGGCGACCCCCAGCCCCGGGTCTCCGCCGCGCCGAGGGCCACGAGCACACCGGCCAGCCCAGCGCCCAGCAGCAGGGCGCCCACCACGTCCAGCCGACGGCTCACCGGAGCCGACGGCGGGGGGAGCACGACCGCCGACGCGCCCAGCGCGACGGCACTGACCGCCGCGCCGGCCCAGAAGGCCGCGTGCACACCGCCGAGCTCGGCGACCAGCCCGGCCAGGGGATAGCCCAGGCCCACCCCGGCCACCACGGTCACCGACAGTGCCGCGATCGTGGACCGCGACCGCTCACCGGTCAGGGCCTCCCGCGCGGTGGCGATGGCCAGCGGGGTCAGCCCCAGCCCGAACCCCTGCAGGGCCCGGCCGGTGATCAGCCACCCGAGCCCCAGCGGCAGGGCGGCGAGCACGCCGCCGAGCGTGACCACACCGAGCACGGCCAGGATGACGCCGCGCCGGTGCGGACCGTCGCCGAGTCGCCCGATCACCGGGGTGGCCACCGCGCCGACCAGCAGCGTGACGGTGAGCGACCACTGTGCCCCCGGCAGCGACGCCCCCAGGCTGTCCGCGATCGCCGGGACCAGCGGCGCGCCGAGGCTGCTGATGACCGCCACCACGGTGCCCACGAAGATCAGCACGGGGACGAGGGCGCGGGGCGATGCGGGAACCGCCATGCTCCCAGCGTCCCAGCCCGTTGCATGTCGCAAGCAGTGATCCCGGCCGCAGCCGACCTCCGTCGGCCAGGGCGGCCGTGGGGCGACATGATCGGGGTCACGTGACGCCGACCCGGCGCGGGAGCTCGCCCGGCTGCGTGCCCAGCTGGCTGCGGTCACCTCGCCCTTCCGGACGGCGGAACGGTTCGGCGTCCAGGACCTGATCGACCCGCGGGACAGCCGCGCCCTGCTGTGCGAGTGGGTCGCCGACGCCTACCGGGTGCTCCCCGAGCTCGCCGGGCCCGCGTCGTTCGGCACCCGCCCGTGACCGTCGCCGGAGCGGGTTACGGCGGGTCAGCCCAGCCGCGTGGTGATCTGGATGGCCCCCTTCAGGCTCCGGGCCACCGGGCAGCCGTCGGCGTGGACGGCCAGCGCCCGCTGGACCTTCGCGGCGTCCGCCTCGTCGAATTCCAGGCCGGTGTAGGTGACCTCGATGCGCTTGAGCACCAGCACCTTGTCCTCCAGCTCGACCTCTCCGCGGGCGTGTCCGACCAGACCGGTCGGATCGATCCGCCGGGCCCTGAGGGCCCCGGCGAACGTCCCGGTGAGCTAACCGAGCGCGGCCCCGACCACGTGGTCGATCGTGCTGGCGTGGCTCGGCGCCGAACCCGGCTCCATCCCGTAGTGCTCGGCGATGGCTCCGTGCATGCCGTAGACGGTCGGTTCCTCCTCGCCCGGCAGGTACGCCGCGCGGAGCGGTCCGCCCAGGCGCTCGACGCGCACCTCCGAGACGTAGGCGATCTCGGCCATCGGCTCCTCCTGCGGTCGTTCGCCGGGTCCTCAGGGTGGCACCTGGTCCGGGTCGGCACCACGCGGGCGCGGCACCCCGGTCGGCTCAGGCGATCGACTTCCCGAGCCGCCGGGCGATGGGCGCCCGCACCGGCCACCGACACCCCGCGCGGCGGGTAGCGCCGACCTCCTCGGGTACCGGCCGACGATGGCGGACCGGACGCACGAGCTGCAGCAGGTGGCCCGCGACACCTTCGGCTGGGCGGAGCTGCGTCCCGACCAGCTGGAGGCCATGGAGGCGGTGATGGCCGGCCACGACGTGCTGGCCGTCCTGCCGACGGGGGCGGGGAAGTCGGCCATCTACCAGGTCCCGGCACTACTGCTCGACGGCCCGACGCTGGTCGTGTCCCCGCTGCTGGCCCTGCAGCAGGACCAGGTCGAAGGCCTGGAGGACTCCGCGGCGCCGGACGCGGTCGCAGTGAACTCCGGCCAGCGGGCGGGACAGCGGCGGGAGTCGTGGCAGGCCGTGCGCGAGGGCGACGCCGAGTACCTCTTCCTGTCGCCGGAGCAGCTGGCCAAGGACGACGTCGTCGAGGAGCTGGCCGGGCTGGGGGTCGGCTTCTTCGTCGTCGACGAGGCGCACTGCGTCTCGGCGTGGGGTCACGACTTCCGGCCGGACTACCTCCGGCTCGGCCCGGTGATCGAGCGGCTGGGCCATCCTCCGGTCCTCGCCCTGACGGCCACGGCGGGGCTCCCGGTGCGCCAGGACATCCTGGCCCGGCTCGGGCTGCGCGACCCGGTCGAGGTGATCGCCAGCTTCGACCGCCCGAACCTGCACCTGGCGGTGGAGCGGGAGAGCGACGACCGGCGCAAGGGATCCGCGGTGGTGGTGCGCGTGGGCGCCCTGATGGCCGACCCGGCGACCCGCGGAGGGCTGGTCTACGTCACCAGCCGCAAGGACGCCGAGTACTACGCCGACGAGCTGGCGCAGATCGGTGTCCGGGTCGCCGCGTACCACGCCGGGATGAAGGCAGCCCACCGGCAGCGCGTCCACGAGCAGTTCCTCGCCGACGAGGTCGACGTCGTCGTCGCGACCTCGGCCTTCGGGATGGGGATCGACAAGCCGGACGTGCGGTTCGTGGTGCACGCCTCGGCCGTCGACTCCCTGGACACCTACTACCAGCAGATCGGCCGCGCCGGGCGGGACGGCGGGCCGGCGGCGATCACCCTGTTCTACCGGCCCGAGGACCTGCACCTGCAGACCTTCCTCACCGCCAGCCGCGCGCCCGAGGACGCCCTCGAGGACGTGGCGGACGCGCTGGAGGAACGGGACGAGCCAATCCAGGTCGGGCAACTGGCCGAGGAGGTCGACGTCTCGGCGGCGAAGCGCACCCGGGCGGTGAACCTCCTGGAGCAGGCCGGGGCGGTGGGCACCACGGACGACGGGCGGCTGGAGTACCTGGACCCCGACCGGCCCACGGAGGAGGCGGTCCAGGATGCCGTCGAGGTCGCCGAGACCCACCAGCGGCTCACGCGGTCCCGCATCGAGATGATGCGGGGCTACGCCGAGACCACCGGCTGCCGACGGCAGTTCCTCCTCGGCTACTTCGGCCAGCAGCTGCCCCGTCCGTGCGGCAACTGCGACACCTGCGAAGCGGGGACCGCGCAGGAACACCCGGACGAGGACACGGCGTTCCCCGTCAACAGCGCGGTGCAGCACGGCGAGTGGGGTCACGGTGTGGTCATGTCGGTCGAACCCGACCGGCTGACCGTGCTGTTCGACGAGGTCGGCTACAAGACCCTCGCCCTGGCCGCCGTCGAGTCACGGCAGCTGCTCACGGCCGACGGTCCTCGCGGCTGATCAGCGGCCGTCCCCATACGTCCGCCGGGACGGCCTGCCGCGCGGCGGGGCCCGGGTGTTGAAAAGGTGGGCGGCGTGCGTGTCCTCGTCGCCGGGTCGATCGGTTTCGCCGAGGTCATCGCCACGGTGGGCGACGAACCGGGCACCGGCACCGTGGTCGCCTGGCGGGCGCGGGCCGACCTGGCCATGCAGCACGTCGGGGCGGCAGGGGAGGCCCGGGCGGCCGCCCCGGTGGTGGCCGTCGCGTTCACGCCGGCGCAGGCGAGTACGACGAGCGCACCCGGTCGGAGCAGGTGCGCGGCCCACTGGAACGTCCGCCGGCTGGGGAACCGAGGAGGGCGTCATGCCGGTCCGATCCGCAGGAGCCCGGCTGGCCCGGGCGCACGGCATCTTCAACGTCGCCGGCGGGCTGTGGCCGCTGCTGCACCTGCGCAGCTTCGAGGCGGTCACCGGGCCGAAGGTGGACCGCTGGCTGGTGCGCACGGTTGCGGGGCTCATGGTGGCCAACGGGGTGGCCCAGTGGCGGGCGGGCCCGTCGGTGGAGGGCGTCGCCACGGCCCGGCGGATCGGGCTGGGGACGGCGCTGACGCTGGGAGTGGTCGATGTCGTCTACGGGGTCCCGCACCGGATCAGCCGGGTCTACCTGGCCGACGCCGTCCTCGAGGCGGGCTGGGTACTGGCCTGGGCGCGGTCCCGTCCGGGGGCGTGAGGCGCCGTACCGACCGCGGTCACGCGCACGTCGCCGGTCCCGCTGCCGCCCGCAGGCAGTCGTCGGTCCGGCGGGTCCAGGTCCGTGCGGCGCCCAGGCGATCCGGTCGGCCGCGGGGCCCGCCGGCTCGTCGGCCGCCGCCACCGTCGCCGCCGCCATCTCCGCGGCCCCCGTGACCAGGGAGGTGTGCGGGGGAGCTCAGCGGAGTGCTCCAGGTGGCCCGCCGTCGCGAGCACGAGCACGCCGCGGCAGGAGTAGGCGTAGGCCTTCATCGACGACTGGCCGACCGCCCGGCTCGCGACGTCGGGGATCACGGCGACGGATGCCGCGTCGAGCACCTCGGAAAGCGCCGGCCGCGACAGCATGCCCCGGTAGGAGAGCCGGCCACCGATCTCCCGCTGCAGGGCCAGGAGGCGCTCGACCGCCGGCCGGGGCCCGCACGGGAACCCCAGCTGCCGTAACGGGTAGCGTCCAGGCAGTCGAACGCCCTTCACCGGCGGCCCTGCCCGCGAGGACGGCGGTCGCCGAGGTGCTGGGCCGGGAGTTCGACTTCATCCGGGTCGATCTGTACGACGTCGACGGCGCCGTGTGGTTCGGCGAGCCGACCCCCTGTCCCGGTGGGGGGCTCGACCCGTTCGACCCCGGCCTCGACCGGGAACTGGGAGCCGCCTGGGTCCTGCCGCCGCTGGAGGACGTCCGGCCGCGCTGAGATCGGCGTCGTCCTCTAGCGTCCTGGCGGTGGGCAGGCGCGTGGTGGTGATCGGCGGTGACGCGGCCGGCGGCAGCGCCGCCTCACAGGCGAAGAAGCGGCAGCCGGATCTCGACGTGGTCATGTTCGAGCGGGGCCGGGCGACGTCCTACTCGGCGTGCGGGATCCCGTACTGGATCAGCGGGGCCGTCGAGACGGAGTCGTCCCTGGTCGCGCGCACCCCCGCCCAGCACCGGGCGGCGGGGATCGACGTCCGGATGCGCACCGAGGTCGTCGGCATCGACCTGGATCGCCGCGTCGTCCGGTGGCGGGGCCTGGAGGACGGCGGCGAGGGCACCGAGCCCTTCGACGACCTCGTGTACGCGACCGGCAGCGTGCCGATGCGCCCGCCGGTGCCCGGCATCGACGCGGCCGGCGTCTACGGCGTCCAGGTGCTCGACGACGGCGCCGCGCTGCGGACGGAGTTGGACGACGGTTCGGTGCGCAGGGTGGTCGTCGTGGGCGGCGGCTACATCGGGCTGGAGATCGCCGAGGCCTGCCGGGTGCGCGGACTGGAGGTCACGGTCGTCGACCTCTCGGCCACCCCGGTGGGCACCTTCGATCCCGACGTCGGCGCGACCATCGCCGACGCGGTGCGCGCCGAGGGCATCGAGCTGGTCCTCTCCGACGGGGTGGCGGCGATCGAGGTCGGGTCCGACGGCCGCGCATGCGCGGTGGTCACCGCGAGCGGGCGGGAGCTGCCGGCCGACCTGGTGGTGCTGGGCCTGGGCGTGCGGCCGAACGTGCAGCTGGCGCGCGAGGCCGGGATCCCGATCGGGACCTCCGGGGGTGTGGCGGTGGACGCCCGCATGCGCACCGGGATCGACGGGGTCTGGGCCGCCGGCGACTGCGTCGAGTCGTGGCACCGGCTCTCCGGTCAGCGGGTCGTGGTGGCGCTGGGCACGCACGCCAACAAGCAGGGCCGGGTGGCCGGGATCAACATCGGCGGCGGGTACGCGACCTTCCCCGGGGTGATCGGCACGGCGATCACCAAGATCTGCGACTGGGAGGCCGCCCGCACCGGGCTGTCCAGCACCGAGGCGGAGGCGGCCGGGTACTCCTTCGTCACCGCGTGGGTGGACTCCACCACCAAGGCCGGCTACTTCCCGGGCGCCAGCCCGATCCGGGTGAAGATGATCGCCGAGCGCCGCAGCGGACGGCTGCTCGGCGCGCAGATCGTCGGGCGGGAGGGGGCCGCCAAGCGCATCGACGCGCTGGCCATCTGCATCTGGAACGAGATGGGCGTCGACGAGATCCTGTCGCTGGACCTGTCGTACGCGCCGCCGTTCGCGCCGGTGTGGGACCCGGTGCTCATCGCGGCCCGCAAGGCGTTCGAGGCCGTGGAGGCCGACGTCCGGAAGCTGTAGCTCAGCGGGGAGGTGCCGGTGCCACCGGGCGGCGGGCGTCCCGGGGCAGGCACAGCGCGGCGGCCAGCGCCGCGGCGGTCACGGCGGTGGTGACGGCGAACGCCGCCTGGAACGACGCCACGTCGGTGAGCCAGCCGGCGATCAGCGGGCCGGCGATCGCCCCCAGGTCGGCCGACATCTGGAACACCGCCACCACCCGCCCGCCGCGCGCCGGGCTGACGTCGCCGACGAGGGCGGCCGGCACGCTTCCGAGCAGGGAGGCGGCGAGGCCGTAGACGGCCATCGACACGAGGAACGCCCAGAGCGCAGGCGGCAGCACGAGCACCGCCATGGCGCCGGTCGCGAGTGCGGCGCCGAGCACCAGGGAGGGACGGCGGCCCCAGGTGTCGGTCAGCCGGCCCGACCGCAGCAACCCGAGCGCCTGGGCGGCCGAGCCCGCGAGCAGGCCCGCGCCCGCCCACGCGACCGTGCGGCCCAGTTCCTCGGTGACGTAGAGCGGGACCAGGGAGTTGCGCACGCCGAACAGCACCCAGCCGACCCCGAGGTTGGCGACCAGCGCGGCGAGGTAGGCCCGTGAGCGCAGGGCGCGGCGCAATCCGACCCCGTCCGCGCCCAGGTCGGGTGCGGCGGCGGCCGCCGCACCCGCCGCCGACCCCGACGCCGGGACGGGCCGCAGCAGCACGAGCGCGACGCCGCTGGCGACCACGAGGAACCCGGCGTAGAGCAGGAAGGGCAGCCGCGGGGACAGCTCGGCCAGCAGGCCGCCCGCCGCGGGCCCGGCCACCCCGCCGAGCATGAAGCCGCCCTGCCAGGTGGCGGCCGCCCGGCCCCGGTGCGTCGGCGGCGCGGCCCGCAGGAGCAGGGAGAGCGCCGAGACGGTGAACATCGCGCTGCCGACGCCCCCGGCCGCGCGCAGGCCCAGGAAGACCGGGAAGGAGTTCGCCAGCCCGGCCAGCCCCGTGGTCACCGCGACGATCAACAGCCCGGCGGTCAGGACGGTGCGCTCGCCGAACCGCTCGACCAGCGAACCGCCGCTGAAGGCGGAGACGAACCGGAAGAAGGCGAAGGCGCTCACGGCCAGCCCGACGGCGGTGTTCCCCACGCCGAAGGACGAGGCGAAGACGGGGATGGCCGGGGCCACGATCCCGAAGCCGAGCGCGACCACGAACGCGATGACGGCGAGGACCCGGACCTCGCGCGGCAGCTCACTCCGTCCCGCTCCCCGCACGAGGACGGATACTCGCACGCAGGCGGGAGGCGGCCGGCGACCCGGATCAGCCCGGCAGGTCGAGGACTGCGCCTTCTCGGGCATCAGCACCGACGGCGGCTACGCCGAGTACCTCACGACGTCCCTCAAAGGCGTCGCGCAGCGTCGTCCGGATCGACGACCGGCTCGACCCGTCGGACGTGACGGCCCTGGCCGATGCCCGGCCCGACGGTGTACCACGCCGCCGCCAAGGCGGCGCGCAGGCTCCGGCCGGGGGACCGCCGCGTGATGATCGGCGCCGGCGGGCTCGGGCACATCGGCATCCAAGTGCTGGCCGCCCTGTCCCCAGCGGAGATCGTCGTCGTCGACCGGAACCCTCAGGCCGTGAAGCTCGCGGAGTCGATCGGCGCCCACCACGGTGCCGCGGCCGACGGCGGGCACGTGGATCGGGTCCTGGAACTGACCGGGGGGAAGGGCGCCGAGCAGGTCATCGACTTCGTCGGGGAGAACGGGTCGACGTCGGAGGGCATCCGGACGATGCCGGTCGGGTCCGCGGCCGCGCCGTCGTCGTCCCCTGAACAATGACCCCGTCCCCCTCGCCGCTCGCGAGCTCGCGGCGAGCCTCTGGACGGGGCCGATCGAGAGGAAGGAACCAGATGATCTTCATCACCGCCAAGTTCCGGGTGCTGCCCGAGGACGCCGAGTCCTGGCCGCAGATCAGCAAGGCCTTCACCGAGGCGACCCGCGCCGAGCCGGGCTGCCTGTGGTTCGACTGGTCGCGCAGCCTGGACGACCCGAACGAGTACGTGCTCGTCGAGGCGTTCCGGGACGACGACGCCGCCCGCGCGCACGTCACCTCGGAGCACTTCCACGCCGCCCAGAAGGACCTGCCGCCCCACCTTCAGGAGACGCCGCGGATCGTCAACTTCACGGTGCCGCAGGACGACTGGTCGGAGCTGGGGGAGCTGCGGGTCGACCGCGCCGGCTGACGGACTCCACACCCGGCGATCCCGGGCCCGTCTCCGGTGCGGACGGGCCCGGGCAGGCGCGTCCGGTCCCCGTGCGATCTAGTACTGCCGTGCAGGGACTACTGGTCGTGGTGAACCGGGCGGCCGGCACCACCGACGACGACTCCGTGGCCGCGGCGCTGAAGGCGCTCCGTGCGGGGGCGGACGTGCGGGTGGCCGCCACCGCCGGCGCCGACGAGCTCATGGAGGCGGTCGCAACGCGCGGGGACCGGCGGGTGGTCGTCGTGGGCGGTGACGGATCGGTGCACGCCGCTGTCCGGGCGCTGGACCGGGTCGGCGCCCTGGCCACCGAGGAGCCGGTCGGCATCATCCCGCGCGGCACCGGCAACGACCTCGCCGGCACGCTGGGGCTCCCGCCGGATCCGGCCGAGGCCGCTGCCGTGGTGCTGACCGGCGTCGGCCGTCCGGTGGACCTGGTCCGTGACGACGCCGGGGGAGTGGTGGTCAACGCCGTCCACGTGGGCGTGGGTGCCCTGGCCGGCGCGGAGGCGGTCCGGTTCAAGGACCGGCTGGGGGCGGCGGCCTTCCCGCTGGGTGCCGCGATCGCCGGGGCGACCACCAGCGGGTGGCCGCTCCGGGTGGAGGTGGACGGGCGGGTGGCCGTCCACGAGGCGGAGGGCTGGGCGGCGGACGGGAGCACCGACGTCCTCATGGTCGCCGTGTGCACCGGACGGACGATCGGCGGGGGTGCACCGCTGGCCCCCGATGCCCGGGTCGACGACGGCCTGGCCGACGTCGTCGTCTGCGCCGCGACGGGTCCGGTCGCCCGTGCCGCGTTCGCGACGGCCCTGCTCGCCGGCCGGCACGGCGAGCGCGACGACGTCGTCGTCACGCGGGGCCGGGAGGTGAGCTTCTCGGGGCCGCCGGTCGACCTCAACGCCGACGGTGAGCTCCAGGAGGGGGTCGCGTCGCGCACCTGGCGCGTGCAGCGGCACGCCTGGTCGGTGCTCGTCCCGCGGTGACCCGGCGACGGCCGATGGGTCAGTCGCCGTGCACCCGCAGGAGCACGGCCTCGCTCGGTCCCAGGCGCACCCGTCCCAGGTCCCGCTGCGCGCCGTGGTCGGGAGGATCCGCTCGCCCGGGATCGGTGGACACCAGGAGCTCCCACCGCGCGGCCGGGGCGGACAGCACGGCGAGGCCCGTCGGCCCGGGAGCGAAGTTGACCGCGGCGAGCAGGCGCTCGCCGTCGTGCTCGCGCCACCACGCCAGCACGCCCGGCCCCGCGTCCACGGTCTCCTGCCGGCCGGTCTGCAGCGTGCGGGATCGCGCCCGGAGTTCCGCCAGCCGGCGGACGAGGGAGAGCGTGGAGTCCGGGTCCGCGGCCTGGCGCCGGACGCACAGGCGCTCGGCGTCGGCCACCAGCGGCAGCCACGGCTCGCCGGTCGTGAACCCCGCCCCGGGACCGGCGACCGACGGCGGCTCCCAGGGGATGGGTGCCCGCTCGGGATCGCGCCCGTCGACGTCGACGACGCGGTCGGGCGGTATCACGGCGTCCGGGAGCCCCAGCTCGTCGCCCTGGTAGACGAACGGCGTGCCCCGCAGGGCGGTCAGCATGAGCGCGACCGCCCGCGCACGGGCGGGTCCGTGCCCGCCGTCGTCGTAGCGGGTGGCGATGCGGGAGTGGTCGTGGTTGCCCAGGAACCACGCCGGCCAGGCCTCACCCCCGGTCAGCGCCTCGCCCCCGGTCAGCGCCTCGAACCGGTCGATGACCGAGCGAAAGGCGTCGGCGTCCCACGGCAGGTGCAGGAACACGAAGTTGTGGGCCAGGTGGAGCTGGTCGCCGCCCGCGAGGTAGCCGACCACCCTGTCGAGGTCCAGGAGGTAGACCTCGCCGACGATCATGCGGTCGGGGAACTCGTCGACCACCCGCCGGATGCCCCGCAGCCGCTCGTGGGCGGTCGGCCAGTCCTGGTCGTGGCGGCGGGCGGCGCCGGCGTTGCTGCGCAGCAGCGGGTCCTTCGCCAGCCGCTGCAGTGCGTCGATCCGGAGGCCGTCGACGCCCCGGCCGAGCCAGAACCGGACCACGTCGTGCATGGCCGCCTCGACCGCGGGCTCCTCCCAGTTCAGGTCCGGCTGCTGCGGGGTGTAGGAGTGCAGGTACCACTGTCCACTGCCGTCGTCGAAGGTCCACGCCGGGCCCACCGCGGCGAACTCCGACCGCCAGTCGTTGGGCGGGCCGCCGTCGGGGGCGCCGTCCCGCCAGACGTACCAGTTCCGCCGAGGATCGTCGCGGGACGAGCGGGAGGCGCGGAACCACGGGTGCTGGTCGGAGGTGTGGTTGGGCACCCAGTCGAGGACGACCTTGATCCCGCGGTCGTGGCAGTCCTGGACCAGTCGGTCGAGGTCCTCGAGGGTGCCGAACAGCGGGTCGATGTCGCAGAAGTCGGCGACGTCGTAGCCGAAGTCCGCCATCGGCGACGGGAACACCGGCGAGAGCCACACGGCCTCGACGTGCAGGTCGGACAGGTGGTCGAGATGCCCCCGGATCCCGGCGAGGTCGCCGACACCGTCGCCGTCGCCGTCGGCGAACGAGCGCGGGTAGATCTGGTAGACGGCCCCGCGCTGCCACCACGCAGGCGCCGCCATGCCGCCGAGCCTAGGTCGGGCCCGCACCCGATGCCCGCCGACTACGGTTCGACGCCGAGTGCGCGGAAGGCCCGGTCGACGAGCCGGGGGAGGTCCTCGGTGCCGTCGGACTCCACCCAGGTGCCCAGGGCGACGGTGAGCGCGGCGAGCGCGGCGGCGGACTGGACGCGCAGGTCGAGGCTCACGTCGACACCCAGGCGCCGGGCGAGGGCCTCGGCGAACAGCCGCTCGGTGGCGAACTGGTTGTCGGCCATGCGGGCCCGCAGCGCCGGGGTGGTGAAGACCAGCCGCGTGCGGGCGAGGAGGACGTCGCGGTGCTCGGCGTGCACCGCGGCCAGCCCCGAACCGAGGGCGCGGTGCAGAGCGGTGAGCGGCGCCTCGTCCAGGGGGCGCTCGGCGATCAGCCGGGCGATCAGCGGGTCGTAGTCGTCGGTCTCCACCACGGCTTCCTTGGTCGGGAAGTGGCGGAAGAAGGTCATGTGGGAGACGTCGGCCGCCGCGGCGATCTCCTCGACGGTGGTCGCGTCGTAGCCCTTGTCCAGGATCAGGCGCAGAGCCGCCTCCTGGATCCGGCGGCGCGTCTCGGCCTTCTTGCGTTCCCTCAGCCCGGGGCCGGGTCCGGGGGCGCTCACCGATGCTCGACCTCCGGTCCGGGCAGGGACGACGACGGGAGGATTCTGCCCCGTCCGGAACCGAGCGCGGAGGCGAGCCGGGCATCCGGACCGGTCGCCGCGAGGCCGCCGCGCCAGAACAGGTGGGCGTCGGGCCGCACGAGCAACAGCTGCCGCGTGCGCGCGCCCGTTGCCGTCAGCACCTGGACCAGTCCGCCCAGTCGGTGGCGTACCGCCGCGGCGTGGTCGTCGATCCGCGCGGCCTCCCCGGCCGACCGGGCCGGCGGCACGAGCAGGGCCCACCGCGACCCCAGCTCCGCGTGCAGCCGGGTGGTCGATCCGTCGGGACGGCGGCACGGCAGGTCGGCCACCCGGTCACCGGGCCGTGGGCGCCGTCCGGCCGCCGCCCACCGGGAGCCGGCCAGCGGGCCACGCCGGTAGCTGATCCGCAGCTGGGACGCCTGCTCCCAGATCAGCCGCTGGACGGCGGCACGGCGCAGCGCCGGCAGGAAGACGCGGTCGCGCAACAGCCGCGCGGGCAGCGAGTCGCCCATGACCATGCGGGTCAGCGCACTCGTCGACTGCAGCACCTCCTCGGCCACGGGACGCCGCTCGGCCTCGTATGTGTCGAGGAGGACCGGATCGGCCACGCCGTGGGCCACCAGCGCCAGCTTCCACGCCAGGTTCTCGGCGTCGCCGATGCCGGTGTTCAGGCCCTGGCCGCCGACCGGGCTGTGGATGTGCGCGGCGTCGCCGGCAAGCAGCACCCGGCCCCGCCGGTAGTGGTCGGCCAGCCGGCGGTGGATGCGGAAGGTGGAGGTCCACTCCGCCGCGCCGACGACCGAGGGGGGCCAGCCGGTGCGCGCCCGCAGCGCGCCGGTGAGGAGGTCGACCACGGCGCCGTCGTCCAGGTCGTCCGGGGTGCCGGCAGGAGCGGGTGCCATGAGCCGCCACAGGTCCTCCCCGGGGAGCGGGAACGCCGCCACCATGTCCTCGCCGGAGACGAACACCGACACCGTGTCGCGGCCGGCCGGCAACCGGGCGTGGACGTCGGCCAGCAGGAACCGCTCGATGATCTGGACGCCGGGGAAGGGGATGCCGGCGAGCTTGCGCACCCGGCTGTGGGCGCCGTCGCACCCGACCACCCAGTCGGCGGCGAGGGCGGAGCCGTCGCCGAGGACGGTCGTGACGCCGTCGGCGTCCTGGCGGAGGTCGGTGACCTCCTGCCCCCACTCGACCCGTCCGCCGAGCTCGGCCAGGCGCACGCGGAGCCCCGCCTCGATCTCCGCCTGGGACACGAGGAGCCCCGGGCGGGTCACGAGCCGGGTCGTCCTGCCCAGGTCGAGCGTGGCGGCGGTGCGGCTCCCCAGGTGCACCGCCACGCGGGCGATCGGGTTCGACCGCAGCTCGAGGTCACCCAGCCCGCCGGCTCGTTCGAGCACCTCCACGCCGCGCGGCTGGAGCCCGAGCGCCCGCGACGTGGTGGCCGGCCCCGCTGCCGCGTCGACGAGCCGGACCGGGACCCCCGACGCCAGGAGATCGCAGGCGAGGATCAGTCCCGTGGGCCCGGCGCCCACCACGAGGATCGTCCTCTCCGTGTTAGTCACTAACATGCGAGAGAGACTAACGCGACCTTCCTCGCCTGGCAACGCCGTCGCCCGGGAGCAGAATCCTGGCCATGCCCTCCGCCCAGCGCCCGCTGTACGTCGCCCTGGGCGACTCCATCTCCATCGACGAGTACGCCGGCGGGCCGGGGCGCGGCGGGGCCAGCCTGCTGTTCGCGAACCGGGACGACGACTTCCCGGAGTGGCGCGGCCGGGACCTGCTGACCGCCGACCCCGGCACGGAGTTCGCCCTCCTGGCCACGGACGGCGCGACGACCGCGACCCTCCTCGACGCGCAGCTGCCCAGGCTCGCTGCGCGACCGGCGCCCATGCTGGTGACGCTGACCATCGGGGGCAACGACCTGCTGGGCGCCTACGGCGACACCGCCGCCGCCCGGCGGGTGATCTCGCGCGTGGGGGAGGCGGTGGACCGGGCGCTGCCCGTGCTCGCCGACCGGCTCGCCCCGTCGGGCCGCATCGTCGTCGGCACGGTGTACGACCCCAGTGACGGAACCGGCGACGCGGCCCGGCTGGGGCTTCCGCCGTGGCCGGACGCGGTGGCGGTCATCGCCGAGCTGAACGACGTGCTCCGCCGGACGGCGAGGGCGCACGGGGCGCTGGTGGCGGAGATCGCCGAGCGGTTCCGGGGCCACGGACTCTCGGCGGGGGACCCGACCCGCCCCGAGGCCCGGCCCGCGAACCGCCGTCAGTGGTACTGCCGGCTCATCGAGCCCAACGCCTGGGGCGCCGACGGCGTGCGCGCGGCGTTCTGGGCCGCGCTGCACCCCGGCGGATGAGAGCGCCCGTGGCACGGTCCCGGCGGTGGACGCGCGCCACGGGGTCATCCGGGCGGTCGGGGGCCGCCGGGGCCCCACGGGCCGGCTCAGCTGGTGATGGCGATCCGCCGGCGCTTCACGTGGGCGGCCTTCGGGATCCGCACGGTCAGGACACCGTCGCGCAGCTGGGCGTCCACCCCGTCGGCGTCGACGTCACCGGGCAGGGTCACCGCGTAGTGGAACCGGCCCACCCGGCGGTTGCGGCGGTGCAGGATGCCCTTGCGCTTCTTCTCGCGCACCTCGCCGGAGACGGTCAGCACGCGGTCGTCGAGCTGGACGTCGACGTCGTCGTCACCGGCGCCGGGCAGCTCGAGCTCCACCGAGTAGGCGTCGTCGGTCTCCTCCAGGTCCGCGAGCGGGACCCAGCGGTCCAGTCCGCTGCCGAGCACCGGCTCCCACAGGCTGGTGAGGCGCTCGCTCAACTCTTCGAGCTCCCGGAAGGGGTCCGGAGCGGACTGGGCGCGGGAGCGGATGGGAACGGGCAGTGCCATCGGATCCTCCTCTCAAGTGCGCTGCGTGATCGGGACACCGACAAGAACTTCCAGTGAGCGCTGTAGATTCCCGGGAGCAGCGTCAGTTGCCGTGCAGCGCGGCGAACTCTCCCGGGGTCATCGAGGTCACCCGGCCGAAGTCGCGGATGAAGTGCGGCTGGTCGGCGTAGCCGAGCGCCGCGGCCACCTCCGCGGGGCTCGCGGAGCCGGTGCGCAGCAGCTCGGCCGCCTCCTGCAACCGGCGTCGCTGGATGAGCCACTTGGGCGTCAGGCCCAGGCGGCGGTGGACCAGGCGCTGCAGCGCCCGCTCGGAGAGGTCGAACTCGCGGCAGACCTGGGCGACCCGCGTGACGTCGCTCCGCGACTCCACGAAGGTCACCAGCCGGTTGACCAGCCGCCCCTCGGGGTCGACGGGCAGGAACGGCCGGAGCGCCTCCCCGTAGGCCTCCATGGCGGCCCGGTGCGCGTCGGGCGCCGAGGGATCGGCGGCCATCGCGGTGCGGACCCGCTCCACCAGCGGGCCGGCCGCGTCCCCGAGGACCTCGGCGACGTCGACGAACCGGTCGGTGTAGGCCGCCATGGGCGCCCGCGCGATCAGGTGTCCGGCCGCCGGCTCGCACATCACCCCGACGGCCCACCCCGTCCCGGTCAGCGTGGTCGTCGACAGGCCGGACACGACGCCGTAGAACCGGGCGTAGTCCGGTGTGATCACGACGAGGCTCACCGGGTACTGCAGCACCCGCTGCGGCGCCTCCTGACCCGGTGGCACCGACCAGACGGGGATCCAGAACCGTTGCAGCAGCCCCTCGAAGGCGGGCGGGCGCTCGTACCGGTGCATCACGTGCGAGACGTCGCCGGGGTCCTTGAGGTGCGCGCGGTCGATCCGGTCCCGTTCGGCCGCAGCCGCAGCGGTGCCGGAGCTGTCGGGTTTCATCAATACCCAGGGTGCCGCACGGACCTAGCGTGCGGCCCATGACGACCACATCGACGCAGTACGAGAACGCCTCCCGCCCCCTGCTCGCCGTCCTCGAGGCGGTTCCCCGCGACGGCTGGGACAACGCGTCGCCGTGTGCCGGATGGTCCGCTCGGGACGTCCTCGCCCACGTGATCGAGACCCAGCGCGACTTCCTCGCCGGACGCGGCATCGAGCTCGGGCCGGCCCCCGACGTGGCGGCGGATCCCGTGGCGGCGTGGCGGGACCACGCCGAGCGCGTCACGGCGGTGATCTCCGACGATCGGGTCGTGGACACCGGGTACGACGGGTTCTTCGGCCCCACCACGGTGGGGGCGACCTTCGACCAGGCCTACGTGTGGGACATGCTCGTGCACCGCTGGGACATCGCCCGGTCGGTCGGCGCGGACGCCCGGCTCTCCGACGCCGAGCTCGACCGCATCGAGGCGGGCGCGGACAGCTTCGGCGAGGCGCTCTACATGGAGGGCATCTGCCGCCGCGGCGTCGAGCCCCCGGAGGACGCCGGCCGTGCGGCCCGCGTCCTCGCCCGGCTCGGTCGGAGCGCCTGAGCGGCCCGACCACGCGCCGGACCGGACTCCGGGCGCCGGACCGGACTCCGGCGCGCGGTCCCTCGGTGCAGCGCCGGGGGACCGGCGTCGTGTTGACTCCTGGTTGAGCGCTTGACGGCGACCGGTCCGTCGGCGCACCGCCGCGCCCGGGAGGACCGCCGTGCACCTCGGTATCGACAGTTTCGTCGCGGCGGTGACCGACCCCTCGACCGGCCGCCGGATCGGGCCCGCGGAGCGGATGGAGCACCTGCTGGAGGAGATCGCCCTGGCCGACGAGGTCGGGCTGTACTCCTTCGGGATCGGCGAGCACCACCGCAGCGAGTACTACGACTCCGCACCCCCGGTGATCCTGGCGGCGGCCGCGGCGCGGACCTCGCGCATCCGCCTGGGCAGCGCGGTCACCGTGCTCAGCGCTGCCGATCCCGTGCGGGTGTTCCAGCAGTTCGCCACCCTCGACCTGATCTCGAAGGGGCGCATCGACCTGGTCGTGGGCCGTGGCTCCTTCACCGAGGCGTTCCCCCTGTTCGGGCTGAGCCTGGCCGACTACGACTCGCTGTTCACCGAGAAGCTCGACCTGCTGCTGCGCATCCGGGAGTCCGAGCACGTCACCTGGTCGGGCCGGCACCGCCCGCCACTGACCGGGCAGGGCGTGTACCCCCGGGCGGTGCAGGATCCACTGCCCGTCTGGGTCGGCGTCGGCGGCACGCCGGAGTCCTTCGTCCGCGCCGGGCTGCTGGGCCTGCCGCTCATGGTCGCGATCATCGGCGGCCAGCCGCGCCAGTTCGCGCCGCTCGTGGACCTGTACCGGCGCGCGGGGGCGCAGGCCGGACACCCGCCGGAGCAACTGAAGGTCGGGCTGCACGTCTTCGGCTTCGTCGCCGAGAGCACGCAGGCGGCCGCCGACACCATCTATCCGGGCTGGCACGAGATGTTCACCAAGGTGTCCCGCGAGCGAGGGTTCGCGCCACCGACCCGGGCCCAGTTCGACGCGACCAGCGGTCCGGACGGCGCGTTCTTCACGGGCGATCCGGACACCGTGGCCGCCAAGCTGGTGCGCGTCTCCCACCAGCTGGGCGGGGTGGACCGGATCGCCCTGCAGATGACCAATCCGCGCCTGGCCCACGCCGACCTGCTGCGGGGGATCGAACTGCTCGGCACCGAGGTCGTGCCGCGGGTGGCCGGGGCGGCGTGACCCGCCCGGTCCGTCGTCAGGGCCGGCCCGAGGCCGCCGACCCCAGCGGGTCGACCCCGTCGAGGGTGCCCGACGTCGACCGGACGGCGAAGCGGGCG
Organism: Blastococcus deserti; assembly: GCF_042682525.1. NCBI lineage: Bacteria > Bacillati > Actinomycetota > Actinomycetes > Geodermatophilales > Geodermatophilaceae > Blastococcus > Blastococcus deserti. The sequence goes on from NZ_JBHUHP010000004.1 coordinate 236,840, forward strand.
AACAGCTCCTCGGCGTACCACCCCTCCCGGGCGGTCCGGTCGACGACGGCGACGTGGGCGGTCCGCCGGTAGGCGAACGCGTTGAGCGCCGAGCCGGAGTCCCAGACGCTGAAGGTGCCCTGCAGCCCCACGGGTGCCTCGCCGATGCCCAGCGCCAGCCGCAGACCCGCGGTCCGGTGCAGGTCGGCGGACACGGGCGGGACGGCGGCCCAGAACCGCGCCGCCCGCCGCAGCACCAGGCGGGCCCGCGTGATCGCGGCGACCGGTCCCTCCCACGCCCGCGGCCGGGGGTGGCCGAACGGCTCCTGCCCCGACCAGCGGCCCCGCGCGGCCAGCGGCTCCAGACGAGCGACCCACTCCTCCGCGGAGAAGCGACGCCAGCGTCCGGGCACCGGCCCCTGCTCGAAGGCGGACGCCGCCGCGGCGTCGTCCCAGACGGCGAGCAGCCCCCACCGGCGCAGATCGGCGTCCCGGGCGGTGAAGGTCCGGCCGCTGCCGGTGCCCAGGAGCTTCGCGAAGCGCAGCCCGGGCGTGGCCCGCAGGGGTCCACGGTCGGTGGCCATGTGCGCCACGGCCCGCGGCACGGCGCGTGCGGGCACCCCCCAGAGGTGCATCGTCACGACGGCGGGACCGGTCACACCGACGATGCTGCCCGACGTCTCCCCGGCGTGCCGGTGCACCGCCGGCGTCAGGCCCGCGCCGTCCCGCCGTTCCGGCCGGGCGAACCGGGGCGGCTCAGCAGGGCCCGGGCCGGTGCCCCGTCGGCGCCGGGAATCCGCAGGGGCAGGCAGGTGAGGGTCCACCAGCCCGGCTCGACGCCGCGGAGGTCGAGCGTCTCGAGCACGGTGACGCCGGCCCGGAGGAACGTCTCGTGCGTCGGTCCCGGGTCCTGGTACGGGGCGATGGACAGGTAGTCGATGCCGACGAGCAGCAGGCGGCGACGAGCCAGGGCCTCGGCGGCGTCCGGCATCAGGGCGACGAAGTCCTCGACGAACGCCGGGGCATCCCACAGCGCGGAGTTCGACGTCCTGAACAGCACGCGGTCGGCCTCGTCGGGGATCTCCAGACGGTCCAGGGCCGCGGCGTCGATGTGGCCGTGCACGCCGCCGGCGTCGGCGACCCACGCCGGTCCGAGCAACGTCTCGACCGGCACGGCCTCGATCCCGGGGGAGCCGTCGAGGAAGTGCACGGGCGCGTCGACGTGCGTGCCGCAGTGCAGCGAGCAGGTGAGCGAGGAGACGTTGGCGGGCGCGCCACGCGCCCGGTGCTGCTCGCGCCGGACCTCGAGTTCGGTGTCGCCGGGGTACAGCGGCACGCGACCCGGGACGAGGGGCACGGTCACGTCGACGTAGTAGGTCACGGCGGCGTGCTACCCACGAGGCGGGCGACCCACGACCTCCGGGTGCCAACGGTTGCGGGGCCGGTCACCCGTCGGGCTGGTGTGCCGCCGACCGGCGCGGCGGCTCGACGACGCCGGATCCCGCCCTGGCAGGATCCGCGGGTGGCACATGTGGCGCGACGGCGCGCCCGGACCCGGAGGTGGCGATGACCCGGTCCCGCGAGTGGACGCTCGACGGCCACGGCGGCCGCCTGGTCGCCCGGACGTGGGAGGGCCAGGGCGCCCCGTCCTACCTGGTCCTCCTGGCCCACGGTTACGGCGAGCACGTCGGGCGGTACGAGCACGTCGCGAGTGCCCTGGTGGCCCACGGGGCCGTCGTCCACGCCGTGGACCACGTGGGCCACGGCAAGAGCGAGGGTGAGCGGGTTGTGATCGCCGATTTCGAGCGGGTCGTCGACGATCTGCACGAGGTGGACCGGAAGGCCCGCGAGGAGCATCCGGACCTGCCGGTGGTCCTGGTCGGCCACTCGATGGGTGGGCTCATCGCCGCCCGGTACGCGCAGCGCTACGGCGACTCGCTGGCCGCCGTCGTCCTCTCCGGGCCGCTGGTGGGACGGTGGGAGGCGGCCGCGGCACTGCTGGCGCTGCCGGAGATGCCCGACGTCCCGCTGGACAGCACGACGCTCAGCCGCGACCCCGAGGTGGGCAGGGCCTACGACGACGACCCCCTCGTCTGGCACGGGCCCTTCCGCCGCACCACGGTCGAGGCGATCGAGCGCGCACTGGCCGCCGTGCAGGCAGGCCCGTCGCTGGGGTCCCTGCCGCTGATGTGGGCCCACGGGGAGGCCGACCAGCTGGTCCCCGTCGGTGGCACCCGCAGCGGGATCGAGCACGTGCGGGGCGAGCGCTACGTCGAGCGGATCTACCCGGAGGCCCGGCACGAGATCTTCAACGAGACCAACGCCGACGAAGTGCTGTCCGACGTCACCGCCTTCGTCGACGAGGCCCTGCGGGTGCGGCGGGCCTGACCGGCCGCCCCCGGCCGCCGCGCCGGCTCACGGGCCGGCGAGCAGCGCCCGGACGGCGTCGACGGTGTCGGCGTCCGCCGGGCTCTTGTCCGGCCGGTAGCGCACCACGCGGGCGAACCGCAGTGCCACCCCGCCCGGATACCGCGGGCTGCGCTGCGCGCCGTCCAGCGCGATCTCGACGACGAGCTCCGGCCGCAGCCGCAGGCCCCACCCGGTCCGCTCGGCGGCGTGCGCGGGGAACGTCCGCGTCTGCCAGTCGAGCAGCTCGTCGGTCATCCCCTTGAACGTCTTGCCCACCATGACCGGCTCGCCGCCGTCGGGGTCGCGGGCGCCGAGGTGGATGTTCGAGAGCTTTCCCGAGCGGCGGCCGTAGCCCCATTCCGCGCCCAGCACGACCAGGTCGAGGGTGTGGACGGGTTTCACCTTCTGCCAGGCCCTGCCCCGCCGGCCGGCCGCGTAGGCGGCGCCGAGCGCCTTGACGACGACGCCCTCGTGGCCGGCGTCGAGGGCGGCGTCCAGCACCGCGGCCGCCTGCCCGGGGTCCGGCTCGCGGACGCCCGGCATGCGCAGCGGGGCGTGCTCCTCGGCCGACAGCAGCCCGGCCAGCGCGTCGAGGCGGACGTGCAGCGGTTCGTCGAGGAGATCACGCCCGTCCAGGTGCAGCAGGTCGAAGAAGAACGGGCTGAGCAGCACCCCCTCGTCCGCCGTCTCCCCGCCCGCCCCGCTGCCGAAGCGGCTCATCGTGTCCTGGAAGGCGCGTGGCCGGCCGTCGTCGTCCAGGGCCAGGGTCTCGCCGTCGAGCACGGCGGTGTCGCACGGCAGGGCCCGGACCCGGTCGACGAGCTCGGGCACGCCGCCGGTCACCTCGCGCAGCGTGCGGGTCCACACCCGCACCACGTCGCCGTCCCGGTGCACCTGGATGCGCGCGCCGTCGAGCTTGTGCTCGACGGTGACCCCGGGGCCCAGGTCGGCGAGTGCGGCGTCGAGCGAGGCCCCCGGGCTCGCCAGCATCGGGCGCACCGGACGGCCCACCTCGAGGCGCACGGCGTCGAGCGCGGCCACTCCGCCGGTCAGGGCCAGGGCGGCGGTCCCGGGGAGCCGGCCGGACAGCATGAAGGCCCGGCGCACGGCCGCGGACGGCACGCCGGCCGCCGCCGCGACGGCGTCCAGCACGACTCCCTCCAGCGCCCCCTGGCGCAGCTCGCCGGAGAGCAGCCGGACGAGGAAGTGCTGCTCCTCCGCGGTGGCCGCGGCCAGCAGCGCGGTCACCGTCGCGTCGCGACGCGCTGTCGAGCCCGCGCCACCCGTGGCGGCGAGGTCCGTGAGGGCGCCGTCGACCTCGACGACCTCCAGCGACGGCGCCGCGGCGGGTTCGCCCGCCAGCCGGGACAGCGTGCGCCACCCGACGCCCAGCCGGCCCTGCCGTGCCTCCCCGGCCAGCCAGCCCGTGACCGGCTCCACCTCGTCGATGCCGGCCCGGCGCAGCAGGTCGGCGATGACCGCGGCCTTGCCCGTGCGGGACCGCGTGCCCGCGACCGCGGCGGAGGCGGTGACGACGTCGGCGAGGAGCACCGCGCCATGCTCGCAGGGGCGGCCCCGCGGCGGCATTCCCGGACGCCGGCCGCGGCTGCCCTTCCGGCTAGAGCCGGCCGAGGGCCCGGTCGATCGCGGCGCGGAGGTCGTCGATGCCCTCGCCGGTGAGCGCCGAGACGGGAATCGCGGCCGGATAGGCGCTGCGCAGGGCGGCCACCCACTCCGGCGGTGCGACGTCGATCTTGTTGATGGCCAGGAGCTCGGGCTTGTCGCGGGCGCCGATCTCGTAGAGCACCCCGCGCACCGTGGTCACCTGCGCCATGGCGTCGGCAGCGGTCGCGTCGACGACGTGCAGCACCAGGTCGGCGTCCACCACCTCCTCCAGCGTGCTCCGGAAGGCGTCGACGAGCTGGTGCGGCAGGTGCCGGACGAATCCGACCGTGTCGGTCAGGGTGTACTCGCGTCCCCCGGCCGTCCGGGTCCGGCGCACGGTGGGGTCCAGCGTGGCGAACAGGGCGTCCTGGACCAGCACGTCGGCGCCGGTGAGCCGGTTCAGCAGAGCGGACTTCCCGGCGTTGGTGTACCCGGTCAGCGCCACCGAGGGCACCTGGTTGCGCCGGCGGCGGGAGCGGGTCCGCTCCCGGCGCTTGCCGGTCTCCTCGACCTGCCGGCGCAGGACGGTCATCCGGCGGCGCAGGTGCCGGCGTTCGGACTCCAGCCGCTGCTCACCCGGGCCGCGCACGCCGATGCCGGCGCCTCCGGCCGTCCGGCCGCCGCCCACCCGGGACAGCTCCGTGCCCTGCCCGCGCAGGCGGGGCAGCTGATAGGCCAGCTGAGCCAGCTCCACCTGCGCCTTGCCCTCACTGCTCCGGGCGTGCTGGGCGAAGATGTCGAGGATCAGCGCGGTCCGGTCGACGACGCGGGCGCCGAGCCGGTCCTCCAGGTTCCGCACCTGGCCGGGGGTGAGCTCGCCGTCGGCGATGACCAGTGCGGCCGAACGCTCCTGCACCATCCCGGCGAGCTCGGTCACCTTGCCCGACCCGAGATAGGTCGCCGGGTCCGGGCGGTCCCGGGTCTGGACCAGCCGGCCGACGACCGCCACCCCGTCGGTCGACGCGAGCCGCTCCAGCTCGTCGAGCCCCGGCTCGTCCTCCGCGGACCCGAGACCGACCAGGACGGCGCGGGTCGCCTCCTCGTCGGGCAGCGAGCGCCCGTCCCCGTCGTCGCGCGTGCCGGCACCGCCGGACGGAACCAGCCATGGACCTGGCATCGGTCACTCCTCGTGGAGTGGGGCGGGCACTTCCGGCCGGCTCTGCTCGCCGGTGTCCCGCGCCGCGCCCGTCCCGGCAGGGAGGGCCCTCCGCAGTCAGGCTCGCCGCACCGGTCCCGGTCCGCCACCGGAGCGGTCCACCGGCGCTCGCCGGTTTCGAGCCGGAGCCGGGGGGCATCACTGCGGAACGCCACCGGGTGGAACAGACCGCCCCTGGATCGACGCGCTCGACGGATCGATGTCGACGCCGGTGCAGCCGCACGCGGTGGGGACCGGAGTCCGTGCTCGTCGGGTGCACGACCGAGGATCGACCATGGGTGACGGCAGGAACGGCCTCGACGGCGCGAACCGGGAGAACCGCGGGGGCGCGTCGTGGTGATGAGGCCCGAGGTGCGTCGCATGACGTCCTCTCTCGCACGGATACCGATGACCGGCGCCAGCTGGCCGGTGCCCTCGGAGCACCAGCTGCGCGGGATGCAGCACGAGGCCGTGCTCGATCTGGGGTGGGGCCGCCTGCTCTTCGGGCAGACGTTCGCCTCCCCGAGGCGGCTGGTGGAGGAGCTGCGCGGGGAGCAGCCCGGACGCCGGGACATCTGCATGTACCCGCGGGACCCGCAGGTGCTGGTCGGGCTGGCTCCTGACGAGCTGTTCGTCGACCCCTCGTACACCTTCCGTCTCGACCTGCACCGGTACCGCCCCCGCCGGGAGCTGATCGAGGACGTGTTCGTCCGCACGGTCACCTGCCCGGCCGACGTCGCCGAGATGAGCCGCATCCACGCGGCCAACGGCATGCTCCGGGCCGAGGCCGCCACGACGTGGGCCAACCACCACACGCGCACCGTCACCTACCTCGTCGCAGAGGACCGTCGCACGGGGCAGATCGTCGGAACGGTCACCGGCGTCGACCACGTCGCCGCCTTCGGGGATCCGGAGGGCGGGAGCAGCCTGTGGTGCCTGGCGATCGACCGCAGCCGCGCCCCCGCGGGAACCGGCGAGGCGCTGGTCCGGGTGCTGGTCGAGCGCTACGGCGCCCGCGGCCGCGCCTACCTCGACCTGTCGGTCCTGCACGACAACGACGCCGCCATCCGGCTGTACCGGAGGCTCGGTTTCCGGCCGACCTCCGCCGTCTGCGTCAAGCGCAAGAACGCGGTCAACGCGCCCTTGTTCGTCGGGGAGCCGCCCGGCCTGGAGGAGCTGAATCCCTACGCGCGGATCCTGGCCGACGAGGCGCTGCGCCGCGGGATCCGCGTGGAGGTGACCGATGCCCCCTCCGGCGAGCTGCGGCTCACCTGCGGCGTGCGCAGCGTGTACACCCGTGAGTCCCTCTCGGAGCTCACCACGGCCGTGGCGATGAGCCGCTGCGACGACAAGCGGGTCACCCGCCGCATCGTCGAGCGGGCGGGCGTCCGGGTCGCCGCCGCTGCCGAGGCGAGGGACGGCGACCTCGCCGCCGCGCTGGGCCTGCTGGCCAGCTGCGGGCAGGTCGTGGTCAAGCCGGCCCGGGGGGAGCAGGGGAAGGGCATCACCGTCGGGATCCGGGAGGCCGCCGAGCTCGAGCGGGCGGTGGCCCTGGCGCTCCGGCACTGCCCGGACGTGCTCGTCGAGGAACTGGTGTCCGGCCACGACCTGCGCGTCGTCGTCATCGACCACGAGGTCGTCGCCGCCGCCGTCCGCCGGCCGGCCGAGGTGGTCGGCGACGGCCAGCGGGACGTCACGGCCCTGATCCGGGAGACCAGCCGCCGTCGCGAGCGCGCGACCGCCGGGGAGTCGCGCATCCCGCTCGACGACACGACCCGCGGTGACGTGCGGGCGGCCGGCTGGGCCATGGACGACGTGCCGCCGGCGGGTGTCCGGATCCGCGTGCGCCGGACCGCCAACCTGCACACCGGCGGCACGATCGAGGCCGTGACGGACCGGCTGCACCCCGACGTCGCCGCCGCGGCCGTGCGCGCGAGCCGGGCCATCGGCATCCCTGTGACGGGTCTGGACTTCCTGGTGCCCGACGTCGAGGGCCCCGACCACGTCTTCATCGAGGCCAACGAGCGCCCGGGGCTGGCCAACCACGAGCCGCAGCCCACCGCGGCGCGGTTCGTGGATCTGCTGTTCCCGGAGACGCGCCGGCGATGACGGCGGCGCGCGGGCAGGAGGGGAGGACACGCTGATGGGAAGCGACGGACGTCCGAGGGTGCTCGGCCGGGCGGCCGCGCGGGGCGCGGCTGCCGGCCTCCTGGGTGTGGCCGTGATGACGGCGGCGGAGAAGCTGGAGCAGTCGGTGACCCACCGGCCGAACTCCTACGTCCCGGGGCGGACTCTGATGACCCTCTTGGGACGCCACCCTTCCGACAGCGACCGCCCGCTCGTCTGGAACCACGCCATGCACTGGGGCACGGGCGCCGTGCTGGGGGCCCTGCGCGGCGTCTGGGCCGCGGTCGGGCTGCGCGGCCCGCGGGCGCACCTGGCGCACACGGCCGTCCGCCTGTCCTTCGACCAGACCCTGGAGAACGCCTCGGGCTGCGGCGCTCCGCCCCGGACATGGCCGCTCCCGGAGCAGGCATGGGACACCGCCCACAAGGCCGTCTACTCGCTGACGACGGGGTTGCTGGCGGAGCGGTTCGTGCCGCCGTCGCTGGAGTCGCGCCGCGGCACGCTCAGCCACTGAGGAGTGGCCGGACCGGTCCGGTCCGGTGGGTGTGAGGCGGCGGCGCCATGGGGAACCACCAGCACACGCCCACGAGAAGGAGGACGCGATGACCGAGCAGTCGGGCACCCCGGTGCCGGCAGGGGACGCGGAGGACGGCTCGCACGCCAGTGTCGGCAAGGACGTCGAACGGCCCGGCGGCGGCCGCACGGAGGGCGAGACCACCGTCGACGACGCGATGGGGCAGGGGCCGGCGCCGGGGGAGTGAGCTGCGCCGCACCCCGCGCCCCGGCCGAAAGCGGTGCGGCGCACGCGCGACCCCGCCGGTGACGTGGCCCTGCCACCGCTGGGACGTCCCCGCGGAACCGCTCGTCCCGCGGGGAGGGGACGGGCTCTGGCGTTCGCGGCGCCGGTCGTGCTGGTCCTCTCGGCCTGGAACAACGTGGTGGTCACCCGGCTCCCCGGACACCCCGGCTCCTACGTCGTCGTCAACGTGGCGGCCACCGGATCGTTCGTCGCGGCGGCGCGGGTCAGCGGCCTGACCTGGGGGGACATCGGCCTCGGCCGACCCCGTCTCCCCGACGGGCTGCGGTGGGGTGCGGCCGCCTCCGCCGCGGTCGCGTGCGGCTACGGCGTCGCCCTCGCCGTCCCCGGTCTCCGCCCCCTGCTCGACGACGCCCGGACGGCCGACCTCGACGGCCGTCAGCTCGTCCACCAGGCCCTCGTCCGCATCCCGTTGGGCACGGTCCTGTGGGAGGAGGTGGCGTTCCGCGGGGTGCTCCTGGCCGCGCTGGCCCGGCTGTCGTCCGTGCGCGCCGCGACGGTCGCCTCCTCGACGGTCTTCGGGATCTGGCACGTCCGTCCCACGGCCGAGGCACTGTCGGCGAACGGCCTGGCGGACGGCCCGGTCGTCCGGGCCGGTGCGGTGGTGGCGGCCGGTGTGGCCACCGGGGCCGCCGGCCTGGCGTTCGGGTGGCTGCGGCTGCGCAGCGGAAGCCTCCTCGCGCCGGTGCTGGTCCACGTCGCCACCAACAGCCTCGGCATCCTCGCCGGCGCGGTGGCACGCCGCCGGAGCTGACGGACCCCGGCCGGCTCCGGGGGCTGCCCACGGTCCGGATGCAGCGCGGGCCGCGGTCCGCCGTCGCTGCCACCTGGCCGACGACTCCCGGGCACCGGGTTCCCCGGTGTCGCGCGGGTCCGGGGTCGGGACATCGAGCCGCAGGTCCGGGCGGACTTTCCGCTGATCGGGCGACTGTGCCCTTGCTGCGCGGGCGTGGACAATGAGTCGCCTCGGACGAGGCGCGTCCTCGACGCCGCGTGACTGCCCGGACGGACGGTGACCTTGAAGAGTGACCGAAGCGCGACGCTCGTGCTCCGGGTGTGGCTGGAGTCCGGCTCCGACGACTTCCGTGGTCGCCTGACGGCCGTGGACACCACCGTCGGGCACGAGGGGGGCGAGGTCACCCTCGGCGTGGTGTCCTCCGCCAGCGACGCGGTGGAGGCGGTCCGAGCGTGGTTGGACGACTTCGTGGGAGGACGCGCGCCGTCGCAATGACGGTGCTGCATGCACGCGGTCAAGGCGCACGCACCTACCGTCACCCGCGGATCGGGCAAGGCCGCGTGGCACCTCACGTGATTGACACCTCCGAGCAGGCCTGGTGAGGATCGCTGGTCGGCGACATGCCCCTGCCGATCCGTCCGGCCATCCAGCAGGACGTCACGAGAGGGGACACCTCGTGGACGTTTCCCCCCACCTGCGGGTCGGTCTGCTGGACGGCTTCGTGCTCCACCGCGGCGTCGACGGCCGGGAGACGGTCGTCGACGGACTTCCCCGGTGCGCACAGCGACTGATCGCGTACCTGAGCCTGTGCGGGCGGCCCGCGCGAGCAGCCGTGGCCGGGCAACTCTGGCCCGACGTTCCCGAGAGCCACGCGCACGGCAGTCTGCGGTCGGCGTTGTGGCGGGTCCAGAAGGTTGCTCCCGGACTGGTGGACTCCTCCGGGGGCGCCCTGGGACTGGCCGGGGGCGTGCGCGTCGACGCCCGTGAGTTCAAGGACTGGGCGCAGGGGGTGCTGGACCCGACCGCCGCCGTGGACGGCTCCTCGTGGCCGCACCCGGGCCTCGACGGCGAGCTGCTCCCCGGGTGGTACGACGACTGGGTGCTGCTGGAACGGGAGCGACTGCGCCAATTGCGGCTGCACGTCCTCGAGGCGCTCTCGGCCAGGCTGTTGTCCGCCGGACGCTACGGCGAGGCGGTGCAGGCGGCGTACGCGGCGGTACGTGCCGAGCCGCTACGGGAGAGTGCGCACCGCGCGGTCGTGGGGGCCCACCTGACCGAGGGCAACGTGGTCGAGGCGGTGCGGGCCTATCGCACCTTCCGTGAGCTGCTGGCACGCGAGCTCAGCGTGACGCCGTCGAAGCAGATGGAGCAGCTGATCGCGCGTGCGCAACCCGTTCGCGCCGAGCACACGACCGGCGTCCCGACCCAGCGGCTGCCCCACGACCTGGCCGGGCCCGAGCTCCGCAGCGAGGTGACCGCGCACTTCACGCACCGTGGTCGGCGCTGACGCCAGGAACCCGGCCGGGCGGCACGTGGCCGACCCCGGCCGGACCGGCTTGGAGGACGGCCGACCCCCCTCGCTGGATCGAGCCGGTGCTGCTGGGCAGGAACGCCGTGGTGGTCCACCCGACGCTCTGGGCGAGGAGCAGGTGGGGCCCCGGGTCGTGGAGGTGCTCCGCCTGCGCCGGCCCCCTGGCGCCCTACGCTCGGCCCGTGGGTGCGAAACGGACCGGTCTCCCGGGGCAGGACCTGCTGGTCCATCTGCGCCGGGCACGGGACCACATCGACCGGCACTACGCCGGCCCCCTCGACCTGGCCGGCCTCGCGTCGGTCGCCGGCATCTCGAAGTACCACTTCGCCCGCTGCTTCGAGGCCGCCTACGGCGAGACGCCGATCCGCTACCTCACCCGCCGCCGCATCGAACGGGCGCAGGACCTGCTGCGCTCGGCCAACCTCACGGTGACCGAGGTGTGCACGGCGGTGGGCTTCGCCAGCCTGGGCTCGTTCTCGTCGCGGTTCCGCGAGCTGGTGGGGGAGAGCCCGACCGGGTACCGCGCACGCTGGGCGGCGAGGGGCGGTGCGCACGTCCCCGGCTGCTGGCTCTTCATGCGGGGCGTGCTCGACCCGGGCGGTACGACCGGAGCGCGCCCGGCCGCGATCGCGCAATCTGGGAGAAGCCTTCCGACCGGCCGTCCCTCTACGGTCGACGCATGATCACGAACATCTCCCTGATCACCATCCACTGCCTCGACCAGGATCAGGCGAAGAACTTCTACGTCGACGTCCTGGGGTTCGAACCGCGTACCGACATCACGATGGGGGAGGGCTTCCGCTGGGTGACCGTCGGCCACCCGAGCCAGCCCGAGCTCGAGATCACCCTGATGACCCCCGGCCCGCCGTTGGACGACGAGGCCGCGGCGTTCGTGCGGCGGCAGCTGGAGAAGGGGCAGTCGGGGGGGCTCGGCCTGCACGTCGACGACTGCCGGAAGACCTTCGAGGAGCTCTCGGCCAAGGGCGTGGAGTTCCTCCAGGAACCGGCCGAGCGGCCCTACGGCGTCGAGGCCGTCATGCGCGACAACTCCGGCAACTGGCTGGTCCTCGTCGAGCGTCGCGAGTTCAGTCCGGCCGACTTCGCCTGAGCCGGTGGGTTGCGCCCGCCCGGTCCCCGGGCGGGCGACGCCGCGCGTGCGGCACCCGCCCGTTCCGGCGTCGCACGGGCAGGATGGCGGGCATGGAGTTCGAGTCCGGCCTCGAACCGGACATGCAGCCGAACCTGGACGAGTTCCTGCTCGCCCGCATCGCCGAGGACAAGCGGATCGCCACCGAGGCCGCCCGGGCGAGCGGGCGGGACCGGTGGACCGCTGCTGATCTGCCCCTTTCCGGGCCCGCGCACCAGCAGGCCGCCGCGCACGTCACCCGCAACGACCCCGCCCGGATCCTCGCCGAGTGCACCGCCAAGCGCCGGCTCGTGCTGGCCTGCCGGGAGATCCGGCCGGACCTGACCTTCCTCGGCGCGCGCCCGCCCGGCCTGGCGGACTTCCCGCTCCCGCCCTCGGATCAGCACCAGCTGGCCGCGGTGGCCCTGGCGCTGCTGGCACTCCCCTACGCCGACCACGCCGAGTACCGGCAGGAATGGCGGCCGTGACACTCATCGCCGTCGTCCTGTTGGCCACCGCCCTCGACACGACCGTTCGCTGCCGCCACCGACGCGGTCGGGCACATGGCAGGCCGGGGCGGGACCTGCCGGCGCGTCCTCCGTCGTCCGGCCTCCCGCGCGCCCGGAGTTCCGGCGGTCACCGAGGACGACGAGATCCTCCCGAGCGAGGCCACGCGGGACCGGCTCGACGATTTTCCCGGTCACGGGCTGGACCCGATTGACGGCGGGAAGTGGGAGTCCAACCATCGTGACTCGCCGGTGCTCGACATTCCGGCCACCCGGGGCTGCGGCACGCGCTCGAGGGGGTGCCTCACATGGATCCCGCGACCGCCCCACGCATCACGTTGCTGGACGGGTTCAGCCTCCGGTTGGGCGGCAGCGGACCCGGGACTGCGGTCGGGGTCCTCCCGCACGGAGTGCAGCGGCTGGTTGCCCACCTGTGTCTCACGGAGCGGTCGGCCCGCGCGGCGATCGCGGGCCATCTGTGGCCGGACGTGCCCGAGGAGCACGCCCACGGGAGCCTGCGGTCGGCGTTGTGGCGGCTGCACAAGACGGTCCCCGGCCTCATCGAGACGTCGAGAAACGCCATGCGTCTCGCCCCGGGGGTCCGCGTCGACATCCGGGAGCTCAGGGACTGGGCGCGAGGAGCGCTGGACCCACGTCTGGGCGCCGACGACGTGGTGGTGCCGCCAGCGGAGCTCCGCGGGGATCTTCTCCCCGGCTGGTACGACGACTGGGTGCTGCTCGAGCGGGAACGGCTGCGCCAGCTCCTGATGCACTCGCTGGAGGCCATGGCGGTCAAGCTCACGGATGCCGGACGGCACGGTGAGGCGCTGCAGGTGGCCTACTCGGCGGCGCGGCTCGAGCCGTTGCGCGAGAGCGCGCATCGCACGGTGGTCCGGGTACACCTCGCGGAGGGGAACGTCGCCGAGGCCCGGCGGGCGTACGACCTGTTCCGTGAGCTGCTCGCGGACGAGCTGGGTGTCGTCCCGAGCGATCAGATGGCGCGGATGATCCCCGAGATCCCTCGTCCCCGGCGGAGCAGCCGTCCGGCGCAGGGAGACGGAGTGGGGTGACGTGAGCGGCCGGTTCCCCGGCGTCACGACACGGTGCCCTCGAGTGCCGCCCCTCCACGACCTTGAGCGGCGGGAGCACCGGCGGCCCGGGTCGTCGGCCGGAGCGGACCGTGCACGGTGCTCATGGCGAGCGGCCGCGGGCATGACGGCCGGCGTCCGGGGCTCGTCGGTCGAGGCGCGGGCCCGGGCACGATCGCCGTGACCATCGGACGTCGCCAGCTGCTGGCCGAGGCACCGGGGCGCCTCCCGCCGCCGTCCGGCCGATCCTGCGGAGACGGCCCCGCGGTCGCGGCGGGGCCGCACCCTTGGGGCAGGGCCTCCATCCGGGTGACGGAGCGGTGACGTCCGGGTGACAGGGCAGGCCTAGTTTCCCGAGCCTGGACCTTCCGCGCCGGGCCGAGGAGACCTCGCCATGGACCTCAAGCAACTCATGGGCCGCGTCATCGACACGCTCTACGACGGCCTCACGGGGGGAAGCGCCGAGCTGCCGCTCCCCGACAACGTGATGCTCAACTGGCTGATGCCCGGAGTGCCCTTCGACCCGAGCGCCTTCGACTTCGCGATCCAGGGCCCCTTCGCCGGACCCAGTGAGCTGACCCTGGACTCCTTCCGCGAACTGGTCGAGGCGCTGATGGCTGACGACGGGGACGGTCAGGGAATGGATCGCGCGCAGGCCGTCGAGCAGGCGAAGGTGCTGTACCAGCAGAACCTGCTGGGCTCGTGGGAACAGTGGTCGCGACTGGTCGACTTCATCCCGCTGGGTGTTCCGAGTGCCGAGGGCTCACGGTGGTCGGCGACCCGGGGTCAGGGGAAGCACAAGCACGTGTCCGTGGTGTTCGCCCAGGCGAACCAGACGCTGAGCCACGTGTACCGGGACACCCTGGAGCGTTGCGAGGTGGCCGACGAGCCGCTGACCGAGCAGCAGCAGAAGATCGTCGACCGGATGCGGGAGCTGCTCACCGAGAACGTCGAGGTCGAGGACTTCATCACCGGCGAGAAGCGCGTCGAGCCGCGGGAGAGCCGGGCGATGATCGCCTACAAGGAGAAGCGCAGCGCCTACGACAACGCGGTGACCGACTATGCATCGCGGCTGGCGCGGGCCAACAACGGCACCGCCGCCGACCTGATCGAGTGGCAGCGCAGCGGGGGGATCTATCGCCGTCGGGCCACCGACGCGCTGCGTGACTGGATCGCGACCGGATACAAGAACGACATCGAACGGGCCCAGGCGACCCTGAGTCACATCCTGGGCGGGTCGATGGTGCAGTGGAAGGACAACCTCCTGCAGATCCTCGCCGACATCGACAACAACACCACGGGTGCCTTCGGTTACCCGTTCCACCCGGCCTCGGTCCTGCCCGGGGGCTTCGCCCGTTCGACCGGGTGGTCGCACTTCTCCGAGACGGACATGCAGCGGCGGGTCTCGTCGTCGTCCACGTCGCGGCAGGGCACGGCTTCCGTGGGGTTCACGCTCGGGTTCTTCTCCTTCGGCGGCGCCGGCGGCGGCGGTGTGAAGGAAGAAGAGTTCTCCTTCCAGAGCGAGAGCTTCGGCATGGAGTTCGACTACACCACCGTCGAGATCATGCGCCCCGCCTTCAATCCGAACTTCTTCCTCTCCCGCGGATGGCGCCCACGGGACTCCTTCATCCGGGACCACGGTCCGCTGCACTCGAACGGGGAGCAACCGCCCAAGGGGGCGATGATCGGCTACCCGACCAAGGCGCTGTTCGTCCGCGACCTCAAGATCTACTCGACGGACGTCGCGAGGTTCATGCGGTCGAGGGAGACCGACGTGAAGGGCGGTGCAACGTTCGCGATCGGGCCCATCGGGGTGGGCGGCACCTATCAGCAGTCGAGCAAGCAGGGCCAGAGCAACCTCACCGTGCACAGTGATTCGATCGAGGTGACGGGGCTGCAGCTCGTGTGCTTCCTGTCCGCTCTGTTCCCCTACACCGCCAATCCCTCGCCGGACGTCAAGCACTGGATCTGACGGCGGTCGACCATGCTCCCCGACGGACTCCACATCGGGCTGGCCGCGTGGATCGCCGCCCGGCGTGAGGGTGACGGCTTCCCCGCGTGGCCCGCGCTACCCCTCGAGACCCGACTGGTCGACCTCGAGGCGCTGCAGACGGTTCACGACCTGGCACGCGCCGCCGAGTTCGCCCGCATGGTGAACTTCCTGCCGCAGAAGGGCGCCTATGCCGATCCGTTCGGCGGCACCCAGCCGCTCTGGGGCCTGCACCGCGACCTGCTGGGCCGGATGGTGTTCGCCGTCCGGGCCTGGACCGCGGCGGAGGACGAGCAGTGGCGCGCGGCGCGGCGCATCCTCTGGGAGGAGGGTCCGGACGGCAGCCCGAGGATGACGTCGGCGTTCCGGCTCTACGACGAGCTGCGGCTGGCCTACCAGCAACTGGTCGAGGCCGGAGCCGGGGCCGCCGAGCTCACCGTCGCCCACGCGGCATGGACCGCCACCGGACACAAGCTCGAGGTGGAGGCGGCCCTCGCCACCATCAACCGGCTGGCTCGACGGTCGTCTCTCCCGCAGGCCGAGAACGAGCGGCTGTCCCTGGAGCCCGACCGGCTGCCGGCCACCACGGACGGGTCGTACGCGGTCACCACCTTCTCGCCCGTGTCGGCCGTGCGGGTCGAGACCTGGCTCACCGCGGAGGCGACGCTCGACGAGCTGGAGGCTGCGGTCGGGGACGCGCAGCCGCGAGCGAAGTGGACGGCGTGGCGGTCGGTGCGTACCGGGGCGGTCCGCTTCCGCTACGCGGTCCTCGACCTGCACCGTGCCTGGTTCACCGGCACCCTCTACCGGGCCGACGACTGGCGACTGGGCGACGGCTCGGTCGCCGCTGCGGGCGACGGCGCCGGCGGCCAGATCCCCGCGTACGTCCGCAGTGTCTACCTGGTGTCCCTCGAGGAGGTGCGGACCGGCCCGAAGCCGCCCCTGCCGGACCCACGTCCCCCGCCGTTCCCGCGCTTTCCCGTCGTCGTCGACCGGGTGCGTCCCCGGCCGGGGCTCCATGCCCCTGCCGAGAGCCGGCTCTCGCTCTCGGAGGCGCCTCGGGCGGGCGTCATGGTCTCCGCGTCTCCACCGGCCCCCGCGGACGTCTCCGTGATGCCGGTGCACCCGGTCGCGCTGGCCGCGTCGACCCGGGCCCCCGACCTGGAGTGGCATGCGGCTCCTCTCGGCCGGCTCCGGGTGGCCACGGTCGCGGACTTCTCACAGCGCCTCACCATCGCCACCACCTTGATCGCGGTCCAGGAGTCCTCCTCCGCTCCGTCGACGGGGCCGGTGCCGCCGACCGCTCCGGTCTTCGTGGTGGGGTTCGGCTGCGTCCCGCTGCCGGCCTCACCCCAGCCCAATCCCGCATACCAGTGGACCCTGCCGTAGGACGAGAGGCACCCCGATGTTCCAGTCCAGCCGCTTCACCACCGTCGTCACCCAGGACACGCGCGACCGGCTCACCCGGGCGGTCGACAACAGCAAGCCCGTCGCGCGGGGGGAGACCCACCGCGGCGCGGTCACCGCGATCCAGGCCGCCCTGGCCGAGCTCAACAGCGGATACCTGGTCGGCGCCGAGGTCGACGGCTACTTCGGCAACCGCACCTCCCGGGCCGTCGAGGTCTTCCAGCGCGACTACGGCCTGATCGCCGACGGCGTTGTCGGCCGACAGGTCCTGACCCAGCTCGACTCCATCTACTCGGGGACGGTGCGGCGCGCGCCGCACGGTGTCAGCGTCCACATCGGCGTCGACCGGGTGGACCCGGGGCACTACGGCGACCCGATGACGCTCCCCTCGTGCGAGAACGACGCCAAGGCGATGCGGGACCTCGCCGAGTCCATCGGTTACGACACCCTGCTGTTCGTGAACGAGCAGGCGACCACGGCCAACTTCTGCGCCTTCCTGCGGTCGGCCGCGGTCAACCTCTTCGCGGGCGACAGCATGTTCGCCACCTTCTCCGGCCACGGCGGGCGGCTGCCCAACGCCTCGGACGACGAGGAGCCCGACCTGCTCGACGAGACCCTCTGCTTCTACGACCGCATGCTGCTCGACGACGAGCTCTACGCGATGCTCGGTGACCTGCGGGAAGGCGTCCGGGTGCACGTGGTCTTCGACAGCTGTCACTCCGGCACCGCGCTGAAGAACATCATGATCACGCCCGACGAGGCCGCGGAGGAGCAGCGCAGGCGGTACGTGGAAGGGGTCGCGACGGCGCTGTCGAAGACCTTGCCGTTCACGGGTGCGGGACCGGATGCCGGCGAGGGCGGCGAGGACGGCGGGCCGTCGCCGATCCCGATCGTGCCCGCGTTCCTGGAGAAGGCTCTGGACGGGGAGAAGCCCGAGCTGGTGGACCCGCCGAAGGGTGATGCGGCGAAGGACGAGGTGATCGCCGCGCTGTTCGGCGACCTCTATCACGACACGTCGTTCGGCAAGGGCAAGTTCCTCGAGGGAACGCAGGTGTACGACCGCAACAAGGCGGTGTACGACACGGTGCTGGACCTCGTCGGGTCGAAGGCGCAGGGCCAGCTCCCGTGCACGGTCACGTCCCTGTCCGCCTGTGACGATCCGCAGACCACGCCCGCCGGCAATCCCCTGTCACTGTTCACGTTCAACCTCACCCAGGCCTGGTCCGGTGGTTACCCCGGCTCCTACAGCCAATTCCTCCGTGCCCTGCGGGAGAGGTCGCGGCCGGACGCGACGCCGCAGCTCAATGCCTACGGCTCGGGGGGCGCTCTCGCTCGCCTGCACGAGCGGCCCTTCGTCTTCTGAGTGCACGCGGTCGCGGGGACCGGACCCGCCGCCGGACCCGGCCGGTCGCGGAGGGCGGCCGTACCGCAGGGATCCGACGGCCCCTGGCCGCGGCACGCATGACGGGATGCACCCGGCCCTGCGCCGCGCCGGCTCGCCGCCGGCTGGCGCGCCGTGGTCCCCGGGTGTCCGATGGGTGTCTGCGCATCGACGCCCGTCGAGGAGTTCCCATGCCGCGTCGCCGGATCACTCTCCTGGCCCTGGGTGGACTCGCGGCCGGCGCCCTCGCGGCCGGCGCGCCCTCCAGCACGGCTGCCGGGGTTCCGGCGCAGGAGAAGGTGCCGCTCGCCGTCGGCACGGGCGGTGCCGTGGCCACGGTGGACCCCGACGCGACGCGGGTCGGCCTCGAGGTCCTGGCCGACGGCGGCAACGCGGCCGACGCGGCGGTCGCCGCGGCCGCCGCGCTGGGCGTGACGGAGCCGTACTCGGCGGGGATCGGGGGTGGCGGCTTCTTCGTCTACTACGACGCCGCCAGCGCGACGGTGACCACCATCGACGGACGGGAGACCGCGCCCCTCGCGATGGGCGCCGGGGCCTTCCTCGACGACGCGGGCAACCCCCTGCCGTTCGACGAGGCCGTCCAGAGCGGCCTGTCGGTGGGGACGCCCGGCACGCCCCGCACCTGGGCCCGCGCGCTGGAGCAGTTCGGGACGCTGTCGCTGCCGGACGCGCTGCGGGGTGCCATCCGGCTCGCCGACGAGGGGTTCGTCGTCGACGAGACGTTCCGGCAGCAGACCGCGGACAACGAGGCGAAGTTCCGCCGGTTCCAGCCGACGGCCGAGCTGTTCCTGCCGGACGGCGCGCTTCCCGAGGTCGGGTCCGTCTTCCGGAACCCGGACCTGGCGCGCACCTACGAGCTCCTGGCCGCCAAGGGTGTGGACGCCTTCTACACCGGAGAGCTCGCCGGGGACGTCGTCGCGACGGTCCAGGACCCACCGGAGGCGCCAGGTACCGCCGAGGTGCGTCCCGGCCTGCTGACCGAGGAGGACCTGGCCCGCTACGACGCCCCCTTCCGCGAGCCGACCAGGGTGGAGTACCGGGGCCTGGAGGTGTACGGCATGGCCCCGCCGTCGAGCGGTGGCTCGACCGTCGGCGAGGCACTGAACATCCTCGAGCGGTTCGGCCTGGAGTCGATGCCCGACGTGCCGGGACTGCATTCCTACCTGGAGGCGAGCGCACTGGCCTTCGCCGACCGCAACGCGTACGTCGGCGATCCCGCATACGTGCAGGTTCCCCTCGCCGAGCTGCTCTCCGAGGAGTACGCCGCCGAGCGGGCCTGCGCCCTGGATCCGGCCACCGCCCAGGACAAGCCGACGGGGGCGGGCAGCCCCGACGGCGAGTACGGACCGTGCCCGGTGCCGGACCAGCCGACGGTGGGGGAGGGCGCGGAGGGCCCCTCCACCACCCATCTGACCGTCGGGGACGCGGCGGGGAACATCGCGAGCTACACCCTGACCATCGAGCAGACCGGCGGCAGCGGCATCACGGTGCCCGGCCGCGGCTTCATCCTCAACAACGAGCTGACCGACTTCACGTTCGCGGCCGCCGACCCGACCAGGCCGGAGCCGAACCTGCCCGCCCCGGGCAAGCGCCCGCGCAGCAGCATGTCCCCGACCATCGTCCTGCGCGAGGGGGAGCCCGTCCTGGCCCTCGGCTCCCCGGGCGGCAGCACGATCATCACGACGGTGCTCCAGACGCTGCTGAACCGGATCGACGGCGGCATGAACCTGGCCCAGGCGATCGCCGCGCCCCGGGCCAGCCAGCGGAACGCTCCGACGACCGACGCGGAACCTGCCTTCATCGACGCCTACGGCGCGGCCCTCGGGGCGCTGGGCCACGAGTTCCGGTCCGTCGCGGAGATCGGTGCGGCGACGGGCATCGAGTACCTGCCCGACGGGCGGGTGCTGGCCGCGGCCGAGGCCGTGCGGCGCGGCGGTGGGAGCGCCGCCGTCGTGCACACCCCGCCGGGGGGCCCCGGCGCCCCGGCACCGGACGACCCGGGGCTCGCGCCGGACCTCGGGGACGACCGGGAGCCCGCCGCTCCGGAATGACCCTCCCCGGCCTGTAACCGAGGTCATCGACCACCCCGGTCGGCTGACCGACCGAAATGGTCGGTAGCCGTTACCGTAGGGCGCATGGGGCGTCCCTTCCGGCAGCAGATCGACGAGGGCATCCTCGACCGCGCTGCCGCACTGTTCGCGCGCCACGGCTTCGAGCACACGTCGGTGCAGGCCGTGGCGGACGCTGTCGGCCTGTCGAAGGCCGGCCTGCTCCACCACTTCCGCAGCAAGGAGACCCTGCACCAGGCGGTGCTCGCGCACGCCGAGGGCCTGGGGCAGCGGGTGCTCGGGCAGGTGCGGGAACTGCCGCACGGCGCCGCGCGGGACCGGCGGGCCGTGGAGGTCCTCGTGGACGTCGCGCTGGCGCACCCGGGCGTCGTCGCCCTGCTCCTCGCGCCGGTCACCCAGGCCGGCACCGGCGCCGGTGCCCTCGAACCGGGCAGTGCGGGCGCCGCGGCCCTGGAGGCGTTCGGCGTCGACCTGGAGACCGCCGATCCCGACCGCGCCGTCCGCGTGGTCGGCGCCCTGGGGGCGCTGGCGGTGCTCACGCTGGCGGCCCACCAGCAGGACCAGATCACCGCATGGCGCCCGCTCGTGGTCGCCACCTGCCTCGACGCACTCGGCTCCCGCCGTCCCGGCGCCGCTCTTCCCGACCCCGACCAGGTGGAGGCCTGACCCGCATGGCTCGACTGCTGTCCCGACTCGGCTCGTTCTCCCACCGGCACCGCTTCGCGGTCGTCGCCGTCTGGCTGCTCGTCCTCGTGGGTGGCGGCGTGGGGGCGGCCACCCTCGCCGGGGAGACGTCCGACTCCTTCTCCATCCCCGGCCAGGAGTCCACCACCGCGCTGGACCGGATCGGCCAGCAGTTCGGCGCCGCGGGCGGCGCGACGGCCCGCGTCGTCGTCCGGGCGCCCGAGGGGCAGACGCTGACCACGCCCGCGAACGCCGCGGCCGTGGGGGAGCTGGTCGCCCAGCTGGGTGGGCTGCCCGGCGTCGCGACCGCCGGCGATCCGCTCGACCCGGCCGCGCCCGCCGTCAACGCGGCGCAGGATACCGCCTACAGCACCGTCACCTACACCGCCGCACCCGGTGAGGTGACCACCGAGCAGCAGGACGCGCTCATCGCCGCCGTCGACGGCGCGCGGAGCGGCGGCCTGACCGTCGAGGTCACCGGCGAGGCGGTCCAGGAACCCCCGCACATCGGCGGCATCGCCGAGGCCCTCGGCGTGGTCGTCGCCCTCGCCGTCCTGGCGGTCACCTACGGGTCTCTCGTGCTGGCCGGGATGAACCTCCTCACCGCGCTCGTCGGCGTGGGCATCGGTGTCCTCGGCGTCACCATCGCGACCGGCTTCACCGAGCTGTCGTCGACCACCCCGACCCTCGCGGCGATGCTGGGCCTGGCGGTCGGCATCGACTACGCCCTGTTCATCGTCACCCGGCACCGGCAGGAGCTGCGACGGGGCCGGGACCTCGACGGGGCCGTGGCCACGGCCGTCGGGACGGCGGGCTCGGCGGTGGTCACCGCCGGTCTCACCGTGGTCATCGCCCTGGCCGGCCTGTCGGTCGTCGGCATCCCCTTCCTCACCCAGATGGGCGTCGCCGCGGCCGCGACCGTCGTGGTCGCCGTCCTCCTGGCCGTGACGCTCGTGCCGGCCGTGCTGGGCTACCTCGGGCGCCGCGCGCTGCCGCGCAGGCACCGGGCCCTGACCGGAGCGGCGGAGGCGGTGCCCCACGGGCGCGCCTTCCTCTCCGGCTGGGTCGCCACGGTCACCCGCCGCCGCGTCCTGACCCTGCTGGTGTCGGTGGCGGCCCTGGGCGCGATCGCCGTGCCGGCGTTCTCCATGCAGACGACGCTGGTGCAGACCCCGGCCGAGGGCACGACCGCGGCCCGGGCGGACGCGCTGCTGGCCGACGGCTTCGGCGAGGGCCTCAACGGTCCCCTGACCATCCTGTTCGAGGGCGACGGCGCGGCCCAGGCGGCCGCCGGGACGACCGAGGCCATCGCCGGTCTCGACGACGTCGTCGCCGTTCCCCCGCCGATCCCGAGCGCCGACGGCACGGCCGCGCTGCTCACGGTGATCCCGGTGTCCGGCCCCACCGACCCGGCCACCGAGCAGCTCGTGGCCGATCTGCGGGAGCTGCTCGCCGACACCGACGGGGTCACCGCTGCCGTCACCGGGGCCACCGCGGTCAGCGTCGACGTCGCCGCCAGCCTCAACGACGCGATGCCGGTCTACCTGGCCCTGGTCGTGGGCCTGGCGCTGGTGCTGCTCGTGCTGGTCTTCCGGTCCCTGCTCGTGCCGCTGGTCGGCGTGCTGGGCTTCCTGCTGACGATCGGCGCCTCCCTCGGCGCCACGGTGGCGGTGTTCCAGTGGGGCTGGCTGGCCGGCGCGGTCAACCTCGACAGCACCGGTCCGCTGATCAGCCTCACGCCGATCCTGGTGATCGGGATCCTGTTCGGGCTGGCCATGGACTACCAGGTCTTCCTGGTCTCCCGCATGCACGAGGCGCACAGCCACGGCGCGGCGCCGCTGGACGCGATCCGCACCGGGTTCCGGCAGGCGGCTCCGGTCGTGGTCGCGGCGGCGCTGATCATGTTCTCGGTCTTCGCCGGCTTCGTGCCCGCCGGTGACCCCACGATCAAGTCGATCGCCTTCGCGCTCGCCGCCGGCATCCTGTTCGACGCGTTCGTCGTCCGCATGGTGCTCGTCCCGGCGGCGCTGGCCCTGCTCGGCGGGCGGGCCTGGTGGCTGCCGCGCTGGCTGCGCTGGCTGCCCACTCTCGACGTCGAGGGCTCCGGGCTCGAGCAGCCGGCGGTACGGCAGCGGGACGACGTGCGCGAGGCCGTGGGTGCCACCCGGCCCTGACGGGCGGACCCGGCGTCACCGCGTCCGGGAGCTATCCGGAAGCGCCGGGACCAGCCGTTCCACGGGCGCGGAGCAACGGACCGCCACCGGCCGGCCGGCGCGGCCGGCGGCCTCGAGGTGGTCGCGCACCAGGTCCGCACCGGGCGCCGACAGGACCGTCACCGAGCCCGCGTCGATGCCGTCGACCGGCGCCGGCTCCCGGCCGTACCTCCGGAGGAAGGCGTCGACGGCCGCGGCGTCGACCTCGCCGGCCAGGCAGAGGACCCGCCCGCCGGCGGTGTTGAGCAGGCGCACGATGCCGCGTCGTGTCACGGGGCGCTCCGGCACCGACGTCACCGGTCCAGTGTGCGCCCGCCGGCCGCGCACCTCGCCGGTGGTGCGGCGCCCGGCGGGCTCGCCCGTCGGGTCGTGGGCCTCGTCGGCCGGGTCGTGGGCCGAGGTGCAGGAGCCGGTCGAGGCGGCCTGACGGTCACCGGCCCGACGGCGCGCGGTCCCGCCGTCGGGGAACGGCCGGGCGGCCCGCCGGAGGGTGACCGGTCCGCCGCCCGGACGGGTCAGACCTGTCCCTGGTTGTGCGGCTCGATGCTGGCGGAGGGGTCGACGCCCTCGTCGGCGGCCGGCTGCACGGGGCCCGGCCCGGGCTGGGAGCCGCTGCCCGCGGCGGTGTTGCGCGACGACCGTTCCGGGTCGTTCACGTCCGTGGTGGTCGGCGCCTGCCCGATGCGCTTGGCAGCCTCTCCGGTGCCGGTTTCCTCGATGCCTGACTCGGACACGTGTCCCCCATCGGTGCGGTCGGTGCCCGGCACGCCATGTGCGTCCCGGCCACGCCATCGGGTACCCGCGCAGCCGCTCCCACACGCGCCAGTGCTCAGGCGGCGTCGCCGATCACGCGGTCCCGCAGGAACGGGGGGCCGCCCTCGTCGAGCCCGGAACGATTGCCGCACGGCCCCCCCGAGACGCCTTCCGCATCGGTGGCGACGGGCTCCGATGTGGCCGGTGCCACACCGGAGGGCGCGCGAAGGGATTCCGTACCGGCGTTCCGGCGCTAACGTGCGCCCCGATCGCAGGACCGGCCGACGTCGCCGGCCTGCCCGACGAGCCGAATCCCGGAGAAGCGCATGATCCGCCGCAAGCAGGTCGCCACCGGCGTCACCGTCACCTTCGCCCTGGAGGACACCGTCGCCGGCCCGGTATCGGTGGTGGGCGACTTCAACGGCTGGACGCCCGGCGCGCACGTCCTCCGCCGGCGCAGCAACGGCACCCGCAGCGTCGCCGTGACCCTCCCGGCCGGTCAGCCGGCCCGCTTCCGCTACCTCGCCGAGGGCGGCCACTGGTTCGACGACCCGCAGGCCGACGCCCACGAGGAGCAGGGGTCGCTGCTCCTGCTGTGACCGGCGGTCCCGTCGGGGACGCGGCCGGCGGCGCCTGTCCGCCGCCGGGGGCATGCGCGCCCGCCGGCTCCCGGACCGGCTCCCCGCTCGCCGGCCGGAGGACGGCGATAGTGTCGGACGCCATGCCCACCAGGTCTTCGAGGGATGAGCCGGCGCGATCGGTCCGCGAGCTGGGACTGCCCGGTCGGGCGGTGACCGCGCTGACCCGCGCGGGGGTGACGAGCGTCGACGACCTGGCTGCGCTCACCCGCCGGGATCTGGCCGCGATCAGCGGCCTGGGGCCGGGCATGATCGCCGCGATCCGCCTGGTCGTGCCGGAGCCTCCCGCGAGCAGCCCCCGCCTCGAGGGCTCGCCGGCCGACGACCGGGGCCGCTCCCCGCTGCCGGCGACCGATGCCGGGCCCGGACCGGACGAAGAGGAGTCGCCGGCCGCGACGGCGATCCCGTCCCTCGACTCGCTGCGGGCGGCGCGACGTCGCAGCGCGGTCGACCTGCTGGTCCCGGGAGCCTCGCCGTCCGGGTCCTCGCCGTCCGGGTCCTCGCCGTCCGGGTCCTCGCCGTCCGGCTCCTCGCCGTCCGGGTCTCCGCCGTCCGGCTCCTCGCCGTCCGCACCGTCGTCCACACGGCCGCGGGCTGCGGCGTCTCCGACGGGGACGACGCCGCGGCCCGCGGAGTACGCCGACCTGCTCCGCCTGGCCCTCTACCTGGGGCGCACGCTGGTCGCCGTACCCGTCCGGCTGGTCCGGTGGTCCTTCCGGGAGCCGGTGCGGCTGCTGCGCCGGCCGCTCGGCGGCTGAGCCGACGACCGGCGACGGCGGTCCCGGTGGACACCGGGCCTCCTCAGTGCGCGGGCGGGATGGAGTGGTTGGCGAGGAACAGACCGCCGGGATCGGCCTGCGCCCGGATGCGGCGCAGCCGGTCCCACGCCGCGGGGTCGAAACCGACGGCCGCGTCGACCGGCCGCTCCACAAAGTTGAGGTACTGGCGGCCGCTGGCCCACGGCGACAGCGCCCGCATCACGTCCTCGGCCGCCGCCTCCATGGCGCGTCCGGTCTGCTCGTCCAGGGGCATGCCGCCGGCGAAGGCGATCAGGTCGCCGTCGAAGCGGGACAGCGCACCGCCGCCCGGGTGCGGCCGGCCGAGCGCCCCGCCCAGCTGACGGAGCTCGAGTCCCATCAGGACCGTCGACCGGGCATCGGCGCCTGCGACCTCGTCGACCACGTCGACGATCTCGGCCGTCGAGCCGCGAGCGAGCGTGAGCATGCTGGTGGCGCTCGCCGTCGGGGTCGGTCCCTCGGGATCCATGTGCAGCCGCGCCAGCGCCGGGGCTGCCACCCGCGTGAACGTGTCGATCTCCGGGCGGAGCTCGCGCAGCGGCGCGAGCACGGCGGCCGCCTGCTCGTCGGAGCCGAGCGCCGCCCCGTCGACGACGACCACGGACCAGCCGCGGAGGGGCTCGGGCAGCATCGGCACGTCCGGTAGGTGCATGACCCGGTAGGACGTCGTCACCGCGTCGGGGGCCTCGAGCGCCCACTGCAGCCAGCGGCCCAGCACCGCGGAGTTGCGGGAGCGGTCCCACACCAGCATCCCGGCGTAGGCCGAGGTGACGGGGTGGAGCCGGAACTCCAGGGCCGTCACCGCGCCGAAGTTCCCCCCGCCGCCGCGCACCGCCCAGAACAGGTCGGGCTCGGACCGGGCATCGGCCCGGACCAGCGACCCGTCGGCGGTGACCAGCTCCACGGCGGTCAGCGCGTTCGTCTGCAACCCCAGCGCCCGCGCGTACCACCCGGTGCCGCCGCCCAGCGAGTAGCCGGCGACGCCCACGTCCGGTGAGGAGCCGTGCAGCGCGGCCAGACCGTACTCGGCCGCGGCCTGTACCACGGGCAGCCACACGGTCCCGGCCGCGACGCGGGCGGTGCGGGTCCCCGGGTTCACCACCACGCCCGTCATACCGGTCGTCCGCAGCAGGACCACGTCGTCGAGCGGACCCAGCGGGCCGGCGTTGTGCCCGGTGCCCTGCACGGCCACCCGGTGACCGGCGTCCGCGGCCGCGCGGACGACCGCGGCCACGTCCCGGGGGGTGCGGGGCAGCGCCACGGCGGCCGGTCTCTGGTCGACGGTCAGGTTCCAGGCCTGGCGTGCCTGGTCGTAGCGGGGGTCGTCGGGAGTGATCAGGTCAGGGGAGGTCAGGGTCTCGGTCATGGCGACGACGGTCGCCCCCCATCACCCCGTCCGGATCCGGGGCGGCCACCGAGCTAGCGGCCGACGTCCACCGAGGCAGCGCCGCGGAGCTCCGTCCGGCTACGGACGCCGAGCTTGGCGAGCAGGTTGGCCACGTGCGTCTCCACGGTTCGGACCGACAGCACGAGGCGCGCGGCGATCTGGGGGTTCGACATCCCCTGCCGCACCAGCTCCAGGACCTCCGCCTCGCGGGCCGTCACGCCCAACCGGCGGAGCCCGGGCGGCACGGCGGAACCGTTCCGGCCGGTACGGGGCAGTGGCAGACCCAGTCGGCGCATCTGCTCCCGGCACCGGCGGGCGAGCGCCACCTCCCCGGCCGGCTCGAGGTCCGCCAGCGCCGCCCGGAGCCACCGTTCCGGGGCACCGAACCCCTCCTCCGCCGCGGCCCCGGCCATCATCAGGTGCAGCACGTGCCGCCAGTACGGGTGGCCGGTCACCGCCTCGTCCCCGACGGCGAACAGCCGCCCGGCGTCGTCGGCGCGACCGGCGCGCGCGGCGGCGATCGCCTCGACGTAGGCCAGGGCGGCCCGGTTGCCCGCCTGGACGTCGACCCGCGCCTGCCGGAGGTGGTCCGCGGCCCGCGCGTCGCCGGGGGTGGCGAGCGTGCGCAGCAGGGCCCACTGCCCCCAGTACGGGGTCGGGGCCGCGTCGGGGCGTCCGCGCAACGGGGCCACGGCGCGGTCGAACAGGTCGAGCGCGGCCGCGTCGTCCCCGTCCAGCCAGGCGGCCCAGGCCCGCACACCGGCCACCCGGAAGGCGACGTCCACCAGGTCGGGCGCCAGCCCCGCCGCCTCGGCGAGCAGCGGCTCGACCGGCTCGGCGTCGCCGGCGCAGAGCCGGGCCAGGGCGAGGAAGAAGCGGGCCGCCGCTCCTGCCGCCGGCAGCCCCAGCCGGTCCGCGGCCTCGATGCCGCGGATGGCGTAGGGCAGGGCGGCGACGTGGCCGTCACGGACGGAGACGCACCCGCTGAGCTGGACGTCCAGGACCGCGGCGGTCGCCAGCATCCCGGCCCGGACGGCGAGCCGGCGGGCCTCCTCCAGCCGGTCGGACCGCCCGGTGCGGAGCAGGTCCATGGCGCCGAGCTCGGAGAGCGCACGCACCCGCCAGACGTGCAGCCCGTGCCGGTCGGCCAGCCGCTCGCTCCGGTCGAGGGCTCGCTCCGCCGCCGCCGGGTCGACCCGCCGCAGGCAGCGGCCGACGACCTCGAGGGCCTCGCACGCCGCCTCGTGCCGCCCGTCCCGCTCCGCGGTCTCCACGGCGACCCCGGCGATCGCCAGCGCGTCGTCGAGGTCTCCCCGGCCGAGCGCGACGGCGGCCCGGAGCGCCTGCACCCGCGCGTCGTCCACTGCGGCGACCGGTGCCAGGTGACGCGCGGCGTCGGCGAACCGCTCGGCGACCGCCGCCGCGCGGGCCATGTGCAGGCACAGCTCCACCCGGCGCTCACCGTGCACGGTGTCGAGCACCCGATCGCCGAGCGCCTCCGCCTCGTGCGGCCGCCCTGCCAGCGCGAGGACCCGCACGTGCTCCACGGTGAGCGCGGTGCGCAGGCCGCCCCGCGGTCCGGCCAGGTCGAGCGCCCGGAGGAGAGCGTCCTCGGCCGTGCGCAGCGCGCCGGCGGCGACGGCGTCGCGCGCGATCCGCAGGAGCAGCCCGGCCGCCTCCGCGTCCTGCCCGGCCGCCACCATGAGCTCGGTGACCAGCACGAGTCGCTCGCCGGACAGCCGGGCGGGATCGTCCCCGCAGAGGGCGCCGACGGCGCGCCGGGCCAGCGCCGCGCGCTCAGGAGGGAGCAGGGTCGCGAGCACCGCGTCCTTGGTGAGGGCGTGCCGCCAGTGCAACCCGCCCGTCGCGGCCGGCTCCGGGACCACCAGCTGCGCGTCGACGGCCAGGCGCAGGGCCTCGGCGACCGTGCCCTCGTCCGCTCCGGACACGGCAGGCAGCAGCCGCCAGTCCACTCCGCCGCCGAGCACCGCGGCCGCGCGCACGACGTCCCGCGCGGTCGGCGGGAGCCGGGCCAGCCGCCGTGCGGTGAGTGCCGCCAGGGTGCGCGGAACGCGTCGCGGCGTGGACGGGGGGTGTCCTCCGGAAGCCTCCACGGCCTCGACCAGCTCCTCCACCAGGAGCGGCAGGCCGTCGCTGGCCTCGGTCACGAAACGGGCGACCTCCGGGGACAGCCGCGTGCCCGCCCGGTCCGCCGCGAGCTCGAGCACGTCCTCCGGCCCCAGCGGGGTCAGGGGCAGTGCCTCCGCACCGGGGTGCCGGAGGAGCTGGCCGACCGCTGCCCGGTCGGCATCGTCGTCGCGCGCGGCCGCCACCGCGAGGACGCCCGCTCCGGTCAGCCGGCCGGCGAGGTAGCCGAGCAGGGCGAGGGTGTCCCGGTCGGCCCAGTGCAGGTCGTCGAGCAGCAGCAGCACGCCCCCCGAGCGGCCCTCGTCCCCCAGCACGGTCAGCAGGGCGAGGACGGCCTCGCCGATCTCGACCAGTGGGTCGACCAGCGACGGCACCGGCGCGCGCTCCGCGGGCCAGCCGGGGAGCAGCCGGGCCAGCACCGGCCGGTAGGGGGTCAGGCGCGGGTCCTCCGCCAGCGTCGCCGGGGCCGCCGGGAGCAGTGCCTCGGCCAGCGGGCGGAAGGCGCCGGCCCCCTCGACCGCGCGACCGGTCAGCACCGGGATCCCGCGGGCCCGCGCCCGCCGGTCGGCCTCCGCCAGCATCCGGCTCTTGCCGATCCCGGCTTCTCCGGTCACCACCAGCAGCCCGCCGCGGCCGCGCTGCGCCTCGAGCAGCCGGCGGTCCAGGACGGCGAGCTCGTGCTCCCGGCCGACCGTCCGGGAGCCGGGGTGGCCGCGCGTCGGCGAGCGCGCAGGCGGGCCGTGCACGGGCCGAACTGTAGGACCGCCGGCCCCCGGGCGGGAGGGCCGCGCTCGGCCGCCGGGAGCCGGCGCCGGGGGGCGGTCACCCCGTCCTGACCGCCGAGACGTCGATCTCCAGGGTCACCAGGTTGCTGACCAGCACCCCGCCGGTCTCCAGCGTCGCGTTCCAGTTGATCCCCCAGTCGCGGCGGTCGATCGTCGTCGTCCCCTCGAAGCCGATCCGCCGGTCGCCGTCGGTGTCGGTCGCCGCGCCGGTGAACTCCATGTCGAGGACGACCGGCCGCGTCGTCCCCTTGATGGTCAGGTCGCCGGTCACCCGGAACGTCGTGGGCTCCAGCTGCTCGACGCGGGTGGTGCGGTAGGTGATGAACGGGTGCTGCTGCGCCCCCAGGAAGTCGTTGCTGCGCAGGTGCTCGTCCCGGACCGCGAGGCGGGTGTCGATGCTGGCTACGGCGATCCGCACCTCGGCGCTCGACCGGGACGGGTCGCTGCCGTCGACGTGGATCGTGCCCTCGAACTCGTCGAACCGCCCGCGCACCTTGGTCACCATCGCGTGTCGCGCCACGAAGCCCAGCCGGGAGTGGCGCGGGTCGACGGCATAGGTGCCGGTCAGGTCCTCGTACCCCGCGGATCCCGACGCAGGGGGTACGGCCAGGGTCGTGGTCATGGAGTCCTCCTCGGTGTGCGCGTGGCGGGGGGCCACGGCCCTCACCATCGCGGTCACGGCCACGCCCGGGATCCGTGGTCGCCACGGAGGGAAGCCGCTCCGGTCACGGAGGTGGCGGTCAGGCGCCGACGATCAGCGGCTGGTGCGGGCGGGGCTGCGGATGATCCTGCGCGGGGAGGCGGACATCGTCGCGCAGGATCCTCACCGAGCTGGATCTCTCGAGCCGGACGCAGGCCGCGGTGACCGCCTACGAGACCGGACTGGTGCTGCCGGGGTCCCACCGCGGCCCCGGGCCCGGCTACCGTCCGCGCGCGTGACCGTGCCCGGAACTTCTCAGGGGCGCTCTGTCGATCCGGTGCGGTGGTGCGTGTCGGAAGGGTGTGGGCCCGGTCGGCGGGCCCTGGACGGGAGGAACCCGATGAGCCAGTACATGATCCTGATCTACGAGGACGAGGCCGCGTACGAGAACGCGTCACCGGAGGTTCTCGGCGAGGTCATGCAGGCGCACACCGATTTCGCGGCGCAGGTGGAGCAGCACGGCGCCAAGCTGCTGGGCGGGGAGGCGCTGCAGCCGACGGGCACGGCGACGAGCGTGCGGGGCGGTGGCGAGGTCACCGACGGCCCGTTCGTGGAGACCAAGGAGGCCCTCGGCGGCTTCTACCTCCTCGAGGCGCCCGATCTCGACGCCGCCCTGACCGTGGCCAAGCTGTGCCCGGCGCGGTTCGGCGGGGTCGAGGTCCGTCCGGTCATGACGTTCGACTGAGGTCGCAGGGACGCGTCGCGGCATGACCGTCGACGACATGTCCGCCGTCGCGGCCGCGGTCGCCGACGCGCACCGTCGCGAGTGGGCCTTCGTGCTCGCCGCGACGGTGCGCGTCGCGCGCGACCTCGACGTCGCCGAGGAGTGCGTCCAGGAGGCCTTCGCGACCGCGCTCACCGACTGGCGCGCCCACGGCATCCCCGCACGACCCGGGGCGTGGCTGACGACAGCGGCCAAGCGGCGGGCGCTGAACGTGCTGCGCCACCGGGGCGTGGAGCGCCGCGCCCTGCCGCTGCTGGTCGACGAGGTGGCCGTGCCCGGACCCGACGACCTGCTCGACGAGCGGCCGGGCGGCGGGGAGATCCCGGACGACCGGCTCCGGCTGATCGTGACCTGCTGCCATCCGGCCCTGGACCGCCCGGCGCAGGTCGCGCTGACCCTGCGGCTGATGTGCGGCCTGTCCACGGCCGAGGTGGCGCGCGCCTTCCTCGTCAGCGAACCGACCATGGCCGCGCGGATCACCCGGGCGAAGAAGAAGATCGCCGTGGCCCGCATCCCGTACCGGGTGCCGGCCGCCGACGAGCTGCCCGAGCGGGTGGACGCCGTCCTCGCGGTGATCCACTTGCTGTTCACCACCGGGCACACCACCCCGGCCGGGGACGACCTGGTGCGGCGGGACCTGGTCGAGCGGTCGGTGGAGCTGTGCCGCATGCTGCGCCGGCTGCTGCCGCGGGATCCGGCCGTGGCGGGGCTGCTGGCGCTGTTGCTGCTCACGGACGCGCGGCGGGAGACCCGGACGGGCCCGGACGGCCGGCTGCTCCTGCTCGAGGAGCAGGACCGGTCCCGGTGGGATGCCGCGGCGATCGCCGAGGGGGCGGCGCTGGTCCGGGAGGCGTTGCGCGCCCGGCCGCCGTCCCGGTACGCGCTGCAGGCCGCGATCGCCGCCGTCCACGCCGAGTCACCGACGTGGGGCGACACCGACTGGCACGAGATCGTGGCCCTGTACGACGTCCTCACGCGGCTGTGGCCCTCCCCGGTCGTCGCGCTCAACCGCGCGGTCGCCGTGGGCTTCGCCTACGGGGCCGCCGCCGGCCTCGCCGCGCTCGACGTGCTCGCCGGGGAACCGCAACTGGCCGGTTACGGCTACCTGGCCGCCGCCCGCGCCGACTTCCTGCGCCAGCTGGGCCGCGTGGAGGACGCCCGCGAGGCGTACACCGAGGCGCTGCTGCTCACCGGGAACGCCGTCGAGCGGGAGTTCCTCACGGGTCGACTGCGCGCCGTCGGCGGCGATCCGGGGCCCACGCCGCCGGGGAGCGGGTCCGCGCGGGCACACTGACCCACCGACCGCTGCGTCCCGGCCTGGCAAGGGCGGCTCTGTCCGGGAAGGTCCGGACGGCCGGGTGACCGCACGATGTCTGCGTCCAGCCGGAGCGTCGGCAGACCACCGGACCCGGTGCGTTCCACCGCCCTTTCCGCGGGAAGGGCACTTCCCCGGCCGAGCCGTCACGGAGTGTCGTCCCTCGCCGGACGGCCGGACCGACCCCGCGTCGGTGATTGACCCCGCCACCTCGCCCGGCGAGCCTGCTGGTCCGTACCGCAGGCGGACGTGGTGGGGTCGTCTCCTGGATGCAGGGCGACCGGGGGTCCCTCGGGAAAGGAGCCCGTATGGTCTCCCGTGGCGGCGTGGTCGCTTCTCATGGACGTCCGCCAACACTCGCCGCGACGGCGTCCTGGGCCGGTACTCGGAACTGGTCCCGGCTGCTGTTCAGCGTGCTCTCCGGCCTCGGCCTGACCCTGATGTTCTCGGCGGTCCTGATCGCGTTCGCGGGGCTCGCTTCCGCCGACGGCGCGACGCCCGCCGCTGCACCGTCCCCCGATCCGGCGATGTCCGATCCGGCGATGTCGGACCCGGCGATGTCCGACCCGGCGATGTCCGACCCGGCGATGTCCGACCCCGCGATGTCCGACCCCGCCACGTCCCAGGTGCCGCCACCTGGCGATGTGCAGCCGCCGGGCGCCGACCATGCGCTCGGATACGAGGTCACCGAGGCGCCGGAGGCGTCGTCCTCCGAGCCTTCCGCCGCGCCCATCGGACCCGCCGTGCCCGCCGTGGCGGCCGGAGGTGATCCGTCGGCGGGGCCGC
>NZ_JBHUHP010000004.1:269774-304766 GCF_042682525.1 Blastococcus deserti
TCGCCGGAAGCGGCCGCCGTGGCCGTGGCCGTGGCTTCGTCAGTGGTCCAGACGCCGCCACCGTCGTCGGGGGCCACGTCGTCGGGGGGCGGTCCGCCGGCCGAGGTCGGGACACAGGAACCGGGCGCGCTGCCGCCCGAGGCGGGTCCGCCACCCGAGCCGGGCACGGCGGCGCCCCCGGGACCAGCGGCTGAGGTCGGTCCGCCAGCCGCGGGCGGCACGGCGACGCCCCCGCTGGCTTCCGCGGAGCACGGTGGTCCGCCGGTCGAGGCCGGAACTGAGCTGCCACCGGTGCATCCGGCGGAGGCGGGTCCGCCGGGCGGTGTGACGGCGCCGGGGATACAGGTGTCGCTGGGTAGCCGGTCGGCGGGTGCGACGGCGGTGGCCGTCGCTTCGTCGGCGGTCCAAGTGCCGGTACCGGTTCTGGATCCAGCCGCCGCGCGGCCGATGGCAGCGTCGGCCCCGCAGCCGCCACCGTCGGACGTGGCTCCACCCGCCGAGACCGACACGGGCGGGCCGGGAGTGCCGTCGCCGGAGGCCGCTCCGCCTGTCGAGACCGACACGAGCGGGTCGGGAGCGCTGTCGCCGGCGGCCGCTCCGCCTGTCGAGGCCGACACGGGCGCGCCGGGAGTGCCGTCGCCGGAGGCCACTCCCACGGGCGGATCGGTCGCTCCCGCGGCGCCCGGGGTGCAGGTGTCGCCGGGTGGCCGGTCGGCGGGTGCGACGGCGGTGGCCGTCGCTTCGTCGGTGGTCCAGACGCCGGCACCGGTCCTCGATCCGTCGGTCGCTCAGGCTGCCCCGCAGCTGCCCACCTCGGCGGCTGCACCGCCGGTCGAGGCGGACCCGGATATGCCGGGCGCGCCGACGTCCGACGCAGTGCCCGCGCCCACCGAGCCGTCCGGAGGTGAGTTGCTGGCCGCCAAGCCGTCGGGAACTGCTCCGGCGGTCGAGCCCGGCACGGACGCACCGGGCATGCCGGCGTCGGACGACGGTGCACCCGTAGCGGCCGAGCCCGTCGGAGGTGATGGGTGGGGGGAGCAGCCTCCGGAGGTGCCCGCGTCCGAAGCAGGTCCGCATGGCTCG
Organism: Blastococcus deserti; assembly: GCF_042682525.1. Classification (NCBI taxonomy): domain Bacteria; kingdom Bacillati; phylum Actinomycetota; class Actinomycetes; order Geodermatophilales; family Geodermatophilaceae; genus Blastococcus; species Blastococcus deserti. The sequence goes on from NZ_JBHUHP010000004.1 coordinate 270,858, forward strand.
GTCGGTGTGACGGCACCTCGCGTGCAGCTGTCGCTGGACGGGCAGGAGGGGGGCCCGTTGGCGGTCGCTGTCGCATTCTCGCTGGTCCGGGTGCAGGCCGGTCCGTCGGCCGCCTGCCAGCCGGCAGAGCCCGGTACGGCCGGTTCATGGGTGCCGGGCGTCCAGCTGTCACTGGAGGGGCGATCCGCAGAACCGGCTGCGGTGGCCGTTGCGATGGCCGTGGTGGAGCGGGCCGTGGGGGCGGTGGTCTGTGACCGGTCGGTGTCGCTCGCCGTTGCCGCCTCAGGGATGTAGCCGCGAGCCGCGGGGACCGGCGCTCTGGACAGCCGGCGAACCAGGGGCCGTCCGGTGCCTCATGACTCGCCGCCCGTGTGTCCGTTCGCTCGATCGCCGTTCCGAGACGGCCGGGTCGTGCGCCCTGTCGTGATACGGAGCCGTGGAATCCCGCTGGCTCCAGCGCGAGCAGTGCGCCGCTGTCGGGGTCCTGCTGTCGATGGGCATGGCGTCTGCCGAGCCGACCGCCACGATCGTTCCGCGCTCCACGGACATGGCGCTCCGGATCGGGTCCCTCACGGCAACGGAGTCTCACCATCAGGTCGAGGTCCGAACCGCTCCGCCACATCGGCCGGTCATTACGGCCGCTGTAACGGATACGCATCGCCGTCGACTCCGCCCGTCACCCGTGATGGGCCTGTGTCACTGGCCGTGGCTGTTCCGGATTCGAGGCGACGTCCGCCCGCGCCCGCAGCATCACCGGGTGCGCCGTCCACCCGCACGGTGACGTGCGACGCGCCTGGGACCGGAAGGAGCCCGGGATGCCACAAACCGAGAGAGGTAAGGCGTCGTCCGGTGACGAGCGGGCCTAGTCTCGCGGTACGACCTCGTGCCGGCCCGATACCCCGCGACCGTCGCCCTCAGGGCCTCGCGGGACGGGCGGCAGGAACAGGAGGCCATGATGGCGAGCCTGATCGCCCGGGTCACGTCCACCAGCGCGCGGGCCCCGCTCGTCCGGTTGCTCACCTCGGCGCTCGGCCTGGACTTGTGGGAGGTGCAGCCCGACTTCCTGGTGCTGCAGGCCGACGAGTTCCAGGCCGGGCGGATGGAGGCGATGGGCTACGGCGTCGAGCAGCTGCAGCTGACCGAGTCGTACCTGTCGGCCTTCGCGACGGCGGAGGCCGCGGCCGGCTACCACACGGTGGCGACCCTGGAGCAGGACCTGCGCCGCCTCGCCGAGCAGCACCCGGAGATCGCCGAACTGCACCAGATCGGGCGCAGCGTCGAGGGGCGGCCGCTGTGGGCGCTGCGCATCGGGGAGCGGCGGGGAAGTGACCGGAAGGTGGCGTTCCTCGGCTGTCACCACGCCCGCGAGTGGATCTCGGTAGAGGTGCCCTACCTGCTGGCCGAGCACCTGCTCGACAACTCCTCGACCGAGCCGGTCCGGTCGTGGCTGCAGCAGGGGGAGGTGTGGGTGGCCCCGATGGTGAACCCCGACGGGCACGAGCACTCACGCACCGTGAACCGGCTCTGGCGCAAGAACCGGCGGCGCAACCCGGGGGGCAGCATCGGCGTGGATCCCAACCGCAACTACGGCTACATGTGGGGCGTCCTGGACATCAGCACCTCGAGTCACGTTCCGTCGGACGAGACCTACGTGGGTCCGCGGGCGTTCTCGGAGCCGGAGGTCCGCGCGGTGCGCGACCTCGTGACGCGCGAGCACTTCGGCGGCGTGCTCAGCTACCACAGCTACTCCCAGCTCATCCTGTACCCGTGGGGCTACACGTCCCAGCCGATCGAGGACGAGGACGATCTCGCGGAGATGCGGGGTCTGGCCGACGGCATGGAGGGGCTGATTCGGGGGGTCCACGGCCGGACCTACACCGCGCAGCAGGCGTCGGAGCTCTATCCGACGGCGGGGGACACCACGGACTGGACCTACGGCGAGTTCGGTATCCCGTCGTTCACGATCGAGCTGCGTCCGGCCTCTGCGCTCGACGGCGGCTTCATCCTCCCGGCGGACCAGATCGAGCCCTGCTGGGAGGAGAACCGCCCCGCCGCCCTCGAGTTCCTCCGGCACGTGCTGGAGCGGCCGGAGCGGGTCTGACGTCCCGGGAGGCGACCGACCGCCGCCCGGTGGTCGCGAGGAACTGCCGCAAGCTGAGGGGGTGGAAGTGGCGGAGCAGGACGAGGCGTGGGTGGCCCGCCTGACACCGCTGGCCGGGATCGGTGTCGCGCGGCTCCTCGGCATGCCGCTGGGTCTCGACGTCTGGGAGCGCCATCCGGGCTCGCTCGTGGTGGCGGCGCCGGAGAGCCGGCTCGCGGAACTCGAGCGCCGGCGGCTGGCCACGGTGGAGCGCTGGGCCACCCTGGAGCAGTACCAGGCGCAGATGGCGCAGCGGTCGACCGGGAACGAGACCTGATCCCGATCGGGGGCGACGGTCCCGCCGCCTGGCGTGGCGAGGGCGCACTCGCCGACGCCAGGCGGGGGAGGATCACCACCCGGTCAGGCGGGCGATCCGCTCAGCCGTCGGCGGATGCGTCTGGAACAGGGTCGTCCAGGAATGCCCGTGCAGGCCGGTCAGCGGGTTGACGACGTACTGGGACGCCCGTGTCGGCGCGACCTGCATCGGTGCCCACCGGGCGGCCCGCTCGATCCTGGCGAGGGCGGTGGCCAGCGGCCGTCCGTTCCCCAGCAGCGCGGCACCGCAACGGTCGGCCTCGAACTCCCGGCTGCGCGAGAGGGCCAGCTGCAGCAGAGCCGCCGCCACGGGCGCCACGAGGACGGCGGCGAGGGCCGCGAACGGATGCGGACCCTCCTCGTCGTCGCCACCGGTCGGGAGCCAGCCGGCCAGGTTCGCCACGGCGCCGATGCCCGTGGCCAGGGCCGCCGCCACCGAGGTGAGCAGCACGTCCCGGTTGGCCACGTGCGCCAGCTCGTGGGCCAGGACCGCCCTGATCTCGGCCGGGGAGAGCAGGTCCAGCAGCCCCTGGGTGACGGCCACCGCGGCGGACCGCGGCCCGCGTCCGGTGGCGAAGGCGTTGGGCTGCCGGTCCGGGGTCACGTAGAGCCGCGGCATGGGCAGGCCTGCCTCGGCGCAGAGCTCGCGCACCATGCGGTGGTAGCCCGGCGCCGTCCGCTCGTCGACCGGCACCGCACCCGCGGCGCGCAGCGCCAGGCGGTCGGAGAACCAGTAGGTGCCGCCGGTGGCGGCGAGGCCGAGGGCCAGGCCGATCAGGGTGCCGGTACGGCCGAACAGCGAGCCCACCAGCACGAACAGCCCCCCGAGCGCGGCCAACAGCACCGCCGTGCGCAGCGCGTTGCCGACGCGGCGGCTGGACCAGGGCGTCCCGGCGTGGGGAACCGGGCGGCCCCTCGGCCGGCCGGTCGGCAGCGGCGGCGGCAGTGCGGACGGCGGACCTGCGAGACGGGGACCGAAGGAAGAGATCGTCGTGGTCATGTCAGCGCTCCTGTCAGGTTCGGGACTCGGTCAGGTGCCGGTCGACCCAGCGGGTGAGCGCTTCCGGCGGCTGGGCGCCGACGACGCGGTCACGTTCCTCGCCCCCGGCGAACAGGACGAGGGTGGGGATCCCCCGGACGCCGAGCCGGGAGCTCACTCCTGGCGCCTCGTCCGCGTTGACCCTCACCACCTTCAGCCGCCCGGCCCGCTCGGCCGCCAGGCGCTCGACGGTCGGGGAGACGGTTCGGCACGGCCCGCACCAGGGGGCCCACACGTCGACCAGCACCGGCAGGCGACTGTCCCGGACCGCGGCGTCGAAGTCGCCCTCGCCCGCGTCGACCAGCCACGGCAGGTCGGTGTGGCAGGCCGGGCAGCGCACCCGGCCGCGTGCGGCCACCGGAACCCGGGTGCGGCGGCCGCACCCGGGGCAGGTGGTCACAGGAGACCGGCTCGTGCCAGTGCCCATTGCAGTTCCCTCGCGGTCGGTTGCTCCAGCAGCTGTCCGCCGACGTCGACCACGGGGTTGCGGACGTCGCCGCCGGCCATCCAGCGCAGTCGCCGTGCGGTCTCCGGATGCAGGTCGAGATCGACGTACCGGTAGGGCACGCCGGCCCGGTCCAGCAGCCGGCGGGTCATCTGCGTGATGCCGCACCAGCGGTTGCCGTAGACGGTGACCGGCGCGGTCTCGACGGCCGGGCGCACGCGCACAGCGGGCTGCATCGGAACCATGTACGTACTCGTCATGCGTCCTCCTCCGAGAGGTCGGTGCGCTCCGGATGAGGTCAGGCGGCCCGGGTCGGGGACGCCACCTCGTCGAGCGCGGCGAACAGCTCGTAGATGTCGGGCAGGTGGTCCACCCGGGGCGAGACGTGGGCCCAGCGGATCACGCCCTCGGCGTCGACGACGTAGAGCGCCCGCTCGCTGAACCCGTCGGACTCCCGCCAGACCCCGTACCGCCGGGCCACCTCACCCTTGGGCTGGAAGTCCGAGAGGAGTGGGAACGTCAGCCCGCGGACGGCGGCCCAGGCGCCGTGGCTGTAGATCGAGTCGACCGAGATCCCGATCAGCTCGGCCCCGCGCCGGCGGAACTCGTCGAGCTCCTGCTGGTAGAGCTCGAGCTGGCGGCTGCAGCCCGGACTCCAGTCCAACGGGTAGAACACGAGGACGACGGGACGGCCGCGCCGGTCCGACAGGCTCACCGGGCTGCCCTGCGCGTCCGGCAGGGTGAAGTCGGGCGCCCGCGTGCCGACGGGCAGACCCGCGGATTCGGCCTCCCCGCCCATGGGGGGCGCGCTGAGGTGGAGGTCGGCCACGTCCTGCAGGGTGAGGCTGCCGGCCGGCGCTCGATCCGGCGGCGCCGCCTGCCAGGAGCCGTCCTGCCTGGCTCGCTCCTGCACGATCGCGTGCAGCACCGAGATGGCCTCGGTGACCGGCGACTCCTCCAGGTGTTCGCCCAGTTCCGCGAACCGCTGCTCCAGCGCCTGGAGTCGAGCCGACGCGGGCGGAGTCGGACCCGCCGTCATGGGATGCACCTCCTCGGGTTCCGGGGCGCCGTCCGGCGGCCCCGACAGAGCTAGACCAAGCGGCACAGAAAACCTATAGCGGTCGGCATAGATTCCCGGAATACGCGGTACGTGCCAGGCGTCGTCCGGAGCGCCACCAGCGCCGCGCCGTCCCGTCCGACCGCGGCGCCGGTCAGGACGCACCGTGCGCGAGGGCGCACGGACCAGGACAGCGACGGAAAGGAGAGCGGAGCATGGCGCGGGCAGTGGGCATCGACCTCGGGACGACGAACTCGGTCGTGGCCGTCCTGGAGGGCGGCGACCCCACCGTCGTGCCGAACAGCGAGGGCGGGCGGACCACGCCCTCGGTGGTCGCGTTCAGCAGGACCGGGGAGGTGCTGGTCGGTGAGGTGGCCAAGCGACAGGCCGTGACCAACGCCGCCCGGACCATCCGATCGGTGAAGCGGCACATGGGCACCGACTGGGGCATCGACGTCGACGGCAAGCGCTACACGGCGCAGGAGATCAGCGCCCGGGTCCTGCAGAAGCTCAAGCGGGACGCGGAGGCCTACCTGGGGGAGCCGGTCACCCAGGCCGTGATCACCGTGCCGGCCTACTTCGACGACGCGCAGCGCACCGCCACCCAGGAAGCCGGCACGATCGCCGGCCTCGAGGTGCTGCGCATCATCAACGAGCCGACCGCCGCGGCCCTGGCCTACGGGCTGGACAAGGAGGCCAAGGACGAGACCGTGCTCGTCTTCGACCTGGGCGGTGGCACCTTCGACGTGTCGGTCCTGGAGATCGGGGACGGCGTCTTCGAGGTGAAGGCCACCGCCGGCGACACGCACCTGGGCGGTGACGACTGGGACCAGCGCGTCATCGACTGGCTGGTCGACGGGTTCCGCACCGCCGAGGGTGTCGACCTGTCGAAGGACCCGATGGCGATGCAGCGGCTGAAGGAGGTCGCCGAGCGGGCCAAGATCGACCTGTCGGGCACGGCGCAGACGCAGATCACCCTGCCCTACGTGACGGCGACCGCCGAGGGGCCCAAGCACCTCGACGTGACCCTGACCCGGGCGAAGTTCCAGGAGCTGACCGAGGACCTGGTGAAGCGCTGCCGCGGCCCGTTCGAGCAGGCCATCCGTGACGCCGGGCTGTCGCCGGGGGACGTGGACCACGTCGTCCTGGTCGGTGGGTCGACCCGGATGCCGGCGATCGTGGACCTGGTGCGGGAGCTGACCGGCGCGGAGCCGCACAAGGGCGTGAACCCCGACGAGGTGGTCGCGCTCGGCGCCGCGGTGCAGGCCGGCGTGCTCAAGGGCGAGGTCAAGGACGTCCTGCTGCTCGACGTCACCCCGCTGTCGCTCGGCATCGAGACCAAGGGCGGCGTGATGACGAAGATCATCGAGCGGAACACGACCATCCCGACCCGGCGCAGCGAGGTGTTCAGCACGGCCGAGGACAACCAGCCGTCGGTCGAGGTGCACGTGCTGCAGGGCGAGCGGGAGATGGCGGCGTTCAACAAGAGCCTGGGCCGGTTCCACCTCACCGACCTGCCGCCGGCTCCGCGGGGCGTGCCGCAGATCGAGGTCACCTTCGACATCGACGCCAACGGCATCGTCCACGTCTCGGCCAAGGACCGGGCCACCGGCAAGGAGCAGTCGATCACGATCACCGGTCAGTCCTCGCTGGCGAAGGAGGACATCGACCGGATGGTCCGTGACGCCGAGGCGCACGCCGAGGAGGACCGGCGCCGGCGGGAGGAGGCCGAGGCGCGCAACGCCGCTGACACGCTGCTCTACCAGGGCGAGAAGCTCCTCGGCGAGCACGCGGACGTGACCGGCCCCGACCGTGACCAGCTCGAGGCCGCCGTCAGCGAGGTCAGGGGCGCCCTGGGCGGGAGCGACGTCGCCGCGATCCGCGCTGCGGCCGACCGCCTGGCCACGGCGAGCTCGGTCTTCGGCGCCCGGCTGTACCAGCAGTCCGGCAGCTCGGCGACGGCCGGTGGTGGCACCCCGTCCGACGACGACGTGGTGGACGCCGAGGTGGTCGACGAGGAGAGCCGGGCGTGACCGCGGGAGCTCCGCGCCTCCGCCCGGCCCCGCCGGCCGCGGCGTGAGGTCCCCGGCTCCGCAGATCCAGCGACCGGACGACAGGAGGTGCGACGGACGTGGCTGCCACTGCCGAGTGGCTCGACCAGGACTACTACCGCGTCCTCGGCGTTCCCGAGACCGCCAGTGACAAGGAGATCACGCGTGCCTACCGGCGGCTGGCGCGCCGGCTGCACCCGGACACCAACGGCGGAGGGGGCGACGCCCAGCGCTTCGGCGAGGTGACCGCGGCCTACGACGTCCTCCACGACCCGGAGAAGCGTCGCGAGTACGACGAAGCCCGCCGGTTCGCCGCGTCCCGCCGCTCCGCCGGCGCGCCCCCTTGGCCGCACGGCGTCAGCGTGCGCGTCAACCGGAGCGGTACCGGCACGGGCCCGGGGCGGGCGCGAAGGGTCTCCGTCGAGAACCTCTTCGGCGGGGACCCGGGTCAGGGCCTCGGCGCCGTCTTCGGTGACGCCTTCGCCGGCTCCCGGACCGGTCCCGCCGGCCGGCCCCGCCGCGGCGCCGACGTCGAGGCCGAGCTGGAGCTGCCGTTCGAGGAGGCCGTCCGCGGCACCACCCGGGCGCTCCGGGTCGGGTCGCAGACGGTCACCGCCCGCATCCCGGCGGGCGTCGCCGACGGGCAGACGATCCGTCTCCCGGGCCACGGCGAGCCGGGAACGGACGGTGGTCCTCCCGGCGACCTGAGGATCCGGATCCGTGTGGCACCGCATCCCCTCTTCGGGCGGTCCGGCCGCGACCTCACGGTCTCGGTCCCGGTGACCTTCCCCGAGGCCGTCCTCGGCGTCGACATCGCCGTCCCGACCCTGGACGGCCCGGTGACCGTGCGGGTGCCGCCCGGCACGCGCAGCGGCGCGACGCTGCGGGTCCGCGGCCGTGGGGTTCCGCCGTCCGGCCGGGCCGGCGGTAACCCGGGTGACCTGCTGGTGACCGTCGAGGTCGACGTCCCGCGGCAGCTCGACGAGCGGCAACGGGCGGCCGTGGAGGCGCTGGCCCAGGCCCTGCCCCAGCCGTCGCGTGCACATCCCGGGGTCTGAGCCCTCGGCCCGGACCCCGCGACGACGTCCCTTCCCCTTCGAGGAGGTGTCTTCCCACCATGCCGAACGCATTCGACCCCAACCGCTGGACCCGCAAGACCCAGGAGGCCGTGCAGGAGGCGGCCGAGCTGGCGCGGTCCCGCTCCCACCCCGAGGTCACGCCCGAGCACCTGATCGCGGCGCTGCTCGGCCAGCAGGACGGCGTCGTGCTGCCCCTGCTGCAGAAGGCCGGAGTCGCCCTCCCGGCGCTGCGCAACCGGATCACCGACGCCCTCGACCGGATGCCGCGGGCCTACGGCTCGGAGGCCCAGTTCAGCCGTGCCCTGCGGACCGTGATCGAGCAGGCCGACCGGGAACGGGAGCAACTGGGCGACGAGTACCTCTCCACCGAGCACCTGCTGCTGGCCGTCGCCGACCGGGTGGACGTCCCCCGCGAGCAGCTGCTGGCGGGGCTGCAGCAGGTCCGGGGCAGCCACCGGGTGACCTCGCAGGACCCCGAGGAGCAGTACCAGGCGCTGGAGAAGTACGGCCGTGACCTGACCGAGGAGGCCCGCCACGGCAAGCTCGACCCGGTGATCGGCCGGGACGAGGAGATCCGCCGCGTCGTCCAGGTGCTCTCCCGCAGGACCAAGAACAACCCCGTCCTGATCGGCGAGCCCGGCGTCGGCAAGACGGCGATCGCCGAAGGCCTGGCCCGGCGCATCGTCGAGGGTGACGTTCCGGAGAGCCTGAAGAACAAGCGGCTGATCGCGCTGGACCTGGCCTCGATGGTCGCCGGTGCCAAGTACCGCGGCGAGTTCGAAGAACGGCTCAAGGCCGTGCTCAAGGAGATCGCGGACGCCGAGGGGCAGATCATCACCTTCCTCGACGAGATGCACACCGTCATCGGCGCCGGCTCGGCCGAGGGCTCCATGGACGCGGGCAACATGCTCAAGCCCATGCTCGCCCGCGGCCAGCTGCGGATGATCGGCGCCACGACGCTCGACGAGTACCGCAAGCACATCGAGAAGGACCCCGCGCTCGAGCGCCGGTTCCAGCAGGTGTTCGTCGGCGAGCCCTCCGTCCAGGACACCATCGCCATACTGCGGGGGCTCAAGGAGCGGTACGAGGTGCACCACGGCGTGCGCATCCAGGACGCCGCCCTCGTCGCCGCCGCCGTGCTGTCGGACCGCTACGTCACCGGCCGATTCCTGCCCGACAAGGCCATCGACCTGGTCGACGAGGCGGCCAGCCGGCTGCGCATCGAGATCGACTCCCTCCCGACCGAGATCGACGTGATCGAGCGTCGCATGCGTCAGCTGGAGATCGAGCGGGTGGCGCTGGCGAAGGAGACCGACGAGGCCAGCCGGGAGCGGCTCGACGCGCTGGACGCCGAGCTCTCGGAGCTGCGCGAGCGGTCGGCCGGGATGAAGGCGCACTGGCAGGCGGAGAAGGAGGCCATCGGCCGGATCCGTGAGCTGAAGGAGCAGCTGGAGACGTTGCGCGGGCAGGTGGAGCGGGAGACCGACCTGACCCGGGCGGCGGAGATCCGCTACGGCCGCATCCCGCAGCTGGAGAGGCAGGTGGACGAGGCCACCGCGCGCCTGGCCGAGCTCCAGGCGGAGCAGAAGATGCTGAAGGAGGAGGTCGACGAGGAGGACGTCGCCGAGGTCGTCAGCCGCTGGACCGGCATCCCGGTCTCCCGCCTGATGCAGGGCGAGGTGGCCAAGCTGGTGCGCATGGAGGACGTGCTGCACGCCCGGGTCGTCGGCCAGGACCACGCTGTGCGCGCCGTGGCCAACGCCATCCGCCGCAGCCGGTCCGGTCTGGCCGACCGCAACCGGCCGATCGGCAGCTTCCTGTTCCTCGGCCCGACGGGTGTCGGGAAGACGGAACTGGCGCGCAGCCTTGCGGAGTTCCTGTTCGACGACGAGCGGGCCATGGTCCGCATCGACATGAGCGAGTACATGGAGAAGCACTCCGTGTCCCGGCTCGTCGGTGCCCCGCCGGGTTACGTCGGCTACGACGAGGGTGGCCAGCTGACCGAGGCGGTGCGGCGGCGCCCGTACGCCGTCGTCCTCCTCGACGAGATCGAGAAGGCACACCCGGACGTGTTCAACACCCTGCTCCAGGTGCTCGACGACGGTCGGCTGACCGACGGTCAGGGCCGCACGGTCGACTTCACGAACGCCGTGCTCATCATGACGTCGAACCTGCCCGGTGATCCGGCCGACTTCTTCAAGCCGGAGTTCATCAACCGGATCGACGAGATCGTGCGGTTCCGGGCGCTCACCGAGGACGACATCCGGGAGGTGCTGGAGATCCAGCTGCGCCGGCTGGAGACCCGGCTCGCCGAGCGGAAGCTCAGCCTCGAGGTCAGCGAGGACGCCAGGTCCTGGCTGGCGCACCGGGGCTACGACCCCGACTACGGAGCCCGGCCGCTCAAGCGCCTCATCGAGCACACGATCGTCGACCCGCTCGCCCTGGAGCTGCTCTCGGGCGTGTACCGGGACGGCGACACCGTCGTCGTGGACGTGGCCGGGGAGGACCTGGTCCTCAAGTGAGGTGGACCACCCCGGTGGTCACCGGCCACCGGGGTGCTCGCGCACGGGGGCCGGGACGCCGGGCAGGTTTTCCGCCGCGGCTCCGGGGCCGGGTCGGGGCGCCGGCGCCGGCGGTGACCCGGTCCCGGCGACCCCCGTCGGGTGGGTGGCCCCGGGACGCACGGGCAGCGCCGTGGCCCGGGCGCGGTGCGGCAGGGGCCGGCGGATGCCGGCGAGGTCGGCGCTCCGGGGCCGCGGCCACGACGGCCCCGTGTCCGTGGCCCCGCTCCGGTCCGGTGACGGGCACAGGAGCGGCTCCAGCCCGCCGAGCACCAGTTGCCGGTGCACGCAGTCGCTCGGCCGCACGACTGCCAGGCCGCGGTGGTGCTCACGGGCGAGACCGTGCCCCTCGACGAGCGCGCCGAGGCCGCTCGTGTCGCAGAACGTGACCTCGGCGAGATCGACGGTCCAGGAGGGGTGCGGGGTCGGGACCAGCGTCCGCAGCCCGTCCAGCAGCAGGTGGCGGTGCCGGTGGTCGAGCTCGCCGCCTACGACGACGCACCCGCTCGCGTGGTGGACGGAGAGCCGGAACACGGCTGGTCCGGCGTTCGTAGGGGAAACGGGCGTACCGGAACGGGAGGGAGCGGAGCCCATGCTGGCCTTTCTCCGAGCGGGGGGCGCGTCGCCCGGAGGCGGAGAGCTCCGGAAGCCACGCGCCGGCGCGCGCTGCCTGTTCGGGCGGGAGCCTCGACCCGTCGGCAGACTACCGGCCCCGACTCGTTCCGCGACCATGCCGGTCCCCGTCCGTGCCGTGCCTGCGTGGCGTATCAGGGGGTGACGTCCGTGCCTCCTCCCTGTGAGACCCGGCGCCGGAACCGCCGCCGATCGGTTCCGGCGCAGTGGCCGAGCCCAGCAGCGGGGCGTCCCCACCGACGGCCGGTGCGGCACGGATCGGGGTCGTGGTGGACGGCATCTGGGCGTTCCTCGCCGTCACGGTGGTGCTGTCCCTCTCACCCGGGCCGGACGACGTCCTGGTCCTCCGCAGCTCGCTCAGCGGTGGCCCCCGGGCGGGGATGGCCACCGTCGCCGGGGTGGCGGCGGGCTCGCTGGCCTGGGGGGTCGCGACCGCGGCCGGTCTGGCGGCGGTCGTCGTCGGTTCGGCGGGCGCGTACGAGGCCGTGCGTCTGACCGGGTCGGGCTACCTCGTGGTCCTGGGTGCCGCGCCTCTACTGGCCGATCTGCGCGGGCGCGCACGTGCCCCGGCCTACCGCGCCCCCTCGCACCGGCGCGTGCGCCGCCCGGGCCTGCTCCAGGCCTTCTCCGCGGGCCTGACGAGCGACCTGCTCAGCCCGAAGATCGGGCTGTTCTACCTCGCCGTGGTGCCGCAGTTCGTCCCGGCCGACGCGCCCGCGCTGCAGTACGCGCTGCTGCTGTGCGCCATCGACGTCGCGGTGGCGGTGAGCTGGCTGGCGATGCTGGCGGGCCTGGCACGCGCCGCCGTCGACTGGCTGCTGCGACCCGCCGTCGTGCTGTGGACGCAGCGGGTCTTCAGCGCCGTGCTGGTCGGCCTCGGAGTATCCACCGCGGTGGGGCTGTAGCCGGTCGGCCGGACCCCTCAGGTCCCGCAGAACGTGCGGTAGGCGCCGAAGTCCCGGGGGGCGGGGGCGGCGTAGCGATCCATCCCGGGGCGCTCCGCGTACGGGGCGGTCACCACGTCCAGGAGCCGCTCGAGCGGGGCCAGGTCGCCGCCGGTCGCGGCCTCGAGCGCCTCCTCGACGAGATGGTTGCGGGGGATGTAGACGGGGTTGACCCGGTCCATGGCTTCCGCGTCCGGGTCCAGGGCGCGCCAGCGCTCCGCCCAGCCGTCGAAGCCCGCGAGATCCAGGAACAGGTTGCGCGCGGCATCGGTGTCCCCGCGGGCCGCCGCTCCCAGGGCGCGGAAGAACGACGTGTGGTCGACGTGGTCGCGCCGGAGCAGCGGGAGCACGTCGTCGACCAGCGACCCGGCCACCGCGTCGTCGAGGCCGGCGGGCAGGCCGAGCTTGGCCCGCATGCCGGCCGACCAGGCGGCGTCGTACTGCGGCCGGAACGTACCGAGGGACTCCACGGCGAGGGCCACGGCCTGCTCCGCGTCGTCGTGGAGGAGGGGGAGGAGAGCCTCGGCCAGCCGGGCGAGGTTCCACTCGGCCACCACCGGCTGGTTGCCGTAGGCGTAGCGCCCGCCGTGGTCGATGGAGCTGTACACGGTGGCCGGGTCGTAGGCCTCCATGAACGCGCACGGGCCGTAGTCGATCGTCTCGCCGGAGATCGTCATGTTGTCGGTGTTCATCACCCCGTGGACGAAGCCCACGAGCATCCACCGGGCGACCAGCGCGGCCTGGGCGGCGACCACCGCCTCGAACAGGGCCAGGTAGGGACGCTCGGCCTCCGCGGCGTCGCGGTGGTGACGGGCGATCGCATGGTCGGCCAGCCGGCGCAGGAGCGCGACGTCGCCCGTGACGGCCGCGTACTGGAAGCTCCCCACCCGCAGATGGCTGCTCGCGACCCGCGCCAGCACGGCGCCGGGGAGCAGTGTCTCGCGGCGCACCGGGCGGCCGGTCGCCGTCACCGCCAGCGATCGCGTCGTGGGGATGCCGAGGGCGTGCATCGCCTCGCTGACGACGTACTCGCGCAGCATCGGCCCGACCGCGGCCAGGCCGTCCCCGCCGCGGGCGAAGGGCGTGCGCCCGGAGCCCTTGAGGTGGAGGTCCCGCAGCCGACCCTCCGTGTCGACGACCTCGCCGAGCAGGAGGGCGCGACCGTCGCCGAGCCGCGGCACGAAGCCGCCGAACTGGTGGCCGGCGTAGGCCTGCGCCACCGGCGTGGCGCCGGCGGGGACCGCGTTCCCCACGAGCAGCCGCACGCCGTCGGGGCCGCGCAGCGCAGTGGGGTCGAGGCCCAGCTCGGCGGCCAGCGGCTCGTTGAGCACGAGCAGCCTCGGGTCGGGGGCCTCCTCGGCCTGCCACGGCAGGGCCAGCTCGGCCAGCTCACGGGCGAAGCGGTCGTCGAGGGTGACGGTCGGTGGCGGTGCGACGCTCACCCGGCCGAGGGTACGTCGGATCTGGGCGTCCGCCCGGCCGGGACCGGAGCGCTGCGTCGACGGGGCGCTCGGCCGGCCGGCCCGCACCGGCCGGGCGGCTACTCGGAACCCGGCCCCACCGCGGGGGCGGCGCCGCCCAGTTCCCGGCTCTCCGTCGGAACGGCGTCCTCGGGCTTCGGGATCCGCGGATCGTCGGGGAACGGGGGCGGGGTCGGGTCCCTGCGCGCAGGCGCGCCGTCGTCGTCGCCGGAGGGTGGCATGCGTCCGGCGTCCATGCCGGCGGCGTCCATGCCCTGGGAATCCATGCCCTGGGAATCCATGCCCTGGGAATCCATGCCCTGGGAGTCCATGGCGACGCCGTACCCGCGCGCCCGCCCGGCACGCTCCTCTCGCGGGCGTGTCCGACCCCTCGGCGACACTGCGGTGGTGAACCGTGTCGTCCTGGTCCGCCGGGGCGCCTCCGTCGAGGCGCGCGAGTGCGGCGACGACGGCAGGGTGGTCGGCACGGCCCGGCTCCCCGCCGAGGAGCTCGCCGGCTTCGTCCGGGCGCGCGAGCCGGGGCGGGTGCGCTGGGTGTGGGACGACACCACCCGCTGGTACCCCGGCCTGCTGGACGCCGGCGTCCGGGTGGAGCGCTGCACCGATCTGCGGCTCACGCACGCCGTCCTCCGCCGGTCACCGTTCGTGGACCAGTCGCTGCTGACCGACGACGAGACGCCCGGCTGGGACGCCCTCCAGCCGGTCAGCGCCACGGAGGCCGCGCTGTTCCCCCTTGACGACCCGGCCGACCGCCTCGACCCGGTCGGCGAGCACCGCCGGCAACGCGTGGCCCTCGCGGCGGCGGAGGAGCGCAGCCGGCTGGACCTGCTCCTGGCGGCGGAGTCCTCCGGCGCCCTGGCGGCCGCGGAGATGACGCACGCCGGGCTGCCCTGGCGGGCCGACGTCCACGAGCGGCTGCTCACCGAGCTGCTCGGCCCCCGGCCGACGGCGGGGCGGCGGCCGGCCGTCCTCGAGGGTCTGCTGGCGGAGATCCGCCGGGCGCTGCGTGTCCCCGAGCTGAACCCGGACTCGCCCGGGGAGCTCCTCCGTGCCCTGCACGCCGCGGGGCTGCCGGTGCCCGACACCCGGTCGTGGACGCTCGAGCGGCTGGACCACCCGGGCATCCCCGCGCTCCTGGAGTACAAGAGGCTCAGCCGGTTGCTCCAGGCCAACGGCTGGAACTGGCTGGACACCTGGGTGCGCGACGGCCGTTTCCGGCCCTGGTTCCTGCCCGGTGGCGTGGTGACCGGGCGATGGGCGTCCAGCGGTGGGGGCGCGTTGTCGGTGCCCGTGCAGGTGCGCCCCGCGGCCGTCGCGGACCAGGGATGGCGGTTCGTCGTGGCCGACGTCGCCCAGCTGGAGCCGCGCGTCCTGGCCGGCATGAGCGGCGACACCGCGATGGCCGAGGCGGCCCGCTCGGCGGATCTCTACGAGGGCATGGTCGCCGCCGGTGCGGTGGCCGGCCGGGCCGACGCCAAGGTCGGGATGCTGGGCGCCATGTACGGCGGCACCCGGGGGGAGAGCGGCCGCATGATGCCCCGGCTCGCCCGCCGGTACCCCCGGGCGATCGGGCTGGTGGAGGAGGCCGCGCGGGCGGGGGAGCGCGGGGAGCTGGTGCACACCCTGCTCGGCCGCGGGTCCCCGCCGCCCGCGGGGGAGTGGGCGGCGAGGCCCGTGGACCTCGGGGAGCCCGCCGACGAGGAGCTGCCCCGCGAGGTGCGGGACCGGCACCGCCGCTCGTGGGGGCGGTTCACCCGCAATTTCGTCGTCCAGGGCACGGGGGCGGAGTGGGCGCTGTGCTGGCTGGCCGACCTGCGCAACCGGCTGTGGCGGCTCGGTAGCGGGACCGTGGCCGAGCGTCCGCACCTGGTGTTCTTCCTGCACGACGAGGTGGTCGTCCACACGCCCGGTCACCTCGCGGCCGAGGTGGCCGACGAGGTGCGGCACGCCGCGGCCGCCGCGGGGCGGCTGCTGTTCGGCTCGTTCCCCGTCGACTTCCCGCTCGACGTCTCCGTGGTCCGGTCGTGGGCCGAGGCCGGCTGAGTTCCCCGCCGGCGGCGCCGCCTCCGACCGGCGCCCGGGCCGGCGACCGCCGCCACACCCGGGCCCGGGGGTGTGGCGGCGTCAGTCCTCGGCGAGCCAGACCGCGCTGTCGGGCGGCAGCGCGAGGCTGCGGCCCGGCGAGTGCGCCTGCGGGGCGGACGACAGGAGCACGGTGCCGGCCGAGCGGACCAGGACCGTCCCGCCGCCCATGTTCACGACGCAGCGGACGGTCCGCCCCTCGCCGGTGCAGCGGAGGGTCAGGACGTCCCCCCGTGTGCTCACCGTGGCCGCTCCGGAGCCGAGCGCAGGATGCTCCGCCCGCAGGGCCAGCGCCCGCCGGTAGAGCTTGAGCATCGACCCGTCGTCCCACGTCTGCCGGGACACGGCGTGCTCGGCCCAGCCCGAGGGGATCGGCAACCACGGATCGGCGGCCCCCTCGGCCGAGAAGCCGACGTTCGGAGAGGCGTTCCACGGGAGGGGCACCCGGCACCCGTCGCGACCGGCGCGCGCACCGCCGCTGCGGAGGAAGATCGGGTCGCGCTTGGCCTCGTCGGGGACGAGGGCCTGGGGCAGCCCCAGCTCGTCGCCGGCGTAGACGTAGGCCGAGCCCGGCAGCGCCAGCAACAGCAGAGCCGCGGCGCGGGCACGGGCCGCGCCCACCGACCCGCCCCCGAAGCGGGTCACCAGGCGGTCCTTGTCGTGGTTGCCCAGGACCCAGGACACCGGCGCGTCGACCGCCCCGAAGGCGTCGAGCGCGCCCTGCACGCCCTCGGCGAAGGCCTCCGCCGACCACGGCGACTTCAGCAGCCGGAACGAGAAGGACTGGTGCAGCTCGTCGGGACGTGAGTAGAGCGCCACCTGCTCGAGGTCGGCCAGGCAGACCTCGCCGACCAGCATGGTGTCCGGGTACTCGTCGCAGATCGACCGCCAGCGGCGCCAGACGTCGTGCACCTCCGGCTGGTTCCACGTCATGGCCTGCTCCGGGCCGTGGCCGAACAGCGTGGGGGAGTAGGCGCCGGGGTTGTCCCGCAGCCCGGCGTCCTTGAACAGGCCGTAGGCCACGTCGACGCGGAACCCGCTGACGCCGCGGTCGAGCCAGAAGCGCAGGGTCTTCTCGAAGTCCGCGGCCACGGCGGGGTCGCGCCAGTTCAGGTCGGGTTGCTGGGGTGCGAACAGGTGCAGGTACCACCGGCCGTCGGGAGTCCGCGACCACGCGGGGCCGCCGAACAGGGACTGCCAGTTGTTCGGCGGCTCGTCCGACGGCGGGGCGAAGTGGTAGCGCGCGGCCTCCGGGGATGCCGGGTCGGCGAGTGCGGCCCGGAACCACGGATGGCGGTCGGAGGTGTGGTTGGGGACGACGTCGAGCACGACCCGCAGACCGAGCCGGCGGGCCTCGGTCACCAGGTCCTCGACGTCGGTGACGTCGCCGTAGTCGGGGTCGACGGCGCGGTAGTCGACGACGTCGTAGCCGCCGTCGGCTCCGCCGGAGGGGTAGTGCGGGTTGATCCACAGGGCGTCGACGCCGAGCCAGGCAAGGTAGGGCAACCGGGATCGCAGCCCGCTGAGGTCCCCGATGCCGTCGCCGTTGCCGTCGGCGAACGACCGCAGGTACACCTGGTACACCACCGCCGTCCGCCACCAGGGGGACGCCGATGCCTCGACCGCGACCCGTCGCTGGGTCGGGATCGCCGCACGCACGAGCCGAGCGAACATGTGCCAACCATCGGCACCCCCGTGGCCCGCAGCGCGTAAGGCGCCTGCCGAATGACGGCGAGATCTTCGGCAACTCTCGCCGAGCGCGGACGGCTGCACAGCTCAGCGCGGTGTCGCCGGCGCCCACGTGCCGGACCGTGGGCGCGACGACCCCGTCACGGGGTCATCCGCAGACGTCCTAGACATCTATTGCGACACCCGGCCGTTCCCTGCATGCTGTCGGCGGGCGGGGCCCCGAGTTCCCTCGGGCGCGCCCCGCCCGCCAGCTTCCGGGTGCACGCGTTTGAGTTGCCCCCGATCGGGAAAGGCAGCCGCTGACCAGCCCCGGCGTGGCCGTGAAGCCCCCGCGCCGGGGCTGCGGCACCCCCGCCGCCGACCGGCCGCGAACGGCGGCGGGCCGGACCCCGTCGCGGTCGCCCGGTGACGACGTCGCGATCGGCCGGCGTACGCCCCTTCCCGCCCCGTCGCCGAGCGGGAGGCTGCCGGGCGGACCCGCCCGTGTGCCCTCCGGACGCCGCTCACCGTCGCGGTGCGGCGACAGCCGGTGAGCGGGCCGGAACCCGGAGGGGCGGTGCCGGGTCCGCGATCGTGGTGCCGCGGCCGGCACGTGAGCTGGACGACGACGTCCGGTCGCAGCTCCGGTTGACGCTGACCGGTGGCGGCAGCATGCTGCGCGAGTGCCCGGTGCCGGAGCACCCAGGGCCGCTGACGGCAGCGGTCCAGCCCTCCCGGGCCGACGGTGAGGCGCGCGGCGCCCGGGGGAGGATGCAATGACTGCCACGCAGGAACGCACGACCAGGACCGGCGGGAAGCTGCTCGGCAGGGTGGCCTTCGTGACGGGGGGCACCCGGGGGATCGGCGCGGCGATCTGCCGAAGCCTCGCCCAGCAGGGCGCCGACGTCGCCGCTGGGTACAGCGGCAACCAGGAACGTGCCGAGATGTTCGCCCAGGACTTCGCCGGTGCCTACCCGGAGAGTCACATGAGCGTCCATCGCGGCGATATCGCCAACCCGGAGGACTGCCGCCGCACCATCGCGGAGGTGATCGAGCAGCACGGCCGGCTCGACATCCTGGTCAACAACGCCGGCATCACCGCCGACCGCACCGTGCTGAAGATGACCGACGACGACTGGCGCCGGGTCATCGACGTCAACCTGTCGGGCGCCTTCTACCTCTCCCAGGCCGCGCTCAAGCACATGCTGGAACGCGGCAGCGGGCGGATCGTGATGATCTCCTCGGTGATCGGCGAGATGGGCGGCATCGGCCAGTCGAACTACTCCTCGGCCAAGGCGGGGCTGCTGGGGTTGACCAAGACGCTGGCCCGGGAGGCGGCACACCACCTGCAGCGGTCGGGCAAGACCGACGGCCTGGGCATCACCGTCAACGCGGTGACGCCTGGCTACACCGCCACCGAGATGCTCGAGACCGTGCCCGAGAAGGTGCTCGACGGTCTCCGGGCGAAGATCCCGCTCGGCCGGCTGGGCGAACCGGAAGAGGTCGCCCGCGTCGTGCACTTCCTGGCTGCCGACGCCTCCGGGTACATCACCGGACAGGTGTGGGGAGTCAACGGGGGTCTGGACATGTAGCTCCGGCCGCGCACTCCACCGCGGTCCTGAGCCGTCGCCCCGGGCCGAGTCGATCGACAGGAGGGTCCAGACGTGTTCGGCCGCATCGCTGTGATCAACCGGGGTGAGCCCGCCGTGCGCCTCATCAGGGCCGTGCGCGAGCTGAACGCGGAGCACGGCAGCACGACCCGCGTCATCGCCCTGCACACCGAGGCCGAGCGGCGGGCGACGTTCGTGCGCGCGGCCGACGAGGCCGTGGTGCTGCGCGAGAACGGCGCCACGAACCCCTATCTCGACCACGACGAGCTGCGGCGCGCGCTGCAGGCCGCCCGCGCGGATGCGGCCTGGGTCGGCTGGGGGTTCGTGGCGGAGGACCCGGCCTTCGCCGAACTGTGCGCCGAACTCGGCGTGGCGTTCGTCGGACCGCCACCGGAGGCGATGCGGATCCTCGGCGCCAAGATCGAGGCCAAGGTGCTCGCCGAGCAGACCGGTGTCCCGGTCGCGCCGTGGAGCGGCGGCCCCGTCGAGGGCGTCGAGGACGGCCGGCGGCACGCCGCTGCCATCGGCTACCCGCTGATCGTGAAGTCCAGGAGCGGGGGTGGTGGCCGCGGGATCCGCGTGGTCCGTTCGGAGGACGAGCTCGAGGAGGCGCTCACCCGCACCCAGACCGAGGCCCAGCGGACCTTCGGCGACCCCGTCGTGTTCATGGAACGGCTGGTCGAGGGCGGCCGGCACGTCGAGGTGCAGGTGATCGCCGACCGCTACGGGACGGTGTGGGCCCCCGGCGTCCGGGACTGCTCCGTCCAGCGGCGCAACCAGAAGGTCATCGAGGAGTCGAGCTCACCGGCCCTCACCCCCGAGCAGGACTCGTCGCTGCGCAGCTCCGCGGTCGCGCTCGTCAAGGCCGCCGGCTACGTCGGTGCGGGCACCGTCGAGTTCCTCTACCAGCCGGACGAGAAGCTCTTCACCTTCCTCGAGGTGAACACCCGCCTGCAGGTCGAGCACCCCGTCACCGAGGAGACCACCGGCCTCGACATCGTCAAGCTGCAGCTGCACGTGGCGGCGGGAGGCCGGCTCGAGGGCGAACCCCCACCCCAGTCCGGCCACGCGGTGGAGGCGCGGCTCAACGCCGAGGACGCCGAGCAGGGCTTCGCGCCCGCCCCGGGCCGGGTGGAGCTGATGCGGCTGCCGAGCGGACCCGGCGTCCGCGTGGACACCGGCATGGGCGTCGGCGACGTCATCCCGCCCCAGTACGACTCGATGATCGCCAAGGTCATCGCCTGGGGGCGGGACCGCCCGGAGGCCCTCGCCCGGCTGCGCTGCGCGCTCCAGGAGACGATCGTCGTGCTGCGGGGTGGCACGACGACGAAGTCCTTCCTGCTGGACCTGCTCGACCGGCCGGAGGTGGTGGGCGGCACGGCCGACACCGGCTGGCTGGACCGCAGCGGCGCCGGGACCGGTGCCCGGCCGCTGGGCAAGGCCTGGGTGGCCCTGGTGCACGTCGCCATCGACGTCGCCGACGCCGAGGAGGCCCGCGAACGGGCGGCCTTCCTCGCCTCCGCCCGGGGCGGCCGGCCGCGCGCCCCGCACGAGGTGGGCCGCACGGTCGAGCTGGGCCACCGCGGGCAGACCTACCGGCTGCGCGTCGCGACGGTCATGCGGGACCGCTACCGCGTCGAGCTCGACGGCCGCTACGTCGACGTCGACGTCGACCGGCTCGGCCCCCTGGAGAGCCGGCTGACCGCCGGTGACGAGCGCTTCTCCGTCGTGTCGGTCCAGGCCCCCGGATCCTCCCTGGTGGAGGTCGACGGGGAGACCCACCGGGTGGCCCAGGACGTCGGGGGAGTGGTGCGGGCCCCGGCCCCGGCCGTCGTCGTGGCGATCCGCGCGGCGGTGGGCCAGGAGGTGGAGGCCGGGCAGACCGTCGCCGTGGTCGAGAGCATGAAGATGGAGACGGCGGTGCGGGCGCCGTTCGCCGGCCGGGTCCGTGACGTCCTGGTGGCGGTCAACGCCCAGGTCGACGCCGGGGCCGGGTTGCTGACCCTCGAGCGCGCCGGCGATGACGTCGAGGAGGCCTCCGGCGAGCGCCTCGCGCTCCCCACCGGGGACGACGTGGCCTCGGGCGAACCTCGGGAACGGGCCCTCTCGCTGCTGGCCGTGCTGCAGGCCCTGATCACCGGCTACGACGTCAGCGGCGCCCACGCCCGGCAGCTGGTGGCCGACTACGGCCCCGCCCGTGCCGCGGTCCCGGTCGACGACCCGGAGCTGCTGCGGGGCGAGCTCACCGTGCTGACCACGTTCGCCGACCTCTGCGAGCTCTCCCGCAACCGGCCGGCCAGCGAGGAGGAGGAGGCCGACCAGCAGGTCCACAGCCCCCGCGAGTACTTCCACGCCTACCTGCACTCGCTGGACATCGAGCGGGAGGCGCTGCCGGAGAGCTTCCGGGCCCGGCTGCGCCGCGCCCTGCTGCACTACGACGTCCACGACCTGGAGCCCGGCCCGGTGCTCGAGGAGGCCGTCCACCGCATCTTCCTGGCGCAGCAGCGCGTCGCCGAGCAGCTGCCCGCCGTCCTCGCGCTGCTCGACCACTGGCTCACCGCCGCCAGGCCGCCCGACGGCCCGTCGCGGGCGGAGGTGGGGGAGGTGCTCGACCGGCTGATCACCGCGACCCAGCTGCGCTACCCCGCCGTCGGCGACCTGGCCCGCGCCGTCCGCTACCGCCACTTCGAGGAGCCGGTGCTCCGGGCGGCGCGGCAGGAGGTCCTCGACCGGGCCCGCCGGCTGCTCGACGAGCTCGACGAGGCCGCGGCCCGGGGCGACACCGGGGAGCAGATGCAGCGGATGGAGGCACTGGTCGCCAGCCCCGAGCCGCTGATCCGCCTGCTCGCGCAGCGCTTCGGCCGCCCCACCGCGGTGCCGGACCCGGTGCTCGAGGTGCTCACCCGCCGCTACTACCGCAGCCGCAGCCTCGAGGACGTGCGGTCGCGGTTGCTCGACGGGGACACCTGCGTCACGGCCGAGTACGACCTGAACGGCACCCGGCTGCACCTGGTGGGGCTGATGGCCGACATGGCGCGGCTGCCGGACGTGCTGCCGTCGCTGGCCGGTCTGCTCGACGACGTCGCCGACCCCACCCAGCTGGTCGTCGATCTCTACCTGGCCTGGCCCGACCGCCCGGCCGACGCCGATGCCGTGGCCGAGCGGCTGAGCGGCATGCTCGCCGACGTCCCCCAGCTGCGCTCCGGGCGCCGGGTCACCGTGACCGTGTGCACCCCGGACGGTGACGTGGAGACCTTCACCTTCCGGCCGTCGCCGGACGGCACCGGGCTCGCCGAGGAGCGGATCATCCGGGGCCTGCACCCGCTGACCGCGCAACGGTTCCAGATCTGGCGGCTGAAGGCGTTCGACGGCGAGCGCGTCCCGTCGGCCGAGGACACCTACCTGCTGCACATCCGGGGGAAGGAGAACCCGAACGACGAGCGGTTCATCGCCATGGCCGAGGTGCGCGATCTCACCCCGGTGCGCGACGAACACGGCGAGGTCGTGGGCTTCCCGACGGTCGAGCGGCAGCTGACCGCCTGCCTGAACAGCCTGCGGCAGGCGCAGTCCCTGCGCCGGTCGCGGCGGCCGCTGGAGCACAACCGCATCTACCTCTACGCCTGGCCCTCGATCGAGGTGCCGTTGGCGCAGGTCGCGACCTTCGCCCGCACGTCCGCGCCGCTGACCGTGGGTGCCGGGCTGGACCAGATCGTGCTCCTGGCCCGGTTGCAGGAGGAAGAGGGGCGCCCGCCGCGCGACGTGGCGCTGCGCTTCTCCTACCGGCCGGGCACCGGCGTGCGCATGGAGGTCACCGACCGGCCCACCGAGCCCATGCGCCCGCTCGACGACTACACCGAGAAGGTGCTCAGCTCACGCGCCCGGGGAGCCCCCTACCCCTACGAGCTCGCCCCGTTGTGGGCCGGGCGCGACGGCTCCTTCGTCGAGCTCGACCTGGACGAGAACAGCCGGCTGGTGTCGGTGGAGCGGCCGCCCGGCCGGAACAAGGCGGGCCTCGTCGCCGGGCTGGTCACCACGCCGACGCCCCGCTACCCGGAGGGCATGACCCGGGTGGCGCTCTTCGGCGACCCGACCAAGGCGCTGGGCACCGTCGCCGAGCCCGAGTGCGCGCGCATCGTCGCCGCCCTCGACCTGGCCGAGGAGCGGGGCATCCCGGTCGAGTGGTTCGCGCTGTCCTCGGGTGCGCGGATCTCGATGGACAGCGGCACCGAGAACATGGACTGGGTCTCGCGGGCGCTGCGCCGGATCATCGAGTTCACCCAGGCCGGCGGCGAGATCAACGTCGTCGTCACCGGGATCAACGTCGGCGCCCAGCCCTACTGGAACGCCGAGGCCACGATGCTCATGCACACCAAGGGCATCCTCGTCATGACGCCCGACAGCGCCATGGTGCTCACCGGCAAGCATTCCCTCGACTACTCCGGCGGGGTGTCCGCGGAGGACAACTTCGGCATCGGCGGCTACGACCGGGTCATGGGCCCCAACGGGCAGGCGCAGTACTGGGCCCCCAACCTCACCGCCGCGCTGGAGCTCCTGTCCCAGCACTACGAGCACACCTACCGGGCGCCGGGGGAACGCTTCGCCCGGGCGGCCGAGACCTCCGACCCGCGCGACCGGGACGTGCGATCGTTCCCGCACGACCACCCGGCCAGCGAGTTCACCACCGTCGGCGACATCTTCTCCCCGGAGACCAATGCCGAGCGGAAGAAGGCCTTCGACATCCGCACCGTGATGCGCGCGGTCACCGACCAGGACCACCCGGTGCTCGAGCGGTGGGCCGGCATGGCCGACGCCGACACCGCCGTCGTCCTCGACGCCCACCTCGGCGGTCACCCGGTGACCGTCCTCGGCGTGGAGTCGCGGCCGATCCCGCGGCGGGGCAGCTACCCGGCCGACGGGCCCGACCAGTGGACCGCCGGCACCCTCTTCCCCCGCTCGTCGAAGAAGACCGCGCGCGCCATCAACGCCGCCAGCGGCAACCGGCCACTGGTCGTGCTGGCCAACCTCTCCGGCTTCGACGGGTCCCCGGAGTCGCTGCGCAACCTCCAGCTCGAATACGGCGCCGAGATCGGCCGGGCCATCACCAACTTCGACGGGCCCATCGTCTTCTGCGTCGTGTCGCGGTACCACGGCGGCGCCTTCGTCGTCTTCTCCGGCGTGCTCAACGACAACATGGAGGTGCTCGCCGTCGAGGGCTCCTACGCCTCGGTCATCGGCGGGGCACCGGCGGCCGCGGTCGTCTTCTCCCGCGAGGTGGACAAGCGCACCAGCGCCGATCCCCGGGTGCGGGAGCTGGAGGAGCGGATCAGCGGGGCCGACGCGGTGGAGCAGGCGCACCTCCGGGCGCAGCTGGCCACGCTCCGCAGCGCCGTCCGCTCGGAGAAGCTCGGCGAGGTCGCCGCCGAGTTCGAGGCCGTCCACGACATCGAGCGCGCCCGGCGGGTGGGCTCGGTGCACGACATCATCCCCGCCGCCGAGCTCCGCCCCCGGCTCATCGCGGCGGTGGAGCGCGGCATGGACCGCGTCCGCACCTGATCCCCGGCAGAGAGGTCTCCCATGAACGCCTTCGTCCTGAACCGGCACGGCCGCATGGTGTTTCCCTCGAACGTCATGCCCGAGCTGGACTTCTCCACCATGGAGACGCTGGAGCAGCTCGACAGCGTCATCCGCCGGGACTTCGAGACGAAGGCGCCCAGTGGCACGGACATCCTGGAGCGGGTCCGCGCCGGCTCCTACGGCACGCGCTACGACCTGATGCGCGACGTCGCGCTCAACCTGTTCTGGGCCAACCGCTTCTCGATCACCATGTACGACAAGCGGCCGACCCGCTGGGCCGACGTCCCCCGCCACCGCTCGGACGTCTTCCTGCCCGTCCTGCAGCCGTGGGAGAACGGCGAGGAGAAGATCAGCGGCGTGCAGCAGGCGTATCCGCAGCTGCCGGCGCGGTGGGACCAGGACTGCGAGGACCGGATCTTCGCGATCCTGTTCGACGTCTTCGGCAACCGCCGGCACCACGCGTCGACGCTGCCGGCCGTGAAGCCGACGGTCGCGGAGTTCCTGGAGCAGCCGGGCAACCTCACCTTCCGGCTGCGGAACTACGACCCCGACTTCCCGGTCTACGACTACACCGACATCCTCGACGTCTCCGAGGACGTCCCGGAACTCGAGGCGCTGCACCGCTGGGCGATGGTGCTGCACAACCAGTACCCCTGGGACCGGTCGCAGATGGAGCTGGCCGAGGCGAGCCAGCTCTCGGACGACGACTACGTGGTCGCCTTCCACCCGAGGGACAAGGAGGTCCGGGCCTTCCTGCGCCGGCTCGGTGAGGGGGCACCCCGCCGCGCCACCGGGTCGGCGCGGGAGCCGCGACCGCCGGTGCGGCCCTTCCCGGCCATCGACGTCCGGGCGCGTTTCTCCGTGCTGCCGCGACTGGAGTCCCTGGCGGCGGTGCACGGCGACCAGGTGTGCAGCAACGACGACCTGATCCGCAACACCGCCTACAACTGGTCGCCGATGAGCGCCGACGAGATCTCGTCCAAGACCGGCATCGAGCAGCGCCGGTACAGCTCCCTGTCGGTCGAGGAGCTGGCCCTCCAGGCGGCCGAGGCGGCGCTGGCCAAGGCCGGCCGCGAGCCGGAGGAGATCGGCGCGGTGCTCGTCTGCACCTGCACGACGTCCCGGCTGATCCCGTCGCTGGCCACCTACCTCTGCGGTCAGCTCGGCATGCAGCAGGTCTACGTCGCCTACGACCTCATCGCCGCCTGCGCCGGCATGCCCTACGGCGTCGCCGACGCCACCCGCCTCCTCCAGGAGGTCGAGCGACCGGTCCTGGTGGTCTGCGTGGAGAAGTTCTCCGACAAGATCGGCAACGTCCGCACGTCGCGGATGATCTTCGGGGACGGCGCGTCGGCGATGGTGGTGGGTCCGGCGCCCGAGGGTGGGGCGGCCGACATCGACTACCTGAAGACCTACGCCAGCGGCCCGGCCAGCGAGGTGAACTCGATCCTCTGGCCCAACCCCGAGTTCGACAACAACATCACCGTCTTCGGGCCCCAGGTGAAGGCCCTGGCCGGCCGTTACCTCAGCCAGATGATCGAGGAGATCTCCGCCCTTCCGCACCCGGACGGGAAGGACGGCTCGCTGCTCGACAGCATCGACTTGATCGTGCCGCACCAGGCGAACAAGACGATGGTCATCCAGCTGGCCGAGCGCGCCGGGCTGAGCGCCGACCAGCTCTACTTCAACATCGAGCAGGTCGGCAACACGTCGTCGGCGAGCATCCCGCTGGCCATCCACGACGCGGTGCGCGACGGCGTGATCAGCGAGCCGGTGCGCATCTTCGCCCCGGGCTTCGGCGCGGGCGCCGTCGCCGGGTACGCGGTCATGCGGATCGACCCGGCGGTGGTCGCCGTCCAGGGGCCGACCGCTCCGCACGAGACCGCCACCGAGGCTCCGATGCCGGCCCCCGGCGAGCAGGCGTCGGCGTCGGAGGAGATGCGGGAGGCCTTCGGCTGAGCCGCGGCCGGCCGTCCACGGGACGAGCCGGACGGCACCGGCCCCGCCCGCACGGGCGGCTGGCCCTCCTCATCGCCTGCCGCTCGCGATCGCCGTGGCGACGTCGGGGTGCGGGCGCTGCCCGGACCCCGACGCGCCCCGCGACCGCGGGCCGGTGCTCCCCGGCAGGTGGGCTCAGCCGGGGCCGGGCCGCCGGTCGCGCACGTAGGACCCGGGTGCCGGCTCCAGCGGCGGGTGCGAGGCGCTCCCCGTCTCGGCGGGGGCCGGGACCTCGTCGCCCGAGCGTTCGAGCATCCACTCCGCCCAGGGCTCCCACCAGCTGCCGGTGTGCCGCTCCGCCGACGCCCGCCACGCCTGCGGGTCGGGGCCGGGCTCGCCGCCGGTCCAGTAGCTGGCCCGGGGGTTGCCCGGCGGGTTCACCAGGCTCTGGATGTGACCGCTGGAGCTGAGCACGAACGTGGTCGGCCCCGACAGCAGCTGCGTCGTCCGGTAGCACCCGTCCCAGGGGGTGAGGTGGTCGGTGAGGGCGCCGGTGACGAACGTGGGCAGGGTGATCCGGCTCAGGTGGACCGGAGTGCCCAGCACCCGCATGGCGCCCGGCCGGACCAGGGAGTTCTTGCCGAAGATCTCGAGGAACTGCTCGTGCAGCCGTGCCGGCAGGTTGGTGCCGTCCGCATTCCACGCGAGGATGTCGAACGCGGGCGGGTCCTCGCCCATCAGCCACTCGCTGACCAGGTAGTTGAAGATCAGGTCGTCGGGTCGCATCCAGGTGAACATCGAGCCCATCTGCCGGGCCGTGATCACCCCCCGTCGCCGCGAGTTGCGCCGTGCCAGGTCGAGCAGGCGTGGGGCCGAGAACGCGCCCAGGGGCGCCCGGCTCGAGAAGTCGAGCAGGGTCACCGCGTAGCCGGCGGCGTGCACGCGGTCGTCGCCGGTGGCGGCCAGGTGGTTGAGCGCCGTGGTCATCAGCTGGCCGCCGGCGCAGAAGCCGAGCGTGGTGACGTCCGGCGAGCCGGTGACCTCCCGGGCCACGTCGACGGCCCGCAGGATGGCACCGGAGTAGGTGTCGAGATCCCAGTCGGCCTGCTCCCTGGTCGGGTTCCGCCAGCTGATCATGAACACCTGGAGGCCCTGGCTGACGGCGTACTCGACGAAGCTCCGACCCGGCCGGAGGTCCAGGAAGTAGAACCGCCCGATCGGCGGCGGCACGATCACCAGGGGCCGTTGCCGTACGCGCGCCGTCGACGGCGCGTACTGGATGACCTCGACGACCTCGTCGCGGTGGACCACGGCCCCCGGGCTGACGCCTAGGTCCTTGCCAACGGTGAAGGCGCTGCGGTCGACCTGGCGCGGCATGCCGCCGTTGTGCCGGAGGTCGTGCAGCATGTTCGCGACCCCGCGGACGACGCTGCGCCCGCCGGTGTCGAACGCCCGCTTGAGCGCCGCCGGGTTGCCGAGCAGCGTGTTGGTCGGGGCCAGGGCGCTGGTCCAGGCGTTGAGGACGAACCGCGCCTGCTCCACCTCGTGCCAGTCGGGGCCGCGGGCCTCGTAGTCGTCGACCAGGCGGGTCAGCGCCTCGGTCCAGGCCACGTAGGACTGCGCCAGGCGCCGGTAGCCGGGGTTCTGCGACCAGGCGGGGTCGGCGAACCGCTTGTCCTTGGGGGAAGGCCCGATGTCGTCGGTGCCCAGGACGATCCGCGCCGCGTCACGCCCGAGCCGGGCCGTCTCGCGCGCCACGGGTCCCGGGCGCGCGAAGGTGGCGAGCAGTCCGCGGACGATCCCTCGCGGCGTCGGCAGGCCGACGGGTTCTGCGCCCTCGACGGTGGCGGTCGCCTCGGTCTCGTCCTGCGGTGCCGGCTGCGCCGGCGCTCGCCCTCGTTCGTCCAGCGGTGTCCGGTCCGGCGTCGTGGTCGTCACGTGTCCCCCTTGTGACCTGGATCCTGTGACTTGGATCACTTCCGGTCCCGACGGTAGCGGCCCGGGACGCGCTTGTGCGCTCCGGACGTCGGGAGGAAGCACGCCCGCCGCTGCCCGGCCCAGCGTCGTCATCACAGGGCGCCACCGCTCGCTCACGACATCGACGGACCCTCGCTCCCGGCGGAGGTGGCGCGGGGCCAGGCTTGGCGGATCCGGCGCACTGCCCGAAGCTGGGCCGACCGAGTCGAGGGACGCCGACGGGAACCGCGGCGGCGCCCGGCCTCACGGATGGAGACAGGATGAGCACGGCACCCAGCACGGACCCGACGTCGCCCGCGCCGCACGCCGCCGACAGCCACGACCTGATCCGCGTCGTGGGCGCGCGCGTGAACAACCTCAAGGACGTCGACGTCGAGATCCCGAAGCGTCGGCTGACGGTGTTCACCGGTGTCTCCGGCTCGGGCAAGAGCTCGCTGGTGTTCGACACGATCGCCGCGGAGTCGCAGCGGCTGATCAACGAGACCTACAGCGCCTTCGTGCAGGGCTTCATGCCCACGCTGTCGCGGCCGGAGGTCGACCTGCTGGAGAACCTGACGACGGCGATCCTCGTCGACCAGGAGCGGATGGGCGCCAACCCCCGCTCCACCGTCGGCACCGCCACCGACGCCAACGCCATGCTGCGCATCCTGTTCAGCCGGCTCGGGCAGCCGCACCTCGGTTCGCCCAACGCCTACTCGTTCAACCTGCCCTCGGTGCGGGCCAGCGGCGCGATCACCGTCGAGCGGGGGGACAGGACCAAGACCGAGAAGGCCACCTTCACCCGGCTCGGCGGCATGTGCCCACGCTGCGAGGGCATGGGCTCGATCAGCGACATCGACCTCACGGCGCTGTACGACTCGTCGAAGTCGCTCAACGAGGGCGCGCTCACCATCCCGGGCTACAGCATGGACGGCTGGTACGGCCGTCTCTTCCAGGGCGCCGGCCTCGACATGGACAAGCCGATCGCCCGGTACACGAAGAAGGAGCTGCACACCCTCCTCCACGCGGAGCCGACCAAGATCAAGGTCGAGGGCATCAACCTCACCTACGAGGGCGTGATCCCGAGGATCCAGAAGTCGATGCTCGCCAAGGACGTCGACGCGTTGCAGCCGCACGTCCGGCGCTTCGTGGAGCGTGCGGTGACGTTCACGACCTGCCCCGAGTGCGGCGGCACGCGGCTCACCCGGGAAGCCCTGTCGTCGAAGATCAGGGGCAAGAACATCGCCGATCTCTGCGCGATGCAGATCAGCGACCTGGCCGGCTGGATCCGGGAGCTCGACGAGCCCTCGGTGGCTCCACTCCTCACCGGGCTGCAGCACCTGCTCGACTCGTTCGCGGAGATCGGCCTGGGTTACCTCTCCCTCGACCGGCCCTCGGGCACGCTGTCCGGGGGAGAGGCGCAGCGGACCAAGATGATCCGCCACCTCGGCTCGTCGCTCACCGACGTCACCTACGTCTTCGACGAGCCGACCATCGGGCTGCACCCCCACGACATCCAGCGGATGAACGACCTGCTGCTGCAGCTGCGGGACAAGGGCAACACCGTGCTGGTCGTCGAGCACAAGCCGGAAACCATCGCGATCGCCGACCACGTGGTCGACCTCGGCCCCCGCGCGGGCACGGAGGGCGGCGAGGTGGTCTTCCAGGGCACGGTCGACGGACTGCGCGCCAGCGGCACGCTGACCGGGAAGCACTTCGACGACCGGGCGTCGCTGAAGCCGTCGGTGCGTACGCCGTCGGGTGCCCTGGAGGTACGCGGCGCAGGCACGCACAACCTCCAGGACGTGGACGTCGACATCCCGCTCGGTGTGCTGACGGTGATCACGGGCGTGGCGGGTTCGGGGAAGAGCTCGCTCATCCACGGCTCCGTCGCCCCCCGCGACGGCGTGGTGGTGGTCGACCAGGGGGCGATCCGCGGTTCCCGGCGCAGCAACCCCGCGACGTACACGGGGCTGCTCGACCCGATCCGCAAGGCGTTCGCGAAGGCGAACGGCGTCAAGCCGGCGCTGTTCAGCTCCAACTCCGAGGGCGCCTGCCCGACGTGCAACGGCGCCGGGGTCATCTACACCGACCTGGGCGTCATGGCCACCGTCGAGTCCACCTGCGAGGAGTGCGAGGGCAAGCGCTTCCAGGCCTCGGTGCTCGAGTACACCCTGGGTGGGCGCAACATCGCCGAGGTGCTCGCGATGCCGGTGGCCGAGGCCGAGGAGTTCTTCGGGGACGGCGAGGCGCGCACGCCGGCCGCCCACACGATCCTCGACCGGCTCGCCGACGTCGGTCTCGGCTACCTCACCCTGGGCCAGCCGCTCACCACGCTGTCGGGCGGGGAGCGGCAGCGCCTGAAGCTGGCCGCCCAGATGGCCGAGAGGGGGGACGTCTACGTCCTCGACGAGCCGACCACGGGGCTGCACCTCGCCGACGTCGAGAACCTGCTCGGGCTGCTCGACCGGCTCGTGGACTCAGGGAAGTCGGTCGTCGTCATCGAGCACCACCAGGCCGTCATGGCCCATGCCGACTGGATCATCGACCTCGGCCCCGGCGCCGGCCACGACGGCGGGCGGATCGTCTTCGAGGGCACACCGGCCGACCTCGTCGCCGGCCGCTCGACGCTCACCGGCGAGCACCTCGCGGCCTACGTCGGATCCGCGCCGGGGTCCGTGCGGACGCCGTGATCCCGGGACGGCGGCGAGCCGCGCGCCAGCCGCCTGTCCCCGCTGCCGGCGTCGTCGGCCGACCGGCGGGACGTCGGCGCGGCGGGAGCGGAACACTGTCGTCCATCCCACATTCCCCACGCGCACCCATCGCCGCGGGGCCGGCGGGGTAGGTCACGGCGATGCCGCAGCCAGTGTTGAAGCCAGTCCGCGAACAGGCCGTCGTCGTGATGGGCGCCTCGAGCGGGATCGGGCGCGCCACCGCGGTCCGGTTCGCCCGGGAAGGGGCCAAGGTCGTCGTCGCCGCCCGGGGGGAGGTCGGCCTGCGGTCGCTGGTCGAGGAGATCCGGGCCGCCGGCGGCGTCGCCTGTGCGGAGGCGGCGGACGTGACCGATCCGGCGCAGATGCGCCGGGTGGCCGAGCGGGCGGTGACCGAGTACGGCCGGCTGGACACCTGGGTGCACGCCGCCGCGGTCCTGCTGGTGGCCCCGTTCGAGGAGACGACGCCGGAGGAGTTCCAGCGCGTCATCGACGTGAACCTGATGGGCCAGGTCCACGGCGCCATGGCCGCCCTTCCGCACCTGAAGCGGCGGGGCGGGGCGCTCATCCACATCTCGTCCATGGGCGCCAAACGGGGCGTGCCCCTGCAGACCGCCTACTGCGCCTCCAAGCACGGCATCGACGGCTTCGTCGAGACGCTGCGGATGGAGGTGCAGCGCGTGGAGCTCCCGGTCAGCGTCACCAACGTGATGCCGGCGACGATCAACACCCCGCTGTTCGACCAGGCGCGCACCAAGATCGGGGTCAAGCCGGTCGCGCCGCCGCCGATCTACCAGCCCGACGTGGTCGTGGACGCCATCCTGTACGCCGCCCAGCACCCCGTCCGGGACCTGGTCGTCGGCGGATCGGCGAAGGCCCTCATCCTCGGGGAGAAGCTGGCACCACGTCTGGTCGACGCTCTCCTGGTCCGGTTCGGCTTCGAGGCGCACGACACGGGGGTGCCCAAGCCGGCCGACGCGCCGGACAACCTCTTCGCTCCGCTGGACGGCCACGACACCGCCCGCGACGGATTCGACGACAGCGCCCTGCCCCGCAGCCTCTACACCTCCCTCCGGCGGCAGCCGCTGGTGCGGCGCATCCCGCTGGCGGCCGAGATGCTCGCGGTGGCGGGGACCGTCCTCAGGCCGCTGATCCGGTGATCCGCTCGACCCGCCGGCGCGGCCGCGCGCCGTACGACCGAACCGTCGGCTCACCGGTGGGCGGCAGCCGCGGCGGCTTCCGTCACGAGGTCGATCACGCGCTGGGGCACGTCGGCGACGCCACTGTGACCCGCGAAGGGGAGCAGGCGGAACCGCGCGCCGGGTACCAGGGCCGCCGCCCATGCGGCCTGGCTGAGCGAGAGGACGTCGTGGGTGCCCTGCGCGATGAGGACCGGACAGCGCACCGTCCGGTAGTCGACCGTGGCCTCGGGCAGGACCGCGTGCCGCAGGAGCCGCCAGAAGTCCGGTGCCGTCGCGAACTCGCGGACGAGTGAGGCGGCCTCCCCGGCCGGTGTGCGCCATCCCCGGGCCCGCAGGAGGGCCAGTGCGGCGGTGCGCGCGACGGCCGATCGCAGCAGCTCGTCCGCGGCGGGGGCGAGGGCCGAGAACGTCAGCCGCGCCGTGACCAGCAGGGTGGCCTGGTACACCCGCTCCGGCGGGCTGACCGGACCGGTCGGTGCGACGGCGACCACGGACCTGGCCCGCTGCCGGCGGGCCAGCTCCAGTCCGATACGGCCGCCGAGGGAGACCCCCAGCACGTGGGGCTCGGCGACGCCCCGCCGGTCGAGCTCCTGCTCCACGGCGTCGGTCAGTGCGGCGACGCGCGGGCGGACCGTCGCCGGCAGAGCGGGTGACCGGCCCTGACCCGGGAGGTCCAGGGCCAGGACGTCGAAACGCCGGGCCAGCTGCGGCACCACCGCCTGGAACTCGTCCAGGTTGCTGGCCAGGCCCGGAAGGAGCAGGAGGGTCGGCCCCGCTCCCCTCCGGTGCGCGTTCAGTGCCGGAAGCCCCGCCGCCCGCACCACCCCGCTCATTCAACGCGCTCCCGGCCCGCGCCGCGCGGCATCGCTCGTGCCGGTGGTCAGCGCCTCGGCAGCGGCGCCACCTGTGGCCGGCCCCGGTGCACGCCACGCACGGGCGGACCATCCGGTTCCGGTGTGTGCCATGAGATCGTCCGCAAGAACGTTGACGAGCGGGCACCGGGCGAGGACCGTCGTGGCGACGGCACGAGGCGCAGACCCTCGGTGTGCGCCACCGCGACGGGAGCTGGAGCCGCGGGCTTCCCCGTCACCTGCCGACGAGGAGCGGCCGTTGTCCGCGTCCCATCGTTGGTCCCTGCTGCGTGGGCGGGCGCTCGGCCCCAGGCCGGCCCTCCGGATGCCGGCCGGCGTGCTGCGGACCGTCGCGGTCCCGTGGGGAGCGGATCCCGCCCGTTCCCGGGCCGGGCTGCCGCTGCCCCATCGGTCGGTGCCGCACGGAGCACACGCGCGGACCCGCGGGTGTGGACGGTGTGACATGACCGGGGCGTCGGACCTCGGTCGCGACCCGGGTGTGGTCGGGGCGGTGGATCTGTCGGCGGTGCTGGGTCGCCTGAGCGGGGTGCTCTACGCGGAGGAGACCCTGC
>NZ_JBHUHP010000005.1:0-4293 GCF_042682525.1 Blastococcus deserti
AAGACCTACTCAGATCCCGTCGTCACAACTCCTCGACCAACGTCTCCGGTCAGTACACCTAGTGGGCCGCTCTGAAACGCAGGGCGGCCTTAGGGGATATCCCTGGGGCCTTCAAGGATCGAAGCGGTGCCGCTGTCGCCAGTCGGCGATGACTTGGAGGTCATCCTCGTCTGGCCACGGGTGGCGGTTCGAATCCGCATCCGTGGGCGGCTCACCACCCTGGCTCCAACGACGAATCTCTGAGACGACCTGCTTCTCCTTGCCGGCGGGCGTTGCTCCTAGATCCCCCCACTTCGGCGGTCCAGGCACGATTTCGGCTGCTAGATCTGCCTCAATGCCTATCCGTTCCACGAACGCGATGAAGTGTGCGACGTCTCTGGTCGCGTCGCGTTCGGACCGAGCCGTGGTGAACAGGTAGTCGGCTCGTCCAGACGGCCGTTCGTACATCCGTACCACCCAGCGCCGCACGGGCAGACGTTTGCGCAGGCGCAGGCGATCAACCACGAGAACGGAGGTTAGACGGGGGACCGATCCACACTCTGCGTGCTCCCAAGCTGTCCCAAAGGCCGCTCTGGAGACAGGGTGGCTTCAGACACGTTCGAGTGTCCGACCTCAGTCCATGGTGGCGAGGTCGTCCACAGCCGTTACGACGTCGAGCTTCCAGCGTGGGTCGACGTCATCAAGGGCGGCCTCAAGTTCAGACAGACTCGCGACGACGCGGTCGAAGTGCCCCGAGGGCACCGCCATGTCGACGAAAGGGGCTTCCGCCTCCTCATCTCTCGGGTGCAACTCCCAGCATCCAACAACGGACAGCTCGAGGCGCTCCACCAGGCTCTCCACTTCACGGCCCGGTGCGTCGTCCAGTACCCGTCGAACGGCAGGCAACGCGGCAGCCGTGAAGACCTCCGTGGGGTCTGGCAAGGCCAACGTATGCAATGTCCATCGCTCCCGCGCCACACAAGCCAGAGACTTCCATCCACCGGCTTCGCCTGCCCCGGCACACGCCGGGCGGAGGTGTCCCAAAGTGGGCCGCTAAGGGACACAGGCAGCCGCAGTAGGACCTCACTGCCGCAACGCTCTGGTTGCCTGACGTGCGCCGCCCCTCTGCGTCCCCGGAGACGGGTTCCATAGGACCGGATTTGCCGCCCAGTCGTTCCGCCGAATCACCGTGTGGGCCACGCCTGTCGGTCCCCCGATACTTGTGGACGGAAGCAGTCCCCCCGGGAGGCGTAGCGACCAGCGTCCGGTGGTACGTCAGCACGCGAGGAAGGCCGGGACCCGCGGATCACACCGCCTCTCACACGATGATTCGAGCGGCTTCTGCGGCGTCCGGCAGGGCAGTCACTCCCCAGTGCGTGCGGGCTGGTCATGGTGACCCCAGCGCTGCATGCCGCCTAACCGATGACCAGGGGCCTTGTCAGCACACGGGGGGACGAGAAGAGTCTCCGCCTGCGTGCCCGCGCTCCGGCGACATCTGGAATGTGCAGTCGGCGCAGCTGCCTCGTTGCGCCACACCAAGTTCGAATGACAGCGGACGCGGGGTGAGCGAGAGGTCCAGATGGGGTTTCCGGCGACTTTGCCGGTAGCGCGCCGTCGGATCGGAGGTCGTGATGAGTCGGCGGATCGGAGCACTCGTCGTCGTGCTCGTGCTGATCGGACTCGGGATCGGGTACGCGTTCTGGAGCATGCGTTCTGACGATCCGGGGACCATCGCGACATCGACAACCACACCGGCGGGATCGTCCGATGCTTCTGCCGAGGCGGACAAGGCGGCGTTCGCCTCGCAGGACGCGGCTCGGCTCGAGAAGGCGTTGAACTCGGGCGACCAAGGGGAGCAGCTCTCGGCGCTGTCGGCGAATCTCCGGGCAGTCGCGGAGGAGCAGAACTTTCAGCTCATACCGCCGGGACAGCAGATCCGATTGCTGTCGGACACCTTTCGCTCGACCGGCGACGCGGCCACGGTCGAATCGGAGATGAGCGATGGACGCCGCTTCCTGCTGCTCATGATGCGCGAGGCGGATCACTGGCAGATCGTGACGACCGAGGAGGCGTCGTGAGACTGCCGGTCACGTTGACTATCGGCCTCCTTGTTGCCGCTCTAGGCGTGGCGACCCCGTCCCCGGCGCGGGCTGATCCGCCATGCCGCCAGGACCTCGGTGAGTCGCAACCGGTGCTCCTGGTGCACGGTTTCACCGACAGCGCGGAGACCTGGAGCTCGCTACAGCCGGATCGCATATCCATGGTCAAGACCCTGACGAAACCCGGCCTGACCGTGGACACCTTCGACTACAGGGCTGTCAACCGGAACTGGGTGACGGACAAAGGGATCGGTCAGGCTCTGGCAGACCGCATCACGTGCCTCGCGAAGACGTCGAGGGACAACGGCGGGCCGGGCGAGGTCATTGTGGTGGGCCATTCGATGGGGGGCCTGGCCACGCGGCAGGCTGCCGACCTCATGGGGCCGGTGGCCGTCACTCGGGACCTCGGACTGGTGATAACCATCGGCACGCCAAACCTGGGGTCGTTCTGGCGAGGTGGGCGGGCCAGAACGGCGGTGCAGCGAGCGGTCGTGGACGTGCTCAACCTCGGCTGCCAGGTGCATCCCGGTGCCCTGGGAGTCCGGCCGCTGTGCGCGTTGGCAGCGGCCATGGCCAACAGCCAGGCCGGTCTTGCCTTCGCCCCCGGGTCCGATGAGTTGACGGCGCTCCCGCCATTCCCACCCGGACTGCCGGTCAGGGCAATCGCCGGAGTCGTGAACGAGGCATCCGTCGATCTCTTCGGACAACGCCTGTTCCTGCCCGGTGCGGGCGATCTCGTCGTCGACAAGGCCTCGGCGCTCGCCGGCGCGGCGGTGCCGGAGCTGGGCGGTGGGCCGGTGGAGATCAGCTGCTCGGGCTGGGTGCTCCCACCGCGGACCGTCTGCGACCACTTCAACCAGACCAAGAGCGCGGAAGTGGCCGAGCAGGTCTCGATCGGAATCGACACGTACCTCGCCGAGGTCGACCCGTACAACGCGACCTACTCTCTCACGTGTGGGGGCGAGTCGGCAGATCCGTTCTCGGTCCGGGTCACGGACGGCCACGGAAGTGCGGATAACCCGGTAACCGGCGGTTCCTACGACGTGAACGTCGCCGCCGTCTCGACCGGTGAACTGACCGGGAACGGAAGGGCCGAGACTGCCGTCCTGCTGTACTGCTCGCCCCAACCGAGCAACTTTTTCGTCTCCGAAGCGGTCGTCTTCCTCGGCCGTCGTCCGACCCACCAGATTCGTCTCGCCACGCTCGACCCGTACGAGGGGCTGTATCCGATACCCATCTACGACCCGGAGGAGTTCGTCGTCCGCGACGGGAGGTTGGTGACCGGCATCGACGACTACGACGCCGACGACAGCCATGCCGACCCTCCCTCGCTCCACTTCGTCTACGAGTGGCGCTGGAACGGCTCCGAGTTCCTGCCGAGTCAGATCTCGGGGGATTCCGATCAGTCCCCATCCCTCGCAGAGCAGGCGAAGGCGCTGACCGGCACCTGGGAAGGCACGTACACCTGTGCCCAGGGCCTCACGGGGCTCCGCCTCTTCATGACGGCACAGGACACCGGTGCGGTCAGCGCGGACTTCACGTTCTTCGCGGTGCCCAGCAATCCGGCGGTTCCGTCGGGGCACTTCACCATGACCGGGTCGCATTCTGCCGCGGAATTACGGCTGATCGAGGACCGCTGGGTGACGAGACCGGACAACAGCTGGCTCATGGTCGATCTAACCGCCCCTCTGCCGCTGAAGGCATCCATGGACCTGCAGGGTCAAGTGACCGGCAGTGCGCCCGCATGCACGACCTTCTCGATGCGCAAGACCTCGGCCGACGCCACGCCGACACCCGTGGAACAGCCGGAGCCTCCGTCCGGCGGGCCGGTCGACCCGGCTCCCAGGATCGCGGCGGTCGACACGTACACCGAAGGGGCGCTGGTCTACGTCAGTCTCTCCTTCACCGATCCTGACGGTGACGCCCAGGGGTTCGGATTCCGAGGCATCAACGGCGCCGGATGGGCAGAGGAGAACCAGACGTTCACCGAGACTAGTTATGGGCGCGTCACCCCAGGGCGGATCGACTACCCGTTCAACCATGCCTGTGGGACGGGGTCCCCGGTGGAATCCGACATCGAGGCCTGGATCTACGACGCGGCGGGGCACAGGAGCGAACCCGTGGCGGTCCACCTGGGATGTCAATAGCCTCAACTAGGTGTACTGACCGGACAGGTTGGTCAAGCGGGTGATGGGCGGGCGGTTGCCGATCGCGG
>NZ_JBHUHP010000006.1:0-3556 GCF_042682525.1 Blastococcus deserti
CAGCGCGATCTCGGCATCGCTCCGGGCCCCGACCGGCAGCAGCTCACCCAACCGGCTGGGTCGCGCCGTCACCCCCGCCGGCAGCACCTCCACCGGACAGGGCGCCACATCCAGCGGCGCCACCGTCACCGCGACCCCGAACCCGACCTCGAACACATGAGCGAATCTACGGACGAGGTCTGACACCTTCCGGCCGTCTACCAGCGCGTCCTAGGAATGTCACGGGATGTCGGCTCGGCCCGCGAAGGCATCAGACGTGTGGCTGACGAGCGCCACCACCAGATGTGACAGAGGGCATCGGGCCGCCACCGTTGTCATGCACCGCGGCCAGAGCCAGGGGGCGGGGACCACGGTCGAGATCGACGGCGGAACCGCGGAGGTCCTCCGGTCAGGCGCGACGCCGCCGGCGGCGGCGCCGGATCAGCAAGGCGACGACCAGCACCACACCCGCGACCCCGGCGGCCGGAGCCGCGTACCGGGCCATGGCGGCCCCACCGGCGACCTCGAGCAGGTCGATCGGCTCGGGCTCCTCCTGCGGGCGGGTCACGACGCGCGGCCCGGCGGACGGCACGCTGCGCACCGGCGCCCCGGACGGCGGGCGGCTGGGCGGCGCGGTGGGGCCTCCGGGCGGACCGCTGGGTGCCTTCCCGGCGGGGGCGGTGTCGGCCGCCGCAGGTGCGGTGTCGGCCGCCGCAGGTGCGGTGTCGGCCGCCGCAGGTGCGGTGTCGGCCGCCGCAGGTGCGGTGTCGGCCGCCGCAGGTGCGGTGTCGGCCGCGGCGGGGGCGGCGTCCAGGGGCGGGACGGCCTGCACCGGAGCGGTCGCGTCCGGCGCGGCCTTGGCCGGTGCTGCCTTCTTGGCCGCCGCTGCCTTCTTGGCCGGAGCGCTCTTCTCCGGCTCCACGGCGCTGGTGGCGCTGACCTTGTCGGTCGCGGCCGCGGCGGCCTTCTTCGTTCCTGCGGCCGCCTTCTTCACGGCCTTGCCGGCGGCCCCGTTGCCGGCGGACCCCTCGGCGGCGGCGGCGATCTCCTCGACCGCCCCGGCCGCCGTCGCGGCGGCCTTCTGCGCAGCGGTCTCCTCCGCGGCGGCCGCCCGGGCAGCATCACCCTGGGCGTCGCCCTCGCCGAGCTGGGCCGCGAGCTTGTCGGCGAACTGGCCGAGCAGCTTGTTCCCGACATCGGTCATCACGCCCCGGCCGAACTGGGCGGGCCGGCCGGTGATGTTGAGGTCGGTCAGCACGTCGACCCGCGTGATCGAGCCCTCGGCCGCGAGCTTCGCGGTGATCGTGGCCGCCGCCGTGCCGTTGCCGCGCTGGTCCTTGCCCCGGGCGTCGATGACCGCGCGGTGCGCGGCCTCGTCCTTCTCGATGAACGACGCCTTGCCTTGGTAGGTGAGGTTGATGGGCCCCAGCTTGACCTTGACCCGCCCGGTGAAGTCGTCGCCATCGACGGAGTCCAGCGCGGCACCGGGCATGCACGGCGCGATGCGCTCGATGTCGAGGAGGACCCGCCATGCCTCGTCGACGGGGACGGGAACGGTGAACGAGTTCTCCAGTTGCACGGCTGACCTCCTGGCTGTGCGTGCCGGCCGGTCCACCCCGCACAGGGATGGACCGGCCGGGACGGACGGGTACGGACCGGCGTGGCCCCGTCCAGGGCGCCGCCCCGAGCCTGCGAGGGGTGGGGAGGACGGGGTCCTTCAAGCTACAACCCGGCGGCCGCCGTCACCGCCCGGCGGGTCAGCACCGTAGCGAGGTGCTGCCGGTAGTCGGCCTGGGCGTTGAGGTCGCTGCTCGGGCTGGTGCCCTCGGCCGCGTGGGACGCCGCGTCGGCGATCGCCTCAGGGGTCGCCTCGGCGCCGGCCAGCGCCTGCTCGACCGCCGTCGCCCGCAGCGGGGTCGGGCCCATGTTGGTCAGCCCGATCCGCGCCTCGGCGATCCGGTCGCCCTCGCGGCGGACCAGCGCCGCCACCGCGACGATCGACCACGCCTGCGCCACCCGGTTGAACTTCTCGTAGCGCATGCCCCAGCCCTCGAGCTTCGGGACGCGGATCTCGACGAGCAGCTCCCCCTCCTCCAGCGCGGTGGTGAGGTAGTCGACGAAGAAGTCCGCGGCCGGAACGGTCCGCCGCCCCTCGAGCCCGGCGATCACGAACTCCGCGTCCAGGGCCAGGGCCACCGCCGGCAGGTCACCGGCCGGGTCGGCGTGCGCCAGAGCGCCCCCGAAGGTGCCGCGGTGCCGCACCTGCCGGTCGGCCACCGTCTCGGTGGCCTCCGCGATGATCGGCGCGTACCGGCCGATCAGCGGGTCGCCGATGACGTCGGAGTGCGTGGTCATCGCCCCGACGACGATCGCGTCACCCTCCTCCCGCACTCCACGGAGCTCGGCCACCTTGGTCAGGTCGACCACGGTCTCGGGAGCGGCCAGCCGCAGCCGCATGACCGGGATCAGCGACTGCCCGCCGGCGAGGATCTTCACGTCCTCGCCGCCCTCGGCGACCGCCTGGAGGGCCTCGTCGACGGTGGTGGGACGGGCGTAGGCGAACGGAGCGGGGATCATGGCTCGACTCCTTCGTCGTTCTCGCGGATCACAGCGCACCTCCGGGCGTCTCGTCGCCGGACGCGAGGGGAGTGGAGGCGGAATCGAGGCCCTGGGCGGTGGTCACGGCCGCCGCGCGGCCGCCGCCGTCCCCGCCCTGATGGATGGCCCGCCAGACCCGTTCCGGGGTCAGCGGCATCCGTATGTCGCTCACCCCGAGGTGGCGGACGGCGTCGAGCGCCGCGTTGACGACGGCAGGGGTGCTGGCGATCGTGCCGGCCTCCCCGACGCCCTTGGCCCCGATCGGGTTGCTCGTCGCCTGGTGGATGGTGTTGCTCGTCTCGAAGTGCGGCAGGTCGGCGGCCGAGGGGACCAGGTAGTCGACGAAGGTGCCGGTCGTGAGGTTGCCGTCGGCGTCGTAGACCGCCTCCTCGAACAGTGCCTGGGCGATGCCCTGGGCGAGGCCACCGTGCACCTGACCCTCGACGATGAGCGGGTTGACGACGGTCCCGATGTCGTCGACGCAGGCGTACTTCCGGATCTTCACCATGCCGGTGTCGGTGTCGACCTCCATGGCGCAGATGTGCGTCCCGTGCGGGAAGGAGAAGTTCACCGGGTCGAACGTCGCCTCGGCGTCGATCGACGGTTCGACGTCGTCGGGGTAGTTGTGCGCGGCGAAGACTGCCAGGGCGATCTCCTGGATGCTCAGACCGGTGCCGGGCGTGCCGCGCACGGAGAACTTCCCGTCGGCGAAGTCCAGGTCGTCCTCGCTGGCCTCGAGCAGGTGCGCGGCGACCTTGCGCGCCTTGGCGACGACCTTGTCGGCCGCCTTCACCACCGCCGCGGCACCGACGACGAGAGAGCGTGAGCCGTAGGTGTCCATGCCCTTCGGGGCGATGGACGTGTCGCCGTGCAGCACCTCGATGTCCTCGAACGGGACGCCGAGGTGGTCGGCGACGATCTGGCTCCACGCCGTCTCGTGGCCCTGGCCGTGCGGGCTGGTGCCCGTGACGACCTCAAC
>NZ_JBHUHP010000006.1:3601-26649 GCF_042682525.1 Blastococcus deserti
CCCCGTAGGACAGCGAGCCGAGGACCCGCGACGGGGCGATGCCGCACATCTCCGTGAAGGTCGAGAACCCGATGCCCAGCTGCACCGGGTCGTTGGTCTCGCGCCGGCGCCGCTGCTCGGCCCGCAGCTCGTCGTAGCCGATGAGCTCCAGCGCCGTCTGAGTCGCCGCCTCGTAGTCACCGGAGTCGTACTCCATGCCCGCCACGGTGGTGTACGGGAACTCCTCGGCGTTGATCCAGTTCTTCCGGCGCAGCTCCAGCGGGTCCATGCCGAGCTCGACGGCGAGCTCGTCCATGATCCGCTCGACGGCGAAGGTCGCCTCCGGCCGCCCGGCCCCGCGGTAGGCGTCGGTGGGCACCTTGTTGGTGAACACCCCGTCGCACTCGAAGCGGTAGGCGCCCATCTTGTAGATGCCGTTGAACATGAACGCGCCGAGGACCGGCACGCCGGGGGTGATCAGCCGGAGGTACGCGCCCATGTCGGCGAGGATCCGCACCCGGATGCCGCGCAGGGTGCCGTCGCGGTCGGCGGCCGCGTCGACGTACTGGATCTGATCCCGGCCGTGGTGAGCCGTCATGAGGGACTCGCTGCGGGTCTCGGTCCACTTGACCGGCTTGCCGAGCCGGCGCGCGACGAGGAGTGCGAGCACTTCCTCGGGGTTGACCTGCAGCTTGCCACCGAAGCCGCCGCCCACGTCGGGCGCGATCACCCGGAGCTTGTGCTCCGGCACCCCGGTGACCGTGGCCAGCATCACCCGGAGGATGTGCGGCACCTGGGTCGCCGACCACATCGTGAAGTTGTCGCCCTGCGGCTGGACGACGACCGAGCGCGGCTCCATGAACGCCGGGATCAGCCGCTGCTGCACGAACCGGCGGCTGACGACGACCTCCGCGTCGGCGAACGCCTGCTCGGTGTCCGAGCCGGTGCCGGCCTCCCCGGCGTCGAAGACGAAGTGGTAGCTGGTGTTGGAGTCGAGCTGGTCGTGGACGAGGTCGGCGCCCTCCTTGACCGCCTCCTCCATGTCGACGACCGCCGGCAGCACGTCGTAGTCCACGTCCACGAGCTCGACGGCGTCCTGGGCGGCGACCTTGCTGCGGGCCACGATGATCGCGACGGCCTCGCCCACGTGGTTGACCTGGTCGACCGCGATCGACGGGTGGCCCGGGTTCACCATGTCGGGGGTGACCGGCCACGCGCAGGGGATCGACCCCTGCTCGTCGGCGAGGTCGCGACCCGTGAACACGGCGACGACGTTGGGCGACTGCTGGGCCGCGCTCACGTCGATCGAGGTGATCCTCGCGTGGGCCACGGGGCTGCGGACGACGGCGAGGTGCAGCATCCCCGGCAGCACCATGTTGTCGGTCCAGGTGGTCTTGCCGGTGATCAGCCGGGCGTCCTCCTTGCGCCGGCGGGCCTTGCCGACCTCCTTGGCGGGAGCCAGGTCGGCGGCGTTCTCGGTGATCGTCATGCCTGCACCGCCACGTGCGGAGCGGCCGCGGTGTCGACGACGGCCGGGGAGGCGTGCCCGTTCCCGGAACCCTGGTCCGCGGCTGCCCGGCCGCTCATCTCGCGCGCGGCCTGCTGCACCGCCCGGACGATGTTCTGGTAGCCCGTGCAGCGGCAGAGGTTGCCCTCGATGCCCTCCCGCACCTCGTCCTCGCTCGGATCCGGGTTGTCCTTCAGCAGGTCGATCGAGGCCATGATCATGCCGGGGGTGCAGAAGCCGCACTGGAGGCCGTGCAGCTCGTGGAAGGCCTTCTGCACGGGGTGCAGGGCGCCGTCCCTGCCGATCCCCTCGATGGTGGTCACCTCGCTGCCGTCGGCCTGGACGGCGAAGACGGTGCAGCTCTTCACGGCCTCACCGTCGAGGTGCACGGTGCAGGCGCCGCAGTTGCTGGTGTCGCAGCCGACGACGGTGCCGACCTTCCCCAGCTGCTCCCGCAGGTAGTGGACGAGAAGTGTTCGCGGTTCGACGTCGTCGGTGTACGACGCCCCGTCGACCCGTACGTTGATCTGGGTCACCGATCCTCCGCTCTGAGGTGTGCGCCCGGTCACTTCCGGAGTTCAAGGCGGAGTCTGTACCGCGGAGGGCTGGTTAGGCCAGGCTCAGTGATCCTCGACGGCCGCAGCGACCCGTCGGATCGGGTCCCGGGCGGGAAAAGCCT
The DNA here is from genome assembly GCF_042682525.1 of Blastococcus deserti. NCBI lineage: Bacteria > Bacillati > Actinomycetota > Actinomycetes > Geodermatophilales > Geodermatophilaceae > Blastococcus > Blastococcus deserti. The sequence goes on from NZ_JBHUHP010000006.1 coordinate 5,767, forward strand.
TGGTGAACCAGGGGAACGCGGCGTCCGGCGGCCGGGTCGGCGGCGCCGGCAACGTTGCAGCGTGGTTGCAGAAACGCCGGCGTCAGCCGACGGTCACCCGCTCCGCCGGTGCGGCGCCGGCCGCGGGGACGACCGCCCCGGCCCGCCGGTCGCGGCGCCGGAGGACGGCGGAGACCGCGAGCGGCACCAGCCCGGCGGCGGCCAGCCCGGCCCCGACGACGCTCGGCGATCGGTAGCCGAGGCCGGCGGCGATCACCAGACCACCCAGCCAGGCCCCCAGCGCGTTGGCGAGGTTGAGCGCCGAGTGGTTGAGGGCGGCACCGAGCATCTGCGCGTCGCCGGCGGTCTCCATCAGCCGCATCTGCAGGCATACGGCCAGGACGGATGCGGCGACGGACACGAGGAAGACGCCGACGAACAGCGCCGGCGCCCACGGGGAGGTCAGGGCGACGAGGGCCAGCAGCACCCCGAGGACGACGAGGCTGGCGACGAGGGAGGGGAACAGGGCCACGTCGGCCAGCCGGCCGCCCAGCGCCGTCCCGAGGAAACCGCCCGCGCCGTAGACGAGCAGCACCCACGGCACCGTGCCGCGCGAGAGCTCCGCGACGTCGGTGACGACGGGTGCGATGTAGCTGTAGAGGGCGAACATGCCGCCGAACCCGACGACGCCGACCAGCAGGGTCAGCACGACCTGGGGCCGGCGCAGGGCGCCGAGCTCACCGCGGACCGTGGCGTCGGGCCGTCCGGGGGACGACGGGACGACGGCGAGCACGGCCGCGACCGTGACGGCGGCCAGGGCGACCACCGTCCAGTACGCCGACCGCCAGCCCAGCTGCTGGCCGAGCCAGGTGGCCGCGGGGACCCCCGTCAGCATGGCCGCCGCGAGGCCCAGCAGCACGGAGCTGACCGCACGCCCCCGCAGGTGCGGTGCCACGAGGGACGCGGCCACGAGCGAGGCGACGCCGAAGTAGGCCCCGTGCGGCAGGCCGCTGAGGAAGCGGGCGGCCAGCAGGGCGCCGTATCCGGGCGCGACGGCGGTCAGCAGGTTGCCGAGGAGAAAGGCCCCCATGAGCCCGACGAGCAGCGCCCGCCGCGGCAGCCGGGCGCTCAGCGCCGCGATGACGGGGGCGCCGACGACGACCCCGAGGGCGTAGACGGAGATGACGTACCCGGCCGAGGGGATGTCGACGCCCACGCCGCGCGCGATGTCGGGGAGGACGCCCATCGTCACGAACTCGGTGGTCCCGATGGCGAAGCCGCCCACCGCCAGGGCGCCCACGGCGACGACGACGCGCAGCGCGCTCAGGGACGGACGGTCGGTCGGTGGGAGAGCGGCACTCACTCCGCGTGCCAAGAGCATCCCGGCGAGTCGCATTCCCGCCGCGGGAAGTCACCGGGGGCGGGGTGCCCGACGCAGCCGCAGGAGGTGCGCCGCCGCCGCGGCTCGGCGCGGCGAGCTCGACGGCAGCCACTCGAGGCAGGTCTGCCAGACGACGGCGTCGTCCCGGGCCTCGGGCAGCTGCGCGTACCGCAGCAGCAGCTCGGGACGGCGGCTCCTGAGCACCGCCTGCCGGAGCAGCGCGCCCACCCGCTCCCGAGCCGCCGCCACCCCCGGGGCGCGGGAGCCGGGCAGCACCGCCCCGGGATAGCGGTCCAGCGCCTCCCCGACCGCGCCGCGCGCGAGCAGGCGGCGCACCTGGTCGAGATCGGTGTCCAGACGCCGCAGCAGGCGGTACGGCCGGGACCCGACGAGATCGGCACCGACGAGGCGGCGCAGCCGCGAGAGCTCCGCGCGCACCGTGACCTCCGCCGCCTCGCCCCGATGGCACTCGGCGGCCAGCTGCACGGCGGTGCGCCCCTCGCCGGCCACCGCGGCCTCGGTCAGCAGGAGGAGCAGCTCGGAATGGCGCAGCGACAGCTCCATGGGCCCGGAGGGAAGGGTCAGCCGCGCCCGCTCCCGCCCGAGGACCTCCAGGCGGGGAGCCGGTCGCCGCAGCGGCGGCGGTCGGCGCCCCGCGCTCCGCTGCAGCTGCTCGCGGTGCTGCCAGCGCAGCTCGGACTCCACCGCCGCGACCGTCGCCCGCACGAGCGTGAGCATGTGCGGGCTGGCGACGTGGTCACCGCCGGTCACGTCGATCGCCCCCAGGAGGACCCCGGTGACCGGGTCGTGCACCGGGGCCGCCGAGCAGCTCCAGGGCTGCACCGGCCGGCGGTAGTGCTCGCTGCCGTAGATCTGCACGGGGTGGTCGACGGCCAGGGCCGTGCCGGGGGCGTTGGTGCCGACGACCTCCTCGGCCCAGCGGGAGCCCTCGACGAAGTGCATCCCGGCGGCCCGCGTCCGCAGCGCAGAGTCGCCCTCCACCCACAGCATCCGGCCGACGGCATCGGTCACCGCGACGATCATCCGGTCGTCCTCGGCGTCCTCGACCAGCAGCCGGCGGATCACCGGCATCACCGGGGCGAGCGGATGCGCCTCGCGGTAGGCCAGCAGGTCGTCGTCGAGCAGGTCGACCGGCGCGGTGCCGTCGTCGGGATCGACGCCGCTGCCGAAGGAGCGCCGCCACGAGTCACGGACGACGGAGCGCACCGCGTCGTCGGCCAGGCCGGTGCCCGTGACCAGCCGTTCGTGGGCAGCGCGCAACCGCCGGTCGTGGTCCGGGCCGGGCCGCCCCTCCGGGAGCGCCAGCCAGGGATTCACGGCCGGCGACACCGGACGCTCCGCCACCGTTGGCTCATGTCCGGGCCATCGTGGCCGGTGAACGCGATTTGCACCAGGGATCCGGTGGAGGACCACCGGATCGCCGGATCAGTGCGCGGCGACCGGGACGGCGTCGTCGTCGGGCTGGGGCAGCCGCCACGGCCGCACGACGAGCGCGAGGACGCCGATCGCGATGACCAGGGCGGTCACGACGACCGAGCCGATCGCCACGGCGTCGTTGCCCAGGAGCCCGACCACCGGGGAGACGAGGGCGCCCACCCCGAACTGGATGGCCCCCAGCAGCGCCGCCGCGGTGCCGGCGGCGTCGCCGTGCCGCGACAGCGCCAGGGCCGGGGCGTTGGGCAGCGCCAGCCCGCACGCGAAGAGCACCGCCCACAGCGTCCCCGCGACGGCCCACAGCCCGCCGGTGCCCGTCGCGGCCAGCAGCACCAGGGCGGCGCCGGCGACGGCGCCGGCGACGGTGCCCGCGACCAGCAGCTGCGCGGGCGTCCAGCGCCGCAGCAGCACGGGGTTGAGCTGGGTGGCCGCGATGAGCCAGAAGGCGCCGGCCCCGAACAGCAGGCCGAACTGCTGCTCGTCCAGGCCGAACTGGTCCTGGTAGACGAAGGCCGATCCCGAGACGTAGCTGAACAGACCGGCCATGGTCAGCCCGGCCACGAGCACCAGACCGACGTACGCGCGGTCGCGCAGCAGCTCGCGGTAGCCGCGGAGGGTGCCGCGGACGCCGGTGCTCCGCCGCCGCTCGGGCGGCAGGGTCTCGGGCAGCGTGCGGGCGCCGACCGCGATCATGAGCACGCCGTACGCGGCCAGGAACGCGAAGATCCCGCGCCACGAGGTGAACCGCAGGAGCTCGCCCCCGATGGTGGGGGCGAGCACGGGCGCCGCACCGAGCACCAGGAACAGCCGCGACAGCATCGTCGCCGCGGCCCGGCCGTCGTAGAGGTCGCGGACGATCGCGATGGCGATGACCGCACCCGCCGCCGTCCCGACCCCCTGCAGCACCCGCAGCGCGCCCAGCACGGCGAGGTTCGGGGCCACGAGCACCAGCAGGGACGCGAGCACGTGCAGCGCCGTCCCGGCCAGCAGCGGCCTGCGCCGGCCCAAGGCGTCCGACAGGGGCCCGAGCAGCAGCTGGCCCAGCGCCAGGCCGACCAGGGTCCCGGTCAGCGTCAGCTGCACCGCGGACTCCGTCGTCTCGAGATCGCCGGTGATGGTGGGCAGCGCCGGCAGGTACATGTCGATGGTCAGCGGGCCGATCGCCACGAAGGCGCCCAGGACGAGCGCCGTGCGGGCGGCACCCGGGCGCTCGACGGCGGGGGCGGCGGGTGCCGGCCCTGCCGCGGTCGTGGCGGGCCGGTTCTCCAGTGCGGTCACGGCGTTCCTCGTTCGTTCGTCGTTCTGCGCGGACGCCGACGCTGGCTGGAACCGCATGTACGCGGGCTGACAAGTTGCGGAGCGCACCTTTCATTCCCGCGAAGGGGACGAGTTCATCGCGGCAGCTTCCGGTCGACGCGGCGGGCGGGCGGGCAGGAGCGCCCGCGGCTCGCGTTCGCGTACGGCGCCGGTCCACAGCCCGGCGCCGTAGGCCAGGTCCTCCAGCCGGCGGGCGGCCGCGAACCGCAGCGGACCGATGCGTGCTCGGTGCGGCCACCACGCGAGCACGGCGTCCGCGACCATGGCGCCCGCGACCCACCGCCGCGCGCGGCGCGACGCCGCGGCCGCGGCGAGCGCCAGGGGCCAGTGGTGCCGGGTGACCGACCGCGCGAGCGCACGCCCGGACGCCGCCGAGCCGTGCGCCACCAGACCCGCCGCCAGCGGGACCGGAGGCGGCTGACCCAGCCGCCGCGCCAGCCGGACGGCGTCGACGGCGAGGATGCCGGCGGCCGCAGCCCGGCCCCGCCGACGGCCCGCGACGGCCAGCGCCCAGGCCAGGGCGGACGACGGCGCGAGCACCAGCGGCGACACGAGCGATCCGTGCCGGGCGGCCAGCAGCGCGGCGCCGGTGCCGTAGAACGCCCGCCGGCGCAGCCACTCCCCCGTGGTCGCCGGGTGCTCGTGCGCCACCGCCGCGCCGGCCTCGTACCGGACCCGCCAGCCTGCCGCGGTGAGCCGCCAGACCAGGTCGACGTCCTCGGCGACGCGCAGCGCCTCGTCGAACCCCGGCCCGACCGCCGACCGCCTGACGAGCAGTGCCGCGCTGGGCACGTAGGAGATCGCCGAGCCCGGCCGCACCGGCGCGGGATGCGGGCCCATGTCCAGCGCGCCGGCCACCGCCTCGTACGGGGCGGGCCAGCCCGGTGCGGCGGCGTCCAGGGCGACGACCCGGGGCGCGACCAGGGCCAGCCGGGGGTCGTCGAGGTGGGGCCGCAGCCGCTGGAGCCAGCCCTGCCGCGGCACGCAGTCGGAGTCGAGGAAGGCGACGAACGGCGTCGCGGCCGCCCGCAGCCCTGCGTTCCGGGCCGCGGCCGGGCCGCGCGACGCCCCGTGCCGCAGCACCCGGACCCCGGCCGTCACCGGCACCGGGACCACCGAGCCGTCGTCCACCACGACCACCGGCAGCCCCGTCGTGGCGGGGTCCGCCCGCAGGGCCGCGAGCAGGCGGCCGAGGCCGGCGGGCCGGTCGCGGACCGGGATGACGACGGTGACGTCCTCCACGGCGAGGGCGGGCGGCAGGTCCGGATGAGCGAGCCCGGCATCGAGCAACCGCGCCGCGAGGGCCGCCGTCGTCGCGTCGCGGACCACCAGCCGGTCGCCGGCCAGCATGTCGCGGGCGCGCGCCGACAGCCGGAGGAGGCGCAGCGGCGAGCCGCCGAGCAGGGCGGCGCCACCGTCGCGGCGGCGGGTCCGCGGGTCCAGCCGGACGGCGAAGCCGTCGGGCAACCGGCCCCCGGGCTCGGCTGCGGTCACCCGGTGATCGTCCCCACTGCTGCCGGGTGCCCGATGCCGGGGTGGTGCACCGCACCCCGCCGCCTGGACGACCTCACCGTGCGCAACGCCTTCTCCAGCGCGTCGGCCCCGGGTCTGCTGCACGCGCTGGACGCGGCCGTCCCGCTGTTCGCCGACGCCCTCTGACGGCGACCCTCGGGGGCGAGATGCAGGTTCAGCCGCGTAGTCGGCCCGCGCCGTCCACGTCCCACGGGCCGGCGGCGGCGACCAGGCGGTCGGCCAGGTCCGCCAGCAGCGCGGCGCCCTCGGCGGCCGACGCGCCGGCCGGATCGCCGAGGACGCCGGTCGGGCTAACCCCGCGCACGCCCTCGGCACGGAGCCGGGGCAGCAGCGCGCCGAGGGGCGCCGTGGCTCCGGCGACCGCACGGTCCTCCCGCACCCCGTCCGGTTCCACGTGCAACATCAGTGACGTCTCGGTCCGCCCGGCGTGCGCGTCACCACCGGCGACCCCGCACGGGAACCAGGCGACGTCGCGCCCCTCCGACCGCAACAGCGGGACGGCGGCGCGCAAGGCGTCGAGATTGCCACCGTGCCCGTTGACGACCAGGATCCGCCCGGCCCAGCGCCCCGCCGAGCGCCCGTACTCGACGAGCAGGCCGGTCAGCGCCTCGGTGCCGAGAGAGATCGTGCCGGGAAAGCCCTCGTGCTCCCCGCTGGCGCCGTAGGCGAGGGCAGGGGCCAGCAGCGCGCCGTCCAGCGCCCCGGCGGCCGTCTCGGCGACCGCGCAGGCGACCGACGTGTCCGTACCCAGCGGCAGGTGGTGCCCGTGCTGCTCCACCGAGCCGAGCGGGACGACGAGCAGCGGCGCCTCGGGGATCTCCGGCCAGACGGAGCCGGCCAGGGAGGTCACCGGGGCAGCGTAGGACAGCGGGGCCGGTGGCCCGTGTGAGCCGCCCGGCCGGCGGGCACCCGGAGCCCATGACCGACGACCGGGCCCGCAAGGTGACCGAGCTGATCAAGGGCGAGCGCTTCGCCTTCCTCACCACCACCGCGCCGGACGGGACGCTGACCAGCCGGCCCATGGCGCTGCAGGAGGTGGAGTTCGACGGGGAACTGTGGTTCTTCGCCGAGCGGGACTCGCGCAAGGTGTCCCACCTCGTCGCGCACCCCCAGGTCAACGTGGCCGCCGGCTCCGGCGGGTCGTGGGTCTCGCTGACCGGGCACGCCCACGTGGTGGACGACCCGGCCAGGAAGCGCGAGCTGTGGAACAGCGCCGTGGAGGCGTGGTTCCCCCAGGGTCCGGACGACCGCGGCGTGGTCCTGCTGAAGGTCGAGGGCGACTCCGCCGAGTACTGGGACAGCCCCGGGGGACGGCTGGCGACGCTGATCAGCTATGCCAAGGCCAAGGCCACCGGACAGCGGATCGACGCCGGCGAGAACGAGACCGTCGACCTCTGAGCTCTCCCCGCCGTCCCTCAGGCGGTGCGGTCGGCCTGGACCTGCTCGACCGCCGGAGCGCCGGGCTGGGCCGGCACCCGGACCGTGCGCGGCAGGCTGCGGCCGGCGAGCTCGGCCGGCTCGGGCCGCGCGAACAGATACCCCTGGGCCAGCCCGCAGTCGAGCTCGGCCAGCGCCCGGCGTTGTCCCTCGGTCTCCACGCCCTCCGCGACGACGTCGAGGCCCAGGGTGCGGGCCAGCTCGACGATCGAGGTGATCAGCGTGGCGGCCGACCGGCCGCGGGGCAGGTCCATGACAAAGCTGCGGTCGATCTTGAGGATGTCCGCGGGCAGGTGCCGCAGGTAGGACAACCCGGAGAACCCGGTGCCGAAGTCGTCGATCGCGATCCGGATCCCGAGGCTGCGCAGCGCGTCCAGCTGGGTCACGACCGAGTCGACGTCGCGCACGAGTACCCCCTCGGTGACCTCCAGGGTCAGCTGCGCGGCGGGGAACCCCGTCTCCTCAAGGGCGGCGACCACGTCGGCGGTCACGTCGCCGTCCTGGAACTGCCGCGGCGAGAGGTTCACGGCCATGCGCAGCGGCGCGCCGGTCTCGGCCATCCAGGCGGCTCCCTGGCGCAGCGCCTCGCGCAGCACCCAGCGGCCGATACCGGTGATCGCACCGGTCTCCTCGGCCAGCGGGACGAACTCCACCGGCGGCACGAGCCCGCGCTCGGGGTGGTTCCAGCGGACCAGCGCCTCGAAGCCGGTGGTCCGCCCGTCGGCCAGCCGGACGGTGGGCTGGTAGTGCACCTCCAGCTGGCCCGAGTCGGCGGCGACGGCGAGGTCCTGGGCGAAGGCGGCCCGGCGGCTGGCTTCCTCGGCCATGCCGTCGGCGTAGACGACCAGCCGGTTCTTGCCTTGTGCCTTCGCCAGGTACATCGCCAGGTCGGCGTTGCGCAGCAGCGCATCCGACGTGCGGTCGGAGTCGCTGGACCCGGCCACGCCGATGCTCGCATGCACGGTGAGCATGCCGTCGGCCAGGGGCACCGGAACCGACAACGCCACCAGGGCTCGCTCGGCCACGGAGCGGGCCACGTCGGCACCGCCGTTGACGACGACGGCGAACTCGTCGCCGCCGATGCGCGCGACGACGTCGCCCGTCCGCACGCAGCCGCGCAGCCGCTCGGCGAGAACGAGCAGCAGCTCGTCGCCGGCGGCGTGACCGCGGCTGTCGTTGACGGCCTTGAAGTCGTCGAGGTCGATGAACAGCAGACTGACGCTCCCGCCGCGGGCCAGCAGGCGGTGGGTGATCTCCTCGAGCAGCGTCCGGTTGGCCAGGCCGGTCAGCGGGTCGCTGAGCACCTGGTCCTCGTTGAGCCGCCAGGCGGCCAGGTGGGCGATGCTCGCGGCCAGCACGAACGCCGCGTGGATGCCGGCCCACAGCCACGGGTCGTGCACGGCGTCGTGGCTGTAGACCGCGTGCGGGTAGATCGTTCCGACCACGCCGTGGTGGAGGGTGACGACGACCAGGGCGATGCCGTACGGCGCCCAGTCCTGGTACAGCGAGACGACGCCGACCATCACGAAGAACACGAAGTGCGCCTCGGTGACGCCGGCCCACAGGTGCACGAGGGCGGCGGAGGCGGCCATCAGGCTCAGGGTGGTGGCGGCGGCGCGGCCCTTGCGACCCAGCTGCGGCACACCGGCCAACGCGACCGGACCTGCCACGGCGGCGAGAACGGCGACGGCGGCCGGCTGCCCGTGCCCACGCAGCCAGGCGAACAGCACCAGCAGGGCGGCCGAGGTCAGGCAGAGCCGGACGATGGCCCGGTGGCGCCGCTCCCAGACGGCGTCGGGCAGCAGGCGCCCCTCGGGCAGCAGGCGGACGGCCCGGTCCCGCAGGCGGAGGAGGATCACCCTCGGCTGATCGGCGGCACCGCCGCCGTCCTGGAGCGTCCGGGACCGGCCATCCCCCTTCGGGGTGGGACGGATCAGCGCGGGCCGAGGCCGGCGAGGGGTGACTCGTCGCAGATCTTGGCCGGGATCGGCGGGATGCCGAGCAGCGTCGGCTGACCTCGCACGGGGCCCGCGTGCGAGTGGTCGACGTGGCTGCGCGGCGTGACCAGGTCCGCGTCCCGGGCGGCCAGCGCCGCCTCGCCGTACCCCTGGACGCACTCGGGATCGGGGCCGTCCAGCGGCAGCCCGGTGAAGAACTTCGCCGCCATGCAGCCGCCCCGGCACGAGTCGAAGTGCGCGCACCGCGTGCACGCGCCGCCGGTCTGCGGGCTGCGCAGCTCGGCGAACAGCTCGCTGGACCGCCAGACCCGCGAGAAGCCGCCCTCGTCGCGGACGTTGCCGGCGAGGAAGCTCTCGTGGATCGCGAACGGGCACGCGTACACGTCGCCCACCGGGTCGATGAGGCAGACCACCCGCCCGGCGCCGCACAGGTTGAGCCCCGGCAGCGCCTCCCCGAACGCCGACAGGTGGAAGAACGAGTCGCCGGTGAGGACTCGCTCACCGTTGGCGAGCAGCCAGGCGTAGAGCTCGCGCTGCTGCTGCTGGGTGGGGTGCAGCCGGTCCCAGACGTCGGCGCCGCGGCCGGACGGGCGCAGCCGGGTAATCCGCAGCTGCGCGCCGTAGCGGTCGGTGAGGGCCTTGAACTCGTCGAGCTGGCCGGCGTTCTCCCGGGTGACGACGACGGAAACCTTGAAGTCGCGCATCCCCGCCTCGGCCAGGTTCTCCAGCGCGCGGACGGCGGTGGCGAACGAGCCGGCCCCCCGGACCCGGTCGTTGACCTCGGCCGTGGCGCCGTCCAGGGAGATCTGCACGTCGACGTAGTCGGTGGCCGCCAGCTGCTCGGCACGGGCCCGGTCCAGCTTGATGCCGTTGGTGGAGAACTTGACGCCCACGTCGTGGCCGATGGCGTAGTCGAGCAGGTGCCAGAAGTCCGGCCGCACGGTGGGCTCGCCGCCGCCGACGTTGACGTAGAAGACCTGCATCCGCTGCAGCTCGTCGATCACCGCCTCCGCCTCGGCGGTGGACAGCTCCCGGGGGTCGCGCCGTCCCGAGGAGGACAGGCAGTGCACGCACGCCAGGTTGCAGGCGTAGGTGAGCTCCCAGGTGAGGCAGATGGGTGCGTCGAGGCCGTACTCGAACTGGTCGACCAGCCGGCCGCCCACGGGCCGGTCGGGCAGCACGGTGGTCACGAGGTCCTCATTTCGATCATCTGCGAACGAGCGAGGTCGGCGAGCGCCCTCACGTACGTGCCGCGCTGCGCCTCTGGCACGCCGCAGGCGGTGAGCGCGGCGTCGGCGGTGGCGTGGTCGGCCAGGGCCTCCACGACCGCCACCAGGGTCTTCGACTTCAGGAAGCTGAGCTTCCGGTTGCCGAAGTGGTAGGCCAGCGCGCCGAACGGCTCCGGCCGCAGGGCCACCGACCGGGCCTTCCGCCAGGGCAGGTCGACGTCGAACCCGGAGCCGGACGGCGCCACCGCGGAAGGCACGGGGACGTCGGTCAGTAGACGCCGCACATGCCGTCGATGGAGACCTCCTCCACCAGCGACTCCTCCACCAGCTCCTCCTCCGCGACCGCCGGGGCGTCGAGGACGGGGGCGTCGGTCTGGGGCGTCTCGGGCACGGCGGACCTCCGGGGCGGTGGGCGCGGGTCGGTGCCGCGGACGTTAGTGACACCGGATGCCATCGGCAACGCCGGAGCGGGCTCCGGCTGCGGCCGCGGACCTGGCGGAGCGGGTCAAGATGTGCGCGTGACGCAGACCCGTACGGACCCCGCCCGGGGGACGCGAGCGCGGGTCGAGCGGGCGGCCCTCGACCTGTTCGCCGTCCGGGGCTTCGCGAACGTTCCCAGCGACGAGGTCGCGGACGCCGCCGGCATCAGCCGGCGCACCTTCTTCCGCTACTACGCGACCAAGGCCGACGCGGTGTGGGGCGACTTCGCCGGTCACGTCGCCCGCCTCGAGGGGTTGCTGGCGGCCGCGGACCCGGCGCGGCCGGTGCTGGCGTCGGTCTGCGCGGCCTACGTCGAGGCCAACGACTACCCCGCGGCCGAGCTGCCCCTGCTACGCGCGCGGATGCGGCTCATCCTGGGCGAACCGGCCCTGCTCGCGCACTCCCAGCTGCGCTTCGCCGAGGTCGACCGGGTGGTCGCGCGGTACGTCGCCGGCCGGACCGGCGCCCCGCCCACCGCCCTGGTCCCCCGGCTGGTGGCGGCGACCACGCGGGCCGCGGCGACGACCGCGTTCGAGGCGTGGCTGGCCGACGAGCGCTCGTCGCTCGTCGGGCACCTGCACCAGGCCTTCGCCGAGATGGCTGCCGGATTCCCCGGGCTCGGCCGCTGACGCCGGCCGCCGGACTGTGTCGGGGGTCTCCCCGCGCACGTATAGCCTGGCACTCAGTGCCACCGCCGGTCGCGGCCGGCCCAGCTCCCCGGCCGGGCCGGGCCTACGAGGAGGTCGACGATGGCGAACCCGTGGTTCGAGTCCGTGGCGGAGGCGCAGCGGCGGGCGAGGAAGCGGCTGCCCAAGGGCGTCTACGGCGCCCTGGTGGCCGGCTCCGAGCGGGGACTGACCCTCGAGGACAACCTGGCCGCCTTCGCGGAGCTGGGTTTCGCCCCGCACACCGCCGGTCTGGCCAACGAGCGGAACACGGGCATCACGGTCATGGGCCAGTCCCTGTCGATGCCGGTCCTGATCAGCCCCACGGGGGTGCAGGCCGTCCACCCCGACGGCGAGGTCGCCGTCGCACGCGCCGCGGCCGCCCGGGGGATCGCGATGGGGCTGTCCTCCTTCGCCAGCAAGCCGATCGAGCAGGTCGTCGCGGCGAATCCGCAGACCTTCTTCCAGGTGTACTGGGTGGGGACGCGCGAGGAGATGCTCGCCCGCATGGAGCGCGCCCGCCGGGCCGGCGCCGTCGGGCTGATCGCCACGCTCGACTGGTCGTTCGCCTACGGGCGCGACTGGGGCAGCCCGTACATCCCCGAGAGGATCGACTTCGAGGCGGCCCGCCGGTACGCGCCCCAGGTGCTCGCGCGCCCCCGCTGGCTGTGGGACTTCGCGAGGACCAGGAAGCTCCCCGATCTGACGGTGCCCAACATGGTGGCCACCCCCGGGGAGCCGGCACCCACCTTCTTCGCCGCCTACGGCATGTGGATGCAGTCGCCGATGCCCACCTGGGAGGACGTCGCCTGGCTGCGCGAGCAGTGGGACGGGCCGTTCATGCTCAAGGGCGTCATGCGGGTCGACGACGCGAAGCGAGCCGTGGACACCGGCGTCACCGCGATCTCGGTCTCCAACCACGGCGGCAACAACCTCGACGGCACCCCCGCGTCGATCCGGGCACTGCCCGCCATCGCCGACGCGGTCGGCGACCGGATCGAGGTGCTGCTGGACGGCGGCATCCGGCGCGGCGGCGACGTCGCCAAGGCACTGGCGCTCGGCGCCAGGGCGGTCATGATCGGCCGGGCCTATCTGTGGGGCCTGGCCGCCAACGGGCAGGCCGGCGTGGAGAACGTGCTGGACCTGATCCGCGACGGACTCGGGTCGGCGATGGTCGGGCTCGGCCGCCCGTCCGTCGCCGAGCTGAGCCGCGAGGACCTCGTCGTCCCGCCCGGCTTCGAGCGGCAGCTGGGCGGCACGGCGGTGGACAGCGCCCTGGAGCCTGTCTCGCCGTCCCGCCGCCGCCGCGAGGCCTGACCGCCGGCGCCACCGTGCGCCCGACCGCCCGATCCGGTGGATGCGCGCACGGCGGCTCAGGATCGGGCCGCTCGCACGATGCGGTCGGGCCGGATGCGCACCGCCGTGGCGGGGCCCAGCCAGCGCCGGAGGGTGCCGCTCGGATCCTCGACCCGGGTCTGCGAGCCGTCCGCCCGACGCACGACCAGGTCCACCGTGAGCTCCGCGCAGCCGGCGCCCAGCACGTCGTCCAGGCGGCACCGCTTCCCGTCGGCGAGCACCTCCGGCTGGGGGACGAGCGAGCCGGCCAGCCGCCGTCCCGCCCGGCCCCGCCGGTCGACGAGCGGACCGGACCGCAGCGGCGGCGTCCGGCTGTCGGTGGCCAGCCGCGCGACGGCCGGGATCCGGCGGACGACGGCGAGCACGCCCCGCCGCAGGGCGTCGCCCCCGCGCCCTCCCCCCGTCATCAGCCGGCCCAGCAGCTGCGCGACCCGGATCAGGGCCCGGGCGTGCGGCTCCCGCTCGGCCTGATGGGTGTCCAGCAAACGGTCGTCGGCCTCGCCCGCGAGGACGGCGGCGAGCTTCCACGCCAGCTGGTGCACGTCGCGCAGCCCCAGGCCCAGCCCCTGCCCCACGAACGGCGGGGACAGGTGGGCGGCGTCGCCGGCCAGCAGGACCCGGCCGGCGCGCCAGCGGTCGGCCACCTGCGCGCGGAACGTGTACTCCGCCGCCCGGACGACCTCGACCTTCGACGGGTCGACCGGCGCGAGCAGGGCCCCCAGCCGCTCCGGCGAGGTCGCCCCGGTGACCGTCTCCCCCGGCCGCAGCCGGCACTCCCAGCGGTAGCGGTCGCCGGTGACCGGCATGAACGTCGCCGGCCGGGCGGCGTCGCAGACCTGGTGCACCCCGGGCCAGATCGGCAGCTCCACGGGCGACCGGATGTCCAGGACCAGCCAGCGGTCCGCCGGGCCGAGGTCCCGCATGGACGCGCCGATCAGTGCCCGCACGGTGCTGTTGGCCCCGTCGCAGCCCAGCACGGCGACCGCCCGGACGGACCGTTCCCCACCGCCGACGACCACGAGCACGCCGTCGGCGTCCTGCCGCAGGCCGGTGACCGCCACCCCGCGCTCGACGGTCACCCGGGGCTGCGCGGTGGCGGCCGCGGCGAGGACCGCCTCCAGGTCCGGCTGGTGGACCAGCGAGCCCTGGGGCCAGCCGTGCACCCCCGCGTCCGGGTCGCGGGCGAACTCGGCCAGCACCCGGTGCGCGGCGTCGAGCAGCCGGAGCCCGGCCATCGGTCGGCTGCGCGCCAGGACGGCGTCGGCGACGCCCGCGTCCTGCAGCACCCGGAAGACCTCGTCGTCCAGGTGCACCGCCCGTGGCAGCGGATAGGGCTCCGGATGCCGCTCGAGGACCAGCACCTCCACGCCCCGCCGGGCCAGCAGCAGCGCCGCCGTCAGCCCGACCGGCCCGGCGCCGACCACGACGACGGGCTTCCCGGGCACCGGCCCAGTGTCGCCGAGCGCTGCACGACGTTGCACCGCGGTGGGCCCGCCGGCGGCCCTGTGACAAGCTCCGCAGGCTGTGGTGCGGAGCACACCAGCCCGTGCATGTCGTCCGGCTCCCGCCAACGGTGGCGGGGCGTGAAGGGAGACTCGGTGAAGACCAAGGGTGCGATTCTGTGGGGCGTCGGCGAGGAGTGGTCGGTCGAGGAGATCGAGATCGGCGACCCGAAGGAGGGTGAGGTCCAGGTCCAGCTCGCCGCCTCCGGTCTCTGCCACTCCGACGAGCACCTCGTCACCGGCGGGACGCCGGTCGAGTTCTACCCCGTGATCGGCGGGCACGAGGGCTCGGGCATCGTCACCAAGGTCGGCCCGGGGGTCACGGGCCTGAAGGAGGGCGACCACGTCGTCACCGCGTTCATCCCTGCCTGCGGGGTGTGCCCGCCCTGTTCGCGCGGCCAGCAGAACCTGTGCGACCTCGGCGCCAACCTGCTGGCCGGCACGTCGATCTCCGACGGCGGTTACCGGGTCCAGGCCCGCGGCAAGGACGTCATCCCGATGTGCCTGCTCGGCACCTTCTCGCCCTACATGACGGTGCACCAGGCGTCGGTCGTGCGGATCGAGCCGGACATCCCCCTCGACGTGGCGGCGCTGGTCGGCTGCGGCGTGACCACCGGCTGGGGTTCGGCGACGAAGGTGGCCGACGTCCGTCCCGGCGAGAACGTCGTCGTCATGGGCGTCGGGGGCGTGGGCATGAACGCGGTCCAGGGCGCGGCGGCGGCCGGCGCGAAGCGGGTCATGGTCATCGAGCCGGTCGCCCGGAAGCGCGAGTGGGCCATGGACATGGGCGCCACCCACACCTTCGCGAGCATCGAGGAGGCGACCCCGGCGATCAACGAGCTGACCTGGGGTCGCATGGCCGAGAAGACGATCATCACGGTCGGCGACATCCAGGGCGAGGACATCGCCGCGGCCCTCAGCGTGACCGGCAAGGGCGGCCGCGCCGTCGTCACCGGCATGGGCAACGCCGCCAACGTTGACGTCAAGCTCAGCCTGTTCGAGCTGACCCTGCTGCAGAAGGACCTCCAGGGCGCCATCTTCGGCGGTCTGGCCCCGCGCAACGCCATCCCGGAGCTGCTGTCGCTCTACCAGGAGGGCCAGCTCAAGCTGGACGAGCTGGTCACCACCCGGTACTCCCTCGAGGACATCAACCAGGGCTACCAGGACATGCGCGACGGCAAGAACATCCGCGGGATGATCGTCTACACCGATGCCGACCGCTGAAGGACCCCCTGCCCCCACCACTCGCACGCTCGTGGCGGCCCCCGCCGGGGCCGCGGCGCTCAAGCCAGCAAGCGGGTGAGGGCGGGGGGCAGGTCGGTCAGCGTCGCCACCGGCTGCACGAGTCCCCCGCCACGGGCGGCCAGCGCCTGCGCCGCGGAGAGCGCCTCCTCCGACGGGAGGGGGCAGAGCACGTGGAGCCGGTCGATGCCGGCCAGCGCGCCGGCGGCGGCGTCCCCCGACGTCGACAGGCAGTCCGACAGCAGGACGACGACGCGCTCGTCGGCGGTCGCGGGCAGCAGCTCCCGCCGCGCTCCGCGGAGGGCCGCGGCCAGGTCGGTCCTCCCGTGGCCCCGCAGTCCGACCAGGTCCAGCACCACGTCCTCGGCCGCGCGGTGCCTCCCGTACGCCTGCAGCACCGTGACGTCGTCGGCGAACGTGAGGACGCTGGTCCGCAGCCGCTCGTCCGCGGCGAGGACGACGCCCGCCGCGGCGACCGCCGCGATGGCGACCCCGAGCCCCTGCATCGACCCCGACCGGTCGACCAGGAGGCAGACCGCTCGGCGGGCGCCCGTCCAGCTGCGGGTGACCAGGTCCTCGGCCGCCGGCGGCCACACGCCGGACCAGCGGTCCAGCGTGCGATCGAGGTCCAGGTCGCCCTCCGGACGGCGGGTGGGCACCAGCCGCCGCGTGCCCCGCGCCCGGGCCGCTCCCACCCGGCCGACCTGGACGAACACGCGGGCGGCCAGCCGGCGCGCGGCGGCGCGCAGCTCGCGGTCGGTGGCCAGCGCCAGGTCGGCGAGCAGGGCGGCCGCCGCCTCCGGGTCGCGGCCCATCAGCCCGGCGAACGCCTCCTCGTCCAGCTCGCCGACCTCCGGGCTGACGTCCGGGAACGCCTCGTGCCGCAGCTGCATCTCCCGCCGCCCGGTCGTGCGGGGGGAGCGGCGGGAGGCGCGGTCGCGGCGGGCGGGGCCGCGAGCGTCGGGGCCCGCCGCCTCAGCGGTCG
The DNA here is from genome assembly GCF_042682525.1 of Blastococcus deserti. Classification (NCBI taxonomy): domain Bacteria; kingdom Bacillati; phylum Actinomycetota; class Actinomycetes; order Geodermatophilales; family Geodermatophilaceae; genus Blastococcus; species Blastococcus deserti. Next base: position 22,286 of record NZ_JBHUHP010000006.1, read on the forward strand.
GGCCCTGCGCTTTTCCCCGGCCGCCCGGGGGCGGTGCGTCGCCGGCCGCGGGATCGGCCTCGGCGCCCGGCGGCTGAGCGGCCGCGGGCCAGACGGCGTCCAGGATCTCGTCGAGCACGGCCTCCGGGGTCCGCTCGACGCCCTCGGTGACCCGGATGCGCCCCGACAGCGCCGCGTGGGTGGCGTCGCGGGCCGTCTCGCGCGCACCGGGTCCGGCGAGGTCCTGGCCGCGCATCGCCAGCAGCCCGTCCAGGAGCAGCACCAGGTCGATGGCGCCGCGGACCGACGAGCCCGTGCGCAGGTCGCGGTGCTCCCGCGTGGCACGCGCCAGCCGGACGGCGAGGACCACCTGCGACCCGTCCGCGCCGGTGGCGCCGGCGACGATCGCGCGCTCGGCCGCCTCGGGCTGGTAGCCGAGCACCACCCGGCACATCCGGTCGGCGATGGCCTGGCCGACCCGCGCGGTGCCGATCGCGTCGAAGGGGTTCATGGCCGCGATCAGCCGGAAGCCGGCCGCGGCCCGCACCGTGCCCAGCCGCGGAACGGCGATCTCGCCCTCCGTGAGCACCGTGATGAGGACGTTGAGCGTCTCCTCCGGGATGCGGTTGAGCTCCTCCAGGTAGAGCAGGCCCGATCCGCGCATCGCCGCGAGCAGCGGCCCGTCGGTGAAGTTCTCGGGCGTGTAGCCGCCGGCGAGGACCGCGGCCGGATCGTACTGACCGACCAGCCGGGCCGGGGTCAGCTCGGCGTTGCCCTCCACGAAGACGACGTCCTGGCCGGTCTCGGCCGCGACCGAGCGCAGCAGGGTGGACTTCCCCGTGCCCGGCGGCCCCTCGAGGACGACGTGCCGGTGGGTGGCCAGGGCCACGGTGAGCACTTCCCGTTCCCGGTCCAGCCCGACGACGGGAGCGGGCACGGCGGCGTCCACGGTCACCCGGCCTTTCTAGCCCAACGGCGCCGCTCCACCGCGAGAGTTCGGCAGTTGATCATCGGCATGTGGCTGGGCGCCACGCCGGGCGCGGCAGCCACTCGACGGTGATCAACGAGGGAGGGACGACGACGGCGGCCCGGCTCGCTCAGCGGTCGGCCGTCCGGTGGATGGGGCCGTCGGTGCCGGCCAGCCGCTCGCCCGTGCCGCCCCACCGCCCGGCGATGATCTCCGCGGCGATGGAGATCGCCGTCTCCTCCGGCGTCCGGGCGCCCAGGTCCAGTCCGATGGGGGAGGACAACCGGCCGATCTCCTCCTTCGTCAGCCCGGCCTCGACCAGCCGCGCCAGCCGCTCGTCGTGCGTCCGCCGGGACCCCATGGCGCCGACGTAGGCCACCGGCAGCCGCAGCGCGACCTCCAGCAGCGGGACGTCGAACTTCGGGTCGTGGGTCAGCACGCACAGCACCGTGCGCTCGTCGATGCGCCCCGCGTCCACCTCCGCCTGCAGGTAGCGGTGCGGCCATTCGACGACCACCTCGTGGGCCTCCGGGAACCGCTTCGGCGTCGCGAAGACCGGCCGCGCGTCGCAGACGGTCACCCGGTAGCCGAGGAAGGCGCCCACCCGGGCGACGGCGGCGGCGAAGTCGATCGCGCCGAAGACCACCATGCGCGCCGGCGGGGCGAAGGAGTTCACGAAGAGGGTCAGCTCGTCGCCGCGGCGCTCGCCGTCGTGCCCGACGTGCAGCAGCCCGGTGCGCCCGGCGGCGAGCATGCCGCGCGCGTCGGCGGCGACGGCGTCGTCCAGCCGCTGCAGGCCCAGCGTGCCCGACTCCCGGTCCGGCCAGACCACCAGCCGCCGGCCCAGCCGGTCGTCGGGGCCCTTGACCACCGTGACGACGGCGACCGGCTCGTGCCGGTCCACCGAGTCGGCGATCTCGCCGAGCTCGGGGAAGGACTCGCGGGAGATCGGCTCGACGAAGACGTCCAGGATGCCGCCGCAGGTCAGGCCCACGGCGAACGCGTCGTCATCGCTCACGCCGTAGCGCTGCAGCACGGGCACGCCGGTCTCGACGGCGTCCTTCGCCTCCTCGTAGACCGCGCCCTCGACGCAGCCCCCGGACACGCTGCCGACCGCCGTCCCGTCCGGCCCGACCAGCATCGAGGCGCCGGCCGGCCGGGGCGCGGACCGCCAGGTGGCGACCACGGTGCCCATGCCGACGGTCTCGCCCGCCTGCCACCAGCCGATCAGGTCGTCCAGTACGTCACGCATGCGACGGATCCTTCCCGGGATGGCGGCCCCCGTGCGGGGTTCCGCCACGAGCGTGCGAGAGGTGTGAGGCACGGGGGTCCTTCAGCACTCCCGTCAGCTCCTCGAACGCGGCGAGGCTGTGCCCCGACACGAAGTGGTCGACCGAGGGCAGCGCCGCCCGCATGCCACCGGTCAGCGGTTCGTAGCCGGCCCGGCCCTTGTGCGGATTCACCCAGACGACGGCGTGCGCCAGGCGCCGCAGCCGCGCCATCTGCTCGGCGAGCAGCTCCGTCCCGCCGCGCTCCCAGCCGTCGCTGCACACCACGATCACCGCGCCGCGGGCGGTCCCGCGCTGCCCCCACCGGTCGAGGAAGACCTTGAGCACCTCGCCGAGGCGGGTGCCGCCGGACCAGTCGGGGATGGCCGCGCCGCTGGCGGCCAGCGCCCGGTCGGTATCGCGCAGCCGCATCTCGCGGGTGACCCGGGTCAGCCGGGTGCCGATCGTGAAGACCTCGGTGCTGCCCGGCCGCGCGCGGACGGCGGCGTGCGCGAAGCGGAGCAACGCGTCGGCGTACGGCGCCATCGAGCCCGACACGTCGACCAGCAGGACGACGCGCCGCGGCCGGGCCTGCGGGCGGTGGTGCAGCAGCCGGCTGACCTCGCCGCCGCCGCGCAGCGCCCGGCGCACCGTGCGGGCGGGATGGACGGCGCCCTGCGCGCTGGGCCGCCGGCGCCGCGACGGGCGCATGGGCGCCGCGGGCACCAGCAGGCCGAAGAGCCGGCGCAGGTGCTCGCGCTCGGCCGGGGTCAGCTGCGCGACGTCCCGGTGGCGCAGCACCTCGGCGGCGCTGGCCTGGACGGCCAGGTCCGGGGTCTCGCCGTCGTCCTCCCCCTCCCCGGTGCCCGGGTCCAGCGGCGCCGACGCCGCGAGGTGCACCTCCGGACGGCCCGGCGGGCGTGCGGCCCGCGGCCGCTCGCCGGCGAACCAGGCGGCGAAGGCGGCGTCGTAGCGGTCGAGGTCGTCGGGGCCCGCGCACAGCGTCAGGCGGCCGGCCCAGTAGACGGCTCCGGGGTCGAGCACGTCGAGGCATCCCAGGGCCGAGAGCATCGCCTCGACGCGGTCCGGTGACGCGGCCACCCCGGCATGGCGCAGCGTGCGGGCGAAGCCGAGCACCGTGTCGACGACGTCCCGCTGTGCGGTCGCGGCTCCCCTCGCGCGCTCAGGCACCGAAGAGGGCTCCCCGGGCCAGCGCCTGGACGCGCTCGGTGTCCTCCCGGTACTTGAGCACCGCCCCGAGGGTGCGGGCCGCCAGGTCGGGGTCGAGGTCGCGCGCACCCAGCGTGTGCAGCGCGGTCGCCCAGTCCATCGACTCGGCGATGCCCGGCGGCTTCAGCAGGTCGAGGGTCCGGAGCTTGGCCGCGGCCCGGGCGACCTCGCGGGCCAGTTGCTCGGTCACCTGCGGCAGGCGCCGGCGCAGGATCGCCACCTCGCGGTCGAACTCCGGGTGCTGCAGCCAGTGGTAGAGGCAGCGCCGCTTGAGGGCGTCGTGCACCTCGCGGGTCCGGTTGGACGTGAGGACGACCAGCGGCGGGGTCTGCGCCCGGACGGTGCCCAGTTCCGGGATGGAGATGGTGAAGTCGGACAGCACCTCGAGCAGGAACGCCTCGAACTCGTCGTCGGCCCGGTCGACCTCGTCGACGAGCAGGACGCTGGGCGAGTCCTCCAGCGCCTGCAGCAGGGGCCGGGCCAGCAGGAACCGCCGGTCGTAGAGCGAGGCCTCGAGCTGCTCGGTGTCCTGGGTGGCGTGCGCCGCCTCCGCGGCCCGCAAGTGCAGCAGCTGCCGGCCGAAGTCCCAGTCGTACAGGGCCTGGCTGGCCTCGAGGCCCTCGTAGCACTGCAGCCGGTAGATCGGCCGGGCGGTGACGCGGGCCAGCGCGTGGGCCAGCGCGGTCTTGCCGACGCCCGCCTCGCCCTCCAGGAACAGCGGGCGGTGCATGACCAGCGCCAGGTAGGCGGCCGTCGCCAGCCCCTCGTCGGGCAGGTACCCGGTGCCCTCGAGCGCCGCGGCCAGCTCGCCGGGGCCGGAGAATCCCGGGGCCGCGGCATCGGGTGCGGCGGCGAGGGGTTGCACGGTGGGCTCGCTCACATCAGCGAGCATCCCACCTGCGGGAAGTCCCCTCATGGGA
>NZ_JBHUHP010000006.1:26655-28797 GCF_042682525.1 Blastococcus deserti
CCCCCCCGTCGTCAGCGGTGTTCTCAGATGCGGCGCTCGGTGCCCGCGTCGTCGACCTCGATCTCCTCCTTGCGCAGCCCCTCGGTCACCTGCGCCTGCTCGGTGACCGTGGTCTTGTCGAGGCGGACGCGCTCGACCGGGACGGCCTCCTTCTCCACGACCGGGGTCTCGGCGTGCAGGACGACCTCGTGCTCCTCCTCGGAGATGGCCGGCCCGTCCATCGCGTTGCCGATGTTGGCGTCGGTGATGGGCTCGCGCTCGACGCGAACCTCCTCGCGGGAGACCGGAACGGTCTCGGTCACGTTCTCCGTGACGACGTACTTGCGCAGCCGGGCGCGGCCGACCTCCTGCGACGTGGTGCCCACGTTGAGCCGCTCCTCCGACCGCGTCATGGCGTTGTCGGTGGTGGGCCCGGACACGTCGCGGCCCACGGTGCCGGGCGCATCGGTCATCCCGGTGCCGGCCGTGCCGGTGTCGGTGTAGCCGGCGCCGGTCGTGGCGGTGTCGGTCATGCCGGTGGTGGCCATGCCGGTGGTCGCCATGCCGGTGGTCGACATGTCCGTCGTCGACTCGGTGGTCGCGGTCTGGGCGGTGTCGGTACCGGAGCCCATGCCGTAGTAGCGGTACAGCTCCTGCTCCTCCTGCGGGGACAGGTGACCGTCGGTGTCGATCTTCGGAGCGTCCTTCACCTGGCTCTTGCTGACGGGTACGCGCACGCCTTCGTCGGTGAGGTCGGCGTTCCGGATGGGGACGAAGGACTCCTTGGTGCCGAACAGACCCGTCCGCACGGTGACCCACTCGGGCTGACCCGTCTCGTCGTCGAGATAGACCTCCGCAGCCGAGCCGATCTTCTCGCCGGACTGGTCGTAGACGTCCTGGCCGATCACGCGGCTGATGGTGTCGGTGCCGATCATCGTGGTGGCTCCTATCCGTTGCACGGGGCTGGTGCGGTCACTCCGATGGGTGACCGCCCTCACCTCGGCGAAACGGCACGGGGCCGGCGACACGCGCGGCCGCGGGGGAAGCCCCCGCGAGTTCTGGGCGGACGCGCAGGTGCGAGGACCGACGTCGGGGCGCATCCGCACAGGTCAGCGGAGGGTCGACGCGGCCGGGACACCCTGCGGCCGCTGTGCACAACCGGATTGCACGGCCGGTTACTCAGCGTGGTAAAGGGATCGGCCGGGCGTGTCCGCCCGCTCTCCCCGGCGCGTCCTCCGCCGTGCTGCCCCATCCCGTGCTCAGCATGGGGAGTGCCTCCCCGCTCGCCGTACGACAACCTGGTCCACCCGCGCACCGCGAAGAAGCCCGTGCCGCAGGTCGAGGCCGAGAAGGACCTCGTGGTCGAGGACCCCAGCTCCGGCTTCGTGGGCGCGGTGGTGCGGTGCGAGAAGGACGTCGTCCACCTCGAGGACCGCTTCGGCCGCGTGCGCGGTTACCCGCTCGGCCCCGGCTTCTGGGTCGACGGCCGGCCCGTGGTGCTCGTCCGGCCCAGGCCGACGGCGCCCACGGCTCCGGCGCGCAGCGCCTCCGGCTCGACGTACGTCGCCGGCGCGCGAGCCCGCGTCGCCCGTGAGGGACGCATCTACGTCGAGGGCAAGCACGACGCCGAACTGGTGGAGAAGGTCTGGGGCCACGACCTGCGCATCGAGGGCGTCGTCGTCGAGCCGCTGCACGGCGTCGACGACCTGCCCGCCATCGTGAAGGACTTCCGCCCCGCGCAGGGTCGGCGGCTCGGCGTCCTCGTCGACCACCTGGTGAAGGGCTCCAAGGAGTCACGCATCGCCGAGCAGGTCACCGGTCGGCACGCGCTCGTGGTCGGGCACCCCTTCATCGACATCTGGCAGGCGGTCAAGCCCTCGGTCGTCGGGATCAAGGCATGGCCGTCCGTGCCGAAGGGGGAGCCGTGGAAGGAGGGCGTCTGCCGGCGGCTGGGCTGGGAGGACGACACCGGCTACGTGTGGGCGCAGCGGATCCTGGCCCGGGTGCGGACGTGGACCGACCTCGAGCCCGCCCTGATCGGCCGGGTCGAGGAACTCATCGACTTCGTCACCGAAGCACCGTGACCCTCCGGATCGCACCGCGGCCAGGCGCCTCCCCCCGGACGCGCTGAGCCGCTGGGTGTTCCGCGGCGGGAGGCCTCCG
>NZ_JBHUHP010000006.1:28832-74536 GCF_042682525.1 Blastococcus deserti
CAGCCCGGGATCCAGTTGAACTGGTCGGGGTCGGGGCCGGTGCGCTCGTCGCGGTTCAGGCCGGAGAGCGCCGCCATCGCGGACTCGTCGAGCTCGAAGTCGAAGATGTCGAAGTTCTCCTCGACGCGGGAGCGCGTCACCGACTTCGGGAACACGACGTCGCCGCGCTGCACGTGCCAGCGCAGCACCACCTGGGCCGGCGTCCGCCCGAGCTGCTGGGCGATCTCCCGGATCGCCGGGTCGTCGTTCACCCGGCCCTTGGCGATCGGCGCCCACGCCTCGGTGACGATCTCGTGATCGCGGTCGAAGGCCCGCAGCTCCTCCTGGGTCAGGTACGGGTGCACCTCGATCTGGTTGACCGCCGGCCGGACGTCGGTGGACGCGAAGAGGTTGCGCAGGTGGTGCGGCTGGAAATTCGAGACGCCGATCGCCTTCGCCCGGCCGCTGGCGTAGATCTCCTCCATGGCCTTCCAGCGGGCGACGTAGTCGCTGGCGGCGGGCAACGGCCAGTGGATCAGGAACAGGTCCAGGTACTCGAGACCCATGTCGGCGAGGCTCTGGTCGAACGAGCGGAGGATGTCGTCGCGCTGCAGCCGGTTGTTGTTCAGCTTGCTCGTCACGAACACCTCCTCGCGCGGGATGCCCGACTCCCGCACGGCGATCCCCACCTCCCGCTCGTTGCCGTACATCTGGGCGGTGTCGATGTGCCGGTAGCCGATCTCCAGGGCCGTCGTCGTGGCCTTGACCGTCTCGTCCGGGGGGATCTGGAAGACACCGAAGCCGAGCTGGGGGATCTCGACGCCGTTGTTCAGGGCGATGGTGGGCACTCCGGGGTTGGGCACAGGCTGGTCCTCTCGGGTCGCGTGGGGTGAGGCCGCCTCCTGCGCGGTCGGTCCCGCGCGATCGGCCCCGTCGCGGCCTACCCCCTGACGTCGTCCTCAACCAGCGGGCCGGCCACCGGCGCCCGATCCGCCGGATGCGGCACCCGGAGCAGCGCGGCACCGGCCAGCGCGAGCAGCGCGGCCAGGCCGGCGGCCAGGGCAGGGACGGCGAACGCCCGCTGCGCGCCCCAGGCGTCCACCGCCGCGCCGGCCAGCGCCGAGCCGGCGGTGACCCCCAGCGTCAGGCCGGTGATGGTCCAGGCGAGCGACTCGGTCAGCACGCCGGGGCTCACGCGGGACTCGACGAGCGAGGTCCCCGACACCAGCACCGGCGCGATGGTCAGGCCGGCGAGGAAGCCGCAACCGATGAGCACCGCCAGCGACCCGACGCTCCAGAGCAGCTGTGCGGCCAGCCCGAAGGCGACCGCCGTCCCCACGAAGCGGGCGGCGAGGGTGCCAGGCAGGCGCGCCAGCCCGTACACGAGGCCCGCCACCAGGCTGCCGCCGGCGAAGACAGCCAGCGCCGCTCCCGACAGGGCGGGCGCCCCTTCCTCTTCGGCGAACCCGACCACCACGACGTCGATGGCGCCGAAGACAGCGCCCACCGCGAGATAGGTGACGACCACGACCAGCAGCGTCGGCGTGAGCACCGACCGACGCCGGCTGGGCGCCGTCGCGTCGACCGGGTGCACCGGCGGCTCCGTGGCAGCCTGGCCGGCCAGCCACAGCCCACCCACCACGCCGAAGAACACGCCGGTGAGGAAGCCCACCGGCGGCGCGATCAGCGTGGCCAGCAGCGTCACCAGGGGCGGGCCCACGACGAACACGACCTCGTCGGCCACCGCCTCGAAGGCGTAGGCCGTCTGCCGGCCGACCGGGTCGAGCAGGGCCGACCACCGGGCGCGCACCAGGGAGCCGATGTTCGGGCCGCTGGCGCCGGACGCCGCGGCGAGGAGGAACCAGCTCCACCGGGGGCCGTCGGCCGTGACGGCGGCGACGAACGCGACGCCGGTGAGCGCGAAGGCGAGCATGGCCAGCCGCAGCACGCGCCCCTGCCCGCGCCGGTCCATCGCCCGGGCCCACTGGGGGCCGGCCAGGCCGTAGCTCAATGCCAGCGTGCCCGAGACGGCTCCGGCGAGGCCGTAGCTGCCGGTCTCGCCCTCCACCAGCAGGACGGCGCCCAGCCCCAGCATGGGTGCGGGCAACCGGCCGACCCAGCCGGCGAGGGAGAAGGACCGGGCGCCGGGGACGGCGAACAGGCGGGCGTAGGGGCTGAAGAGGGTGCGGGGTGACACGGTGTTCTCGCGCTTCCTGGCCACGAGCGAGTGCGGATCGTTCCCCGCCGGTCTCTCGGGTGGCGGAGGGAGCCTAGCCGTCGTGGCCGGATCACCCATCCGCATTTCCTGGACCGCACTACCACTGGACCGCACTACTACATTCGGCTCATGACCAGCAGCCCGCTGCCCGACCCCCGGGTGCGCCCCGCCGTGGGCTCCGCGCCGGGGACCGGCGGGCTGGTCGACCGGCACGGCCGGGTGGCCACCGACCTGCGGGTGTCCCTGACCGACCGCTGCAACCTGCGCTGCACCTACTGCATGCCGCCCGAGGGCCTCGACTGGCTGCCCAAGGTCGAGGTGCTCACCGACGACGAGATCGCCCGCCTGGTGCGCATCGGGGTCGAGCAGCTGGGCATCCGCGAGGTGCGCTTCACCGGCGGGGAGCCGCTGCTGCGCCCCGGTCTGGTCGGGATCGTGGCCGCCGCCACGGCGCTGCACCCGCGCCCCGAGGTCAGCCTCACCACCAACGCGATCGGCCTGGCGCGGGTCGCCCCGGCCCTCGCCGACGCCGGGCTGGACCGCATCAACTGCAGCCTGGACACCGTCGACCCCGCGCGGTTCAAGCAGCTGACCCACCGCGACCGGCTCGACGACGTCCTCGCCGGGCTGGCCGCGGCGCAGGCGGCTGGCCTGACCCCGGTCAAGGTCAACGCGGTCCTGCTGCGGGGCATCAACGAGGTCGACGCCGTCCCGCTGCTCGACTTCTGCCTCGAGCGGGGCTACGAGCTGCGGTTCATCGAGCAGATGCCGCTGGACGCCCACCACGCCTGGACCCGGGGCGAGATGGTGACCGCCGAGGACATCCTGGAGCGGCTCTCGGCCGCCCACGCGCTCACGCCCGACACCGAGGCCCGCGGTTCGGCGCCGGCCGAGCGGTGGCTCGTCGACGGCGGTCCGGCGACCGTGGGCGTGATCGCGTCGGTAACCCGCTCGTTCTGCGGCAGCTGCGACCGCACCCGGCTCACCGCCGACGGGCAGGTCCGCAACTGCCTGTTCGCCCGCGAGGAGTCCGATCTGCGGACGCCGATGCGCGAGGGTGCGAGCGACGAGGAGCTCGCCGACCGGTGGCGCATCGCGACCCTGGGCAAGCTCCCGGGACACGGCATCGACGACCCCAGCTTCCTGCAGCCGGCGCGGCCGATGTCGGCGATCGGCGGCTGAGTTGTCCGACCACCCCGCCACCCCGGCCGCGACCGTCACCGTCCGCTACTTCGCCGGCGCCCGCGCGGCCTCCGGCGTCGACACCGAGACCCGCGACGCCGGAACCCTCGACGAGCTGATCGACCAGGTGGTGGCCGAGCACGGCGAGCGGCTGGAACGGGTGCTCACCGCCTGCTCGTTCCTCGTCGACGGAACCACGACCCGGGACCGGGCGTTGGTGCTGGCACCCGGGGCGGTGGTCGACGTCCTCCCGCCGTTCGCGGGAGGCTGAGGGCGCCCCGGCCGCTGGGAGGGATGGACGCATGAGCATCTTCGGCAAGGTGAGGGCCAAGGCCGAGGAACTGCTCGGACGGGCCGAGCAGGTCTACGGGGAGTCCCACGGGGACGCCGCCGCCGCGGTCGCCGGTGAGGCGCACCTGCTCGAGGCCGAGGCCGAGGCGGAGGCGGAGGAGGAGGCCGCCGAGCGGCAGGGAGACCGCCGGGACGACGACGGCCTGGCCGGCGCCCGCTGACCGCCTCCGGCTGACCCGGTTCCGCGATTACCCGGGGCGCCCGGTGGGAATATGGGACGACATGGTTCCGGCCAGCGTCGCCGACGTGGCGCCGTGGACTGACTGGCTGTCCGCGGCGGAGGGTGCGCTGCGCTTCCTGCACGAGTACGCCGGCTGGGACATCTGGGTTGTGACCCACGTCGAGGGTGACCGGCAGATCGTCGTCCGCGCCTTCCCGGAGGTGTGGGTGCGTCCCGGCACCGAGCTGCCGTGGGCCCAGAGCTTCTGCCGGCAGATGATCGAGGGCAACGCGCCCCGGGTGGCCACCGTGACGGCCGCCGTGCCCGAGTACGCCTCCCGAGCCTCCGGGCCCATCCGGGACATCGCCGCCTACGTCGGGGTGCCGCTGCTGACCGGGGACCTGGAGCTGTTCGGGACGCTCTGCGGCATCGCCTTCCGGGCCAAACCGCGCAGCGCGGCCCGGGAGCTGCACCTGGTCGAGATGACCGCCCGGATGCTCAACACCCTCATGGCCAGCGACCTGCCGGGGCCGACCGCCCTCGACCTCGCCGGGGCGCTGCCGCACCAGGGCTGACCGCGCCGATCGCCGCCCCCTGCGCGATGATCCCGGCATCCCACCGATCGGAGGACCGGCGTGCGCGCGGAGCAGCTGACCGGGCCGGTGGCCCACCACGCCGAGGGCCCGGTCTGGTTCCCGGGGTGGGGCGGACTGCGCTGGGTCGACATGCTCGCCGGCGACGTCCTCACCCTGACCGGCGACGGGTCGGTCGGTCGCCGGCACGTCGGCGACGTGGCGGCGGCGATCCGCCCGCGCCGCGGCGGCGGCGCGGTCGTCGCGGTCGAGCGCGGGTTCGCGCTGGAGGACCCCGACGGCACGCTCCGCGTGCTGGACCCGGTCTGGGCCGACGAGGGCGTCCGCATGAACGAGGGCGGCTGCGATCCCGACGGCCGCTTCTGGTGCGGGTCCATGGCCTACGACCAGGCACCCGGGGCCGCGGCGATGTACCGGCTCGACCCCGACGGCAGCGTGCGGAAGGCCTTCGACGGCGTCACCCTCTCCAACGGCCTGGACTGGAGCCCCGACGGCTCGCTGGCGTACTACGACGACACCGCCACCCACCGCGTCGACGTCTTCGACTACGACACCGTCACCGGGCTGAGCGGACGCCGGCCGTTCGTGACCCTCGGCGAGGACGGGAACCCCGACGGGCTCACCGTCGACGCCGAGGGCGGGGTCTGGGTCGCGCTCTACGGCGGCGGCGCGGTGCACCGCTACGACCCCGACGGCCGGCTCGACGCGGTGGTCGAGGTGCCGACGCCGCAGGTGACGGCGTGCGCGCTGGGCGGGCCGGACCTGGACCGGCTGTTCATCACCACGTCGGCCGAGAACCGCGACGGCGACCCGGTGGCCGGCGCGCTGTTCACCGTGGACGCCGGCGTGCGCGGGCTCCCCGTGCGCGAGTTCGCCGGCTGAGACACCGGCTGAGACAGGAGCCTCGAAGGACCCGGGGCGGGCCACTCAGGGGCAGGCGACCCACTCCTCCTCGCCGTCGGTGAAGACCTGCCGCTTCCAGATCGGCAGCCGCTTCTTCACCTCGTCGACGAGCTCGGCGCAGGCGGCGAACGCCTGACCGCGGTGGGAGGCGCTGACCGCGCAGGCGAGCGCGACGTCACCGATGCCCAGCAGGCCGATGCGGTGGGAGACGGCGACGGCGTGCACGTCCGGCCGGGCGGCGAACTCCGTGGCCAGCTCGGCGATGACGTCCGCGGCCGTCGGGTGGCACACGTACTCCAGCTCGGTCACCGCGCGGCCGCCGTCGTGGTCCCGGACGACGCCGGCGAAGGAGACGACCGCGCCGGCGGCCTTGTCGGCGACGGCGTCCTCGTGCTCGGCGACCGACAGCGGCGCGTCCACGACCCGGGCGATCAGCGGGGCGTTGCTCACGGCGCGACGGTACCCGCCGGCGGCGGCACGTCGAGGTCGGTCGGGTCGGCCAGGCCGGTGCAGTCGACCTCGGTGACGTCGTGCCCGGCGAGGTAGCGGCGCGCGCCCTCGTCGCCGGTCGCCGTCTCGATCACCCCCGCCCAGTGCTCGCGGCCCAGCAGCACCGGGTGCCCGCGGACGCCGTCGTAGGTCGCCACCGCCAGGGCGTCCGGCGCCGCGTGCGCGGCCAGCCGCCGCAGGGCGTCGGCCGTCATGCCGGGCATGTCCACCAGCGTCACGAGGGCCGCGTCCACCCGCCCCGGCCAGCCGCGCAGGCCGTCCAGGCCCGTGCGCAGCGACGAGGCCATCCCGGTCTCCCAGTCCCTGTTCGCGAGGACGGCGGCCCCGTCGAGGTCCGCCTGCCGCCACACGTCCACCGCGCGGGCGCCGAGGACCACGAGCACCGGGTCGCAGACCTCCCGCGCCGTCCGGACCGCCCGTTCGACCAGGAGGCTGCCCTCGTACTCGACCAGGGCCTTCGGCATGCCGTAGCGCCGGCCGCCACCGGCGGCGAGGACGACGGCGGCCACGACGGGAGCGCTCACGGCCTCACCCTCCCAGACGGGCCATGGTGGCCACCTCGGCCGCGCTCACCGGGCGTAGACCGCGACCTCGGAGGCCTTCACCGCGGCCCAGACCTCCGCGCCCGGAGCCAGGCCGAGCTCGGCGAACGCGGTGGCGGTGACGTCGGCGACCAGCGGGACCTCGCCGGCCAGTTCGCAGCGCACCGTCGCCCCGTGCGGTGTGGCGCCGGCCAGGCGCACCGGCCACACGTTGCGCGGACTGCCCTGGGGCCGGGTCAGGTACAGCGCGACCGACTCCGGCCGGACGGCGGCGAACACGGGTCCGGAGGTCTCCTCCGCCACGGCGACCACTCCCCCGCCGTCGAGGCGGACCGTGCGCCCCGCGCCGGTGCCGGGCAGCAGGGACAGCCCGGCCAGCCGGGCGACGTAGTCGGTGCGCGGGCGGCGGTTCACCTCGTCAGGGGTGCCCGTCTGCACGACGCGCCCCTCCTCGACGACGACGACCCGGTCGGCCAGCGCCATGGCGTCGACCGGGTCGTGCGTGACGAGCACGGTGCTGCCCGGGAACGCCGCCAGGTGACGGCGCAGCTCGGCCCGGACGACGAGGCGGGTGCGGGCGTCGAGCGCCGACAGCGGCTCGTCGAGCAGCAGCACCGCCGGCTCCACCACGAGCGCCCGCGCCAGCGCCGCGCGCTGCGCCTGCCCGCCGGAGAGCTGCGCCGGCCGCCGGTTCCCCAGCCCGTCGAGGCCCACCCGCGCGAGCCACTCCCCCGCGGCCGCCAGCCGCGCCGACCTGCCCACCCCGCGGCTGCGCAGGCCGAACGCCACGTTCTCGGCCACGGTGAGGTGCGGGAAGAGCAGCGACTCCTGGAACACCATGCCCAGCGAGCGGCGATGCGGGGAGAGGTGGACGCCCTCGCCGTCCCAGACGGTGCCGTCGACGGCGACCCGGCCGCCGTCCGGGGGGAGCAGCCCGGCGAGCACCCGCAGGAGCGTGGACTTCCCCGCCCCGTTCGGGCCCAGGACGGCGAGCACCTCGCCGTCGTCGACGGCCACCTCGACGTCGAGCTCCAGCGACCCCCGCCGGACGGCCACGCGCGCGTCGAGCGTCACGGGACGGCCCGGTCCAGCCAGCGGTCGCGCAGCAGCAGCAACGTGGCGAGCGAGACCACCAGGAGCACGAGGGAGAGCACGATCGCCGCCTCGGGATCGCGCTGCAGCGCCAGGTAGACCGCCAGCGGCATGGTCTGCGTCGTCCCGGGGAAGTTGCCGGCGAAGGTGATCGTGGCCCCGAACTCCCCCAGGGCCCGCGCCCAGCAGAGCACCGCACCAGCGGCCACCCCCGGGGCCACCATCGGCAGCGTCACGCGACGGAACGTCGCCCAGCGGTCGGCTCCGAGGGTCGCCGCGACGTCCTCGAACCGCGCGTCGGCCGCGCGCAGCGCCCCCTCGACGCTCACCACGAGGAACGGCATAGCCACGAACGTCTCCGCGAGGACGACGGCCGTCGTGGTGAACGGGATCGACACCCCGAACGCGTCGTGCAGGGGGCCGCCGAGGACGCCCCTGCGGCCCAGCACCAGGAACAGCGCCACCCCGCCGACCACCGGGGGCAGCACGAGGGGCACGGTGACCAGCGCCCGGAGCACCGACCGGCCGCGGATCCGGGAGCGCGCCAGCACCCAGGCCAGCGGAACGCCGAGGAGGAGGGACAGCAGCGTCGCCAGGGTCGCCGACACCAGCGACAGGCGCAGCGCCTGCCCGACGCCGGGAGCGGCCAGCTGGGCGCCGAGGTCCGACCACGGCGCCCGCAGCAGGAGACCCCCGAGGGGCAGGAGCAGGAAGGCGACGCCCAGCGCCGCCGGCACCAGCAGCGGCGCGGGGACGCGGCTGCTGTCGGGGGAGCGGCTCACGGCTCGGAGAACCCGGCCTCCGTGAGCGCCCGTCGGCCCTCCTCGGACAGCACCAGGTCGACGAAGGCGCGGGCGGCCTCCGGGTTCGGCGCGTCGTCGAGCACGGCGACCGGGTACCGGTTGCGTGCCGCCTCGGCCTCGCGGAAGGCCCGCGCTCCGACGGTGTCCCCCGCGGTCACGACGTCGGTGCGGTACACCAGCCCCGCGTCGACCTCGCCCAGCTGCACCTTGGTCAGCACCGCCCGGACGTCGTCCTCGTAGGTGTCGGGGACGTCGCCCAGCCCGGCCCGGTCGAGCACCTCGGCGGCCGCCGCGCCGCAGGGCACCTCGGGAGCGCAGACCGCCAGGGTGACGTCGCGGTCGAGGAGCGCGGCGATGCCCGGGATGCCGGCACCCTCGGGCTCGTCGATGCCCGCGGGGTCGTCCGGGGGGAAGGCCAGCATCAGCCGGTTGGACGCGAAGAGTTCCGCCTCCACGGCCAGCCCGGCGTCGACGGCCCGGGCCATCTGGTCCTCGTCGGCGGAGGCGAACACGTCGGCGGGCGCCCCCTGGTCGAGCTGCGTGGCCAGCGCCGAGCTGCCGGCGAAGGTGAAGCGGACCTCCAGCGACGGGTGCTCGGCCATGAGCCGGTCGCCCAGGCCGGTGAAGACGTCGGTCAGCGAGGCGGCCGCGAAGACCGTCAGGGTTCCCTCGATCGCCGGCCGCTGGTCGAGGGGGGCCGTCGCCTCCGGGGTGCCGGTGCAGCCCGCCAGTGCCAGAGCGGCCAGGCCCGCCACCGCCCGGCGGCGGTGTGCGCTCACCGTGCCGATCCGGCCGCTGACACCACGACCGGCGCACGGTCGCACGCCGTCACGGGAGGTCCACGCTGACCTGGGTGGCCTTGACCGTGGCCACCGCGCGCACGCCGATCTCCAGCCCCAGCTCGTCGGCGGCCTCCCGCGACATGAGGGAGACCAGCCGGAAGGGCCCGGCCTGGATCTCCACCTGTGCCATGACCGTGTCCCGGACGACGCGCGTGACGATCCCGGTGAGACGGTTCCGCGCCGACGAGGGCGTGGTCCCGGGCTCGGGCGCCTCTCGCAGCTGGGTGGCCACGCGGGCCAGGTCGGCACCGTCGACGACCGCAGGCCCACCGCCCTCCCGCCGCGCGGGCAGGCGGTGGGCGTCGATCCAGCGGCGGACGGTGTCGTCGCTCACCCCGAGCAGCGCGGCGGCCTCGGCGATCCGGTAGCTGGGGGGCACGGCGGGGACCCTAGATCCGCAGATGCGGACGATGCAACCGCTCGCGCTTCCGCTACTGCGGCGTTCGAGGCGCTGTGGCACCGAAGCCGCGTGGACGGTAACGGCTGTGGCGGCCGAACCGGCCGACGTCGGCCTTCGCCGGTCGTCGTTGCGCTGACGGCCCACCCGCTTCCGCGGGAACACGGCCGCCGACCGATCGGCCGACGGACGCGGGATGGCCATTCCGCCTGGTGCCACCCCTTCCCCTATGTCACCGCTCTCCCTCGGTGCCACCGCGCTGCCCGGTGCCACCCGTCTTACTGGGGTCAACGCTCTCCCGTAGGTCACCACGCGTATCCCACGGAAGGCCCACGGAAGGCGCGCTTCCGCGGGAACACGTCTCTGCGGGAACGGAGGCCCGCGCCCATCGCCGCCGGGCCCGGGCTCATCCAGGAGTCCGCGTCACGCTTCCGAGGCGCGCGACGGCTGGCTGACCAGCCATTTCCGTCAGTGCGGGCGCCTAGCATCCGAACATGGGTTCGATGAGCGACACGGAGCATCCGTCGGGTTCGCCCTTGCCGGAGCTGGCGCGGGCGATCACCGCCGGGGCCGTGCGGCTGGCAGCGGCAACCGCGGCGTGGTTGCGGCTGGTGGCGGAGTTCGACGAACGCGGCGGATGGCACGGGGTGGGCATCACCTCCTGCGCCCACTGGCTGGCCTGGCAGTGCGGAATGGCACCGGTGACCGCCCGCGAGCACGTCCGGGTGGCGCGGGCGCTGCGCGGGCTGCCCGCCATCGCGGCGGCGTTCTCCGCGGGCCGGCTGTCCTACGCCAAGGTGCGAGCGGTGACCCGCATCGCCACGCCCGACTGCGAGGCCGAGTTGTTGGAGTTCACGCTGTCGGCGACCGCGTCCCAGACGGAGCGGTTCTGCCGCGCATGGCGCCGCGCCGACGAAGACGCCACCGGTTCCGGTCCCGAACGGCGCCCGGACGTCGGACAGTCCTTCGAGGCCTGGACCGACGACGAGGGCCACCTGACCCTCAAGATCCGGATGCCCGCGGAAGCCGGCGCGGCACTGATGGTCGCGATCGACTCCCTGGCCGAACGAGATGCCCGCCGTGAACGGGCGCAGAACGCCAGGGCCCAGGCGGCGCACCAGCAGATCCGCGCCGCCGGCGGCCGGGTGGATCCCGCCGTCGCCGAGCGCTGTGACGACGACCAGGCCGTCGGACTGGCGCGCGAGCGAACCGCCGCTCGCCGCGTCGCCGCCCTCGGTGCGCTCGCCGAAGCCCGCGTGGCCATGGGCCGCCGCCCCGGGGATCCGCCGCGCCGCGAGGTCGTCGTCCACGTCGACGCCGACGTGCTCGCCGACGACGCCGCGGCCGGGCGCGCACACTTCGAGGGCGGCCCGGCGATCACCGCTGCTCAGGCACGCCGCATGCTCTGCGAGGCCACCGCCGTGCTGATGCTGGAGAAGGGACGGGAACCCCTCCCCCCACGGCCGCCGCAAGCGCCGCGCCACCAAGGCGCAGCGTCGCGCGCTGCTGCGCCGCGACGGCGGCTGCGCGCGTCCCCGCTGCCCGGAGGCCCGTATCGAGCGACTGCACGCCCATCACATGCAGCACTGGTTGTTCGGCGGGCGCACGGACCTCCCCCACCTCGTGCTGCTCTGCGACGTCGACCACGGCCTGGTCCACGACCACGACCTCGTGCTGAGCCGGCAGGACGGTCGGCTGATCGTCCTCACGCCCGACGGCCGCCACATCTGGGGCACTGCCGATGCCGCGTTCGCCGCCGGGTTGGCGCGAGCCGGGGCTGACCCGACCGTGGGCCTCGCTGACGGTACGGACCCGTTCGTCGGGGTCCACCCCGTCGACACGGCCATCGGCAGGCGCCCTACGAGGGCACCTTCACGCGAACGGAAGGCCGACGTCGCGCCTGCGCCCGGGCGGCTGCTGCGCCCCCGGCCGAGCCCACCGCGACGTCCCGGTCCACATCGCCCCTGGGATGGGCCCAGCACCGCACCGGTGAGGCACGCCGGTCGCCCCGGGCGCCCGGCGAACCGGCGCTCACGAGGCCTTGCCACCGTCGGCGGCGCTCCCGTCGGAACGATCTCGTCAGCCGGACCCGCCGGAGAAGGCGCCCGCCTCAGCCGTGTCCTCTTCCCCGACGGCGAACCGACGCTCGCCGACTCGCTGCAGGAGCGCTACGACCGCATGGATCTCCGCTTCGCCGTCGGAGTGCTCATGGGCAATCGCGACCTGGCTCGACGCCTCGCCGCCGAGGCGCGGATCCCCGTGAGCGGCTGAGCGGCGTTCCTGCGGAAGCGCAGCACGGGGATCCGCGCGGGGATCAGCGGCGCTCCCGCGGGAGACAGGGGGAGACAGCGGGAGACAGCAACACGGGCGACAGGGGTGCCGTTCCACACCGTTTGCGGCACCGAGGAGGCGGGCAGCTCGGATCGGTGACACCACGCCAGAGCGCGCCCGATGACGACAACCCCGCCGGCGCGACGGCGTCGGTCCGCACCCGCCGCATCCGCGAGTTCGCCCGTGACGTCCTCGGCTTCGAGGAGTTCCGGCCCGGCCAGGAGGCGGCCATGCAGGCCGTCGTCTCCGGCCGCGACACCCTCGCCGTCCTCCCCTCCGGGGCGGGCAAGACGGCGGTGTACCAGGTCGCCGGCCAGCTGCTGGACGGTCCGGTGGTCATCGTCTCGCCGCTCATCGCCCTGCAGCGCGACCAGGTCGAGCGGCTCGCCGAGATCGAGGACCGGGCCGGTCGCGCCGCCCAGCTGAACTCCACCCTCTCCGCCGGCGACCAGCGGGAGGTCCTCGAGTCGCTGCAGGACGGAACGGTCCGCTTCGTCTTCCTGGCCCCGGAGCAGCTGACCAAGCCGGAGGTCGTCGACGCCATCAGCGAGGCCAAACCGGCGCTGTTCGTCGTCGACGAGGCACACTGCGTCTCCGCGTGGGGGCACGACTTCCGCCCCGACTACCTGCGGCTGGGTGGGGTCATCGAGCAGCTCGGCCACCCGACGGTGCTCGCCCTCACCGCCACCGCCGCGCCTCCCGTCCGCGCCGAGATCGTCGAGCGGCTGGAGATGCGCGATCCCGAGGTCGTCGTCGCGGGCTTCGACCGGCCCGAGATCCGCCTGGAGGTCGACCACTACGCCGACGCGCACGGCAAGGAGCAGGGGGTCCTCGACCGCGTCCTCGCCGAGATCGGGGAGGGCCGGGGACCGGGCATCGTCTACAGCGCCACCCGCCGGGGCACCGAGGAGATCGCGACCCAGCTCGCCGATCGCGGGCTGCGCGCCCGGTACTACCACGCGGGCCTGAACAAGGGAGACCGCGAGGACACCCAGCGGGCGTGGATGGAGGACGAGCTCGACGTCGTCGTCGCCACCACCGCGTTCGGCATGGGGATCGACAAGCCCGACACGCGCTTCGTGATCCACGCCGAGCCGGCCGACTCCCTCGACAGCTACTACCAGGAGATCGGCCGCGCCGGGCGTGACGGACGACCGGCCCTCGCCCTCCTCGTCTACCGGCAGGAGGACCTGGGGGTGCGCCGCTTCTTCGCGGCCGGCATCCCGCCGGAGGAGGAGCTGAAGCAGGTCGCCGGCCTGGTGCAGGCCGCGGCCGCCGCCGGCATCGAGGACGGCGTCGACGTGAAGGCGCTGCGGGAGGAGACCGGCCGCGCTGCCACACCGCTGGCCCGCGACCTAAACCTGCTCGAGCAGGTGGCCGCCGTCGTCCTCGACGACGACGGCACCGCCCACCCGGCGCCCGAGGGCCCACCGCCCGCGGAGGCCGCCGAGGCCGCCCGGGAGCTGGCCGAGCAGCACGAGCGGATGGACCAGAGCCGGGTGGAGATGATGCGCGGCTACGCCGAGACGCGCGACTGCCGTCGCCAGTTCCTGCTCGGCTACTTCGGCGAGCAGCTCGACGAGCCCTGCGGCAACTGCGACAACTGCGAGTCGGGCACCGCCTACGAGGACGCCGGGCCGGCCGAGGACACCCCCTTCGCCGTGGGCACGCCGGTGGAGCACAGCGAGTGGGGCGCCGGCGCGGTCATGCGGCTGGAGGACGACCGCCTCGTCGTCCTCTTCGACGAGGTGGGCTACAAGACGCTGGGCCTGGCCGCCGTCACCGAGAACGACCTGCTCCGAGCGCGCACCCCCTGACGAGGCGGCCCTCTGCCCCACGAGGGGTCACGGCCGCATCACGTCACCTGTTCGACGTCTTGCCTCGCCGTCGGCTCCGGCCTAGGTTGCCCGCCACGGAGCGCAACGCCGCGCTCCACAGAGGTTGGAGCGCGCATGTCCTCGAGCCCCTCCCGGCGGCACCCCGGCGACCTCGCTACCGAACTGCCCAGCAAGGCGCTGCCGGCGGTGCCCTACGCCGACCTTCCCGAGCCGCTGCCGATGCGGAAGGTGATCGGCCCCAGCGTCCTGCTGCTCGCCGGCGCCATCGGCTCGGGCGAGTACGTGCTGTGGCCCTACATCACCTCGCAGGTGGGGCTCGCCGTCGTCTGGCTCGTCGTCGTCGGCGTCCTGACCCAGTACTTCCTCAACATGGAGATCGAGCGCTACACGCTGGCCACGGGCGAGACGGCGGTGACCGGCTTCACGCGGCTGTGGAAACCGTGGAGCTGGCTGTTCATCATCATGACCGTCGTCCCGTGGGCCTGGCCCGGCTGGGCGACCGGCGGCACGACGACGCTCGGCTTCGTGGTCGGGCTGAGCGAGACCGCCGTTCCCTACGTGACGATCGGCGCCCTGGTCCTGATCGGGCTCGTGCTCACGGTGTCGCCGGTGGTCTACCAGACCGTGGAGAAGATCCAGTTCTTCATGGTCGGCCTCATCGTGCTGTTCCTCATCTACGCGCTGCTGTTCCTCCTCGGCTGGGACGGCTACGCCGCACTGGGCCGGGGCCTGGCCGACGTCGACGAGCTCCCCGGCGCCGTCTCCCAGGTCGGCACCGCGACACTGCTGGGCGCCATCGCCTTCGCCGGCGCGGGCGGCGCGCTCAACCTGGTGCAGTCCAACTGGGTGCGCGACAAGGGACTCGGCATGGGGGCGAGGCTGCCCCGGGTCGTCTCGCCCTTCACCGGCGAGGAGATCGCCGCACCGACCACCGGATACATCTTCCGCCGCGACGCGGAGAACATGCGCCGCTGGCGCGGCTGGTGGCGGGTCGCGGACCGGGAGCAGTTCGTCACCTTCTTCGTCATCGGCCTCATCGCCCTGCTCACCTTCATGACCCTGACCGCCATCAACATCGGTGTCGGCGTGAGCGAGGCGGAGAGCTTCGACTTCATCCGGCTGCAGGGCGAGGCGCTGGCCGAGCAGCAGGGCAGCTGGCTGGGGACGACGTTCTGGCTCATCGGGACAGTGGTCCTCTACTCCACGAACCTCGCCGTGCTGGACATGGTGGGACGGGTCACGGCCGACGTCCTGAAGACCGGTCCGTTGCGCGAGAACGAGCGATGGAGCGAGAGCCGGATCTACTTCACGGTGGTCTGGACCGAGATCGTCTTCGGCTCGGTCATCCTGCTCTCGGGCGTGACGCAGCCGCTGATCCTCCTGGTCATCGCCAGCTCGCTGAACGGGCTCGTCATGTTCGTGTACTCGGTCCTGCTCATCCAGCTCAACCGGCGCACGTTGCCGGCCGAGATCCGGGTCGGCGGCGGGCGGCTGGTCGCACTGTGCTGGGCGGTCCTGTTCTACGGCTTCTTCTCCGTGGTGCTGCTCATCGACCAGTTCGGACAGCTCGCGGGAGGCTGATCCGCCCGGGGCCACCCTGCGCGAGATCGCCGGTCGCGCACGCCGGTGCAGCGTGCGCGACCGGCGGTCCGGCTGTGTCAAGGTCTCTCCGACGTGCGGCTTCCCCGGTGGCACGTGATCATGGGCGGACCCGGGCGTCACCCTCCGCCTCAGCGCCTGGGAGAAGGAGAACCCGCGCGTGAAGGTCCTCGGCATCAATGCGATCTACCACGACCCAGCGGCAGCGCTCGTCGTCGACGGCAGGGTGGTGGCCGCCGCGGAGGAGGAACGCTTCAGCCGGCGCAAGCACGGCAAGCGCCCGCTGCCCTGGAGCGCCTGGGAGCTGCCCGAGCTGTCCGCCGCCTGGTGCCTGGCCGAGGCGGGCATCCACCCCGCCGACCTGGACGCGGTCGCCTACTCGTTCGACCCCGCGCTGATGGGCACGCCGGAGGAATCGGGCCTGAACGACGCGGGCGACGTCATGCGCAAGATGTACGCGGAGAAGGCGCCGGAGTTCCTCGCCCACGCGCTCCCCGGGCTCGACCCGGCCACGGTGCGCTACGTGAAGCACCACGTGGCGCACGCCGCCTCGGCCGGCCTGGCCGCGCCGACCCCCGACAACTCGGTCCTCGTGCTCGACGGCCGCGGCGAGGCGCACAGCCACCTCGCCGGCCGCTACGTCGACGGCCGGCTGGAGGTCCTCGCCGGCCAGGCGCTGCCGCACTCCATCGGCCTGCTCTACGAGGACCTGACCGACCACCTGGGCTTCCTGCGCAGCAGCGACGAGTTCAAGGTCATGGCGATGGCCTCCTACGGAAAGCCGCGCTTCCTCGGCGAGCTCTCGGAGCTGGTCGTCGCCACCGACGACGGCGGCTTCCGGACGCCGGAGATCGACTTCTCCGAGTTCGCGCCACGCCTGCGCAAGGGCGACGACTGGACCGAGGACCACGCCGACCTGGCGGCGAGCGTCCAGCAGCGCGTCGAGGAGGTCCTGCTCGACCTGGCCCGCTGGCTGCACGAGCGGACCGGCGACCGCACCCTCACGCTGGCCGGTGGCGTGGCGCTCAACTGCGTGGCGAACACGCGGATCTTCGCCGAGACCCCGTTCGAGGAGGTCTGGGTCCAGCCGGCCGCCGGCGACGCCGGCACGGCCCTGGGCAGCGCGCTCCACGTGGCCCGCGAGCTCGGCGAGCGGACCGAGCCGATGCCCGGCGCCGACCTGGGGCGCGGCTGGTCCGACGACGAGATCGAGCAGTGGCTGAGGACGGCGGCCATCGACTACGAGCGCCCCCGCGACGTCGCCGACGCCGTGGCCGAGGTGCTGGCGAACAACGGGATCGTCGCCTGGTTCCAGGGCCGCAGTGAGTACGGCCCGCGCGCACTGGGGCACCGTTCCCTGCTGGCCCACCCCGGCTACGAGGCCAACCTCGAGCGGATGAACAACGTGAAGGGCCGCGAGCAGTTCCGCCCGGTCGCGCCCATGGTGCTCGCCGAGCGGGCGCCGCAGATCTTCAGCCGCGGGCCGATCCCCTCCCGCTACATGCTGTTCGTCCACGACGTCGCACCGGAGTGGCGCGAGCGCATCCCGACCGTCACGCACGTCGACGGGACGGCGCGGATCCAGACGGTCGACCGCGCGGAGGAGCCGCTGGTGGCCCGGATGCTGGAGTGCTTCGAGCGGCGCACCGGCCTCCCGGTGGTGGTGAACACGAGCCTGAACACGGCCGGCCGGCCCATGGTCGACGACCCGCGCGACGCCCTCGAGTGCTTCGGTTCGGCACCGGTCGACCTGCTGGCCATCGGTCCCTTCGTCGTGCGGCGCAGCCGCTCCACGCTGGACGCGTACGCGCCCCGCTGAACCGACAAGGGGGCGGCGCGCGAAGGCTCCGGGAGGGCGGACGCCCTCGCCGCCCGGCCGCTCCGGTGATCGGTTGTGCGCCACTCGATCGGGCGACAACCGTTTCCGCTGGTGGGTCGGGGGTACCACTGCTGTCGGCCCGCCCACACCTGGCGGACGACGCACCACTAGGAGGACACCATGTCTGCAACCGCGGGCGCCGGCACCGGCCGGACGAAGACCCTTCCCGAGATCCTCTCGCTCGCCTTCGGGGCGATCTACCTGCTCGTCGGCATCGTCGGATTCTTCGTGACGGGCTTCGACGACTTCTTCGCCCACGACACGGGCGAGACCCTGCTCGGCTTCGAGATCAACGGCATGCACAACGTCGTGCACATCGTGATCGGTGTGGCCGGGCTCGTGCTGGGCCGGACGCTGGCCGGCGCGCGCACCTACGGCTGGCTGCTCGCCGTCGGCTACGGCGCCGCCTTCGTCTACGGCCTGATCGCCATGAACAAGGAGTGGGACTTCCTCAGCATCAACATGGCTGACAACGTCCTGCACATCCTGACCGCGGTGGTGGGCCTGGTCATCGCCCTGATGCCGGTCCGCGAGGCCGTTCCCGGCCGCTCGTCCCGCGTCTGATCCGACCTGCCCCGGTCGCCGGCCGGAACACCCGCTGGAGCCGGGTCCCGTCGTCCCCCGTGGACGGCGGGACCCGGCTCCAGCCGTCTTCCCCGGACCTGCCGGCAGGAGCAGACTGAGCCCCATCGGCGGCAGCCGAGCACAGGCGACGCCGCCGGGACCCGAGGGGCACCGCCATGGACGACGATCCGGTCCTGCGCTCGCTCGGCGAGGACCTCGCGCGGGACGACCCACGGCTGGCCGCCCTGCTCAGCGGCGACGGGAGGACGGCCCGCCCCGGTCGAGGCGCCTGGGCCGTGTTCCTGGTCATCCTGCTCACCCCGGTCGTGGTGACGGTGGCGGTCCTCGTGCCGCCGACGGTCGTGCTCGGCATCGTCGCGATGGCCCTCGCCGTCGCCTCGCCGCTGGTCGTCTGCTGGCTGTGTGCCGGCGACCGCCCCGCGCCCCGCTTGCGCTGATTTCGCTGCGGCAACCGGGACCGGGGGCGACCCGGATGCGACGCCGGTCACGTCCGCCGTTACCTTGCGGGCATGGACTTCGCCCTCTCCGCCCGAGCCGAGGACGTCTGTGGCCGGCTCTGGGACTTCATGCGTGAGCAGGTCTTCCCCGCCGAGCCCGTCTACGACGAGTGGCGGGCCGCCCGCGGCCACGACGACCACGAGCACCCGCCGGTCCTCGAGGACCTGAAGGTGGAGGCGCGCAAGCGCGGCCTGTGGAACCTCTTCCACCACGAGCTCGGCGGGCTCTCCAACCTGGAGTACGCGTCGGCCGCCGAGATCATGGGCTGGTCGCCGACCATCGCCCCGGAGGTCACGAACTGCGGCGCCCCCGACACGGGGAACATGGAGACGCTCATGCTGTTCGGCACGCCCGAGCAGAAGGAGCGGTGGCTCAACCCGCTGCTGGAGGGCGAGATCCGCTCCGGTTTCGCCATGACCGAGCCGGACGTCGCGTCGTCGGACGCCCGCAACATCCAGACGTCGATCGTCCGCGACGGCGACGACTACGTGATCAACGGGCGCAAGTGGTGGACCTCGGGCGCCGCCGACGAGCGCTGCCAGATCTTCATCGTCATGGGGAAGACCGATCCCGAGGGCGCTCCGCACCGGCAGCAGTCGATGATCCTCGTCCCGCGCGACACCCCGGGGCTGGAGATCATCCGCCACCTGCCGGTGTTCGGGTACCAGGACCAGCACGGTCACTCCGAGCTGCGGTTCACCGACGTCCGGGTGCCGGCGAGCAACATGCTCGCCGGCGAGGGCGACGGGTTCATGATCGCCCAGGCCCGGCTGGGCCCGGGGCGCATCCACCACTGCATGCGGGCCATCGGCATGGCCGAGCGGGCCCTGGCGCTCATGGTCGAGCGGTCGAAGGCCCGCGTGGCGTTCGGCCGGCCCCTGTCCGAGCAGGGCACCGTCCGCGAGGCGATCGCGCTCTCCCGGATCGAGATCGACCAGGCCCGCCTCTACGTCCTCAAGACCGCGGACCTGATCGACAAGTACGGCGCCAAGGGTGCGCGGACCGAGATCTCCGCGATCAAGGTCGCCGCCCCGCGGGTCGCCCTCGACGTCATCGACCGGGCGATCCAGCTGCACGGCGGTGCGGGCGTCAGCAACGACACGGTGCTGGCGCGCTTCTACGCCAGCGCCCGCACGCTGCGCATCGTCGACGGCCCCGACGCGGTGCACATCCGCGGCGTGGCCAAGGAGGAGCTCGCCCGGGAACGCCCCTGGCAGGGATGAGCGATCGGGTGGGTCCGCGGAGGAACCGCGGACCCACCCTCGCCGTTCCGTCGTACCGCGTGCCAGGGTGCCGACGTGACCCGGGACCCCGCCGTCGAGGCCCTGCTCGACGACCACTCCGACGCGGTGGCCGCCACCGCGCAGCGGCTGCGCACCGTCGTCCTGGAGGCGCAGCCCCAGTTCACCGAGCGCGCACGGCCGGGCTGGCACTCGATCAACTACCACGACCCCGACGCCGGCTTCGTCTGCGCGATCTTCCCGCTGGCCGATCGCGTGCAGCTGGTGCTCGAGCACGGCGCCCGGCTGCCGGACCCGGAGGCGCGGCTGTCCGGAACCGGGCGACAGGTACGCACGCTCGACTTCCCCGCCGGGGCGGACGTCGACGCCGCCCTCGTCGCCGGGTTCCTGGACCTCGCCGTGGACCTCGGCGCCACCCTGCGCAGGCGCTGATCCGGCCCCTGCCTCAGGGGGCCAGGCTGCCCCCGAAGCCGCCCCCGGCCAGCTTCGCCATCAGCTGGGTGCGGTCCAGTCCGAGGGAGTCCAGCGTGTCGCCGTCGCGGTCGGTGTCGATCTCGTCGGGCAGGCCGCCCTCGACCCGGTCCGCGGTGTCGTTGTCACCCTCGGTGCGCAGCAGCCGCACCAGTTCCTGCTTGTCCAGCTTCACCGGTCCTCCGTCCCTCGCCCGTCGGGCGTCGTCGCGAGTGTGGTGCGGGTCACCCCGGTCCGCAACGACGGTCCACCGGAACCGCCCGGACCACGACCCGCCAGGGACGGACGGGTCACCAGGGCCGCGCGCGAGCCGGCGTCGCTCACCGCCGTGCGGCAGGACGCCGGGAAGGCACGGGGCGGCGGTCGGCGGCGCGGCCGAGGAGGGTGCGCTCAGCCCCGTCCGGAGCGGCGGACCAGGAAGGCGCCCACCGCCGCGAGGACGACGCCGAGGGCCAGCTGGCCGATCCCGACCCAGGCCTGGTCGCTGGCGAACCAGGTCGGCGTCGAGACCAGCAGGACCAGCGCGACACCGAGCACGAGCAAGCCGACCAGGCGCTCGCGGCGCGCGTTGCGGGAGCCGGAGGGGACGGGGGCTGCCATGGGCTCCACCCTGCCAGCCGGTCAGAGCCGGTGGACGAGCAGGATCTCCTCGCGGTCGTCCCCCGGTGCCACCCGGATCGCGCCGGGCACGCGACCGACCTCGGTGTAGCCCAGCCCCCGGTAGAAGGCGTCCACCCCCGTGCCTCCGCGCGCGCCCAGGTGGAGGAACTCCAGGCCCCTGCTCCGCGCGATGTCGTGCACCCCACCCATGAGCACCCGCCCCAGGCCCTGCCCCTGCCAGGAGGGGTGGACCTGCACCCGGAGCACGGTGGCCCAGTGCCGGCGCAAGGGGCTGGAGGAGCCGACGAGCGCGGCGAACCCGGCCGTGGCGCCGTCCACGGTGAGCACCGCGAGCACGTCGCGGCCGGACCGGACGCCCTCCAGCAGCCGCTCGAGGACCGGCGCGACCTCATGCTCCGTCACAGGAGGCACGAAGCCGACGGCGCCGCCGGCGTTGCTGACCTCCGTCCAGCAGGTCAGCAGCTCCTGCCGGAGGACGTCATCGACCTCGGACACCGCACGGACCTCGGACACGGCACGGACCTCGGCAGCCACGGGCCCATCCTCCCGCGACCGTTTCCCCGTGCCGCGCGGGACCTCCTTCCGACCGGCCCAGAGGCGGTCCTAGCGTTCCACCATGACGGACGTGGCCGCTCCATCGACGGCGCACGAGCTCGACGACCGGGCCGGGTACGACCCCGCCTTCCTGGGCGTCGACGTGCCGATGCCCACGCTCGACACCCCCGAGCCGACGGTGGGGCTGCGCTACCTGCACTACAGCGTGCTGTTCCGCCCCGACCGTCGGTTCGCCGCAGTGACCGCGCTCGCCATGGACGGCGCGCGGCTGCGCCAGGTGGACCGCACCGATGACTGGCGGCTCGACCCCCGGCTCGCGGCGGAGCTGCAGGCCGGTCCGCCGGTCTACGCCGACAACGATCTCGACCGCGGCCACCTGGTCATGCGCGCGTCGTCCGCGTGGGGGGACACCGACGAGGAGGCCCGGCAGGCCGAGGCCGACACCTTCTACTTCCCCAACGCCGCACCGCAGAACAAGCTGTTCAACCAGGGCCGGGAGCTGTGGCTGGGCCTGGAGGAGTACGTGCAGGAGCACGCCGACGCCTTCGACCGGAAGTTCGTGGTCCTCGCCGGCCCCGTCCTGGACCCAGCGGATCCGCCGTACCGGGGCATCCAGGTACCGCTGCGGTTCTGGAAGGTGGTGGCCTTCGTGCAGGACGGGGCCCTCGCGGCGACCGGCTACGTGCTCGACCAGACCCCACTGCTCGACGACCTCGGAGCCGCGCTGGAGGAGGCCGTTCCCGGGGCGGCCCCGCCCTTGGGGCCCTTCCGCACCTTCCAGGTCCCGGTCGCCGACATCGGGACGCTCACCGGGGTGCTGCTCGACCAGCTGGCGGTCGCCGACCTGATGCAGCCGGCTCTCACCGGGGCGGGGCCGGGGCCCGGTGCCTGGGTGGAGCTGCGGTCGTTCGACGACGTCGTCCTGACCGGCTGAGGGGGTTGTCAGGCAAGCGCATGCTTGCCTATCGTTCGTCCGTGGGCGATGTGTTCAAGGCCCTCGCGGATCCGACCCGGCGCGCCATCCTCGACGAGCTCCAGGAGCGGAACGGCCAGACGCTGTTCGAGCTGTGCAGCCGGCTGATCGGCCGGCACGGTCTCGGCTCGACCCGGCAGGCGGTCTCCCAGCACCTGGACGTGCTCGAGGCCGCGGGCCTCGTGCGGACCCGCCGCGAGGGTCGCTACAAGTTCCACGACCTGGACACGGCGCCCCTCCGGATCATCACCGAGCGGTGGCACATCGACCCCTGAGGAGACGGCCGTGCGCATCAATCTGACCAGCGTGTTCGTGGACGACCAGGACAAGGCGCTCCGCTTCTACACCGAGATCCTCGGCTTCGTGAAGAAGACCGAGTTCCCCGTGGGGGAGCACCGGTGGCTGACCGTCGTCTCCCCGGAGGAGCCCGACGGCGTGGAACTCGTGCTCGAGCCCGACGAGCACCCCGCGACCCGGCCGTTCAAGGAGGCGCTGGTCGCCGACGGCATGCCATTCACGTCCTTCGCGGTCGCCGACGTCCACGCGGAGTTCGACCGGCTGAAGGGACTGGGCGTCACCTTCACCCAGGAGCCGCTCTCGATGGGGCCGATGACCACCGCCGTCCTGGACGACACCTGCGGCAACCTGATCCAGATCGCCAGCATGTAACCGGCGGCGGTCAGTCCCCGCGGGTGGGCGGCTCGCCCTGCGCGATCGCCTCCTGCGCCCGCGCCGGGTCGTAGGCGCAGGCGTCGCGCACGTCCGTCGCGGGGCCGGTCGTCGTGGCGGCGGCGGCCACTCCGCCGGCCGTGGGCGCCACCGGTTCCACCGCCTCGGACGACGGCGCCGCCGACGCGGCCGACGATCCGGCGGCGGTGCTCTCCGCCGCCGGCGGGGTGATGGCGTCCCGGACGATCTGCCGCATGAGGTCGTAGTCGGGGTACGCGGGGTCGATCACGGTTGCGTCGAAGACGACGCTGCGCACGTCCGCGTCCTTGACCAGGAAGCCCAGGTCGACGAAGTCGTCCAGCGCCGACCGCGGGATGTCGGTGCTCACGATGTCCTGGGTGGTGGCCGCCAGCTCCTGGTACTGGCGGAGGAGCGTGACCGGGTCGGCAGCCTGGATGATGGCGTCGATCGTGCAGCGCTGCCGGTCCATGCGGTCGTAGTCGGTGAGGCCGAACCGGCCGCGGGCGAAGGCGAGCGCCCGGGCGCCGTCCATGCGCTGGTCCGGGCCCGGCTCGATGTAGTCGTCGGGCAGCGAGCCGGTGCCGGGATCGCCCCCGATGGGCACGTAGTAGTTCACGTTGACCGTGATGCCGCCGAGCGCGTCGACCAGCCGGCTGAAACCGTCGAGGTTGACCAGCACGAAGTAGTCGATGTCGAGGCCGAGGGCCTCGCCGACGCCGAGCTTGAGGAAGTCGGCCCCCGGGTGGTCGGTCGGGCCGAGGATGTCGGGGTACTGGGCGGGGCCGTTGCGGTAGACGGCGTTGAGGAGGCTCTCGCTCTCCGAGCCGGCGTCGAAGCCCTCGGGATAGACCTCGGCCAGCGGGCTGTCGGCCGGGAAGGGCAGGTCCTCCAGGTTGCGCGGCAGGCTGAACAGCGTCGTGTCGCCCGTCTCGGTGGCGATGCTGGCCACCACCACGGTGTCCGTGCGGACCCCCTCGCGCCCCTCGCCCCCGTCGCCGCCGAGGAGCAGCACGTTCACGCGCTCCTGGTCGCCGAAGGGGTCCGGGGTGTCGACGACGGTCGCCGATTCGCCGTCCTCCTCGAAGACCCCGGCGATCAGCTCCCGCTGCGCGAAGGCCAGCCGGCTTCCCATGACCGCCGGCACCACCGCTGCCGCCAGCAGCAGGAACACGACGAGCGCTCCGACCACCCGCCGGCCGCGGGAGATGCCGGCCGGGACCAGCATGCGGTAGCCGGCGACCACCACGACCATCCACAGCAGCGCCAGTGCGGCCACCGCGCCGACCATCCAGAGCAGCCGGTCGGTGTCGACGGCGGCCCGGACGGCGGTCTGCCGGCCGGCGGTGGCCGCCCACCCGGCTGCGCCGACGACGACCAGGAAGAACACGAGGGTGAGTGCGCCCAGCACCCGGCGGCCGGCCGCGAGGAACGCGATTCCGGGGAGGACGGCGCCGAGGGCGGTGAGACCGAGCGCGGCGCGGAAGCTGCGGCCCCGGCGGTGCCGGGGCCGGGGCGGCCGGAGCACGGTGGCTCCCCCGGAGAAACCGTCGGCAGGGGAGTCAGCGCCGGCGCTCACGCGCCGACCGTCGCCACGCACCGCCCGGTCATGGCGTCATGGTCCCACCGATGTGCGGGCGCGGCGTCCCCTGGACGGACGACCGGGCCCGGGACCCGGCGGCGACGAGTAGGCAGGGCCGGTCCGGGGAACCCCTCCCTGACCACGGTCGTTGGTTACGACGGCGTAGGTTACGCCGGCGTAGGTCGAGCGGCACCCCTCCGGAGGACCCGATGCCCCAGACACCCCCGCACGCGGCAGTCCTGACCGAGCTCGAGCCGGTGGTCGCCGAGAACCTCGACCGGCACATCCGGATGGCCAAGGAGTGGCACCCGCACGACTACGTGCCGTGGGACGAGGGCCGAAACTTCGCCTTCCTCGGCGGGGAGGACTGGTCCCCGGAGCAGTCCAAGTTGGACGAGACGGCGAAGGCCGCGATGTTCGTCAACCTGCTCACCGAGGACAACCTGCCCAGCTACCACCGGGAGATCGCCACCCGGTTCGGCCGGGACGGCGCCTGGGGCCAGTGGGTCGGCCGGTGGACGGCGGAGGAGGGCCGGCACGGCATCGCCATCCGCGACTACCTCGTGGTCACCCGAGGGGTGGACCCGGTCGCCCTGGAGCGGGCGCGGATGGACTACATGACCCTCGGCTACGACTCCGGCGACAAGTCCCCGCTGGAGGCGGTCGCCTACGTGTCGTTCCAAGAGCTCGCGACGCGGGTGTCGCACCGCAACACGGGCCGGGCGACGGGCGACCCGGTCGCGGACAAGCTGCTCGCCCGCATCGCCACCGACGAGAACCTGCACATGATCTTCTACCGGAACCTGGTCACCGCGGCGTTCGACATCGACCCCGACGAGATGATGAAGGCCGTGGCCAAGGAGGTCATGAACTTCGAGATGCCCGGCGCGAACATGGCCAACTTCCGCAAGAACTCCACGATCATCGCCAAGGCGGGCATCTACGACCTCCGGCTGCACCACGACGAGGTGGTCAGCCCGATCCTGCGCACCTGGAAGGTGTTCGACCGCACGGACTTCGGCCCGGAGGGGGAGAGGGCGCGCGAGGAGCTCGCCGCCTTCCTCGCCGGTCTCGACGCCCAGGCGACCAGGTTCGTGGAGGGCCGCGAGCGGCTGCGCGCCCGCATGGCGGCCAGGGGCGAGGTCCCCGTCCAGGTGTAGCCCAGGACCAACTGCTGACGGTCTGCGCGCACGCCCATCTCGCGACCCGAACGCCCCTCGGCGCACTCCGTTCCTGCTCCGGCGCGGTCCGGGGTACCGCTCCGCCTCGCCTCAGGCCGAGACGTAACGTGGACTTCCGTGCGCCTGGCGACCTGGAACGTGAACTCCATCCGCTCACGAGCCGACCGGGTGGCCGCATGGCTGCAGCGCAGCGACGTCGACGTCGTGGCCCTGCAGGAGACCAAGTGCCGCGACGACCAGTTCCCCGAGATGGTGTTCAACGCCCTCGGCTACGAGGTCGCGCACGTGGGCCACTCCCAGTGGAACGGCGTCGCGATCTTGTCCCGCGTCGGCATCGAGGACGTCGAGATCGGCTTCGCGGGCATGCCCTCCTGGTCGTCGAAGGAGGGGCAGGACCCTACGCCCGAGGCCCGCGCTCTCGGAGCCACGTGCGGCGGCGTGCGGGTGTGGAGCCTCTACGTGCCCAACGGGCGGACGCTCGCCGATCCGCATCTGCTGTACAAGCTCGAGTGGCTGGCGAGCCTGCGGACGACGGCGGCCGGCTGGCTGGCCGCCGACGCCGACGCCCAGATCGCCCTCGTCGGCGACTGGAACATCGCGCCGGAGGACGACGACGTGTGGGACATGTCCGTCTTCTCGCACTCCACCCACGTCTCCCCGCCCGAGCGCGCGGCCTTCCGCGCGATCGTCGACGCCGGGTTCACCGACGTCGTGCGGCCGTACGCGCCGGGGCCGGGCGTCTACACCTACTGGGACTACACGCAGCTGCGCTTTCCCCGCCGCGAGGGCATGCGGATCGACTTCGTGCTCGGATCACCCGCGCTCGCCGGCCGGGTGACCGGGGCGCGCATCGACCGCGAGGAGCGCAAGGGCAAGGGCGCCAGCGACCACGCCCCCGTGGTGGTCGAGCTCGCCGACTAGCGGACCGTATGGGCGTCCGGCCGGCCGACCGCACAGGCGGCGTCATGGCTGGGTCGCCGGGCTGACCGCTCGCGAGGTGGAGGTGCTGCACCACGTGGCCCGGGGCCGGACCGATCCGCGAGATCGCCCGCCGGCTGACGGTCTCGCCGAGGACCGTCGACGCTCGCCTCCAGCACATATGCGCCGAGATCGGCGTCTCCACCCGGGCGGAAGCCACGCTGTTCGCGATGGAACACGGCCTCGTGAACTCCCTCGAAGATGGGGAGAACTCCCGATGACCGTCACGTCAGGGGGCTGCAGGCTCTGAGGGGTCAGCTGATCCCAGCCGCAGTGGGTGGTTCACGTGGAGGCACGGCAGGCGCTCGTGGAGCGCATGATCGACCTGATCGACGACAAGGACTTCGCGGCCCTGCCACGGGTGCTGACCCCCGACTGCGAGTTCGCGCACCCGGTCGCCTCCGTGCGCGGCAGCGAGTCAGTCGCCGAGTTCCTCGCCGGAATGGGCGCACCCTTCCCCGGCAGCCGGCACGAGCTGGTGCACGTGGTGACCGCGGGCGACACGGTGCTGCTCGAGGGCATGTGGTGCGGCACGCAAGACGGGCCGCTCGTCACCCCGGGCGGAGAACTGCCGCCGAGCGGGCGGACCGTCAGCCTGCCGTTCGCGGCGGTCGCGAGGATCCCGGGGGACCGCATCGCCTCGGTCCACGTCTACGTCGACCAGCTGGCCTTCATGACGCAGTTGGGCCTGATCCCCGCAGCCGCGTGAGAGCCGATTCGACCGGCGGCCGTAGGAACTCAGCGGTCACTACGCCCACCCGGGCGTGGGGAACGCGGAGCAGGAGCTCGGAGCCGGCCGATCGTCAGCCCACGCAGTGCCGCCGTCCGGAGGGCCCGACACTCACCGAAGGTCACACCTGTCGCGGCGCGCAGGTCAACGTGCGGACGACCACCGCTGCTGAAGGCTCACGACCTCGTCGTCCGGCACGCCCACGGAGAAGTGCGCATGGACCAGCCGCCACGCTGGGCCCTCCTTCCGGAGGACGGCGGTCACCCGGCAGTCCATGCCCGTGCCGTCCGGAAAGCCGAACCGCGGTTCGTCGGTGACCCAACCGAGGGACCCCTCCTCGAAGCCGACAGCACGACGGCTCGTAAGGGTGACCCCCTCGGTCTCGAAACCGAACCGCATGCCGGCTCGATCGGTCACCACCTCCCCAGGGGCGGTGCCGACGATTGACGTGGCCTCCTTCGAGACGATGTCGTCGAACCGGTCGACACGTCCATGGGTGACACCGTCGCAGAATCTGAGCCACGCATCGGTGACCGCGGAAGACTCCTGCATGACCAGCCGCTCCTCGGTTGCTGGAGAGGCGCGCGCGGCACGCACCGTGGCCATTCAACGCCCGCAGCCGCCGAAGGGGGGACACCCTGATCGCGTCTCAGGTGCGGCGCACATCGCCGGACGTGGGCTCTGCTCGTCGGGGATGTCAGGCGACGGACCGCGACGGTTCCGGGCGGCGCGGAGATGTCATCCGCTCGCGGTCGGAGTGGGGCCGGCGGGTCGAGCAGTGAGCGGCGCAGGTCCAGCAGCATGCACGGGCGCCAGCGACCACGCACCAGTGGTGGGGTACCTCGCCGAGTAGTCCGTGGGGACCGGGTACCGGAGGTCCCCACGGACCGTCAGCGTCAGGCCGCACCTCGGGTCCGGCTCCGCCTGTCAGGCAGCCGTGCTCGCCACCATCCCGTGCGGGTCGAGTACGTACTTCTTGGCTGCGCCCTGGTCGAACTCCTGGTAGCCGCGGGGAGCCTCCTCGAGCGGGATCACCTCGGCGTTGACCGCCTTCGCGATCTGCACCCGGTCGTAGAGGATTGCCATCATCAGCTGACGGTTGTACTTCATCACCGGGCACTGCCCGGTCGTGAAGGCGTGCGACTTGGCCCAGCCGAGCCCCAGCCGGATCGACAGGGACCCGGTCTTCGCCGCTTCGTCGGCGGCGCCCGGATCACCGGTCACGTAGAGCCCCGGAATTCCGAGAGCGCCGCCGGCGCGGGTGATGTCCATCAGGGAGTTGAGCACGGTCGCCGGCGCCTCGTGGGCGGCGTCCTTCCCGTGGCCGCGCGCCTCGAAGCCCACGGCGTCCACGCCGCAGTCGACCTCG
This sequence comes from Blastococcus deserti, assembly GCF_042682525.1. NCBI lineage: Bacteria > Bacillati > Actinomycetota > Actinomycetes > Geodermatophilales > Geodermatophilaceae > Blastococcus > Blastococcus deserti. The sequence goes on from NZ_JBHUHP010000006.1 coordinate 57,523, forward strand.
GGGACGCCGAGGATCTGCTCGATCTGGTCCTTGGGGTCGCCCTGGGAGACGTCGACCGTCTCGCATCCGAAGCTGCGCGCCTGGGCCAGCCGGTCGGCGTTGAGGTCGCCGACGATGACGACGGCCGCGCCGAGCAGCTGCGCCGAGGCGGCCGCCGCCAGGCCCACCGGTCCCGCGCCGGCGATGTACACCGTCGATCCGGTGGTCACGCCCGCCGTGTAGCAGCCGTGGTAGCCGGTCGGGAATATGTCCGAGAGCATCGTCAGGTCCCGGATCTTCTCCAACGCCTGGTCCCGGTCGGGGAACTTCAGGCAGTTGAAGTCGGCGTACGGAACCATCACGTACTCGGCCTGGCCACCGGTCCAGCCGCCCATGTCGACGTACCCGTACGCCGAGCCGGGCCGGTCCGGGTTGACCGTCAGGCAGATCCCGGTCTTGCCCTCCTTGCAGTTGCGGCAGCGGCCGCATGCGATGTTGAAGGGCACGCTGACGATGTCGCCCTCGCGCAGGAACTCGACGTCCGGCCCCTTCTCGACGATCTCACCGGTGATCTCGTGGCCCAGCACCAGCCCCTCCGGGGCCGTCGTCCGCCCGCGGACCATGTGCTGGTCGCTGCCGCAGATGTTGGTGGTGACGGTCTTCAGGATCACGCCGTGCGGGGTCTTGCGACCCACGTTGGACGGATGCACACCCGGGCCGGATGACAGCTCCAGCTTCGGATAGTCCAGATCGGCGATCTCCACCTTGCCCGCACCCATGTACCTGACGGCCTTGTTGCCAGCCACGGCGCTCCTTCCTCTGCGTCCGGCCGGCCCGCGCCCGGGCCGGCAGCATCCGTCGTCACCCGCGCCGATCAGCGGGGGTGTCTCCTCCCGGCGGGGTGCGCGGGGCCGCGATGTCGCCGGCGGTCCCCGCCGCCCCGGTGCGCCCGGAGCCTCGTTCCCCTTCGCCGACCCGTCGTCCGACGACGTCGCCCTGCGCGCCCTGCGGCGGCTCCACGGCCGCCGCGGCGGGCTCTTCGGCCTCCGCCGCCCGCGGCCGGGCGAGCAGGTCGTAGACCACCGCCGCAAGGAGGGCGCCGACGACGCTGCCGATGACGTAGGCCCAGATCTGGCTCCACGGCACGTCGCCGCCGACGAGCGCGGAGGCGGCGAACGGGCCGAAGGCGCGGGCGGGGTTGACCGCGGCACCGGTCTGCGGGGCGAAGACCAGGACCAGGCAGGTGACCGAGAGGCCGATCATCAGCCCCGCCCAGCCCGCCGGAGCGCGCTTGTCGACGGCCATGGCCATGATCGTCAGCATCAGGAGGAAGGTGGCCAGCGCCTCGACGAGGATCGCCCGCCCGTAGCCGACGCCCTCGCCGAAGGACACCGAGCCGACGTTGCTGACGTCCACCGACACCACGCCGTAGGCAGCCACGATCAGCAGGCCGCCGAGCGCAGAGCCGACGAGTTGCGCAAGGACGTAAGGCCCGACCTCCCGCCAGGGGAAGCGCCGGGTGGCCGCGAGCGCCACGGTCACCGCGGGATTGATGTGCGCCCCGGAGGTGGTGCCGAAGGCATAGATGACGATGGCCACGACCAGGCCGAACGACAGCGCGATCATGCCGAGCCCGGCGAAGTCCAGGCTGCCGTCCCCGACAGCCAGGGCGGCGACCACGCTGCCCGGACCGAAGATGATCAGCAGGCCGGTGCCGAGGGCCTCGGCGGCCAGGCGACGGGCGAGGCCGGCGTCCACTGAAGCCTCCAGGGAGGTGCCGCGGGCCTCTCAGTCTTCGACCGGAGGGCCGGGGAAAGCCCCTCGGGGCTCCTGGCGGTCGGGCGCCTCCGCCTGTCGCTACACGGCGTAGCCAGTGCGGCCCGTTCACGACCTGCCCATGGCCGTGCAGCGGGGCAACGGCGACACGTACCGTTCCCTCCCGTGCTCGTACTGCTGCCGCCGTCGGAGACCAAGGCCCCCGGTGGGGACGGCGCAGCGCTGGACCTCGCGGCGCTGAGCGCTCCCGAGCTGACGCCGGTGCGCGCGGAGATCGCCGAGGCCGTGGTGGAGCTCGCCGGCGACGTCCCGGCCGCACGGGCGGCCCTGGGCCTGTCGCCGAAGCAGGACGCCGAGATCGAGCGCAACGCCACCTTGTGGACCAGCCCGACCCGGCCGGCCCTGGAGCGGTACACCGGCGTGCTCTACGACGCACTCGACGTCGCCTCGATGACGCGTGCCCAGCGCGCCCGGGCCGGCCGGCGGCTCGCCGTCGGCTCCGCCCTCTTCGGGCTCGTCCGCGGCGACGACCCGATCCCCGCCTACCGGCTCTCCGCCGGGTCCGCGCTCCCCGGCCTGCCCACCCTGCGCGCGCTCTGGAGGCCGGCGCTGACGCCCGTGCTGGCGGCGGTCGACGAGCTCGTCGTCGACCTGCGCAGCGGGTCCTACACGGCCCTCGCCCCGGTTGGGGGTGCCGTGACGGTCGACGTGCTCAGCGAGCGGCCCGACGGCACCCGCTCGGTGGTCAGCCACTTCAACAAGGCGCACAAGGGCCGGGTGGCCCGGCTGCTCGCCCTGTCGGCCGCCGAGCCCGGGGACGTCGTGCGACTGCGGAGCCTGCTGAGGCGCGCGGGGTTGCACGTGGAACATGACGGTGGCACGCGGCTCACGCTGGTCGTCCCGGCTCCGTGATCCGCGACCCGCGGGCGACGTGATATCCGTCAGGTTGGTTGCGCGCAACCAAGACTCCATGAGTAACTGGGAGCCGAGGGCGCCGCTCCAACTCCGTGGTCGCGCTCCCATGCGTCTCCCGGGTCGACCGGGACGGAAAGGCATCGGTGGACGTCTCCACGGATCGGTCGCTCCCCGGTGAACGCGCCGCGGCCCGGCTGACCAGCGATCCGGCGCGCCTCGACGAGGCCCGGCGGCTGCTGCCGGTCGACGGCGGCTCCCGGGCCCTGGACCGGCTGGCCCAGCTGGCCGCGCGCCTGCTGGGCACCGTCGCCAGCCAGGTGTCCCTGCTGACCGACGTCCAGCTCGTGGCGGCCGGCGACGGTCTCCCAGCCGGGACCGTCGGCACCCGGAGCCCGCTCGACGAGTCGCTCTGCACGGTCACGGCCGCCGGCGCCGGAGCGCTGGTGGTCGCGGACGCGCGGACCGACGAGCGGGTCCGGAGCCTGCCTCCGGTGGTCTCGGGGCAGGTCGGCGCCTACCTCGGCACCCCCTTGCTCGGGATGGGGGGCCAGGTGATCGGAGCGCTCTGCGTCTTCGGCCCTGAAGCGCGCGAGTGGTCCGAGGACGACGTCGCGACACTGCGCCAGCTGGCGGAGTCGGCCGTCACCGAGCTGGAGCTGTCGGCGCTGGTCCGCCAGTACGAACACGACCGGGTGCGCTGGGGGCTGGCGATCGACGCCGGCGGCGTGGGCACGTTCGACTGGGACCTGGCCACCGGTCAGCTGGCGTGGGACGAACAGCTGATCCGCATGTTCGGGTACGACGCCGAGACCTTCGACCGGAGCATCGAGGCGTTCAACGCCCGCCTGCACCCCGACGACCTGGACCGCGTCAGCGAGACGCTCGAGCACTCCATCGCCACCTGCAGCGAGTACGACGCCGAGTACCGCGTCGTCCTGCCCGACGGGGACACCCGCTGGGTGCACGCCCGGGGCCGCGCCCTCGCCGGCCCGGACGGCCGCGCCGTCCGCGTGATCGGCGCGGCCTACGACACCACGGGCGAGCGCGAGGCCGCGACCCGCCTCACCCGCGTGCTCGAGGCCATGCCCGCCGGCTTCTACAGCCTCGACCGCGAGTGGCGGTTCACGCACGTGAACGCCGAGGCCGAGCGCCTGCTCGGGCGCAGCCGCGACGACCTCCTGGGGCGGGTGATCTGGGAGGACTGGCCGGCGGCGGTGAACAGCATCTTCGAGGACAGCTACCGCCGCGCCGTCCGCACCGGGCAGCCCGTCGCCTTCGACGCGTACTACCCCGCACCCCTGGAGGGCTGGTACGAGCTGCGCGCGTGGCCCAGCCCGGACGGCCTGTCCGTGTACTTCACCGAGATCACCGAGCGCCGGCGGATGCAGGAGCAGGCCACCCGTTCCGCCGAGCGCCTGGCGATCCTCGCCCGGGTGAGCGCCGAGCTCGCCGGCACGCTGGACGCGCAGGCCGCGGCCGCGCACCTCCCGCGCCTCGTCGTCCCCTCGCTCGCCGACTTCGCCGTCGTCACGATCGTGGACCCGGACGGGCGGCCACGGGACGTGGGCTCGTGGCACATCGACTCCGCTTCCCGGCCGGTTCTGGAGCGCTACACCGCGGTGCGCCTGGAGTCGATGCCCGCGACCTCGCCCGTGGCGCGTGCACTGCTCAGCGGCGAGCCCGTCCGCGAGCGGGGGCGCACGGTGACGGACATGCTCCTGCCCGGTGAGGCCAGGGACCTGCTCACCGTCCTGCGGCCGGAGTCGGCGGCCGTCCTCCCCATGCGCGGCCGGGGTCGCATCCTGGGCCTGCTGACGCTCTACTTCCGTGCCATCACGGGGGTGGAGGACGAGGACCTCGCCATGGCGCAGGACGTCGCCGACCGGGCGGGGCTGGCCCTGGACAACGCACGTCTCTACAACGCCCAGCAGCAGCTCGCCGAGGGGCTGCAGCGGAGCTTGCTGACCGAGCCACCGGAACCCGACCACGCCGAGATCGCGGTGCGGTACCTGCCCGCGGCCGAGGCCGCCCGCGTGGGTGGCGACTGGTACGACGCCTTCCTCCAGCCGAGCGGCTCGACGATGCTCGTGATCGGCGACGTGGTCGGCCACGACACCGCCGCCGCGGCGGCGATGGGACAGCTGCGCGGCCTGCTCCGGGGGATCGCCACCTACAGCGACGCGGGTCCCGTCGAGGTGCTCCGCGGCCTGGACGCCTCCATGACCACGCTGCAGACCCGGACCCTTGCCACCGCCGCCGTCGCCCGGTTCGAGCAGACCCGGGACGAGCTCGCGCGCGGGGTCACCCGTATGCGCTGGGCCAACGCCGGCCACCTCCCGCCGCTGGTGCTCAACCCGGACGGCAGCGTGGCCGAGCTGGCCAGCTGGAAGGGCGACCTGCTGCTGGGGGTCGACCCGGACGTCCAACGGCGGGAGTCCGTGGTGACGCTCGACCGCGGGGCGACGGTGCTGCTCTACACCGACGGGCTGGTCGAGCGCCGGGACGCCGACCTCGACGCCGGCCTGGTGCGGCTGCGGGACGCCCTGGTGGAGCTGGCCGACCGCCCGCTGCAGGAGATGCTCGACGAGGTGCTCGATCGGATGGTCGACGGGCATCCCGACGACGACGTCGCGGTCGTGGCGGTCCGGCTGCACCCGCAGGACCGCCCCCGGCCGGCCGAGGCGGGGCCGACCCGGGTGCCGCCGAACGTACCGGCCGACCCCGCGGGCTGAACGGCCGGGTGCGGGCCTCTGCAGGATCCCGCCGCGACCTGTGAGTGGTGGGGTCAGGGGGTCCTTGCGTTGTCGCGGCGGATCGTCGCCTTGCGCCCCTTGATCATCGTCGACTTCAGGGCCCGGATGACCTCGTCCGCGGCGTTCTCCGGCACCTCCACCAGTGCGAACCGCTGATGGATCTCGATGGCGCCGATGTCGCGACCGGTCAGCCCGGTCTCGCCGGTGATCGCGCCGACGAGGTCGCCAGGACGGATACCGGCCTCGCGCCCGGCGCCGACGAACAGGCGGGCGGCCGGCCCGCCGGAGGAGCGCCGCGCCCGTGGCCCGTCACCGCGGGCACTCCCCCGGGCCTCGGGCCGCCGCCCGGAGTCGGCGCGGAACGTGACCTGCGGGATGTCCTCCTCGTCGTCGGCCCCTCCCCCGGCCTCGTGGGCGAGCTTGACCGCCGCGAGCGCGACCTCCATGAGGTCGAACTCGTCGGCCAGCGTCTCGACGACGACGCGGAACCGGGCGAGGTCGTCGCCGAGAAGGCTCTCGCGCAGCGCGGCCCGGGTGAGGTCCAGGCGCCGGGCCCGCAGGTCGGCGACCGTGGGGACCGTCTGTACCGAGATCGGCGCTCCGGCGACCCGTTCGATGGTCTTGAGCATGCGGTGCTCCCGGGGCTCGGCCAGCGTGATGGCCACGCCCTCGCGCCCGGCTCGCCCCACCCGGCCGATCCGGTGCACGTACGACTCCGGCGCCGAAGGGACGTCGTAGTTGACGACGTGGGTGAGCTGCTCGATGTCCAGCCCGCGGGCCGCGACGTCGGTGGCGACCAGGAGGTCGGCGGTGCCGCCCCGCAGCCGGGCCATCACCCGGTCGCGCTGCTCCTGGCTCATCCCGCCGTGCAACGCCTCGGCGCGGTAGCCGCGGCCGTTGAGCGTCTCGGTGAGGGAGTCGACCTCCTCGCGGGTGCGGCAGAACACGATCGCCGCCGCCGGAGCCTCGATGTCCAGGATCCGGCCGAGGGCCGCCGGCTTGGCCGCCCGAGGGACGACGTAGGCGGTCTGCCGGACCCGGGGCGCCTCCCCGGCGGGCGCCTTCTCCCGGGCGATCGTGATCCGGACCGGATCCCGCAGGTGCCGGCGGGCCAGGGCATCGAGCCGGCGGGGCATCGTCGCGGAGAAGAGCACGGTCTGCCGGGTCTCCGGCGTCTCGTCGAGGATGGCCTCGAGGTCCTCGGCGAAGCCCATGTCGAGCATCTCGTCGGCCTCGTCCAGGACGACGGTCGCGACGTCGCCCAGCTGCAGACTGCCCCGCTGGACGAGGTCCAGGGCCCGGCCCGGCGTGGCGACGACGACGTCGACCCCCGATTCCAGGCTGCGCAGCTGCCGGCCGATCGGGGCGCCGCCGTACACCGGCAGGACGCGGGCACCGAGTTCCCGGCCGTACCGGTGCAGCGCCTCGGACACCTGCACGGCGAGCTCGCGGGTGGGCACGAGGATCAGGGCCACGGGCGCGCGCTCGGCGCGGTGCGCAGTGAGCCGCTGCAGCACCGGCAGGGCGAAGGCGGCGGTCTTGCCGGTGCCGGTGGCGGCCTGCCCCAGCAGGTCCCGCCCCTCGGCCAGCGGCGGGATCGCCTCCTCCTGGATCGGCGTGGGTTCCTCGTACCCGAGGGCGGCCAGGGCACCCAGCAGTTCCGGACGCAGGCCCAGGCGTTCGAAGGAGGGGCCGTCGTCGCGGGCGCGGTCCTGGTTCTCGGTCATCGCGACCATCGTTCCCCGGGCGAGGTGACCGCACGCGCGCGGGGCCGTGACAAGCTCGCTCCGTGAGCGCCGTCACCACCACTGCCACCGACGACCTGTGCCTCCGGCCGGCGACCGAGCTCGCCGCGATGCTCCGCGCGCGGGAGATCTCCGCGCGCGAGCTCCTCGACGCGCACCTGGCCCGCATCGACCGGCTGAACCCCGCCCTCAACGCCGTCGTCACGCTGGATGCCGATGGAGCGCGGGCGGCCGCCGACGCCGCGGACGCGGCGCTCGCCGCGGGCGAGGAGGTCGGCCCCCTGCACGGGCTGCCGGTGGCGCACAAGGACACCCACGCCACGGGCGGCATGCGGACGACGTGGGGGTCGCCGCTGCACGCCGACACCGTGCCGCTCCGGGACGAACTGGTGGTGGCGCGCCTGAAGGCGGCCGGGGCGATCCGGGTGGGCAAGACCAACGTGCCGGAGTTCGCCGCCGGCTCGCACACCTTCAACCCGATCTTCGGGGTCACGCACAACCCGTACCGGCACGGGCTGTCCGCCGGCGGGTCGTCGGGCGGGGCCGCGGCCGCGCTGGCCGCCGGCCTCGTGCCGCTGGCCGAGGGCAGCGACATGGGCGGCTCGCTGCGCAATCCGGCGGCCTTCTGCAACGTGGTGGGGCTTCGGCCGACGCCCGGACGGGTGCCCACGTGGCCGGCGCCGATCGCGTGGTCGCAGCTGTCGGTCCAGGGGCCGATGGGCCGGACGGTGGCCGACGTCGCCCTGCAGCTCTCGGTGCTGGCGGGGCCGGACCGCCGCGTGCCGATCGCGCTGTCGGACGACCCCGCCGGCTTCGCCGCGCCCCTGCCGTCGTCGCTGGCCGGTCTCCGGGTGGCCTGGGCACCGGACCTGGGCGGGCGGGTGACGGTGGACCCCGCGGTCCGCGCGGCGCTGGCCCCGGCGGTGGGCGTGTTCGAGTCGCTCGGTGCCGCGGTGGAGGAGGCGTGCCCGGAGCTGGACGGCGCCGACGAGGTGTTCGGGACGCTGCGGGCCTGGCTGTTCGAGGCGTCGTTCGGGGAGATCTCGCGGCGGTCGCCCGAGAAGGTCAAGGAGTCGATCCGCTGGAACGCCGAGATGGGTGCCAAGCTCACCGGGCCCGATCTCGCCCGCGCGGAGCAGCTGCACACGACGCTGTACGAGCGGGTGGTGGCGTTCTTCGAGCGCTACGACGTGCTGCTCGCGCCGACCACGCAGGTGCTGCCGTTCCCGGTCGAGATGGAGTACCCGACCGAGATCGCCGGGGTCCCGCAGGAGAACTACCTCGAGTGGATGCGCTCCTGCACGCTCGTCTCGGCGACCGGCTGCCCCGCGCTCTCGGTGCCCGGCGGCTTCACCGACGACGGCCTGCCGGTGGGGCTGCAGGTCATCGCGGAGCCGCGCGCCGACCGGACGGTGCTCGAGGTGGGCCACGCCTTCGAGCAGGCCACCCGCTTCGGCGAGCGCCGTCCCGCCCTCTGAGGCCTTCTACGAGTCTCTAGCGTCACGGCTAGAGACCCCCAGAGGCGCTGATACCCCGCTACTTCGCCGGGCGGGGAAGGCGGCGGGCCTGGCGGCGCTTGCGGAGTCCGCGCAGCGTCCGGACGGCGACCAGCAGCTCCGCCAGCTCGTACCGGTCGCCGGCCGCGATGTCGGCGAGCTGCGCGGCCGACCGGGCCTGCGTCGCGTCCCAGGACTCCACCCAGGCTGCGACCAGCCGGTGCGGGTCGTCGTCGTCCGAGGTGCGGGCGCTGAGGATGTCCTCGGTGAGCGACGACTGCTCGGCGGCCAGGTCGTCGCGCAGCGACGCACGGGCCATCGACGGCCAGCGGCGGTCCCGTGGCAGCGCCGTCACCAGTTCGCGCAGCGGCACCAGCCCCAGCCGCTCGGCCAGGCACTGCATGACCCGCCCGGTCAGCGCGACGGGCGCCCCCGTGCGCTCGGTGACGACGGCGACGTCGAGCGCGGCCGGCAGCAGCGGGGCCGCGGCCACCTCGGCGGCCAGGTCGGTCGGCACGCCCGCCTCGTGCAGGCGGGTCACCCGCGCGGCGTAGGCCTCGGCCTCCACGCCGAGCAGCCACCTGGGCAGCGCCTTGCGGACGGCGGCCACGGGCTCGGCGAACCGGTCGCGCACCGCGCCGATCGCAGGTGCGGGCTCGGCGACGAGGTCGGGCTGGCGCAGCAGCCAGCGGGTCGTGCGCTCGGCCAGCCGGGTGGCCTCCGTGCGCAGCTCGACCTGCGTCGCTGCCGACACCTTGTTGTCGAGCGCGCCCACGGCGTCCCACTGCCGGTCGACGTCGAACACGGCACGGGCGACGGCGTGCGCCCGCACCACCCGGTCCAGCGGCACGCCGGTCTCCTGCCCGAGCCGGAACAGCCCGGTGACCCCGGCGATGTTGACCGCCCGGTTGGTCAGCGCGGTGGCGATGATCTCCCGCCGCAGCGGGTGACTGGTCAGCGCCGCGGGAAAGCGGTCGCGCAGCCGGCTCGGGAAGTAGCCGGTCAGCAGGTCCTCGAGCGCCGGGTCGTTGGGCAGGTCGCTGTGCAGGACGACGTCGCCGGTCTCGAGCTTGGCGTAGGCGAGCAGCACCGACAGCTCCGGGCTGGTCAGCGCCTGCCCGTCGCGCCGGCGCTCGGCCAGCGCCCGGTCGTCGGGCAGCGCCTCCACCCTCCGGACGAGCCGGCCGGAGCGCTCCAGCGACCGGAGGAAGCGCTCGTGCGCGTCCAGCAGGCTGCGCGCCGACGTCACCTCGACCGCGAGGATCGCGTTCTGGTCGTGGTTGTCGGCGAGAACCGCGGCCGCGACCTCGTCGGCCATCTCGGCGAGCAGGGCGGCCCGGCCGGCGGCGTCCAGATCCCCGTCGTCCACCACCCGGTTCAGCGCGATCTTGATGTTCACCTCGTGGTCGGAGGTGTCCACGCCCGCGGAGTTGTCGATGGCGTCGGTGTTCACCCGCCCGCCGGCCAGCGCGTACTCGACCCGTCCCCGCTGCGTCAGCCCGAGGTTGCCCCCCTCCCCCACGACCCGCACCCGCAGCCGGCTGCCGTCCACCCGCACGGCGTCGTTGGCCTTGTCGCCGACGTCCAGCGCGCTCTCCGTCGACGCCTTCACGTAGGTGCCGATGCCGCCGTTGAACAGCAGGTCGACCGGAGCCAGGAGGACCGCCCGGATCAGCTCGACCGGGGTGAGCGTCTCGACGCCCTCGGCGATGCCCAGGGCCGCCCGCATCGGCCCGGAGACCGGGATCGCCTTCGCCGTCCGTGGCCACACCCCACCCCCGGCGCTGATCCGGGAGCGGTTGTAGTCGGCCCAGGAGGAGCGCTGCAGCCCGAACAGCCGCTTGCGCTCTGCGAAGGAGGAGGCGGCGTCCGGGGTGGGATCGACGAACACGTGCCGGTGGTCGAAGGCGGCGACCAGCCGGATGTGCTCGGACAGCAGCATCCCGTTGCCGAACACGTCACCGGACATGTCGCCGATGCCGACGACCGTGAAGTCCTGCGTCTGGACGTCGACGCCCAGCTCGCGGAAGTGCCGGGTCACCGACTCCCAGGCGCCGCGGGCGGTGATGCCCATGGCCTTGTGGTCGTAGCCGACCGAGCCGCCGGAGGCGAAGGCGTCGCCGAGCCAGAAGCCCCGCTCGATCGCCACGCCGTTGGCCAGGTCGGAGAAGGTCGCCGTCCCCTTGTCGGCCGCGACCACCAGGTAGGTGTCGTCGCCGTCGTGCCGTACCACCTTCTCCGGCGGGACGACCTTGCCGTCGACCAGGTTGTCGGTGAGGGAGAGCAGAGCGCCGATGAACAGCTGGTAGCAGGCCTGCCCCTCGGCGATCACCGCGTCGCGGGAGGCCGGCCGGGCGGGATCGGTCCCAGTCGCGGGGCTCTTGACGACGAAGCCGCCCTTGGCACCCGTGGGCACGATGACGGTGTTCTTCACCATCTGCGCCTTGACCAGGCCCAGCACCTCGGTGCGCAGGTCCTCCCGCCGGTCCGACCAGCGCAGCCCGCCGCGGGCGACCTTGCCGAAGCGCAGGTGGATGCCCATCACCCGGGGCGAGCTGACCCACACCTCGTGCGCCGGCCGGGGCTCGGGCAGGTCCGGCACGGCGTGCGGGTCCAGCTTCAGCGCCAGGGGCCCGCCCGCGTAGTACGTGGTCCGCTGCGTGGCCGTCACCGCCGCCAGCAGGGAGCTGAGCACGCGGTCGGCGTCGAGGGAGGCCACCTCGCCGATCGAGCCGCGCAGCGCCTCGACCAGTTCCTCCTGCCGCTTCGCCCGGCCGTTCACCCGGCCCGGCGAGAACCGGGTCTCGAACAGGAGCACGAGCCGGGCGACGACGTCGGGGTGCGCGGCCAGCGTCTGCTCGACGTAGGCCTGGCCGAACGGGAGCCCGGCCTGCCGCAGCCACTGCACGTAGGCGCGCACGACCGTGACCTGGCGCCAGTTGAGACCGGCGAGCAGCACGAGCGCGCCGAGCCCGTCGTCCTCGGCCTCGCCGCGCCAGACGGCGCCGACCGCCTCGGTGAACCGCTCCGGCAGCGACCGCAGCAGCGGCAGCTCGACCGGTGGGACGGCGACGCCGAAGTCGTAGATCCAGGCGGGCGGGGCGCCGATCCGGTCGATCTCGTAGGGCCGCTCGTCGACGACGTCGACACCCATGTTCTGCAGGACCGGCAGCACCTCCGACAGCAGCAGCCGCTGCCCGACCCGGTAGATGCTCAGCCGGCGTTCCCCGGCGGCCGCACCCCGCGGGGTCCACAGCCGCATGGACAGCTGGCCCTCGGTCAGCCCCTCGAGGCGGGCGAGGTCGTCGACGGCCTGCTCAGCGGGGAAGTCCTGCTGGTAGCCGGCGGGGAAGGCGTCGGCGACGCGCGCCAGCATCCGCTCGGCCTCGGCCCCGTAGCGGGCCTGCAGGGCGTTGGAGAGATCGTCGGTCCAGCTGCGCGCCGCGGCGGCCAGCTCGGCCTGCAGTCCCTCCACGTCGACGGTCATCGGCCTGGGCGCACCACGCCGGCCGACCGGCACGCGGACGACGAAGTGCAGCCGCGCCAGGACCGACTCCGTGGAGCGCGCCGTGTACTCGATGCTGGTGCCGCCCAGCCGTTCGAGCAGGAGCTGCTGCATCGCCAGCCGCACCTCGGTCGTGTACCGGTCGCGCGGCAGGTACACCAGCGCCGACCAGAACCGCCCGGTGGGGTCCTGGCGCAGGAACAAGCGGGTCTGCCGGCGCTCCTGCAGGTGCAGGACGGCCAACGCCACGGGCAGCAGCTCGTCCGCGCCGACCTGCAGCAGCTCGTCGCGCGGATAGGTCTCCAGGACCTCGAGCAGCTCCTTGCCGGTGTGGCTGTCGGCCGGCACGCCGGAGCGGGCGATCACCTCCGCCACCCGGCGGCGGACCAGCGGCACGTCGACGACGCTCGTGGTGTAGGCGGCCGACGGGAACAGCCCGACGAAGCGGAACTGCCGCGCCGGGCCGCCGTCGACGGGCGGCAGGCTGACCGCGATGAGGTCCATCCACGCCCGGCGGTGGACCGGCGAGCGGGCGTCGGCCTTGGTCACGGTGAGCAGGTGCCGCGCCGGGGTGCGCGCGACCTCCGGCATCGCGGCGACCGACTCGCTCATGTCGGTGTCGCTGCGCAGCACGCCGAGGCCACTGCCGGCAACGGCCCGGGCGGTCGGCCTGCCCCGGGTCTGCACGAGCTCGACGTCGCGCGCACCGAGGAAGACGAAGTTGCCGTCGGCGAGCCAGCGGAGCAGCGCGGCGGCCTCGGCGGGGTCGTCCGCGGGGTCGCCGTCGGGAGCGGGGGCCGTGCGCGCCAGTTCGTCGAGCCGGCCGGCCAGTTCGAACAGCCGCACCCGCAGGCGCTCGGCGTCCTCGTCCACGGCGCGGACGTCGTCGAGCACGGTGCGCAGCCCGTTGACCAGATCGCCGGAGGCCTCCTCGTCGAGCGGGCCGTCGAGGACGACGGCCATCCACGACTCGGTGAGCGCGTCGGAGCCGCAGCCGACCGCGAGGCTGCTGTCGCAGAAGGCCAGGATCCGGCCGCGCAGGTCGCGGCGGACCACGACCACCGGGTGCACGATGTGGGCCAGGGCGAAGCCCTGGCGGACCACCTCCGCGGTGACCGAGTCGACCAGGTAGGGCATGTCGTCGGTGACCAGCCGGATGACCGCCCGCCCGTCGGGCAGGTGGGTCGCGTCGACGGTGGCTGAGCCGGGCGGGCGCACCTCGGCCAGCCGCAGGTGCCCGAGGGCGAGGGCGGCGAGCTCGGCGGGCTCGTGCCCGAGGACCTCGGCCGCCGGCTCGCTCCAGTAGTACCGCTGCAGCAGCGCGGGCAGGTCGTCGGGGGTGCAGCCGGCCGGCAGAGCGCGGTTCCCCGACCGCGCCGCCTCCGCGGCGCGCTCCAGGAGCCGGCGCTTCTCGTTGCGGGCGGCCTCGAGGGCGGCGAGCTCGGTCAGGGTTCCTGCCGGGTGGCCGCCGTCCGGTCCGCCCACCGGGGTCTCCGGTACGACGGTGGTGCTGGCCATGTCGGGCCACGCTACTGCGAAGCGAGGTCCCCGTCACGGCGGCGCGGCGGCCCGTCCAGAGGCTCGCCCCGAGCCTGCGAGGGGTGAGGGGACGGGGTGTTCCTCAGCGGTCGAGCAGCTGGTCGGCCACCCACCCCGCGACGGCGAGGATCAGCCCCCCGATGACGGCGGTCCCGATGCCGTCGATGGTCATCCGATCGGTCAGGGCGGCGGTCAGGCCGAGCAGCGCGGCGTTGATGATCAGCAGGAAGAGCCCGAGCGTCAGCAGGACGAAGGGCAGCGACAGCAGCCGCAGCACCGGCCCCACGATGGCGTTGACGATGCCGAAGATCAGGGCGATCCACAGGTAGGTGCCGAACTCGCCCAGGGGGCCCGCGGGGTTGGGGACGACGTCGAGGCCCGGCAGGACGTCGAACCGCGTGAGGGCGTAGAAGACCGCCGCGAGGAGGACCACCTTGAGCGCGAACCTGATCACGGCGCCGACGCTAGCCCGGCGGCGCCGGCCGACGGGGGATCTCGCGCCGACTACCGGCGTCTAGCGTCGCCGCTAGAGAGCCGCAGACGCTGCTCGATCCGGGCCGACCCCGCCCGCCCGACCCCGCCCGATGCCGAGCCGCGCCACGGTCCGGCCGGACCTCGGGCCGCGCGGCTCGAGCAGGACGAGCGACACGCGCTACGTCGTTCTACCGATGTCTACGGATGGGGCTAGAGAACCCCATACGGTGCTCGACATGGATCCCGTGCGGAACCCGTACGCCCCGGGCGCCGGTCAGCGCCCACCCGAGCTGGCCGGCCGCGACGCGGAACTGTCGGCGTTCGACGTCGTCCTGGAGCGCATCGCGCACGGCCGCCCCGAGCGCTCGCTGGTGCTGACCGGCCTGCGCGGCGTGGGCAAGACCGTGCTGCTCAACCAGCTGCGCTCGGCGGCGATCTCCCGCGGCTGGGGGACCGGCAAGATCGAGGCCCGGCCCGAGCAGTCGCTGCGCCGGCCGGTGTCCTCCGCGCTGCACATGGCGCTGCGCGAGCTGGGCCCCCGGCACCGCGACCAGGAGTCGATGGACGAGGTCCTCGGCGTCCTCAAGGCGTTCGCCCTCCGGCAGGCTCCTGACAACGCGAAGGTGCGCGACCGCTGGCAACCGGGCATCGACGTCCCCCCGGCCACCGGCCGGGCCGACTCCGGCGACATGGAGATCGACCTGGTGGAGCTGCTCAGCGACGCCGCGGGGGTGGCGGCCGACATCGGCAGTGGCATCGCGCTGTTCATCGACGAGATGCAGGACGTGCAGCCCGACGACGTCTCGGCGATCTGCGCCGCCTGCCACGAGCTGTCGCAGCAGGGCGCTCCGCTGATCGTCGTGGGGGCCGGCCTCCCGCACCTCCCCGCCGTCCTCAGCGCCTCCAAGAGCTACTCGGAGCGACTGTTCCGGTACCTGCGCATCGACCGGCTCGACCGGGAGGCCGCCGACCGGGCACTCCTGGCCCCGGCGGCCCGGGAGGACGTCGAGTTCGAGCCCGCCGCCCTCGATGCGCTCTACGAGGCCGCCGACGGCTATCCGTACTTCGTGCAGGCCTACGGCAAGGTCACCTGGGACCTCGCCGCCTCCTCCCCGATCACCGCCGCCGACGTGGCCATGGCCGCGCCGGTCGCCGAGGCGGAACTGGCGGTCGGGTTCTTCGGCTCCCGGTACGACCGGGCGACCCCCGCCGAGCGCGAGTACATGCACGCCATGGCCGAGCTGGGCGGACCCGGAGGCGCTGCCGTGGCCACCTCGGAGGTCGCCGTGTCACTGGGTCGCAAGCCCGCGTCCCTCTCCCCCGCACGCGACTCGCTCATCAAGAAGGGCCTGGTCTACTCCGCCGAGCGGGGGCAGATCGCCTTCACGGTCCCCCACTTCGGCCGGTACCTCCTCCGCCACCCGGACTAGCGGAAGGACCCTGCAGGAGCGCCACCGTCCTCTCTGCCTCCGGACGGGTCTTCCTCAGGCCAGGTGAGGAACAGCCGGCGGGAGGATCTCCGGGCCGGCCTCCGCGGGACGCTCGGCGTGCACGGGGTGGGCACGGACGGCCAGCACCGCCACGTCGTCCTCGGCGTCGTCCCCCAGCAGATCGGTCAGCAACCGGTCGCACAGCTGGTCGAGCGTCAGGTCAGCCGAGCCGGCCAGGACGTCGCGCACCCGCTCCCGTCCCTCGTCCAGGGAGGCGCCGCGGCGCTCGAACAACCCGTCGGTGAACAACAGCAGCGTGCTCCCCTCGGGCATCGCCGTCCGGCCGTCCGCGCGGGGGCCCAGCCACCCGATGCCCAGCGGCGGGCCGATGGGGGCGGCCAGGTCGACGACCTCGCCGTCGGCGAGCAGGAGCATCGGTTCCGGGTGGCCGGCGGTGGCCCAGCGCAGCCGGCGCACCCCCTCCGACCGATCCTCCGGGTCCTGCTCGACCCGGCACACCAGTGCGGTCGCCATGGCCGGCACGGCCAGACCGACGAGGGCGTGGTCGACCCGGCGCAGCAGGCCGGCCGGCTCCTCCAGGCGGTCGAACGCGATCCCCCGCACCAGCGTCTTGACCTGCCCCATGGCCGCAGCGGCCTCGATGTCGTGACCCATCACGTCGCCGATGACCAGCACCGTGTCGCCGTCGGGCTGCAGGAAGGCGTCGTACCAGTCGCCACCGATGGAGACGCCGTGGGTGGCGGGCCGGTAGCGGACGGCCAGCTCCAGCGAGTCGGGCTGCACCGGCGGGGACAGCAGGCTGAGCTGCAACCGCTCGGCCACCTGCTGGTTGGCCTTGGCCAGTCGCGCGTTGTCCAGGGCCAGAGCCGCGCGCCGGGAGGCGATCTCGGCCGTCCGGAGCTCCACCTCGGTGTGCGCGCCGCGCTCCGGCTCGTTGATCAGGGTGAACCCGCCGATGACCTCCCCCCGGGCGATCAGGGGGAACCCGGCGGCGGCGGCCGGCCGGAGGGGCACCAACGCCTCCCGCGCCTCGTCGTCGGCGACCATGGACCGGACGATCTCGTCGGTGAGCTCCGGGAAGACGATGGGCCTGGGGTCACGCAGCATGCGGGGGACCGGGGCCGCCACGTCGTTGGTGGTCACGCGAAGGTCCGCGTAGCGGTGCATCGCCGGCACGAGCGCGGGGTCCTTGTGCGCGCGCCCGACGTCCCGACGGGTGCCGTCGGGGTCGATGACGCTGACCAGGCACCAGTCGGCGAGCAGCGGCACGACCAGGTCCGCGAAGCGCTGCACCGCCTCGTCGGTGTCCAGGGTGGAGGTCATCGCCAGGTTGATGTCGCCCAGCAGCATGAGGTGCCGCCCGGCCAGCTCCGCCTCGGCG
>NZ_JBHUHP010000006.1:74561-80034 GCF_042682525.1 Blastococcus deserti
CGCTTCCCGGGCGGCCACGGCCGCCGCCCGCTCCTCCTCCGCCCGGTGTCTCGCGGTGACGTCGTCGAAGGTGATCACGAGGCCGGCGGAGGTGAGGAAGGCGTCGGCCCGGAACCACGAGCTCAGGGGCCCGTACCAGGCCTCCGTGCTGGCCGGGATGCCCGTCTCGCGGACCTCCCTGTACAGCCGCTCGAACGGGCCCGCCACCGCCTCGGGAAAGGTGTCCCACACGTCCCGGCCGATGAGCTCGTCCGCCCGGTGGCCGAGGGCCCCGGCGCCCGCCTCGTTGATGTAGCGGATCCGCCACTCCTCGTCCAGGACGGCGAGCGGGCGCGCCATGCCCTCGACGGCCTGCAACAGCAGGTCGCCGGGTGGCGGCGTCGCCTCGTTCCCCGTCATGACGGCCACTCTGCCGCATGCGGGCCACCGCGCCGACCCACCGGGCCGGTGGCGCACCGGCACTCACCCGAACGCGGGGGATCGGCCGGGGACGGTGCCGCTCCGCACCTCCTTGGCAGCGGCCGGTGAGATCGACACAATCGCCCCCGTCCTCCACCGTCCGGTCGGGTGTGGACGTCGCTCCAGCAACGGGGCGAGAGCGGACCGACCGCCGGGCGTGGGGGACCACGGTGAACGAGCTCGAGGTCGCGGTGACGGTGGGCACGGGGAAGCACCCCGGCGCCGACCTGGTGCGGTTTCTCGAGACCATGCCCGCCGCCTTCTGCTTCCTCGACGCCGACTGGCGGTTCCGGTACGTGAACGCCGAGGCCGAACGGCTGATGGACCGGCCGCGGACGGAGCTGGTCGGGGAGTCGCTGTGGGAAGCCTTCCCCAGCATGGTGGGCAGCGTCTTCGAGAAGAGCTACCGCACCGCGGCGGCCACCGGCCGGCCCATGACTTTCGAGGCCGCCTATCCGGGCACCCTCCGAGGCTGGTTCGAGGTCCGCGTGTGGCCCGGCTCGGACGGGCTGGCCGTCTACGTCCTCGACGTCAGCGACCGGCGCGACGCCGAGGAGGCCGCCCGTCGGGCCACGGCCCGTACGGCGCTGCTCGCGCGGGTCAGCGCCGAGCTGTCGGGCCAGCTCGACACGCTGTCCGCCCTGGGCCGGCTCGCCCAGCTCGTCGTCCCGGTGCTCACCGACGGATGCATCGTCACGCTGGTCGACCGGGAAGGGCGCGCCCGGGACGTCGGCTCGTGGCACGGCGACCCCGCCCGGCGGCCGCTCATGGACCGGTACGCCCAGATCCGGCTGGACACGCTCCCCTCCGCCTCGCCGGTGGCCCAGGCGCTGCTCGCGGGGACGTCCGTCACCGACTCCGTCGACGCGGTCCTCCAGCTCATGGCCGACGGGCCGGCCCGTGACCTGCTGGTGCAGCTCGCCCCGGCCACGGCGGTGGTGCTCCCGCTGACGGCCGAGGCGCGCACCGTCGGTGTCATCACGCTGTACCAGGACGCCGGCCGGGTGATGACCGCGGAAGACCTGGAGACCGCCCGGCAGGTCGCCGCCGAGGCCGGCCGCGCCATCGCCCGGGTCCACCGGCAGAACCAGCAGGCGCAGCTGGCCGAGGCGCTGCAGCGCAGCCTGCTCACGGACCCACCGGCCCTGGGCGGCGCCGCCGTGGTCGTCCGGTACGTCCCGGCGGTCGAGGCGGCCCGGGTGGGTGGGGACTGGTACGACGCCTTCCTGCAGCGCGACGGGTCGCTGGTGGTGGTGATCGGCGACGTCGTCGGGCACGACACCGCCGCCGCGGCGGCGATGGGCCAGCTGCGGGGGCTGCTCCGGGGGATCGCCCACTACAGCGGCGCCGGCCCGGCCGAGGTGCTGCGGGGACTCGACGAGGCGATCGCCCAGATGCACGACGAGACGCTGGCGACCGCGGCGATCGCCCGCTTCGAGTGCGACGGGCACGGCGGACGCCTGCTGCGCTGGGCCAACGCCGGCCATCCCCCACCGATCCTGCTGGCCGCGGACGGCACGGTGACGGTGCTCGGCTCCCCGGTCGGCGACCTGATGCTCGGTGTGAACCCGGCCGCCGCCCGCTCGGAGTCGGTGGTGCCCGTGCCGCCCGGCGCGACGGTCCTGCTCCACACCGACGGGCTCGTGGAGCGCCGCGACGGCACCCTCGACGAGGGAACGGCCGCGCTCACCCGGCACCTCCGGGAGCTGACCGGAAGCCCGCTGGACGAGCTCTGCGACGGCCTGCTCCGCCGGATGCTGCGCGGCATACCGCAGGACGACGTGGCACTGGTGGCCGTCCGGCTCTCCGGGACCCACCCCGACGAGGCAGGAAGCCCGCGGACCCAGGGTTGACCGCCCAGGTCGGTGGGCACCCCGGGACCAGCGGGTTCGTCGACCGGGGGAGAGGGGCTATGGGGCGACTGGCGTGGCCACTGCGCCCGCTGCCGGACGGGCGGGGCGAGGTGTGGCGCTGGGAGCTGGCCGACCTGTCGGAGCTACCCGCGGCGAGGGCAGGCCTGCGCAGCCGACTGGGCACGGTGGGCTTTCCGGTGCCGGACGAGGACACCGCGGGCGAGCGGCTGGTGCTGGCCTTCGACGAACTGGCTTCCAACGCGCTGCGGCACGGTGAGTCGCCCGTGGTGGCGACGGTGGTCGCCGGCAGCGGGGGATGGCTCCTGGACGTCAGCGACCGGGCACCCGAGTCGATGCCGTCGCCCGCCGTCGACCGCGACCCGGCCCAGGGAGGGCTGGGCCTGCACCTGGTCGCCCGGCTGTCGGTGGCGCATGGCTGGTACGTCGACGAGGGGTGCAAGCACGTCTGGGCCTGCCTGCCCACCACGGTCGAGAACCGCACGCCCGCACTCACCTGAGCCGCGCCCCTTCCATCGCGGTCCCCCGGACCGCGCGCCGCCCGAACGCCACGACCCCCGTACCCGGTGGGGGACGGGGGTCGGAGGCGGGGCACCGGGGGAGATGCACCGTCGCGGGCAGCGGGGCCCGGAGGCGCCGCGCGGCCGTGGCTCAGCGGCGATCGGCCACTGTCACGGCAGGACGAGGGACAGCCCGCCCTTGCCGTAGCCGGGCACCTCGAGCGCCAGGTCGATCCGGTTGAAGTTGGCCAGCATGCCCTCGATGTCGCCGGGGAGGTCCTCGCCGGGGGCGTAGAGCTTGTGCAGCTTCGAGTGCGGGGCGCCAGGGATGTTGAACAGTGCGGAGAGCACGTTCACCACCTCGTGCAGCGCCTCCACCATGAGGCCGCTGAGCTCGCCGTCCTCCTCGACCGCGTCCTGCGCGCCACCGGGGGGCAGGAGCGCCAGCGCGGCACCGGTGTAGGCGGACGCGCCGAGGTCCATGACGCAGAGCGCGTTGATCGCCATGTGCGGGTCGACGTAGACGGCCACGGACACGGGCTCGTCGGGGGTCGGCGTGACCGGGGCGCCCGGGTTGACGGCGACCGGCTTGCCGACCAGACCGGTCAGCATGTCGCGGACGTCCTTGGCTGCGGGCAGCTGCACGGTGCCGGTCGTCATGCGATCACCCCGTCCAGGTGCTCCTTGAAGGTGTCCTCGGTGAACGGCTTGGCGATCAGGAAGAGGGCGCCCGCGTTGGCCGCCTTCTCCCGCATCTCCGGGGAGCCCTCCGAGGTGACGAAGCCGAACGGCACCGCCGAGCCCGACGAGCGCAGCGCCTGCAGGCACTCGATCCCGGTCATGTTCGGCATGTTCCAGTCGGACAGGACCAGGTCCGGGCTCTCCGACGACACCTTGGCCAGCGCGTCGGCGCCGTCCTCGGCCTCGACGATCTCGTGGTCGTCGTAACCGGCCTGCCGCAGGGTGCGGATGACGATCTGCCGCATGACGCGGCTGTCGTCGGCGACCAGGATCTTCACAGTGGCACCTCGTTCTCGTGCGGGTGGGACGCGGGCTGCGGGACTCCGGCGGAGCCCTGCACGGTGATGGTCAGTGACTGGCCGCGCCACAGGAGGTCGACGCGGCAGACGTCGTCCGGAGCCCCGGCCGAGGGGGCGGTGCCCACCTCGGGGAGTCCGAGGACGGACGGGCCGGGGAGGATCGCCTTGACGTTGCCTCCCACGACGTTGGCCAGCTCGCCCATGCCGTCCTCGATGTCCTCGGGGTCGAGCACCGGCGGGGCGTGCTCGGCCAGCAGGCACCGGGAGAGCTCCTCGGCGGTGGAGCGGCCGCAGGTGAGGACGACGGCACCGGTCCACGGGCCGACCACCTCGACCCACGAGCTGACCGCGTCGTCGGGCAGCCCGCCGGGCAGGGGGACGAGGAACTCGTCGCACCCGATCAGGGCCGACCACGCCTCCTGGGCGATGTTCTGGACCGTCTCCTCGTCGATCAGTTCGGTGATCAGCGAGGGGGCATCGCTCGCGCGGCGACGCTCGCCGGTGTCACTCACTTGGTCTCCTCGTCGGCGCTCGTCGTCCGCGTTCGCGGTCGCTCGGTTTGCGTGAGCTCGCGAGCTCGCTCACCGGGCCACCTCCTCCGGGAGCAGGCCGAGCAGCGCGAGCTTGTCGCGGATGGCGTCGGCGGTGAACGGCTTGATGACGTACTCGTGGGCGCCGGCGGCCAGGGCGCGCACGATCTGGCCGTGCTCGCTCTCGGAGGTGACCATCATGATCGTCACCTGACGCCAGGCCGGGTTGGCGCGGACCGCGGAGACGAATTGCAGCCCGTCCATGACCGGCATGTTCCAGTCGACGCAGACCAGCTCGGGAACCCAGCCCCCGTCCAGGACGTCGAGGCCCTCCCGGCCGTGGCCGGCCTGCCGCACCTCGTACCCGAGATCCTCGAGGATCCCGGCGACGATGCGGCGCATGACCTTCGAGTCGTCGATCACCAGAGCGCGCACGTTCACTTCCCCTTCAGCGGGCGGTAGGCGGAGCTGCGGCCGACGACGACCCGCTCCCAGGAGTCGTCCACCCCGAGCGTCGTCTCTGCCGCACCGAGGAACAGCCATCCGTCCGGGCGCATCAGGTCGCGCACGCGGCGGAGGATCGCCTGCTTCGTGGGCAGGTCGAAGTAGATGAGGACGTTGCGCAGGTAGACCACGTCGAACGGGCCCATCCGCGGCAGCGGCGCGGCGAGGTTGCACTGGCTCGCGGTCACCATGCGCCGCAGGGGCGCGTTGACCTCCCACTCGCTGCCGGCGCGGGTGAAGTGGCGGACCAGCATCGGCGCGGGCAGCCCGCGGTTGACCTCGAGCTGGCTGAACCGCCCGGCCCGCGTGCGCTCGACCATCTCGCGGGAGAGGTCGGTCGCCGTGATGGACACGCGCGTGGCGGCGCTGGGCAGCGCGTCCTCGAGCAGCATCGCGATCGTGTACGGCTCCTGCCCGCTGGAGCAGGCCGCCGACCAGATCTGCAGCCGCTCGTTCGGGCCGCGAGACGCCAGCAGAGCCGGGAGGACCGTCGAGGTGAGCGCGGTGAACGGGTCACCGTCGCGGAACCATGAGGTCTCGTTGGTGGTGAGCGCCTCGACGATCCGCCG
>NZ_JBHUHP010000006.1:80076-83126 GCF_042682525.1 Blastococcus deserti
CGAGACGTCCGGCAGACCCCTCTCGCGGGCGATGGGCAGCAGCCGGGCCTCGACGAGGTACTCCTTGCCCGGCTGGAGCACGATCGCGCTCTCCTTGTGCACGAGCGCACGC
The DNA here is from genome assembly GCF_042682525.1 of Blastococcus deserti. Lineage (NCBI taxonomy): Bacteria > Bacillati > Actinomycetota > Actinomycetes > Geodermatophilales > Geodermatophilaceae > Blastococcus > Blastococcus deserti. The sequence continues at coordinate 80,189 of NZ_JBHUHP010000006.1, forward strand.
ACCCAGTCGAAACTCGTGGCGGTGAGGGTCATCGGGCACCGCCCGCGACGGCCGTGATGGGCCGCTGGCCGGCGACACCGGCGAGATGGCGGTTGATCGCCTCCGGGATGCGGTGCAGCGGCAGCACCTCGTCGGCGTAGCCCGCCTGGCTGACCGCGCCGGGCATGCCCCAGACGACGGAGGTGCTCTGGTCCTGCACGAGCACGGTGCCTCCAGCAGCGCGGATCTCGCCGGCCCCGTTGCGGCCGTCGGAACCCATGCCGGTCAGGACGACGGCCAGGACGGCTCCGTCGAAGGCGGCCACGGCCGAGCGGAACAGCGGGTCGACCGCCGGGCGGCAGAAGTTCTCGGGCGGCCCCTGGTTGAGGCCGGTGTAGAGGCCCGGCCGGCCGCCGCGGGGGCCGCTGGGCCGGACGACGAGGTGGTGGTCACCGGGGGCCAGGTGGACGACGCCCGGGGCGAGCAGGGTGCCGTCGGAGGCCTCGACGACGCGCAGCGGGCACAGCCGATCCAGGCGCTGGGCGAACTGACGGGTGAACACCGGGGGCATGTGCTGGACGAGCAGCACCGGCACGGGCAGGGAGGCCGGCAGCTGGGGGAGCACCTTGGCGAGAGCCTCGGGACCGCCGGTCGAGGAGCCGATGACGAGCACGGCCGGCTTCTTGCCGGGGCCGGTGCGGGGGGCCGCCGGAGGCGGCGGCGGGGGAGCGGCCGCACGGGCCGCGCCCATGGAGACCGGGCGGCCGGTGAGCGCCTTGATCTTCGGGATCAGCTGCTCGCGGACGCTCTCCATCGACTGGTTCACGCTGCCGACGTTGGCCGGCTTGGTGACGTAGTCGTTCGCCCCGGCCGAGAGCGCGTCCAGGGTGGCGGAGGCGCCCCGCTCGGTGAGGGTGCTGAACATGACGATCGGCACCCGGCTGTGCTGCTGACCACCGGCGCCGCCGCGGATGGCGCGCACCGCCTCGATGCCGTTCATCTCCGGCATCTCGATGTCCATCGTGACGAGATCCGGCTTGAGCTGCTCGAGCTTGCCCAAGGCGATCCGGCCGTTGACGGCGGTGCCGACGACCTCGATGTCCGGATCGGCGGAGAGCACGTCCGTCACGATCTTCCGGACGACGACGGAATCGTCGACGACCATCACCCGGATCGGGTTCACGCGTGTCCTCCTGCTTCCCTGCGAGGCTCAGCCCGGCAGGCTGTTCACTCCTTTATCGGCACGGTTTCCCGAGGCTTGAGCGGGACCGTCCACAGGATCTGCGACCACCGAGAGCGCCGCGGTCGTCGCCTGCCCCGAGAGCTTCGGCGGCGCGCGATGAAAAAGAAAGCTCCGCCACGAACTCGTTACGGAACTCATCGGTGACCGTTTCGCGCCGGTCGAAATGGCATTTGAGGAACTTGTCGACACAGCTCAGGAAATGGCACGGTCAACCGTCGCGCCACGTGCGGGCACCGTCCGCGAGATACCAGGTATCGCCGCCGTCGCGCGACAGCGGTCAGTCCGACCCGAAGAGCGCGGCACCTGCGAGCAACAACGGCAGCGACACGAACAGGAATGCGCCCGGACCCGTAAGTCCCTGACCGGCGTCGGGCTCCTCTCCCGGTCGGGCCCCATGCCGAGGAAGGCGCGCTCCTCGTGGGTGGCGGCGGGGGAGCGTCGTCCCGCCCGTCACGCTGACGAGTCCGGCGAGGACCATCGCGGAGACGGCGACCTGGGCCGGCACCAGCAGCATGGTCAGCGCCTGCCGAAGACCTCGCACGGCATCGCTCACCGCGCGACGGTGGTGGCCGCGTCGGCCCGGACGCCGACCTCAGCGCGCGGTGACGCGGACCCAGGGCGAGCAGAGCACGGCGAGGGAGTTCTCGTCGAGCATGTCGGCCATCGCGATCCCCTGCACGCAGCCGGCGACCGCGTTCCAGACACCGCCCGCGCCGTCGTGCAGGTCGAAGCCGCCGTCGACGAAGGCCTGCACGGCGTGCAGCTGCGCGGTCGCCAGCGCCCGGGTCCGCCCGGAGACGTGGGCGGCCCACGACGCCTCGTGCATGGCGGTGGCCCAGGGACGGTGCTCGGCCCGGCCCGCGTCCACGGCGGCGCGCCAGGCGGCCCGTCCCGCGTCGTCCAGCCGGCGGACGGCGTCGAGGAGACCGGCCAGCTCGCGGGCGGCCGGGCCCAGGTCGTCGCCGACGACGGGGACGGCCACGCCGCCGCCCTCCACGGCCCGGTCGAAGGAACCGGTGAGCTCGCGGCGCACCAGCGGCGGCAGGACGCCGGCGGCCCAGTAGCCGACGGCCGCGTCGGCGAGGACGTCGGCGGCCTCGTCGCGCTCCTCGGCGGGCAGCTCCGCGGCGGCGGCGTGCTCGGGTCCGAGGACGTCGTCGCGCAGCAGCCGCTCCAGCGTGGGGGCGTCGCCGATCGTGCCCTGCTCCAGCTGCGTGACGAGGACGGCCGCCCGGTCCCCCGCCCCGGCGGCGCCACGCACGTGCGGCACGGAGGCGGCCATCTCGCGGGCGCGGCGGCCGCGGACGGCACGCACCCCGCGCTCCTCGCGGGTGAGGTTCCGGGCGGCATGGCTCGCGGCCAGCGCGGACAGCGCTCCGGCGTCCGCCCCCAGGCCGGTCAGCAGAACCCCGGCGACGGCCCGGCCGGCGGGCAGCCGCACCAGGTCGAAGCCGAGCGTTGCGGCGCTGACCAGCGAGTAGGGCACGGGATCGCCTCCAGGGATGGGTCCGACCATGCTGCCGGTCGACCTCTGGTTGCGCGAATCAACGGCCAGCGACCGTCACCCCTTCGCGGGAGGGCGAGGGGTGACGGTCGCGTGTTCGAGGGTGTGGCGTGTATGGACAGTCGCTCTCAGTAACTGAAGCGGGACACCGCCGTCCGCAGCTCGGCGGCCATCCGGGCCAGCTCGTCCACCGCCGTCCGGGTCTGGCCGAG
>NZ_JBHUHP010000006.1:83156-86724 GCF_042682525.1 Blastococcus deserti
GCCGCCGATGTTGGTCGCGATCTGGCCGGAGCCGTCCGCGGCCTCCCCCACCGAGCGCGACATCTCGTTCGTCGTGGCGGTCTGCTCCTCCACGGCGCTGGCGATGGTGAGCTGGAAGTCGTTGATCTGCCCGATGACCTCGCTGATGCGGCCGATCGCGGCGACCGCCCCACCGGTGTCCTGCTGGATCGCCTCGACGCGGCGGGCGATGTCCTCGGTGGCCTTGGCCGTCTCCTGCGCCAGCTCCTTCACCTCGTTGGCCACCACCGCGAACCCCTTGCCCGCCTCACCGGCGCGGGCCGCCTCGATGGTGGCGTTGAGCGCCAGCAGGTTGGTCTGCTCGGCGATCGAGGTGATCACCTTGACGACGTCCCCGATCTCCCGCGAGGACTCCCCGAGGCGGGTCACCGTCGCCGTGGTGACCTCCGCCTCGCTCACCGCCGCCGCCGCCACCCGAGCGGCCTCGTTGGCGTTCTGCGAGATCTCGCGGATCGAGGCACCCATCTCGTCGGCGCCGGCCGCGACGGTCTGCACGTTGCGCGAGACCTCCTCGGCCGCCCCGGCCACGACGCCCGACTGCGCGCTGGTCTCCTGCGCCGAGGCCGAGATCTGGGCCGAGGACGCCGACAGCTCCTCCGACGAGGCGGCGACGGCGTCGGCGGAGGCCGCCACCGACACGAGCACTTCGCGCAGGGTCTCCTGGGCGGTGACGAGCGCACCCGCCATCCGGCCCAGCTCGTCCTGGTCGGCGGTGCCGGGGGCGACCGTCAGGTCCCCGGCCGCCATGCCCTCGAGGGAACGCTGCACCGAGCGGGCGGTGCCGGTGAGGCGGCGCACCACCCAGGACGCGAGGGCGACGGCGACGGCGATCCCGGCCACCAGCGTCGTCCAGAGCACGGTGAGGGCGCTCCCCGCGTCCTCCCGGTCCTGGGCGGCGCGCTCGGCCGCCAGCTCGGACTGGGCCACGTTCTCGGCCTGGAGCGGTTCCACCAGCGCCGTCGTCTGCGGCCGGACCTGCTGCTGGAAGACCACGCCGTAGGTGCCGAGGTCACCGGCGTCCGCGTAGGGGAAGAGCCCCTCCTCGACCAGCTCGTAGTAGGCCGCGAGCTGCTTCTCGAACTCCGCGAAGGAGGCGGCGTCGACGGCCTTGGGCCGGTAGGCGTCGATCTGCTCCTGGATGTCGACGCGCCGCTCGGCCAGCTCGGTGCGCAGCTCCTGGCGGGTGGCCACGTCGGCGATGGCGTACTGGATGACCCGCGCGCGGTCACCCTGGAAGCTGCGCTGGATCTCCGACAGCTCGGTCAGGGGGAGCACCGTGTCGGTGTAGAGCACCTGCTCGGCGTCGCGCAGGTGGCTGATGCGGTCGGCGGCCAGACCGGTGATGCCGACGGCGACCACGGCGAGGGTCCCGAGGGCCGCCCCGACCTTGACGCCGACCGGTCGGTCGAGGAACCAGGCCGCCGGGCGGCGGGGGGCGGGAAGGGGACGCATGACGCTCTCCTGGGCAGGCGGGACAGGACGAGGGGACCGCGCTGTCCCGGCTGTACCGGCTCTATCGGCCGGACTTCCCCGCCGGGGAACCGAACCGGGCGGAAGTGAGCCGTATCACCGCTCCGGCGGCCGACGGCGCAACACCGACGGCCCCCGTCCCGGACGCGGAGCCGGGACGGGGGCCGTCGGATGGTTTTCCCGAGGGAGGGGGTCAGGCGCTGACCGCCTTCTGGACGTCCAGGGCGAGCAGCAACTGGCCGTGCAGCTTGTAGGCGCCGCGGATGAGGTCCCGCGCCTGGCCCTCGAGGGTGTCCGGCGGCGCCTCGAAGTCGTTGGCGTCGACGTCGACGACGTCGGCGATGGAGTCGACGAGCATGCTCACGGCCTCGCCGTGCAGGCGCACCACGATGACCACGGGGTCGGTGCCCTCGGGCCGCGGCGGCCGGCCGAGGCGCTCGCGCAGCTCGATGGCGGTCACCACCTGCCCGCGCAGGTTGATCAGGCCGGCGACGGCGGCGGGGGCGAGCGGCACGCGGGTGAGCTGCTGGCTGCGCAGCACCTCCTGCACGTGCTCGACCTCGATGCCGTACAGGTCGCCGTCCAGCCGGAAGGTGGCGAGCTGGCCGCTCGTGACCCGGGCGTGGGTGGGTGCGGTCACGTCAGACCTCCAGCAGAGAAGTGGGGACGCCGTCCGGCGCCGAGGGGTCGGGGGTGAGGGCGGTGGGGGCCGAGTAGAAGGCCGGGTCGGCCGCCAGGATCGCGGCGCGGACGTCGAGCAGCTCGGTCACCTTGTCCCCGAGGACGGCGGAGCCCAGCAGGCCGAGGTCGTCGATGTCGCTGCGCACCGCGGCCTCGCCGTCGACGATGTCGAGGATCTCCTCGACGACGATGGCGACGCTGCGGCCGTGGTCGGCGTAGACGATGACCTCGAGGACCTCGCGGTCGGTCTCACCGTAGGCGCCCAGGTGCCGGTCGAGCCGGACCATCGGCAGGATCGCGCCGCGGTACTGCACGACCTCCCGGTTGCCGACCTTCTCCACCGCCTCGGCGCGGACCTGCTCGAGCCGGGTGACCGTGTCGAGCGGGATCGCGACCCGGCGACCGCCGCCGATGGCGGCGAGGAGCATCCGCTGCCGGTCGCCCTCGGTCGCGGCGTCGGCCTTCGCCGCCGCGGCCTCCCGCCGCTCCTGGCGCTCCATGCTCTCGGTGCGCAGGGCGCGGCGGGCGAGCGCCTGGACGTCGAGGATGAGGGCGACGGTGCCGTCGCCGAGGACGGTGGCACCGGAGTAGAGGCCGATCGCCTTGAGCTGGCCGCCGACCGCCTTGACGACGATCTCCTCGGTGTTGATGACCCGGTCGACGACGAGACCGAAACGCCGGCCCTCGGAGCGCAGGACGGCGATGACGACGTGGCCGTCGTGCCGCTCCGAGGCCAGCCCCAGGACGTCGGTGAGCCGGACGAGGGGCAGCAGCTCGCCGCGCAGCCGGTAGACCGGTGCGCCGCCGACCTCCTCGACGGCGTTGGCGGCCTTCTCGGCGTCCAGCGACACCAGCTCCTGCAGGCTGATCTGCGGGATGGCGTAGCGGTCGGAGGCGCACTCGACGGTCAGCGCCGGGACGATCGCGAGCGTCAGGGGGATGCGCAGCCGGCAGACGGTGCCGACAGCGGGGTCGGACTCGACCTCGATGGTGCCGCCGATGGCCTCGATGTTGGTCTTGACGACGTCCATGCCCACGCCACGGCCGGAGACGTTGGTGACCGCGGCGGCGGTGGAGAAGCCGGGCAGGAAGATCAGCTGCAGGATGTCCGCCGGGCTCATCCGGGTGAGGGCGTCCGCGGTGACCAGCCCCCGCTGCACCGCCTTGGCGCCGAGCTTGGCCGGGTCGATGCCCGCGCCGTCGTCGGCCACCTCGACGACGACCTGGCCGCTCTCGTGCCGGGCGCGCAAGGTGAGGACGCCCTCGGCGGGCTTGCCGGCCTTCCTGCGGTCCTCGGGCGCCTCGATGCCGTGGTCGACGGAGTTGCGCACCAGGTGCGTCAACGGGTCCTTGACGGCCTCGAGCAGGGTCTTGTCGA
>NZ_JBHUHP010000006.1:86766-95644 GCF_042682525.1 Blastococcus deserti
GCTGGAGCCCGAGGTCGCGGACGACGCGCGGCAGCTTCGACCAGATGTGGTCGATCGGCTGCATGCGCGTCTTCATGACGCCCTCCTGCAGCTCGCTGGCGATGAGGTTGAGGCGCTGCGAGGCGCGGATCAGGTCGGTGTCGGTCTGCCGCGCGACGTTCTGGACGATCTGGTTGCGGGTGAGCACCAGCTCACCGACGAGCAGCATCAGCTCGTCGAGCAGGTCGACGTCCACGCGGATGGTGCTGTCGGCGACGCCGCGGCGGGCCTGGCCGTCGCCACCGGACGCCGGGGCGGCCTCGGTGTCGGCCGGCTCGGCCGCGGGCGCCTGGGCGGCCGGCTCCTCGACAGTGGGCTCGGGCATGACTGCGGGCGCTCCCTCGGGCAGCTCGTCGGCGGGGACAGGGGCGTGCTCCGCGACCGGCAGCACCGGCGCCGCGGCGACGGGCGCCTCGTCCAGGGGCCCGGTGGCGGGTGCCGCCGGGGTCGTCGCACGGGAGCCGGTGGCCTTGCGTGCGGCGGTCTTCTTGGGGGCGGCCGGCTTGGCCGGCGCCTTCGCTGCGGCGGCCTTCGCCGGAGCCTTGGCGGGGGCCTTCTTGGCCGTCGTCGCGGCGCGCGGTGCCGGGACGACGGGGGCCGGGGCCGGGGACGGCTCCGGCGCGGCGTCGTCCATGGCGGCGGTGATCGCGGCGACGACACCGGCCACCTCGACAGCACCCTCGCCCCCGGTGCCCTCGATCGAGGTGAGCAGCGCACGGACGGTGTCGACCATCTGCAGCAGCACGCTGGTGCGGGCCGGGGTCAGGGCCAGCTCGCCGTCCCGCAGCCGGGAGAGCATGTTCTCCCCGACGTGGGTGACCTCCTCGAGCCGGTTGAAGGCCAGGAAGCCGCTGGTGCCCTTGATGGTGTGGATGGTCCGGAAGATGCTGGACAGCCGCTCGCGCGAGTTGGGGTCCTGCTCGAGAGCGACCAGATCGGAGTCGAGCTGGTCGAGGTTCTCGTGGCTCTCGACCAGGAACTCCTCGACGATGTCGTCCAGACCGTCCACTGCTGCCTTCTCTCTCGTTGGCAGGAGCGCAGTCGCTCCCGATGGGTCATCGGCGGGCCGCCGGCGGACTCAAGGTGAATCCGCCGGCGGCAGCCGTCGGTGCTGTTATCGGCACCCGCGCCCCGCAAACGGCGAACCGCCTGTCTGCGGTCAGTAGGTGAACTTCCCGACGGTGGTGCGCAGGTCGGCGGCCATGCGGGAGAGCTCGTCGACGGCGGTGCGGGTCTGGGTCAGCGCCTGGGTGGTGGACTCCGCGGCGGCGGAGACCCCGGTGATGTTGCTGGCGATCTCCGTCGTCCCGCCGGCGGCCTCCTGCACCGACCGCGACATCTCGTTGGTGGTGGCCTCCTGCTCCTCCACCGCGCTGGCGATGGTGGTCTGCCGGTCGGAGATCTGCGCGACGATGGCGGAGATCTCCTCGATCGCGCCCACCGCCGCGCCGGTGTCGGCCTGGATGGCCTGCACCCGCTTCGCGATGTCCTCGGTGGCCTTCGCCGTCTCCTGGGCCAGCTCCTTGACCTCGTTGGCCACCACCGCGAAGCCCTTGCCCGCCTCCCCGGCGCGGGCGGCCTCGATCGTGGCGTTCAGCGCCAGCAGGTTGGTCTGCTCGGCGATCGAGGTGATCACCTTGACCACGTTGCCGATCTCCGCCGACGAGTCACCGAGCTTGGCCACCGTCGCCGTCGTCGTCTCCGCCGCCGTCACCGCACGCGCGGCCACCTCGCTGGCCTCCGCCGCGTTCGTCGCGATCTCCCGGATGGACGCGCCCATCTGCTCGGCACCCGCGGCCACCGTCTGCACGCTCCGGGAGACCTCCTCCGCCGCCGAGGAGACCACACCCGACTGCGCCGAGGTCTCCTCCGCCGACGCCGAGATCTGCGCCGAGGACGCCGACAACTCCTCCGACGACGCCGCCACCGCATCCGCCGAGGAGGCGACGGCCGAGAGCACCTCGCGCACGTTGCCGACGGCGGTATCCAGCGCCTGACCCATCCGGCCCAGCTCGTCACGGGTGGTCAGGTTGCTGCTCTTCGTCAGGTCGGCGGCGGCCAGCGCCTCGGCGACGTCCTGGACCTTGCGCAGGTTGCGGGCGATCTGCTTGGCGACGAACAGGCCGATACCGAGCGCCAAGCCGACACCGGCGACGATCACGGCGATGACGACCTTCCGCTGGCTCTCGTACTGGTCCTGCGCGTCGGCGGCTGCGGCCTCGGCCTCCTGCCCCTCCATGTCACGGACCGCACCGAGGGCCTTGTCCACCTCCGCCGCCAGCGGGGTGGCCTGGGCCTCCATGGCGGAGTAGAAGGCATCGGTGTCATCCCCGGTGGCCAGCGGTCCCAGGACGTCCTCGACGACGGTGGCGTACTGGTGGAACGCGGTGGCGGCGTCCTCGACGAGGGCGCGCTTCTCCTCAGCGGGGAAGGAGCGCCCGTAGGCCTCCGCGGCCTCGTCGAAGTCCGCGACGACCTCGGGCACCTTGCTCAAGAGGACCGAGGACGCTGCGTCGTCCGGCGTCAAGGAGACGTCACGGATCAGCCTCCGGACATCGGCCACCCGGAGTGCCATGTCGTCGGCGGCGGTGATCCCCGCGATGTTGCTGGCGTACAGCTGGTGAGTGGTGTCGGCAGACGATCCGAGCGCCGCGATTCCCAGTACGCCGACACCGGCGGCCACGGCGCCAGCGGCCGCCACGGCGGTCAGGACCTTGGTGCTGACACCGCGGTCGCCCCACCAGGCGCGTGCGGGTACCGGCTCGACCGGCGAGGTCGGGGTGCGGGGGACGGCGGACATCGGGGTTCTCCAAGATTGAGGGGACTGCACGGAATGGGGTCCAGCACCCCGGGAATGGACTCGTACCGGATAGCCCATCGACGTCGGTGCGGTGTGACGGAGAGAAAGGTAGGGCACTACATATTGCGGGCGAGCCTGAATCCCGGCGTGTCGGGACGGGTGCCACAAAAGGGTGGATCACCGTTCCGCCGTTGTCGACATGACGCCATTCGGATATGCCGGGAATGCGTTGAAGGGGTGGTGACCGGTAACCGGTCACCACCCCTTCCGGGACGACCTCGTCGGTCAGTAGGTGAACTTCCCGACGGTGGTGCGCAGGTCGACGGCCATCCGGGAGAGCTCGTCGACGGCGGTGCGGGTCTGGGTCAGCGCCTGGGTGGTGGACTCCGCGGCGGTGGAGACCCCGGTGATGTTGCTGGCGATCTCCGTGGTGCCGCCGGCGGCCTCCTGCACCGACCGCGACATCTCGTTGGTGGTGGCCTCCTGCTCCTCCACCGCCGAGGCGATGGTGGTCTGCCGGTCGGAGATCTGCCCGACGATCGAGCTGATCTCCTCGATCGCGGTCACGGCGGCGGTCGTGTCGCCCTGGATCGCCTGCACCCGGCGGGCGATGTCCTCGGTCGCCTTCGCCGTCTCCTGCGCCAGCTCCTTGACCTCGTTCGCGACCACCGCGAAGCCCTTGCCGGCTTCCCCGGCCCGCGCCGCCTCGATCGTGGCGTTCAGGGCCAGCAGGTTGGTCTGCTCGGCGATCGAGGTGATCACCTTGACCACGTTGCCGATCTCGGCCGAGGACTCCCCCAGCTTGCCGATCGTCGCGCTGGTGGTGGCCGCGGCGGTCACCGCCTTCGCCGCCACCTCGCTGGCCTCGGCGGCGTTGGACGCGATCTCCCGGATCGAGGCACCCATCTGCTCGGCCCCCGCCGCCACCGTCTGCACGCTGCGCGACACCTCCTCCGCCGCGCTGGACACCACACCCGACTGCGCGCTGGTCTCCTCCGCCGACGCCGAGATCTGCGCCGAGCTCGCCGACAGCTCCTCCGACGACGCCGCCACCGCATCCGCCGACGCCACCACCCCGGAGAGCACCTCCCGTAGGCTCGCCTGCGCCGTCGCGAGAGAGGCGGCCATGCGGCCGAGCTCGTCCTCGGACCGGACCTCGGGCGTCACGGTCAGATCCCCCTCGGCCAGGGCGTCCACCGACGCCTGCACGGAGCGGACGGTCCGCACGATTTGCCGCACGACCCACACACCGAGCAGTCCGGCGACGACGACACCGGCGGCGAGCGCCGTCCACAGGATGACGGCCGACTGCTCAGCCAGATCCTGAGCCTCCGCGGCATCCCGGGCCGCGTCCTCGCCCTGGCGTGCCTGCTCGGCGCCGAACGCGTCGGACAGGGCCCGGCCGGTCTCGGCCAGCGGGCCGACGGCCACCTGCAGTGCGGTGGCGGCGTCCCCGGAGTCCGCTGCCGGGTAGAGCTGCTCGTCCACGACCGTGTGGTACGCCTCGATGGCGTCCAGGACCGGCTGGAAGTCCGCCGGGTTGCTGAGGGTCGCGACGTAGACGTCGATCTCCTGCTCGAACTGCTCCCGGCGCTCCAGGAGATCCGCCCGGAGGCTGTCGCGCGTGGCCTGGTCGGCCAGACCGTAGAGGTTGTTCCGTGCGCGGGAGCCCTGGAAGGTGCGCTGTGCCTCCCCCAGGCGCTCCAGGGGCACGATGCTGGACTTGTCCAGGTTGTCGGCGGCTCCGGCCAGCGTGTTGATGCGGGCGACCCCCAGCGTGGTGAGGGCAACGGCGACGACGGCGAGCACCATGAGTGCGGAGCCGATCTTCACCCCCACCGGACGGCTGGCGAACCAGCCCGACCGGCCGGCGCGGACGGAGTTGACAGGAACAGACATGGTGGTTCTCCAGCGGGGACCGCGAGGTGTCGGCGTGGACTGGGCTTGTCGGCCGAACCGGGCCGACGGGAACGGTTCAGGACTGGTACGGCAGGAACGGGGAAAAGGTAGGGCACTGCGCATTCCGGTCGGCGCCACGAATGGGTGTGTCGCAGCGTCGGGAAAAAAGGCGTGGTGACCGCTCCGATGATGTCGACATGGCGTCTGGATGGCCGCCCCCTTTTTCCGCTTCTACGCGTTCTGAGTACCGAACGGGGTGGTGACCGCCATTCCGGTCACCACCCCGTCGTGGGCACTGGAGACGTCAGTAGGTGAACTTCCCGACGGTGGTGCGCAGGTCGGCGGCCATGCGGGAGAGCTCGTCGACGGCGGTGCGGGTCTGGGTCAGCGCCTGGGTGGTGGACTCCGCGGCGGCGGAGACCCCGGTGATGTTGCTGGCGATCTCGGTGGTTCCGCCGGCGGCCTCCTGCACCGACCGGCTCATTTCGTTGGTGGTGGCCTCCTGCTCCTCCACCGCGCTGGCGATGGTGGTCTGCCGGTCAGAGATCTGCGCGACGATGGCGGAGATCTCCTCGATCGCGCCCACCGCCGCGCCGGTGTCGGCCTGGATGGCCTGCACCCGCTTCGCGATGTCCTCGGTGGCCTTCGCCGTCTCCTGGGCCAGCTCCTTGACCTCATTGGCCACCACCGCGAAGCCCTTGCCCGCCTCCCCGGCCCGCGCGGCCTCGATCGTGGCGTTGAGCGCCAGCAGGTTCGTCTGCTCGGCGATGCTGGTGATCACCTTCACCACGTTGCCGATCTCCGCCGACGAGTCACCGAGCTTGGCCACCGTCGCCGTCGTCGTCTCCGCCGCCGTCACCGCACGCGCGGCCACCTCACTCGCTTCGGCCGCGTTCGTCGCGATCTCCCGGATGGACGCGCCCATCTGCTCGGCACCCGCGGCCACCGTCTGCACGCTGCGCGACACCTCCTCCGCCGCCGAGGACACCACACCCGACTGGGACGAGGTCTCCTCCGCCGACGCCGAGATCTGCGCCGACGACGCCGACAACTCCTCCGACGACGCCGCCACCGCATCCGCCGACGAGGCCACCGAGCTCAGGACGGTCCGCAGCGATACGACGGCCTCCTCCAGCGAGCGCGCTGTCCGGCCGATCTCGTCACGCTGCGACAGGTCGGTGGTCACGGTCAGGTCCCCCGCGGCGAGCCGGCCGGCGGCAGCCTGCAGGCGCACGAGGCTGCGCTTGACCGCCCCGGCCACCACGTACCCCAGCGCGGTCGCCAGCAGGACCCCCAGCGCGCACACGAGGACGATGGTGCGGGTGGCCTGGGTGACCGTCTCCTCGTACGAGGCGCCCGCCATCAGGCCGGCCTCGGCCTCCTCCAGCCCGATCTCGAGGGTTCCCTCGTAGCTCTTCCGGAGCTCACGGGTGGCGCCGAAGGCCAGGGCGATGGCCGCCTCGCGGTCCTGGGCGTACAGCTCGAACTCCGAGCTCATGCTGGCCGACCACGCGTCCAGCTCGCCCTCGAGCTGGTGAAGGTAGGCGGCCTGGTCTTCGGTGGATGCCGCGCGCGCCTCCTCGAGGTACCCGTCGACCTTGCCCAGACGCTCCTCGATCTCGGCGAGGAACTCCGGGTCGCCGGTGAGCAGGTAGCCGCGCTCGTCGTTGGCCGTCGCCTTCGCGGTCAGACCGATGTCGTGCAGGCTGTTCATGTACGGCAACGCCGTGGAGAGCTCCTCGGAGCGCGCATCCCGCAGGCCGTCCAGGTCGCCGACGGCCAGGGCGCCCACCCCGACGGCGGTGACCGAGGCGATCCCGACGGCGGTCAGGATTCGGGCGGCGACCGGTAGATCGGACAGCCGCGTCCCCCGGCGGGGGGCTCGTGGCCCGGAGCTCTGGGAATGGCCGGGCGGTTCGGTCGACTCGTTCATCTCGGGCTCCTCGTATGGCTCTGGCGGGGGACCACCGAGGCGGCGACGGCTCGGTGTTGTCGCTGCACGATAGAAATCCGAGGTGAACAGAAAGTTACCGGGACCGCGTGTCGGAAAAGCTGCAGGAATTGTTCGGCGACCGTCGCGGAATTGTCGACATGACGGCTTTTCCGACGCTCGGGGTGGTACTGGAACGGCGGCGGGGTGGTGACCGGCATTCCGGTCACCACCCCGTCGTGGGCACTGGAGACGTCAGTAGGTGAACCTCCCGACCGATGTGCGCAGGTCGGCGGCCATCCGGGAGAGCTCGTCCACGGCCGTCCTCGTCTGGGTCAGCGCCTGGGTGGTCGACCCCGCCGCCGTGGAGACGCCGGTGATGTTCGTGGCAATCTCCGTCGTTCCGTTGGCGGCCTCCTGCACCGACCGGGACATCTCGCTCGTGGTCGCGGTCTGCTCCTCCACCGCGCTGGCGATGGTGGTCTGCCGGTCGCTGATCTGCGCGACGATCGAGCTGATCTCCTCGATCGCGGTCACGGCTGCGGTGGTGTCGTGCTGGATGGCGTCCACCCGGCGGGCGATGTCCTCGGTCGCCTTCGCCGTCTCCTGCGCCAGCTCCTTGACCTCGTTGGCCACCACGGCGAAGCCCTTGCCGGCCTCACCCGCCCGCGCCGCCTCGATCGTGGCGTTGAGCGCCAGCAGGTTCGTCTGCTCGGCGATGCTGGTGATCACCTTCACCACGTTGCCGATCTCGGCCGAGGATTCCCCGAGCTTCGCCACCGTCGCCGTCGTCGTCTCCGCCGCCGTCACCGCCTTGGTGGCGACGTCGCTCGCCTCGGCCGCATTGGACGCGATCTCCCGGATGCTCGCCCCCATCTGCTCGGCACCCGCCGCGACCGTCTGCACGCTCCGGGAGACCTCCTCCGCCGCGCTCGAGACGACGCCCGACTGGACGCTGGTCTCCTCCGCCGACGCCGAGATCTGCGCCGACGACGCGGACAGTTCCTCCGACGAGGCGGCGACCGCGTCGGCCGACGCCACGAGCGAGGACAGCACCTCCCGCAGGCTTTGCTGCATCGTCGCCAGCGAGGCGGCCATCTCGCCGACCTCGTCCCGCTGGGTGACGCCCGAGTCCACGGTCAGGTCGCCGCGACCCGCGGCCTCCAGCGAGGCCTGGACCCGGCGCAGCGGACGGACGACCGAGCGGGCAGCCAGCGCGGCCAGCAGTGCGGCCAGGACCACGGCGAGGGCACCCACGACGCTCAGCAGGAGCGTCGCGGTGGCCTGCGCCTCGTCCTGCTCGGCGCGCAGGTCGTCCACCCGTTCCCGTGCGGACGCCTGGATCTCGTCGGCCAGGCCGATGATGATGCCGTAGCCGGCACCGGCGTCACCGCCGTTGATGCTCTCCATGGCGGTCCGATTGCCCTCGGGCGTACCAGCGGAGAGCCACGCGACGACCTGGTCGTCCCAGGTGAAGTAGTTGTCCCACGCCCGGCGGAGCTGGTCGAACGCCGCCTTCTCGATGTCGTTCATCGCGCTGGTGTCGACCTCGTCGAGCCAGGTGTAGATGCCGGCCTTGCTCTCCAGCAGCCCGGACCGGTTGTACGCGTCGTCGGTCAGGGCCACCCCAGGCCCGTAGATGGCGGCGTCGGACACGACCAGCCCCTGCCATCCGGTGACGTCGGCGATCTGGAAGCGGGCCGTCTCGGCGTCGCGGACGACTCCCTGGGCGGCACTGATCTGCTGCGCCAGCTCGCGCTGCTCGCCGACCGCGGAGAGACCGGCGCCCGCGCTGAGGACGACGAGCCCCCCGACGGCCCCGAAGGCCAGCCCGAGCCGGCGGCTCACGCGGAGGTTGGACAGGTGGTGCGTGCGCACGGGATGGCTCCTCGAACCGGGTGACCGGGACGACGACGTGAGCGGCAGGTGCTCGTCAGCAGTGGTCGTCAGCAGTGGTCGTCAGCAGGTGGTCAGAAGGTGGCGGTCGGAAGGTGGGTCAGAAGCTGAAGGCGCCGACGGTCGACCGCAGGTCGGCGGCCATGCGGGAGAGCTCGTCGACGGCCGTGCGGGTCTGCCCCAGGGCCTGGGTGGTCGACTCCGCCGCGGCCGAGACCCCGGTGATGTTGGTAGCGATCTCACCGGTTCCGTTGGCCGCCTCCTGCACCGACCGGCTCATCTCGTTGGTCGTGGCGGTCTGCTCCTCCACCGCG
>NZ_JBHUHP010000007.1:0-110334 GCF_042682525.1 Blastococcus deserti
GAACGGGGCTGGCCGGCTGCTGGGCCGGCGCGCTCGGAGCCGGGGCGGCGGGTGCGGGCGCACTCGGGCGCGGGGCCGGCTTCGGGGCGGCGGTGCCGTTGCCGGCGCTGCTGCCGAGAGCCTCCCGGAGCCGCCGGGCCACGGGGGCCTCGACAGTGGAGGAGGCGGACTTCACGAACTCGCCCTGCTCCTTGAGCTTGGCGAGCACGGTCTTGCTGTCGACACCGAACTCCTTGGCGAGTTCGTGTACGCGGGCTTTGCCTGGCACGGGTCTCCTCTTGCTGAGGCCGGCGGCTTGCCCGCTCGACCTCGTCGTTAGTGGTGCATGGTCATCGTGGGAACTTCACGGCTGACTCATCCGAAGGTGTCCTGTCGACATGCGGACCGGCCTGGTGCCGGTCCGACTGAGAACTGTCTGGCGTGACCGCGGCACGGCCGCGGTCACTCGCCCGTCCCGGCCCGCGCGCCCGGCTGCTCCGGGGAGGAGCCGAGGACGTGGGCACGGAGCGGACCGACCTCCAACGGGCCGCTGCCCCCCGGGAGGCGCAGCGCCCGGGTGAAGGCCCGGCGTCGCTCCGCTGCGTGCAGGCACTCCGGGGTGGGGTGCACCGACGCTCCCCTTCCGGGGAGCCGCCGCCGCGGATCCGGGACCAGAGCCCCGGAACGGACGACGACACGCAGCAGATCACTGGCCGGAGCGCGTTGCCGGCACCCCACACAGGTGCGCACCGGTTCCGACGTTTCGACCACCCTGCACTCTAGCGCGTGGCGGGGCCGGGATGTTCCGCGCGTCGGGGCGGCGGGCGGTGCGCCGCTGGACGATGGGCGGGTGGACGACCTTCAGCGCCCGCCGGCGCGCCCGACCGCAGCGGCGGCCGGCCCACCCCGGGCGAGGGGGTGGCGGTGTCGTCGTCGGGCTGGGCGTCACTGCGGATGTCGATCCGGCAGCCGGTGAGCCGGGCCGCGAGGCGGGCGTTCTGCCCCTCCTTGCCGATGGCCAGCGACAGCTGGTAGTCGGGCACGATCACCCGGACGGCCTTGGCCTGAGGGTCGACCACGCGCGCGGTGGTGACCCGGGCCGGGCTGAGCGCCGAGGCCACGAAGGTGGCGGGGTCGTCGGACCAGTCGACGATGTCGATCTTCTCGCCGTGCAGTTCGCTCATAACGTTGCGCACGCGCTGCCCCATGGGCCCGATGCAGGCGCCCTTGGCGTTGAGCCCCGGCACCTTGGTACGGACGGCGATCTTCGAGCGGTGCCCGGCCTCGCGGGCCACCGCGACGATCTCGACGCTGCCATCGGCGATCTCGGGGACCTCCAGGGCGAACAGCTTGCGGACCAGGTTCGGGTGGGTGCGCGACACGGTCACCTGCGGGCCGCGGAACGTGCGCGCGACCGAGACGACGTAGGCCCGCAGCCGGCTGCCGTGCGGGTAGCTCTCCCCCGGCACCTGCTCGGTCGGCGGGAGGACGGCCTCCACCTTGCCGATGTCGATCAGCACGGTGCCCTGCACGTTGCGGCGGTCGTGCGCCTGCACGATGCCGCTCACGATGTCGCCTTCCTTGCCGGCGTACTCGCCGAAGGTCTGCTCGTGCTCGGCGTCGCGCAACCGCTGGACGATGACCTGCTTGGCGGTGCTGGCCGCGATCCGACCGAAGTCGGAGGGGGTGTCGTCCCACTCTCGGACGACCTCGCCGCCTGGGCCCAGCTCCTGGGCCAGCACGGCGACCTCCCCGCTCTTGCGGTCGACGTGCACGCGCACGTGCTTGGCCGCGCCGTCGGCGTGCCGGTACGCCGTCACGAGCGCGGTCTCGATGGCCTCGATCACCGTGTCGGCGGGGATGCCCTTCTCCCGCTCCACCGCCTTGAGCGCGGTGACGTCGATGTTCACTGTGCTCCTCCTCGCGCCTGCGGGGTGCCGCCCGGCTCGATGTCGTCGTCGGCGAGGTCCGGATCGTCGGACAGCTCGTCGTACAGGTCGTCGTCCGTCGCGTGGTCGTCGAGGTGGTCGTCGGCTGCGCCCTCGCCCGGCCCGCTCCGCCCGAACTCCACCTGTACCCGGCCCTTGCCCAGCTCGTGCCACGGCACCTGCCGGGGTGCGGGCGGCCGCTTCTTCGCGCCGGGCTTGCCCGGCGCCTGGACGGCGAGGGTCACCCCCGTGCCGTCGACCGCGGTGACGCGACCGGTGATCTCGGCGGTGTGCCCGGCCGGACCGACGGCGACGGTCACCAGGCGGCCGATGTTGCGCCGCCAGTGCCGGTGCTCGGTCAGCGGCCGGTCCACCCCCGGGCTGGTCACCTCCAGCACGTACGGCGCACGGCCCATGCCGTCGTCGTTGCGGTCGAGCACCTCCGAGACCGCCCGGCTGACCTCGGCGATATCGTCGAGGGTCACCCCCTCGTCGCGGTCCACCACGACCCGGACGACGCTGCGCCGCCCGGCAGGGGTGACGACGAGTTCCTCCAGGTCGTAGCCGGCCGCACTCACGACCGGCTCGATCCAGCCCGTCAGCCGGGCGGTCGACGGATCGGTGCGCTGGTTGCCGTGAGAGGTGGACACGGTCTCCTCCTCCGGGCTCGAGCGACCGCGCGGTGCGGTCCGCCATGCCCCTCCGGTCCGGCGCCGGCCGCCCTTCGGCGCTGGTCGGGCCCGTGTGGAGGGGAAGAGGTCAGGCTACCGCCCTCGCGGCGGCCTCCGGACCGCGCACCGGGAGCCCGCGGGGAACGACCGGCATCGGCCCGCCGGGGGCCGGTGGTGACGGCGAGCCTCGGACACCGCCGCCGCGGGTGGGACCGGAGGGACGCACGATCTGGCCGGGACCGGCGTGGACGCGCCTGGGTAGCACTACCGGCCCGGTGGCGTTCCGGCTGCGAGAATGGCGGCGATGTCCCCTCCTCTCGCGTCCGGCCCGCCGGGCTTCTCCCGGCGCACCCTGCTGGCCGCCTCCGCGGCGGGGCTGGCCGTCCTGGCCACCGGGTGCACCTCGTCGTCGGCCGACGAACGGGAGAAGGTCACCGGCGAGCAGGCCGACGAGCTGACCGCCCAGGTGGCGGTGCAGGAGGGGCTGGTGTCCGCCTTCGTCGCGGCGGGTGCGGCCGACCCGGCACTCGCCGCGGAGGTCTCCGATCTCGCCGCGCAGGCCGACGAGCAGCTCGCCCGCCTCCGGGCGGCCGCGCCGGGCAGCTCGGCGGCGCCGTCATCCGCGGCGGGCGGGGCTCCGCCGGCGCCGGCGACCCGGGCCTGGCTGCGCGAGCAGGTCGCGCTGGCGGCGAGCTCGCACGCCACCGCGTGCCTGGACCAGTCCGGTGCGCGCGCGGCGTTGCTGGGATCGATCGCCGCGGGGCTCGCCGGGCAGGACGGGAGACTGGCATGACGGGGTCGCACGATGGCTGACGACAGTTCCGACCCGGGCGCCCTGGACGAGCGGACCGAGAACACGGCACTCGGCGAGGCGCTGGCGGCGGAGCACGCCGCCGTGTGGGGATACGGCGTCGTGGGGGCAGCGCTGGACGCCGGCGCCCAGGGGCTCGCGGCGGCCTCGGAGACCGCGCACCGCGACGTCCGTGACCAGGTCGCCGGCCTGCTCAGCGAGCGCGGCGTCGACCCGGTGGGTGCGCAGGGGGCCTACGCCCTGCCCTTCCCGGTCCTGTCGGCGACCGACGCCGCGGCGCTGGCCGTGGTCCTGGAGGACGGGGTCGCGGCGGCGTGGGTGCGGGTGCTCGACCAGGCCGTCGAGCGCAGCACCCGCGAGCTGGCGGTGGGCGCCCTCACCGCCACGGAGGTCCGGGCCGTCGGGTGGCGGACCACCGCCGGCCAGACGCCGGTGACCCGCGCCTTCCCGGGCCTGCCCCAGTAGAAGGTCCCCGAAGGACCCGTCCTCCCCGGTGCTCGCGAGCTCGGGACGGGCCGCGCTCAGAGACTGCCGAGGAAGGCGTCCGTGACACCGACCGCGACGCTGCTGGACTGCCCGCCCTCGACGAGGACGGCGAAGGCGACGTCGCCCTGGGGTCCGCCGAGCTGGTAGCCCATGAACCAGCCGTGTGCGTCCGGCGGGGTGTTGCTGCCGTACTCGGCCGTCCCCGTCTTCCCGTACACGTCGCCCCGGTCGGCCAGCGCCGTCGCGGTTCCCGACAGCACCACCTGGCGCATGAGCGGGCGCAGCGCGTCGAGCACCGCCTGTCCCGGACCGGCGGGCGCCGGACCGGCGGCCTCCCCGCCGACCACCTCGACCGGCGCGGCCGGGGTGCCGCCGGCGATCCCCGCCGCCACGAGGGCCAGCTGGGCGGGGCTCATCAGCACCTCGCCCTGGCCGATGGCGTTCGCGGCCTTGGTCGTGCCGGTGCTGTCGCTCGGCACGCTGCCGCTGAAGATGCCGACGGGGAGGTCCCACTCCGCGCCGACGCCGTAGGACGACGCCGCCTCGGCCAGCGCCCCGTCGGGCAGCTGCAGGGCCTGCTGGATGAAGGTGGTGTTGCACGACTGGGCGAAGCTCTCGGTGAACGGCACCGTGCCGAGGTCGAACTGGTCCTGGTTCTCGAACTCGCGGCCCTCGACGGTCGTCGTCCCCGGGCACGGCACGGAGGTGTCCGGACCGAGCGTGCCGGTCGACAGCAGCGCCGTCGCGGTGATCGCCTTGAAGCTCGAACCGGGCGGGAACCGGCCGCTCAGGGCGTTGCTGGGGTCGGCCGCCTCGTTGGACGACACGGCCAGGATCTCGCCGGTGCCCGGGCGCACGACGACCAGGTGGGTCGGCAGCTGCTGCCCCGCCACGGCGGCGTCCGCGGCGTTCTGCAGGGCGGGGACCAGCGGGGTCTGCACCGGCGTGCCGGGCCGCGGTTCGACGGCGGCGATCTGCAGCCCCTCGTCGGCGGTGCCCTCGTCGGTGCTCACCACCGACACGGTGAAACCGGGCGTGCCGGCGAGCTGCTCCTGGAAGGCGCGCTGCAGCCCGGAGAGGCCCAGCTGGTCGCCGGCGGCGTAGCGCGGGGCGCCGTCCTCGTCCTGGGATTCCTCGATCACCTCCTCCGTGGCCGCTCCGACGCGCCCGAGCAGGGCGGCGGCGAAGCGGGCGGTGGGCGCCAGGAGGCGTGTGTCGGTCGGGAAGACCGCGCCGGGCAGGTCGAAGACCTGGGCCCGGATCGCCTCGAAATCGGGCCGGCGCAGCGTGATCACCGGCACGAACTGACCCTCGGGCGCGGCCTGGACGTCGGCGACGATCTCCTCGGCCGCGATGCCGGTGGCCGCGGACAGGTCGGCGGCCAGCGACGGGAGGTCGGTCACCTGTGCGGGGTCGACGCCGACGTCGACCACCTCGGTCGGCGTGAACAGCGGCGCTCCCGCGGCGTCGGTGATCGGTGCCCGGTCGGGGAGGGTTCGGGTGAGCTCGAGGTGCTGCCCCGGCCCCAGCTCGGGGTGCACCACGGTGGGGTCGGCCACGACCTGCCAGTCGTCCTCGCCCTCCTCCAGGAGGAGCGTGGCGTCGTAGGTCCACTCCGGAGCGGCCGCCAGGTTCCAGGTGGCGGTCCAGTCGACGGTGGCCGTGCCGTCATCGACGGTCACCGTGCCCAGCTCGGCCGTGAGCACGGCGTCCGGCAGGTCCGTCGCGGTCCGCTCCAGCAGCTCCGTGGCCGCGTCCGGGTCGGTGGTCGCCGCCGCGGCCGCGGCGGTGTCCCCGCCGGCCCACGCGTCGAGGAAGGTCTCCGCCGCCGCTCGCACGTCGTCCTCGGAGCTGCCGGAGCAGGCGCCGAGGAGCGGAAGGGTCAGCAGCAGCGCCGTCGCAAGAGGTCCAGTCCGTTCCCGCACCCGGACAGGGTGTCAGAGACAGGATCCCGTCCCCCTCGCGCCTCGCTGCGCTCGACGCGAGCGCCCGGACGGGGCCGCTCAGAACAGCACGCTGGCGTACTGCCCGACCTCCTGGAACCCGACGCGGCGGTAGGCGGCGCGGGCGGCGGTGTTGAAGTCGTTCACGTAGAGGCTGACGACGGGTGCGATCGCCGTGCGGGCGTACTCCACGACCGCCGCGGTACCCGCCGTCCCGATGCCGCGGCCCCGGTGGGCCGGTGCCACCCACACCCCCTGCACCTGGCAGGCGGCGCGGCAGACGGCGCCGATCTCGGCCTTGAACAGCACCTCGCCGCCCTCGATCCAGGCCAGCGACTGGCCGGCGCGCACCAGTTCGGCGACCCGGGCGCGGTAGCCGGCACCACCGTCGACGCGCAGCGGGCTGACGCCCACCTCCTCGGTGAACATCGCCACGGCGGCGGGGAGCAGGGTGTCGAGCTCGGCCGGGCGAACCGGCCGGACCCGTGGCTCGGGGGGCACTGCGGGCGGTCCGTCGATGGCCATGAGGGGCTGGCGCGGCCGGTGGTCGCGGGCCGGGCCCCAGTACGGGGCCAGCAGGTCCCACAGCGGTGCGACCGAGGCGGCGGGGCCGACGATCGTCGAGCAGCGACGCCCGGCCCGCCGGGCCCGTTCGGCGAACGCGGCGGCCGCGGCGCGCTCGGCGCCGGGGAGGGCGAACGGGATGAGGTTGGCCCCGGCGAGGCAAACGGCCTCCAGCTCGTTCCCGCTGCCGAACCCCCACAGCGGGGCGCCGAGGGACGCGGGCGCGGTGCCCGCCGCCTCCACCCGCCCCGCGAGGACGCACGCGCCGACCGGATCGGTGGCCAGCAGCCGGTGCACGGCCGGTTCGTCGCCCTCGTCCAGGACGCGGGCGGTCAGCGCACGGAGCACGGAGACCTCGCGGGACGCGGTCAGCTGACGGTGACGACGGGCGGCCCGGACGGGACGCCGCCGTCGACCTGCTCGGCCGCTATGCGCATGGCCTCCTCGATGAGGGTCTCCACGATCTGCGACTCGGGCACGGTCTTCACGACCTCCCCCTTGACGAAGATCTGCCCCTTCCCGTTGCCGGAGGCCACGCCCAGGTCGGCCTCCCGGGCCTCGCCGGGACCGTTGACGACGCAACCCATGACGGCGACGCGGAGCGGCACCTCCATGCCCTCCAGCCCGGCGGTGACCTCGTCGGCCAGCTTGTAGACGTCGACCTGCGCGCGCCCGCACGACGGGCAGCTGACGATCTCGAGGCCGCGCCGGCGGAGGTTCAGCGACTCCAGGATCTGGGTGCCGACCTTCACCTCCTCGACCGGAGGGGCCGAGAGCGAGACGCGGATCGTGTCGCCGATGCCCTGCGACAGCAGCGCGCCGAAGGCGACCGCGGACTTGATGGTGCCCTGGAACGCGGGGCCGGCCTCGGTCACGCCCAGGTGCAGGGGGTAGTCGCACTGCGCGGCCAGGAGCTCGTAGGCACGCACCATGACCACGGGATCGTTGTGCTTGACCGAGATCTTGATGTCGCGGAAGTCGTGCTCCTCGAACAGCGAGCACTCCCAGAGCGCGGACTCCACCAGCGCCTCCGGGGTGGCCTTGCCGTACTTGGCGAGCAGGCGCTTGTCGAGCGAGCCGGCGTTGACACCGATGCGGATGGGGGTCCCGGCGTCCTTCGCCGCCCTCGCGATCTCGCCGACCTTGTCGTCGAACTTCTTGATGTTGCCGGGGTTCACCCGGACGGCGGCGCAGCCGGCGTCGATGGCGGCGAACACGTACCGCGGCTGGAAGTGGATGTCGGCGATCACCGGGATCTGCGACTTCCTCGCGATGATCGGCAGCGCCTCGGCGTCGTCGGTGTCGGGCACGGCGACCCGCACGATCTGGCAGCCGGAGGCGGTCAGCTCGGCGATCTGCTGCAGTGTCGCGTTGATGTCCGCCGTCTTGGTCGTGCACATCGACTGCACGCTGACCGGGAAGTCGCTGCCGACACCCACCCCTCCCACGTCGAGCTGCCGGGTCTTCCGGCGGGGTGCGAGGACGGGCGGAGGTGCAGCGGGCATGCCGAGACCGACGGGGATCGCCATGAGAGCCAGTATCCCCTGCGTGGCGGTCGATGCCGGTCGCGCGGCTGTGATCAAGGACCCCCTGCCGCACCGCTCCCACGCTCGCGGCGGGACCCTGCAGGGGCCGTTCAGCCCAGGGTGATCGGGTTGACGATGTCGGCGACGAACAGCAGTGCCGAGAGGGCGATGAAGATCCCGGCCACCACGTAGGCCACCGGCATCAGCCGGGCGATGTCGAAGGGACCCGGGTCGGGCCTGCCGCGCAGGCGGGCGACGGTCGACCGCGCCTTCTCGTAGAGCGCCCCGGCGATGTGCCCGCCGTCCAGGGGGTAGATCGGCAGCAGGTTGAACAGGAACAGCACGAGGTTGACGCTGGCCAGCAGGCTGAGGAAGAAGCTGAGCTTCTCCAGGCCGGTGAGCTGTTCCAGGGCGAACGCCTCGCCGGAGATGCGGCCGACGCCGACGACGCCGATGGGGCCGTTCTCGTCGCGTTCCTCGCCCAGGAAGGCCGCGCGGAACAGCTGCGGGATCTTCTCCGGGATCTCCACCAGCCGCTCGACGGAGTGGACGACGACCATGCCGAAGTACCCGGGCAGGTCGGCGACGTCCTGACGGGCGAACCCGAACACGGGGCTGACACCGAGATACCCGGCCGTCGTCGTCTCGTCGCTGCCCGCCTCGACGTAGACGGTGTTCGGGATCGGCGTGACCGTCAGGTCGCGCCGTTCGCCGTCCCGCTCGATCGTCAGCTCGATCGGCTCCCCCGGACTGGTGCGGATGGCCTCCTGCACCGCCGCCCAGCTGGCGTGGTCGGTCGGCTCGAGCGGGTCGCCGTCGATCGCCACGATGGTGTCCCCGGGTCGCAGGCCCGCCTTCGCGGCGGGGCTGCGCTCCGGGAGGGCGCACCCGGCCGCGCCCGCGGCGCACTCCTGCCCCTGCGCGGTGATCGGGACCGAGCACGGGTCGTCGGCGTCGGCGGTCTCGGCGCCCGCGGGCAGCACGCAGGCGGGCACCGACTCGATCTGGGTGGTGATGACGTTGGTGCCGATCGCGGTGAGGGTGATCGTGAAGAACACGACCGCGAGCACCAGGTTGTGGAACGGCCCGGCGAACATCACGATGACGCGCTGCCACCAGGGCTTCTTGTAGAAGACGCGGTCGCCGTCGGTGGGGAGGACGTCGTTGAGCGCCTGGCCGCGCACCTCTGCGATGAAGCTGCGCATGCGCGTGGCGCGCTTGCTCTCGCCCTCCTCGGCGGGCGGGATCATGCCGACGATGCGGATGTAGCCGCCCAGGGGGATCGCCTTGACGCCGTACTCGGTCTCGCCGCGCGTCCGGGACCAGATCGTCGGGCCGAACCCGACCATGAACTGGGGCACCCGCATGCCGAACCTGCGGGCCCAGTAGAAGTGGCCGGCCTCGTGGAAGGCGATCGAGAACAGCAGGCCGATCGCGAAGGCGACGATCCCGAGGAGTGTCAGCAGGATCCCGCTCAGTTCAGGCCCTCCGTCATGTTCCCTGGCCGATGACCCCCCGGGCGTGCTCCCGGGCCCACTTCTCCGCCGCCAGGACGTCCTCGACGCAGGTGGGGGCGCCGAGGTCCGGCGCCTCGTCGAGGGTACGCGCGACGAGATCGACGATGCCCCGGAACGACAGGCGACCGGCCACGAAGGCGGCGACCGCCTCCTCGTTGGCGGCGTTGTACAGCGCCGGGACGACACCCCCCGCCTCGCCGGCCAGCCGGGCCAGCCGGACCGCCGGGAAGGCCACCTCGTCCAGCGGCGCGAACTCCCACGTGCTGCCGGTCGACCAGTCCAGGGCGGGCTGGACGTCGGGCAGCCGCTCCGGCCAGGCCAGCGCGAGGGCGATGGGCAGGCGCATGTCGGGCGGGCTGGCCTGGGCGATGGTGGCCCCGTCGGCGAACGTCACCATCGAGTGGACGATCGACTGCGGGTGGACCACGACGTCGATGTCGGCGTACGGGACGTCGAACAGCAGGTGCGCCTCGATCAGCTCCAGGCCCTTGTTCACCAGGGTCGCGGAGTTGATGGTGATCACCGGGCCCATGTCCCAGGTGGGGTGGGCCATCGCCTCCTCGACGGTCACGCCGGCCAGCTGCTCGGCCGTGCGGCCGCGGAAGGGGCCCCCGCTGGCGGTCAGCACCAGGCGGGCCACCTCGCTCCGCGCGCCGCCGCGCAGGCACTGGGCCAGCGCCGAGTGCTCGGAGTCGACGGGTACCAGCTGACCGGGCGCCGCCGCACCGGTCACCAGCGCGCCCCCGGCGATCAGCGACTCCTTGTTGGCCAGCGCGACCGTGTGCCCCGCCCGGAGCGCCGACAGCGTCGGCCGCAACCCGATCGAGCCGGTGATGCCGTTGAGGACGACGTCGGCCGGCCGGGCCGCGAGCTCCTCGGCGGCGCGCGGTCCGGCCAGGATCTCCGGCAGGGCGTACTCACCCTTTGCCCAGCCCCGCTTCGAGGCGGCCGCGTAGAACGCCAGCTGCAGGTCCTGGGCCGCCGTCGCACGCGCGACGGCGACGGTGCGGACGCCGAGGGCCAGCGCCTGCTCGGCCAGCAGTCCGACGTCGCCTCCTCCGGCGGCCAGGCCGGTGATGCGCAGCCGTTCGGGGTTCTGCTGCGCCACCGCGATCGCCTGCCGGCCGATCGAGCCGGTGGAGCCGAGCAGGGTGATGCGACGGGGTGGACTCACGATGCCTCCGGTCCGCTCCCGCGGGACGCTCCGCTCCTCGCTCGCCGGCGCTCGCTGCGATGCTCACGACCCTGTCCGCTCACGTCCTGCATCCTCCCCGAGCGGGCGGCGCGCCGTCGGTCGGCCACCTCGGCCGGTGTCCGGCCGCCCCTCCTGCCAGAATGTCGGCGTGAGTGACACGCAGCGGGTCAACCAGCCTGGTCGCGAGGAAGCCGTCGTCCGCGTCGGCGCCCACCCCGTCGAGCACGAGCGTCCCGAGGACTGGGGCTGGCACGGCGAGACCGGCAGGAAGGGCCGCATCGGCGCGTGGATCTCGGTCCTGGTCCTGCTGAGCTACCTGGTCGGCAACCACGAAGGCCGGATGGAGGACCTGTGGATCCTCGGCATCGCCCTGGTGATCGTCCTCATCCTGCTGTGGGACATCCGCCGGCGGAAGAACGCCTGGCGCAGCCGCTGAGCGGCCTCCTCCCGGGCACCGCCCCGAGCTCGCGAGGGGGTGGGGAGGAGGAGGTCCTTGCTCACGCGACGGCGACGCCGATCGCCGCACCGATCGCGTAGGTGACTCCGGCCGCCGCGGCCCCGAACAGCAGCTGCCGCAGCCCGGCGTACCACCACGGCCGCGGGGTGAAGCGGGCCGACAGCGCTCCGGCGGCCAGCAGCCCCAGGCCCCCGCAGAGCAGCGCCACCCACAGCAGCGAGATGCCGAACAGGTAGGGCAGCAGCGGCAGGAGGGCGCCGGTGCCGAAGGTCAGGAACGAGCTGACCGCCGCCGTCGTCGGCGACGGCTTGTCCTCGGGGCTGACGCCGAGCTCGGCGACGACGTGCAACCGCAGAGCCGTCTCCGGGTCGCGCGAGAGCTGGACGGCGACGTCGCGGGCGAGGTGCTCGTCGACGCCCCGCACCCGCAGCATCTGGACGAGCTCGGCGAGCTCGCCGGCGGGATTGCGCTCCAGCTCCCGGCGCTCCTTCTCCACCTCGAGGTCGAGCTGCTCGTTCTGCGTCCTGACCGACGTGTACTCCCCCAGCGCCATGGAGATGGCGCCGGCCACCAGGCTGGCCACGCCGGCGAGGACGATCGCCCGCGGGGCCGCTCCGCCACCGCCGACACCCGCCACGAGGGCGGTGTTGGTCACCAGGCCGTCCATCGCGCCGAACACCGCCGCGCGCAGCCAGCCCCCCGAGACGTCGGCGTGGCTGTGCTCGTGCGCCTCGGCGTCGGTGGTGGTCACGCCCCGTCCGCCTGGTCCGCCTCCTCGCCGAGCGGGACCGGCGGCTCCAGCTGCGGCGTGGGCAGCGCCACGGCGGGCAGGCCCTCGACCCGGTCGGCCGCGGCCAGCTGACCGCAGGCGCCGTCGATCTCCTGCCCGCGGGTGTCGCGGACCGTCGTCGGGATGCCGGCGGTGCGCAGCCGCGCGACGAACTCCCGCTGGGCCGGCAGCGGGCTGGCGTCCCAGGGGCTGCCCGGCGTGGGGTTGAGCGGGATCAGGTTGACGTGCGCGAGCCGGCCCGCGAGCAGTCGCCCCAGCAGGTCGGCCCGGAACGGCTGGTCGTTGACGTCGCGGATCAGCGCGTACTCGACGGAGTAACGACGGCCGGTCTTCCGCGCATAGGCGTCGGCGGCCTCGATGACCTCGCCGACCTTCCACCGCGTGTTGATCGGCACGAGGGTGTCGCGGAGCTCGTCGTCGGGCGCGTGCAGGCTGACGGCGAGGGTCACGTTGCGGCCCTCCTCGGTGAGCCGCCGGATCGCCGGCACGAGCCCGACGGTGGACACCGTGACCGACCGCTGCGACAGGCCGAGCCCGTGGGGGGCCGGGGTGAGCAGCGCGTCGAGGGTCTTGCGGACGCGGGCGTAGTTGGCCAGCGGCTCCCCCATCCCCATGAAGACGACGTTGGACAGCCGGCCCGGGCCGCCGTCGAGCTCGCCGTTCGCCATCGCCGCCGCGGCGGCGACCGCCTGGCCGATGATCTCGGCGGCCGACAGGTTCCGGGTCAGCCCGCTCTGGCCGGTGGCGCAGAAGGGGCACGCCATGCCGCAGCCGGCCTGGCTGGAGATGCACACCGTCGCGCGGTCGGGATACCGCATGAGCACGCTCTCGACCAGCGCGCCGTCGTGCAGCCGCCACAGCGTCTTGCGGGTGCGGCCGTTGTCGGCGGTCTGGTGCCGGACGACGGTGAGCAGGCCGGGCAGCAGCGCCTCGGTGAGCGCCTCGCGGGCGTCGGCGGGCAGATCGGTCATCAGCGCCGGATCGGTCACACCGCGGTAGAAGTGGCGTGCCAGCTGGTCGGCGCGGAAGGCCGGGTGCCCCAGCTCGGTGACCGCGGCGCGGGCCTCCCCGCGGGTGAGGTCGGCGAGGTGGCGCGGGGGCATGCCCCGGCGCGGGGCGTCGAAGACGAGCGGGAGGGCAGTCATGGCGCCCTCCATGGTCCCACTAGCGTGCGCGGGGTGACGGACGCCGAGACAGAGCTCACCCCGCCGGAGGCGGTGCTCGACACGGTCGGGGTGGGGCCGTGGCCGGGTCCGTGGCCCGAGGATCCCCGGTACGACCCCGAGCTGCTGGCGCACGGCGACCGGCGCAACGTCGTCGACCGCTACCGCTACTGGACCGTCGAGGCGATCGTCGCCGACCTCGACCGCCGCCGCCACCCCTTCCACGTGGCCATCGAGAACTGGCGGCACGACCTCAACATCGGCACGGTCGTCCGGACCGCCAACGCGTTCCTGGCCGAGGCGGTGCACATCGTCGGGAGGAAGCGCTGGAACCGGCGCGGGGCGATGGTCACCGACCGCTACCAGCACGTCCGGCACCACGCGGACGTCGTCGCTCTCGCGGCGTGGGCCCGTGACGCCGGGCTGCCGCTGCTGGCCGTGGACAACCTGCCGGGAGCCCGGCCGCTGGAGACGGCCGAGCTCCCGAGGTTCTGCGTGTTCCTGTTCGGTCAGGAGGGCAGCGGTCTGTCGGCCGAGGCCCGCGACGCCGCCGACTGGGTGCTCTCGATCGCCCAGTTCGGCTCCACCCGCTCCATCAACGCCGGGGTGGCGGCCGGGATCGCGATGCACGCATGGATCCGGCAGCACGGGATGTGACGCGACGGTGTGCGGGGATGCGCAGCCCCCGGCTCGGGAACTGCGCCTGCCCGCACACCGTCGGAGCCTCACGAACCGGGTCAGCGGTTCCGGTGGGCGATCGCGGCCAGCAGGGCCATGATCACCAGGCTCACGGCCATGAAGCCGACCGCCTCCGGCTCGTCGTACACCGTCAGCTTGACCACGCTGAAGACGAGGTCGACCAGGATCACGGCCGCGAGCGCCGGTAGCACGCGGCGGTCCCGCCCCAGCCGGGCGGCGGCGACCAGGTACGCGACCGCGAGCAGGGTCGACCAGATCCCGACGGACCAGTCGGCGAGGCCCTCGGGGTCACCGCCCTGCTCGGCGGTGGCGAAGAAGAGGAAGTACGCGGTACCGAACAGCTTGACGGCGCCGAAGAGACCGAGCAGCGCGCGGGTGCCGTACAGCAGGGGGTCGCGCCGGGTCGGTGGCCGAACTGCCGTGGTGGTCATCGGTTCCTCCTGGACGTAGCCGGATCGATGCCCGGAACGCTAGGGAGACGCGGCGCCACCGACATCGACCCGGAGGCTGTTCCTGCGATCAGCCCACGGGCTGATGGCGGGCGGCCCCGGCGGCCCTACGCTGCCGCTCGTGGACGTGTCGCGGCGCCGTCCGGCCCTGCCGATCTGGTCCGACGTCGTGCTCGCGGCCGGTTTCCTCGCCGTGTCGCTGGCCCAGGTCGCGGTCGCCCCGATCGCCGGACCCGTGGCCTCCGTGGTGGTCGCGCTGGGGTCCACGGTGCCGCTGGCCTGGCGCCGGACGGCGCCGGCGACCGCCGCGCTGGCCGGGACGGCGGTGTGGATCGTCCCGACGCCCCACGGCTACCTGCTCCTCGGCTACGTGATCGCAGGTGTCCTGTACTACTCGGTCGGCGCGTACGTGCCCGAGCTGTGGCGGGTGGTCGTGGTCAGCGGCGTCGGCGTGGCCGTCGGCGTCGTCCTCACCCTGCTGGGGCCGGAGATCTGGCAGGCCGCCATCGGCTCGGCGCTCGTGGTCGCCGGCCCGGCCGCGGCCGGACGCCTGGTGGCCCACCAGCGAGCGCAGAATGCCCGGCTGCGGGAACTGACCGGACAGCTCGTCCAGGAGCGGGCCGCCGCGGAGCGCGCCGCGGCGGCCGAGGAGCGGGCGCGCATCGCGCGCGAGCTGCACGACGTCATCGGTCACGAGGTGACCGTGATCGCCCTGCAGGCCGACGCCGCGGCGGCGGCCCTGGCCCGGGCGCCGGAACGGGCCGCCGCCCCGGTGGCCGCCATCCGCCGGTCGGCAGCCGAGGCACTGAGCGAGATGCGGCGGGTCGTCGGCATGCTGCGGACCGCCGGCGAGGACGACGACCTGCGGCCGCAGCCCGGGCTTGCCGATCTGCCGGCGCTGGTGGAACGGGCGCGGTCCGCGGGCACGGACGTGGAGCTCGCCTTCCGGCCGCCGGCCGCCGCCGTGCCGCAGAGCCTGCAGGTGGCGGTGTACCGGATCGTCCAGGAGTCGCTCACCAACGCCCGGCGGCACGCGCCCGGTTCGGCCGTCCGCGTGCGGGTCGACGCCGACGCCGACGCGCTCTGCGTCGAGGTCCTCAGCACCGGCGGCGGTGCGGGTCCGGGCCCCGGCGGCGGCCACGGTCTGGCCGGGATGCGGGAGCGCGTGCGCACGCTGGGTGGCCGGCTCGACGCCGGTCCGACGGCCGACGGATTCGTGGTCACCGCCCGGCTGCCCCTCGCGCTGCGGACGACGCCGTGACCGAGCCGGCCGCGGCACCGCTCACCGTCGTCCTCGTCGACGACCAGGCGCTCGTCCGGGACGGGCTCCGGCTGATCCTCGAGCTGTCCGGCATCGAGGTGATCGGTGAGGCCGCGGACGGCGCGGAGGCGGTGCGACTGGTCCTCGACCGCCGGCCGGACGTCGTGCTCATGGACCTGCGCATGCCCGTGATGGACGGCGTCGAGGCGACCCGGCGCATCGTCGCGGCCGGGGCCCGCTCGCGCGTCGTCGTCCTCACCACGTTCGAGGGCGAGGAGCACACCTACCGGGCGCTGCAGGTGGGGGCGACCGGCTACCTGCTCAAGGACGCCGGGGGCGAGCGGATCGTCGCGGCGGTGCGGTCGGCCGCCGCGGGCGAGATGCCGCTGGCCCCGTCCGTCGTGGCCCGGCTGGTGAGCTCCTTCGTGAGCCGGCCCCCGGTCCCCGCGGCGTCGGACCGGCTGGCCGTGCTCAGCGAGCGGGAGCGCGACGTCCTGGCCCTGGTCGGGGCGGGCCGGTCCAATCCCGAGATCGCGGCCGAGCTGTTCATCTCCCTGGCGACGGTGAAGAGCCACGTGCGGCACATCCTGGCCAAGCTGGACCTGCGGGACCGGGCGCAGGCGATCGTGCTGGCGCACGAGTCGGGACTCGTGGCCGGCGCCCGCGCGCAACGCTGAGCACCGCCTGCCAGGCTCGGGCCATGAGCCGGCTCGCCGACGTCGATCTGTCCCTCAGCCTGCCGAAGAAGGAGGGGAAGAAGCAGCTGGAGGCGGCCCAGCAGCGGCTGGTGCACCTGCGCCTGCTCCTCGGCGGCCAGATCGGTCCGGGACAGCTGGGGCCACCGCTGTGCGTCCTGTTCGAGGGCTGGGACGCCTCGGGCAAGGGTGGCGCCATCCAGCGTCTGGTCGGCGAGCTGGACCCGCGGCACGTCCGCGTGGCGCAGTTCGCGGCGCCCACCCCGGACGAGAAGCGGCACCACTTCCTCTGGCGGTTCTGGCCGGTGCTGCCGGGCTGGGGCGGCATGGCCGTCCTCGACCGCACCTGGTACGGCCGGGTGCTGGTCGAGCGGGTCGAGGGCTTCGCCGCCGACGACGCCTGGCAGCGGGCCTACTCCGAGATCGTGGACCTGGAGACGACGCTGGCCGCCGAGGGCACGATCCTGGTCAAGTTCTGGATGCACCTTTCCCCCGAGGAACAGCTGCGCCGGTTCGAGTCGCGCCGGGCGAACCCCTACAAGGCGTGGAAGCTCACCGAGGAGGACTGGCGCAACCGGGAGAAGCGCGACGCCTACGAGGCAGCCGTCGAGGAGATGCTCGACCGCACGGACCACCCGGCCGGGCCGTGGCACGTGATCGCCGCCGAGGACAAGCGATGGGCCCGGGTGGCGGTCGTGCGCACCGTCGTCGAGGCGATCGAGGCGGCGCTGGAGGCGCGGGGCATCGACCCCGACCCGCCCTCGCTCCTCCCCGGCGAGCGATGAATTCGCGGGGGACGCGCCGTCTGCAGGTGGCAAGGACCCACGGAGAAGGACCCACAGAGAAGGACCCACAGAGACAGGGACCCACGAGCCCCGGGAGACCACCATGACCGCCGTGCTGTCGACGCTCACCCTCGAGGTGCCGGGAGCCTGCCTGGCGTACGACGTCCACGGGCCGCTGCCACCGGCCGACGGGCAGCCGCCGCTGCTCATGGTCGGGCAGCCGATGGACGCGAGCGGGTTCGGCACGCTCGCCTCCCTCTTCCCCGATCGCACGGTCGTCACCTACGACCCCCGCGGCCTGGGTCGCAGCGTGCGCACCGACGGCCGGACCGACCACGACCCCGAGCAGCAGGCCGACGACGTGCACCGGCTCGTCGAGGCCCTCGGCGCCGGGCCGGTGGACCTGTTCGCCAGCAGCGGTGGAGCCGTCACCGCGCTCGCGCTGGTGGCCGCCCACCCGGGTGACGTGCGCACGCTCGTGGCGCACGAGCCCCCGCTGCTGGGCATCCTGCCCGACGCGGAACAGGCGTTCGCGGCCGAGCGCGCGTTCCTGACCGCCTACCAGGAGTCGGGCTTCGGCGCCGGGATGGCCGGCTTCATCGCGCTCACCTCGTGGCAGGGCGAGTTCCCCGACTCCTTCGAGGTGCCCGACCCCGGCCGGTTCGGCCTGCCCACCGAGGACGACGGGTCGCGGGACGACCCGCTCCTCTCCGGCGCCTCCGCGCCGGTGACCGCGTACCGCCCCGACCTCGAGGCGCTGACCGCGGCGTCGACCAGAGTGGTGATCGCGGCCGGGACCGAGTCGCGCGGCACCGTCACCTGGCGCACCGCCGAGGCGCTGGCCGGAGGGCTGGACCAGCCGCTGACGGTGTTCCCCAGCCACCACGGCGGCTTCCTCGGCGGCGAGCACGGCTACGCCGGCCAACCGGAGGCGTTCGCGGCGAGGCTGCGTGAGGTCCTCGGCGGCGCCTGACCGGACCCAGCCGGCCGGCCGATGCGTCCCCCCGTGGGCACACGCTCGCGGAACAGGGCACGTCCGTCGGAATGCCCCGGGAGGAGCGCAGCGCGGCGAACGGCAGCGTCGGGTGACTCCTGCCCGCGGCAGTGCAGCAGGATCCTGCTCGTGGCCGGGGACCTGCTGCTGCACCTGATCGAGCCCGCGCAGTGGCGAGCGGCGCTGGCGGACGGCGCCGTCCGCCCGCCGTCGCTGGCGTCGGTCGGTTTCGTGCACCTGTCCACGCCCGACCTGGTGCACGTCCCAGCGAAGGCCCTCCACCCCGTCCGCCGCGATCTCGTCCTGCTCGTCGTGGATCCGGCCCGGCTGACCGACCGGGTCCGCTTCGAGCCAGGCGTCCCCGCCGATCCGGGAGGCCGGTTGTTCCCGCACCTGTACGGGCCGCTCCCGGTGAGCGCCGTGGTGGCCGTCGTCCCGTACCGTCCGCCGGCCCGGCCCCCGCTGCCGGCCCCGGACGACGTCCTCGGGCGGGCCGTGGCCTATTACGCCTCTCTTCCGGTGCGACGGGCGGCCGGCGTGGAGGACGTGCCGGGGGGCGTGGCCGTCCTCGACCCCGGCTTCCCGCACTCCCGGGACAACAACCGGCTGGTCCTCACCGCGCCGGTGGACGCGGCGACGATCGAGGCCACCGCCGACGAGATGGCGGCCGACGCCGGGTGGCCGCACCGGGCGGCGGCACTCCTGTGGGCCGGAGCCGGTGAGGTCGCCGGGGAGCTGGCGGAACGCGGCTGGGAGGTCGAGGAGCTGCTCCTGATGGCCCGGGGGGCCGAGCCCCTGCCGGGTGGTGAGCGAGCCGAGCTGGTGGACCAGCGCGACGTGCACCCGCTCTGGGAGCGATCGTGGCGGGACGCTCTCCCCGATCTGGGGCCGCAGCTGAACGCCGTCGTGGCGCAGCTCGTGGGCCGCGAGCACCTCAACGACCGCGTCGTCGCCGTGCACGACGTCGTCGTCCGCGAGGATGGACGCGTGGTGGCCGCCGGCCAGCTGCGCATCGACGGCGCGACCGCCGCCGTGGACTCCGTGCTCACCGATCCCCCGGCCCGGGGACGGGGGTACGGCGACGCCGTCCTCGCCCGGTCGCTGGCCGTCGCCGCCGGGGCCGGCTGCGACCTCGTCGTGCTGGAGGCGGCGGCCGACGACTGGCCGCGGCACTGGTACGCACGCCGCGGTTTCGAGGCGGTCGGCTCGTCCTGGTCCGTCAGCCGCCCGGCGTAGCTGGGGCGGCCCCCTTGCAGGGACCCGCCGCGAGCCTGCGAGCGGTGGGGGGCAAGGGGGTCCTCGGTCAGAGCGGCGCGAGCACCGACAGCAGCAGGTAGGCGGCCGCCGCGGACGGCAGGAGCGAGTCCAGCCGGTCCATGATCCCGCCGTGGCCGGGCAGCAGGTCGCCCATGTCCTTGATCCCGAGGTCCCGCTTGATCAGGGACTCTCCCAGGTCGCCGATCGTCGCCGAGGCGGCCAGCGCGGCGCCGAAGACCAGCCCGCCCCACCACGGGCCGTCGAGCCAGAGCACGACGAACGGGGTGGCGACGAGCATGCAGGCCGTCACCGACCCGGCCATGCCCTCCCAGGACTTCTTCGGGCTGATCGACGGTGCCATCGGGTGCTTGCCGAAGAGGACACCGGCCGCGTAGCCGCCGACGTCGCTGGCCACGACGGTCGCGATGAACGCCAGCACCCGTGCCGCCCCGTCGTCCGGGACCAGCAGCAGGACGGCGAACCCGGCCAGCAGCGGCACGTAGAGGGCGACGAGGACGCCGGACGCGGCGTCCCGCAGGTAGCCGACCGGGCCGTGGCCGAGCCGCCAGAGCAGGACGGCGAGGGCGGTGAGCAGGAACCCGACGACGAGTCCGGTGGGCCCGCGGCTCCAGGCCAGGCCCTCCATGACGAGGGAGCCCACCAGCAACGGGACCAGCGGGGGGTCGAAGCGGCCGGCCCGCAGGGCACGGGTGAGCTCCCACACCGCGACGAGCACCGCCGCGACCAGCACGGCGAGGAACGCCGGCCGCCACAGCAGCAGCGACGCGACGATGAGCGCGACCAGGCCGACGCCGACCCCGATGGCGGCCCGGAGGTTCCGGCCGGCCCGGCCGCCCGCGGGCCGCTCCGTGGTCGGCAGCTCCTCCACCGCCGGGGGCAGCGGCGGGGACTGGGGGGGCGGCGGTGGAGGGTCGGTCGGGCGGGCCGGGGGCGCTGGCAGGTCACCGACGATCGGCACGGGCCCGGTGTCGTCGTCCTTCCGGCCCGTCCACGCGACGGGCGGCGGCTGCCACGGGGCCGGAGCCCGGCCGAGCGTGTCCGACGACCGGTCCACTCGCGGACCGTAGGGGGGCAACCGCTCGGTGCCCGGCCCGGAGGTCCCGGGCCGGTCGGCGGCGGAGGGGGTGGTCATGGGCGGACGGGCCGTCGGGGTCAGACCTCGAGCAGCTCCGCCTCCTTGTTCTTCACTGCGTCGTCGATGGCGTGGGTGTGCTGGGCGGTGAGGTCGTCGAGCTCCTTCTCCGCTCGGCGCACCTCGTCCTCGCCCGCCTCGCCGTCCTTGACGATGCGGTCGAGCTCCTCCTTCGCCCGGCGGCGGATGTTGCGGATGGCCACCTTGGCGTCCTCGCCCTTGGACCGGGCCATCTTCACCAGGTCGCGGCGGCGCTCCTCCGTCAGCTGCGGGAACACCACCCGCAGGACGTTCCCGTCGTTGGTGGGGTTCACGCCGAGGTCGCTGTCGCGGATCGACCGCTCGATGGCCGACAGCTGGCTCTGGTCGTAGGGCTTGATGACCGCCATCCGGGCCTCGGGCACGGTGATCGACGCCATCTGCGGCACGGGGGTGGGCGCCCCGTAGTAGTCGACCATGATCTTGTTGAACATCGACGGAGCCGCCCGGCCCGTGCGCACCGAGCCGAGGTCCTCGCGGGCGACGGACAGCGCCTTGTCCATCCGCTCCTCGGCATCGAGCAAGGTGTCGTCGATCACGGGTCTTCCCTCCATCGGCGGCGGCGCTGGGCCGTCGTCCGTCTCGTCCGGCGTGCCGTCCGGTCAGTCCGCGCTCAGGCCGGCTGACTGATCAGCGTGCCGATCCTCTCACCTGCGGTGGCCCGAGCGATGTTGCCGTCGCGCAGCAGGTTGAAGACGACGATCGGCATGGCGTTGTCCATGCACAGGCTGATCGCGGTCGCGTCGGCGACCTTCAGCTGCTTGGCCAGCACGGTGGCGTAGTCCAGGTCGTCGTACATGACGGCGTCCGGATTGGTGCGCGGGTCGTCGTCGTACACGCCGTCGACGCCGTTCTTGCCCATGAGCAGCACCTGGCACTCGATCTCCAGCGCCCGCTGGGCCG
Organism: Blastococcus deserti; assembly: GCF_042682525.1. Classification (NCBI taxonomy): domain Bacteria; kingdom Bacillati; phylum Actinomycetota; class Actinomycetes; order Geodermatophilales; family Geodermatophilaceae; genus Blastococcus; species Blastococcus deserti. The sequence goes on from NZ_JBHUHP010000007.1 coordinate 21,266, forward strand.
CCACGGTGTCGGTGGAGAAGTACGGCATGCCGGCGCCGGCGCCGAAGATGACCAGGCGCCCCTTCTCCAGGTGGCGGATGGCCTTGCGCGGGATGTAGGGCTCGGCGACCTGGCCCATGGTGATCGCCGACTGCACGCGGGTCTCGAGGCCCGCCTTCTCGCAGAAGTCCTGCAGCGCCAGGCAGTTCATGACCGTGCCGAGCATGCCCATGTAGTCGGCCTTGGTGCGGTCCATGCCGGCCTGGCTGAGCTCGGCGCCGCGGAAGAAGTTGCCGCCGCCCATGACGACCGCGACCTGGGTGCCCTTGGCCACCACCTCGGCCAGCTGCTCGGCGATGCCCTTGACGATCCCGGCGTCGACGCCCACCTTCCCGCCGCCGAACGTCTCGCCGGAGAGCTTGAGCAGCACCCGCTGGTAGCCGGTGCCGTCGGCCGGCTGGAAGGCGGTGGGGGCGGACAGCGGCGGTGTGGTGTCGGTCAACGCGTCATCCCTCGGTCGACGTCAGTGGGTGAATCCTGCCGGACGGACGAACGGCCCCGCTCCCGGGGCGGGAGCGGGGCCGGTAAGGACCCTCCTGCCCCCACCACTCGCACGCTCGCGGCGGGGGCCTGCAGGAGGGCCGGCTAGGCCTGGCCGACCTCGAAGCGGGCGAATCGCTCGACGGTCAGGCCCGCCTCGTCGACGATCTGCTTCACCGTGCGCTTGGGCTCGGTGATCGACGGCTGCTCGAGCAGGACGAAGTCCTTGTAGAAGGCGTTGACCCGGCCCTCGACGATCTTGCTGATCGCCTGCTCGGGCTTGCCCTCCTCCTTCGCGGTCTGCTCGGCGACGCGGCGCTCGGTCTCGACGGCCTCGGCCGGCACCTCGTCGCGGGTGAGGTAGCGCGGGCGGGCGGCGGCGATGTGCATCGCCAGGCTGCGCGCGGCGTCCTCGCTGCCACCGCTGTACTGCACGGCGACACCGATGGCCGGGGGCAGGTCGGTGGCCCGCTTGTGCAGGTAGGTGGCGGTGGTGCCCTCGAAGACGGCGAACCGGCTGAGCACCAGCTTCTCGCCGATGCGGGCGGACTCCGACTCGATGAGGGCGGCGACGGTCTGCCCGTCGACCTCGGTGGCGAGCAGCGCGTGGACGTCGGCCGGCTTCTGCGCCAGGACGACGTCGAGCAGGCGCTCGGCCAGCTTCACGAAGTCGGCGTTCTTGGCGACGAAGTCGGTCTCGCAGTCGAGCTCGAGCAGCGCGCCGTCCTTGCTGACGACGACGCCGTTCGTGGTGGAGCGCTCGAGGCGCTTCCCGACGTCCTTGGCGCCCTTGACCCGGAGCAGCTCGACGGCCTTGTCGTAGTCGCCGTCGGCCTCGGTGAGCGCCTTCTTGCAATCCATCATGCCGGCGCCGGTGGCGTCGCGGAGACGCTTGACGTCGGCAGCGGTGAAGTCAGCCATGTCTCTTCCTCAGAGGTGTGGGTTGCGAGCACAGTCGGCCCCGTCGCTCTCACCCCGAGCGTGCGAGGGTGAGAGCGACGGGGTCGGGGTTTCAGACGGAGCGGGGGGACTCGCCCGTGGTGGCGGGCACGCCCTCGACCGGTGCGACCTCGTGCGCGCTGACGGCGGGCGGCTCGGCGGGGGTCTCCGGCAGCGGGGTGGCGGCCTGGTCACCACCGGTGAGCAGCTCGCGCTCCCAGTCGGCCAGCGGCTCGTCGCCACCGATGACGGGCTCGGCTGCCTCGCCGCGACCGGCGTCGGCCTGCGCGGCCGAGCGGGCCATGAGGCCCTCGGCGACGGCGTCGGCGATGACCCGGGTCAGCACGGTGATGCTGCGGATGGCGTCGTCGTTGCCCGGGATCTTGTAGTCGACCTCGTCGGGGTCGCAGTTGGTGTCGAGGATCGCCACCACCGGGATGTTGAGCTTTCGGGCCTCGCCGACGGCGATGTGCTCCTTCTTGGTGTCCACGATCCAGATGGCGCTGGGCACCTTCTGCATGTCGCGGATACCGCCGAGGCTGCGCTCGAGCTTGGCCTTCTCGCGGCTCAGGACCAGCTGCTCCTTCTTGGAGAGGCTGACCAGGGCACCGGTCTGCTCGAGGTCCTCGAGCTCCTTGAGGCGCTGGAGGCGCTTGTGCACGGTCTGGAAGTTGGTGAGCATGCCGCCCAGCCAGCGCTGGTTGACGTAGGGCATCCCCACCCGCGTGGCCTGCTCGGCGACGACTTCCTGCGCCTGGCGCTTGGTGCCGACGAACAGGATCGAGCCGCCGTGGGCGACCGTCTGCTTGACGAACTCGTAGGCGTTGTCGATGTACCCCAGCGTCTGCTGCAGGTCGATGATGTAGATGCCGTTGCGCTCGGTGAAGATGAACCGCTTCATCTTCGGGTTCCAGCGGCGGGTCTGGTGCCCGAAGTGCACGCCGCTGTCGAGCAGCTGCTTCATGCTGACGACTGCCATTGCAGCCTCTCTCGTCTGCGCGCGGCCACGGCCGCGCTTCTCGGTTCGTCGCGGGCACCGGGTGGTGCACCGCCCTGGCGTCCAGCTGCGCCACACCCCCGGCGGTTGCCCGTCGGGACCGAGGTGGCGACTGCCCCGCCTGCTGCGGCGGGAGGAGGACGCGCGAAGTCGACCCATCGGTTCGGGCCGCACCGGACAGCATACGCGAGGGCCCGGGCCGTCATCCCCAGCCGTCCGGGTTGTCCACAGATCGCACCGGGGACGCCCCGCCGGCCGCCGTTCCCGGCGAGCGTTCGCCCATGCGCGCCCGCACTCTGCTCCTCCTCGCCCTGCTCGGCGGCGCCCTCGCCCTGATGCCGGTGCCCGCCGCCGCCGGGCCGGCGCCCGCACCGCCCCCGGCGGCCGGCGGCCCCCGCTGGGGACCGCCGATGCACGGCGACCTGTCGGTGACGCGGCCCTTCGAGCCGCTCCCCCACCCGTTCGCCGCCGGTCATCGCGGCGCCGACCTGCCGGGCACCCCGTGGAGCCCGGTCCTCGCCGCGGGCGACGGCGTGGTGGTGTTCGCGGGCATGGTGGCGGGCCGGCCGGTGGTGAGCGTCGACCATGCCGGCGGTCTGCGGACGACGTACGAGCCGGTCGACCCCTCCGTCGCGGCCGGTCAGCCGGTGACCCGTGGCTCGCCACTGGGCACGCTCGCCGCCGGGCATGCCGGTTGCCCGGTCCAGGCGTGCCTGCACTGGGGTCTGCGCCGCGGGGAGACCTACCTCGACCCGATGGAGCTGCTGCGGCCGACGCGGGTCCGCCTGCTGCCGCGGGCCGGCGACGGGCGCCCGCTCGCCGGCCGCGCGCCGTAGTGGGCGGGCACGCAGGAGGCCGCGAACGGACGTGGCAGGCAGCCGGTGCGACGGGGCAGCCAGCCGGTCGGACGGCGGCACCGGCCCCGGTGACCGGTGGTCAGGCCGGTGGACGCTCGGCCCGCCACAGGGTCCAGCGGTCGCGTTCGACGAGAGGTCCCTCGGGAAGGCGTCGGCGGAGTTCCTGGACGAGTCGCGCCACGTCGTCGTCGCCCAGCTCATGCAGGATCGACCGCCCCGTCCGGGCGGCGATGTCCGCCAGGTAGTCCTCCGCGTCGTCGTACCGGCGCCGGACCTCCTCGACGGGCACCGCGCGCACGCCGGTGAAGCCGGCCGACGCCAGGGCTGCGGAGACCACCTCCACCGTGGGGCGGCGGCGGTTCTCCACCTCCAGCAGCCTCGGGAAGATCTCGAAGAACCAGCCGCGCGGATGCGCCGGAGAGCCGGGGACGGCGACGTCCTCGGGCGTGCGGTCCTGGATCAGCAGGACGCCTCCCGGGCGCAGCAGCCGGGCCGCCTCCACCGCCAGCGCGGCCAGGTCGGTCACGTGGTGCACCAGCGCGCGCTCGAAGACGATGTCGGCGCACTGGTCCGGCAGACCCGTGCGCTCGGCGTCCCCGTGCCGGAACGTGACGCCGGGGAGGTTCCCCTGCTCCGCCCGCGCGGCCTCGAGGATGTGCGCGCTGAAGTCCACGCCGGTGACCGTCGCCGCCCCGAGGTGGTGCCACGTACGGGTGTAGGTGCCGCCTCCGCAGCCCACGTCGACGACGTCGGCCCCGGTGGGATCGACGAGGGTGAGCACGGCCTCCCGCCAGGAGGTGTCCGCCTCCCGGCCGGAGTAGCTGGTGCGGTTGCCGGCGTCGTGGAAGTCGATGGGCACGGCCGCGGACCGATCAGGCGATGCGCTCAGGCGGGAGCGCTCAGGCGGGAGCGCTCAGGCGGGAGCGCTCAGGCGGGAGCGCTCAGGCGATGTCGGCGAGCTTCGTGCGCAGGTGGAGGACGGCCTTGGTGTGCAGCTGGCAGATGCGGCTCTCGGTCACGCCGAGCACCCGGCCGATGTCGGCCAGGGTCAGGCCCTCGAAGTAGTAGAGGCTGACGACGACCTTCTCCCGCTCCGGCAGCTGCTCGACCGCGCGGGCGAGCAGCTGCCGCGCCTCCCCGTGCTCGGCCATGGCCTGCGGGTCGAGGGCGCTGGAGTCCTGCAGGGTGTCGCCGAGGCTGGGAGCTCCACCCCCGTCGTCGTCGGTGAGCAGCTCGTCGAGGGCCACGACGTTGACCAGCGACAGCTGACCGAGGAACTTGCGGATTTCCTCGACGTCCATGTCCATCTCCGCCGCGACCTCCTCGTCGGTCGGCGAGCGGTGCAGCCGTGCCTCCAGCTCGGCGACGGTGCGCTCGAACTGACGGGCCTTCATGCGGACCGACCGCGGGATCCAGTCGGTGTTGCGGAGCTCGTCGATGATCGCGCCGCGGATGCGGGCCATCGCGTAGCTCTCGAACTTCACCTCACGGGTCGGCTCGAACCGGGTAATCGCGTCGATCAGGCCGAAGGTGCCGTAGGAGACTAGGTCGGCCTGCTCGACGTGCGCCGGCAGGCCGCTGCCCACCCGGCCGGCGACGTACTTGACAAGGGGCGCGTAGTGGAGGATCAGCCGGTCGCGCAGCGTGGGGTCGCGGTCGGCGACGTAGCTGGCCCAGAGCTCGGCCAGGAGGGCGTCTGCGTCCTCGGGGGACTCGTCGTCGTACTCGTCCAGCCGGTGGATGGTGGCCTCAGGCACGGTCGCGCTCCTCGGTACTGGTGGTCGGTCCTGCGCAGTGGTCCTGCCCCGTCATGACTGCTGCCCTGGACATCGGCAGGCAACCACCCCTCTAGGCACGGGGATGCGCTTGCGCATGGACCGCACGCAGCCGTTCGACCGTCACGTGCGTGTAGATCTGGGTCGTCGCGAGGCTAGCGTGGCCGAGCAACTCCTGGACCGAACGCAGGTCGGCGCCGCCCTCCAGCACGTGGGTGGCGGCGGAGTGGCGCAGGCCGTGGGGCCCGATGTCGGGGGCACCGGGCGTGCCGGCGACCGCCGCGTGCACGGTCCGGCGCGCCTCCCGGGCGTCCAGTCGTCGTCCGCGGGCGCCCAGGAGCAGGGCCGGGCCGGACTCCGGCGTGGCCAGCGCGGGCCGGCCGCGGGTCAGCCACGCGTCGAGGGCCTGCTCCGCCGGGACGCCGTAGGGCACGCTGCGCTCCTTGCGCCCCTTGCCGAGGACGCGCAGCAGCCGGCGGCCCCGGTCCACGTCGTCGACGTCGAGGCCCACCAGCTCGCTCACGCGGATGCCGCTGGCGTAGAGCAGCTCCAGCACCACCGCGTCGCGGAGCCCGACCGGTTGCTCCGCACCGGCCGCGGACTCGACGAGGGCCCGCGCCTGCTCGGGCGCCAGCACGCCGGGCAGGGTGCGGTGCGCCTTGGGGCTGACCAGCCGCAGGCCGACGTCGTCGGGGGTGAGGCCCGCCCGGCGCAGGTACGCGGTGAAGGAGCGCGCCGACGCGGCGTGCCGTGCGATGGTCGCGCGGCTGTGGCCCCGGGTCCGCCCCTGGGCCAGCCAGCTGCGCAGCGCGGCGAGATCGAGCTCATGCACCTGCGTCCCGCCCCGGCGCGCGAGGTGGTCCAGCAGTCCGACCGCGTCGCCCACGTACCCCCGGACGGTGTGGTCGGACAGGTTCCGCTGGGTGCGCAGGTGGTCCTCGTAGCCGTCGAGCGCCGCCGCGAGCGGCGACGGCAGCGCTGCGCGCACGTCGACTGTCCCCGCGGTCACCGGGGAACCGTCCGTCGACGCCTACGGCCCGTCAAGCCGCCGCGCCGGGACCGCCCGTCCGCCGGGACCGGCTCGTCACGTCGCGGGGTGCAGCCGCCAGCCGGTGCCGGTCCACTCGACGAGGTCGGCCAGCTCCAGTGCGGGCAGGACCCGCAGCACCTCGAGGACGTCGCAGCCAGCGATCGCGGCCAGCCGCTCGGGGCTCACCCCGGTGCGGACCGGGCAGGCGTCCAGCACGCGGGCCGCCAGGTCGCCGAGCCCGTCGCGTGGGCCAGTCGGCCGCTCCGGTGGCGGAGCGAGGTCGGTGCCGATGCCGCCGACCGCCTCGATGACGTGGTCGGCCGAAGCCACCAGCGTCGCGCCCACGTCCTCGTCCCGGAGCAGCTCGTGGCAGCCCACGCTCATCGCCGAGGTGACCGGGCCGGGCACGACCAGGACCTGCCGGCCGAGCCGCCGCGCCCGCTGCGCGGTGGCCTGCGCGCCCGACCGGGCGGCGGCCTCGACCACGACCGTGCCCCGGGTCAGTGCGGCGATCAGCCGGTTGCGGACCAGGAACCGGTGCCGGAGCGGCGCGCACCCGGGCGGCCACTCGCTCACCACCAGCCCGCTCTCGGCGAGCACCGCGACCGTCCCCACCCCGGCGGCCAGTGCCCCCCGGTGCGCGGCGCCGTCGACGCCGAAGGCGCCGCCGGACACCACGGTCCATCCCCGCTCCCCCAGCTGGTGGCCCAGCTCTCCGGCCACGTGCTCGCCGTACGCCGTCGACGCCCGCGAGCCGACCACCGCCACCGACCGGGCGACGAGCTGGTCGAGCCGCCCGGTACCGCGCACCCACAGCGCGACGGGCGGAACCGGCGCGCGGGTCCGGTCGGACTGTTTCGCGTGGTCCCCGGGCTCCTCGGCGACGGCCACGGTGAGCGCGTGCAGCGGCAGGGCGGGCCACTCGTCGTCCTCGGGGATCACCAGCCGCGCGCCGCACCGCTGCGCCCGGGCCAGATCGGCCAGGGTGGCGTCCTGCTCGGCGCGCGCCCCGACCAGTGATCGGATCCGCTCCGGAGCCCGGCCCGCACGCAGCCGCCGGATCGCCTCGACGGGCCCGACGTCGTCCACGTAGCGCCAGAAGTCGACGGTCCCCGGCTCCACCGCGCGGCTCAGCCAGGCCCGGGCGCGCCGGAGCCCCGCATCGACCGACCCGCCACCCCCGCCTGCGGCGGCCTCCTCGAGGTCCTCGTCCAGGCTCATGCCGCCGCCCGCTGCCGCCGCATCCCCAGCGCCTCGGCCACGTCGCCGGCACCGGGCACCGTGCCACCGGCGAGGTCGGCGAGGTCGGCGAGGCCGGCGAGGTCGGCAAGGGCGCGAGCCATCCGCAGGACGACCGCTCCGCTGACGTCGCAGGCGGATGCGTCAACCCGCCAGCCGGTCACCAGGGGCGGAGGCGGGCAAGGACGGCATGATCCGGTCACATGGGAGTCGGAGACCGCGCTGACCCTGCGGACAAGGTCGCCATCGATGTCACCGAACGCGGACGATTCGTCCTGGAGAGGGGCCTGAGCGAGTGGGCCGGCCCAGCGAGATGCACGGACGACATGGCGTCGGCCATGGGCTTCGAGGATGTGGACGATCCTCTGCACGGTGACGGGCCACGGATCCACCGGGCGGTGACACGACGCCAGCCGCTGACGCGAAGGGACTGGGCTCGGGCGCTGCTGGCGACGGAGATCGTCTTCGCCAGCAACCTGGTCGGGTCGGGACTCGACTGGTCGAGCACCACCGGGCTCAGCGACGAGGAGACCATCGCGCTGCTGCGGACGCTGCAGCGCAAGATCCCCCCTGTCCACGGATAGCCGGTCGGCCTCGCTCCGGCAGGGTTCTGCGACGCGCGGGTGGGTCATGCCGCTGCCCGCTGCAGCCGCATGCCCAGCGCCTCGGCCACGTCGTCGGCACCGGGCATCGTGCGACCGGCGAGGTCGGCGACGGTCCAGGCCACCCGGACCACGCGGTCGAAGCCCCGCACGGACAGCGCGCCCCGTTCGAGGGCGCGCTCGGCCAGGCGCAGGGCGGGACGCGGCACCGCCCACCGCTCCCGCAGCAGGCGGCCCGGGACCTGGCTGTTGAGCGTGAGCCCCGTGCCCGCCAGGCGCTGCGCCGCCGCGGCCCGCGCGGCGGCGACCCGGCGGGCCACCTCCGCCGTCGTCTCCGGCGGGCCCAGCCCGTCCAGCCAGGCGGCCCGTGTGACCGGTGGAAGCTCCACCCGCAGGTCGATGCGGTCCAGCAGCGGCCCGGACAGCCGCGACCGGTACCTCCGCCGCTCCAGCGGACTGCACGTGCACGCGGTGTCGCCCGCCGCGCTCGCGCAGGGGCACGGGTTGGCGGCCAGCACCAGCTGGGCCCGGCACGGAAAGGTCGCCGAGCCGGCGGCGCGGTGGATCGTCACCTGCCCCCGCTCCAGCGGCTGGCGCAGCGTGTCGAGGACGGCGCGGGGGAACTCCGGCGCCTCGTCGAGGAACAGCACGCCGCGGTGGGCGCGGCACAGGGCGCCGGGCCGGATCTGGCCCGAGCCGCCGCCGATCAGGGCGGCCATCGTCGCCGAGTGGTGCGGAGCCTCGAACGTCGGCCGGGTGACCAGTGGAGCGCCCGGCGGCAGGGTGCCGGCGACGGAGTGGATGGCCGTGACCTCCAGGGCGGCCCCCTCGTCCAGCGGTGGCAGGAGCCCGGGCAACCGCTCGGCGAGCATGGTCTTGCCCGCCCCCGGCGGACCGGCCAGGAACAGGTGGTGCCCGCCCGCAGCGGCCACCTCCACGGCCCGCCGTCCGGCGGCCTGCCCCACCACGTCGCCCAGGTCGGGAGGCGCCGGCACCTCGGGCACCGGGCCGCGGACGTGTCGGGTCAGCGGCTCCCGGCCGGACAGGTGCGCCATCACCTGGGCGAGGCTGTGCGCACCGAGGACGTCGATGCTCTCGACCAGCGCCGCCTCGTCGGCGTTGGCGGCTGGCACCACGACCTGCGAGCGGCCGGCGCGGGCAGCGGCCAGCACGGCCGGCAGCACGCCGCGGATGCCGCGCACCGATCCGTCGAGACCCAGCTCGCCGAGGAACACGAGCCGGTCGACCGACTCCTGCGGAACCGTGCCACCGGCGGCGAGCACCGCGGCCGCCAGGGCGAGGTCGAAACCGCTGCCCTGCTTGGGCATGGAGGCCGGGGACAGGCCGATGGTGATCCGCCGCTGCGGAAAGGTGGCCCCGGCGTTGGCGACCGCGGCACGGACCCGGTCGACCGACTGCCGGACGACCGCGTCGGGGAGCCCGACGAGCGCCACGTGCGGGACGCCGGCAGCCATGTCGACCTCGACCTCCACCATGGCGCCGTGCACTCCGGCCAGGCCGACCGACCAGGTGCGGGCCAGGGTCACAGGAAGGCCGCCCGGAGGTGCGTGACCAGGGCCGGCCGCGACGGGCGGACGAGCACCCCCACGACGTCGAACCGCAGTTCGGGGGCGTGCTCGTCGTGCGCCGCCAGCCAGCGGTGGGCCAGTGTCCGCAGCCGCCGCTGCTTGACCGGCGTGACGGCCTCGACGGGGTGCCCGTAGCCCACCCCGCGCCGTGTCTTCACCTCGCAGAAGACAAGCGCGTCGCCGTCGCGGGCGACGATGTCGAGCTCGCCCTCCGGGCAGCGCCAGTTGCGGTCGAGGACGCGGAACCCGCGGTCGCTCAGGAAGGCGGCGGCGATCCGCTCGCCACGGAGGCCGAGGTCGGTGGTGGTGGGCACGGACCGACCGTCGCCGGTCCGGTGGGCTCCGCGACAGGAGCCCACCGGATCTGTGGAGAGCGGATCGCCCTGTGGACGGGGCCGCGACCGGTCAGGCCTCGATCGCGGTACTCACGTCGCACTCGGTGCCGGTGTCGGTCCCGGTCCCTCCGTCGCAGACGTCACGGGCCGGCGCCGGGGCCGGAACGGGCGGGGGCGGTGCGTCGGGCGGCAGCTCCCCGGCGAGGAAGTCGTCGCCCGGGCCGCCGCGGAGGACGTCGGCGTCGAAGCCGCCGGCCGCGAAGTCGTCGCCGGGCCCGGCCTCGATCACGTCGCGGCCGAAGCCGCCGATGATGCCGTCCGCGCCCGGACCGCCGTTGCCGTAGTCGTCCCCGACCGCGAGGGCGAGGAAGTCGTCACCGTCCTCACCGAACACCCGGTCGTGGCCGGGCCCGGGCAGCACCTCGTCAGCTCCGGCGCCGGCGTACACGGTGTCGTTGCCTCCGGCGGCGCCCACGTTGCCGAAGAAAGTGGTGGTGTCGCCGAGGACGAGGTCGTCGCCTCCCTTGGCGTAGATCACGTCGTTCCCCAGCAGGCCGCAGATGAAGTCCGGCCCGTCGGTGCCGGTGAGCACCTCGGAGCCGTTGCTGCCGATGACCACGTTGAACTGCGTGAGGTCGATGTCCGGCGGGACCGCGCACTCGGCCGGGACGGTCGGTGCCGCAGCGGCCACGGGCGTGGCGGCCAGGACCGGGACGACGAGGGCCGACAGGCCCAGCAGTACTCGTGCTCCGCGCATGGATTCCCCTCCGTCGGTGAGCGAAGGATCCGGAGGCTAGGGACCCTCGCCGCGGAGACCAATGAGGTCACCCGCGCCGCCGCGCACGACGGGGGGCTCGCGGACGGAGGACACGCTGCGCGAGCGCAGCACTCCGGCGCGCCACGTCACAGACATCGGCGGCGCCGTCCACGGCGCCCGGGGAGCGCCCCGGACCGGCTGCTCGGAGCCCGGGGCTGCTCCGCCGCGGTACGACGACGTGCCGGTGCGTGCGGCGCTGCCGCCGATCAGGTGATCCGCGGGTTGTCCGGCAGCTCGAGGTCGGGCTTGTCCAGCTCCTCGACGTTCACGTCCTTGAAGGTCAGCACTCGCACGTTCCGCACGAAGCGGGCCGGGCGGTACATGTCCCAGACCCAGGCGTCGGAGAGCTTCAGCTCGAAGTAGACCTCTCCCCCGGCCTCCCGCACCTGCAGGTCGACGGAGTTGGCCAGGTAGAACCGCCGCTCGGTCTCCACCACGTAGGTGAACTGGCGGACGATGTCCCGGTACTCGCGATAGAGCTGCAGCTCCATCTCGGTCTCGTACTTCTCGAGGTCCTCGGTGCTCATCGCAGCTCTCCGGGAGCGCTGCTCGGCGCAGGGGACGACGGCTCAAGGGACATGGCCCCATCATCGACCATCCCGGCGGAGGCGGTCAGTCCGCCCTCCCGCGCGGCGTGCGCGTCGCGCGCCCGGGCCACGTTGACGAACCGCATGCGGTGCTCGGGGCAGGGCCCGTACCGCTCCAGGGCCGCGCTGTGGACGTCGGTGATGTAGCCCTTGTGCCCGGCGAAGTCGTACTCCGGCCAGCGCTCGTGCAGCTCGAGCATGATGCGGTCACGGGTCACCTTGGCCAGCACCGAGGCGGCCGCGACGCAGGCCGCGACCCGGTCCCCCTTCCACACGGCCAGGCCGGGGCGGGTGAGCCCGGTCACCGGGAACCCGTCGGTGAGCACGTAGTCCGGGCAGGGGTCCAGTGCGCTCACGGCCCGGCGGAGCGCCTCCACGTTGGTCACGTGCATGCCGCGCGCGTCGAGCTCACCGACCGGAATGACCACCACCGACCAGGAGAGCGCCCGCTCGACGACCTCGGCGTACACCCGCTCGCGCGTGGCGGCGGTCAGGAGCTTCGAGTCGGCCAGGCCGGGCACCCGCCCTCGGCGGCCGGGCGGGAGGATGCACGCGGCGGCCACCAGGGGGCCGGCGCAGGCGCCCCGGCCCGCCTCGTCGGCGCCGGCCACGACCTCGAAGCCACGGCGCCGCAGGGAGCGTTCCATGTCCCAGAGGGAGTCGGGACGGTCCTCGTCGGCGATCGTGCGCCGGGAGCGGACGGCGGGGCTCGACGTGGGATGAGTGGTTCGGACGGCCATCGCGCTCCGACAGTACGACGGCCACGGCCGGGGATCGTCGGCCGGGATCGTCGGCCGCACGCCCGGCCCCGGAAACGCACGACGGGCCGGCCCCCGGATGGGGACCGGCCCGTCGAGCCGGAGGTGCAGGTCGCCGGGGTCAGACCTCGGCGGTGCCCAGGTCGGCGTCGGCGGTGGGCAGGTCGCCGGCCGACAGGCCGTGCCCGCAGGTGCAGCCGGGCTGCCGGTTGGAGAGGACCAGCGAGACGGCGTGCGCCCGGTCACGGGCACCCAGCTTGCGCAGGATGGCCTTGACGTGGGACTTGACGGTGTCCTCGCTGATGAACAGGTTGCGCCCGATCTGCCGGTTGGACTGGCCCAGCAGCAGCTCGTCCAGCACGTCGGACTCCCGCCGGGTCAGCGGCACCTCCGGCGTGAAGGGCTTGGCGGCCGGCGTCGCCGACGGCTCCACCCGGCGGATCTGCGGGTCGACGACGGTGCGCCCGGCACGAGCGGCCAGGATCGCCCACCCCAGCAGGGTCGGCGAGGTGTTGATCATGAGGTAGCCGCGGACACCGGCAGCCAGCGCCTCGTTGACGACGGCCGGGTCCTCCGACGTGGCCAGCGCGACGATCGCGACGCGGGGGAAGCGGCGCCGCAGGTCGCGGCAGGCGTTGAGGGTCGCGGCGCGGCCGGAGCCGAGCTCGACGACGACGGCGTCGGGGCGGGCCGACTCGACCAGCGTGAGAGCGCGACGCAGTTCGCCGGGCGTACCCACCGACTGCATGCCGGCCGTCTCGTTGATCATGCTGACCAGACCGCGACGCAGGACGGGCGCGTCGGCGAGGAGGAGCACGCGGGTGACCCCGCGGGCGGCGCTCGCCATAGGTGCAGACACAACTGACTCCGTTTCACTCCGGGAACGTGCAATGTCTCCATCGGAAGGGTGAAACGGTTACTTGAATACTTTTCCAGCATTTTTCCGCTGCTATCCGCGCGTCTGCAATGGCGGGCCCGCCGTCACATCCGTAACAGGAATTGGCTCCGCACCGGCGCGCGACGACCGCCCGTCCTGGTCGGGGCCGGGCCGAGGGCGGGCAGGAATGCGCGGAAGGCGGTCAGTCGCCCGGGGAGCGGTGCCGTCGTCGCCAGGCGGCGATGGGGACGGCGCCGGCCAGGCCGATGGCCCAGGGGGCCACCGTGGCGGCGGCCACCGCCGAGGGGACCGTTCCGGGGGCGCCGGGTGCGGCGGCTCCGGCGTCCTGGATGTCGGGCGAGTCGAGCAGGCCGAACCGGCTGACGGGCCAGACGATCATCGCCGCTTTGCCGATGACGTCGTCGACGCCGACCGTGCCGCTGTACTCGTCACCGATGTGCGACCGGGAGTCCGCGGACGCGGAGCGGTGGTCGCCCATCACCCACAACCGGTCCTCGGGCACGGTGACCGGGCCGAACGCCCGCGACTCGATCGGGGTGTTCTCGAAGATGTAGGGCTCGTCGATGGGTACGTCGTCGACGGTCACGCGGCCCTCCGCGTCGCAGCACTGCACCGTCTGGCCCTCGACGGCGATCACCCGCTTGACGAAGTCGTCCTCGCTGGGCGGGGCCACCCCGACGGCCCGGCCGAGCCAGAGCAGGGCGCCGGTGAGCCAGTTGTCCGGCTCGGCCACGGACACCTCGGGCGTCCACGTGTCGGGCCCCTTGAAGACGACGATGTCGCCGGGTTCGGGCTCGCCGAACCAGTACGGCACCTTGTTCACCAGCACCCGGTCGCCGGTGCAGCCGGCACAGCCGTGCAGGGTCTGCTCCATCGATCCCGACGGGATGAAGAAGGCCTGCACGAAGAAGGTCTTGACGACCAGGGCGAGCACGAACGCGATCAGCAGGAGCACCGGCAGCTCGCGCAGCAGCGACCCCTTCTTCGCCACCTTCGCACGGTCGGCGCGACGGGAGCCCCGGCCGGTAGACGCATTGCCTGCTGGGACGTCCTCCCCTCGGTCATCCCCCGGAACGACGTCGGCGGGCCCCCCGGGCCGATCACTGCTCATCGGGAGCAGCGTACGGCGCGGGAGACCCGCCGTGGCCGCAGCCGGTCCGAACCGGCCGCCAGGCGTGTCAGCGCAGGGTCGTGCAGGGCACGGTCACTCAGCGAGCGACGACGTCGCGCTTCTCCTTGATCTTGGCCGCCTTGCCGCGCAGCTCGCGGAGGTAGTACAGCTTGGCGCGACGCACGTCTCCGCGGGTGACGACCTCGATCTTCTCGACCACCGGGGTGTGGACCGGGAAGGTCCGCTCCACGCCGACACCGAAGCTCACCTTGCGCACGGTGAACGTCTCGCGGATGCCGCCGCCCTGACGGCGGATCACGACGCCCTGGAAGACCTGGATGCGGGAGCGGTTGCCCTCCACCACGCGCACGTGCACCTTGACGGTGTCACCCGGGCGGAACTCGGGGATGTCGTCGCGCAACGAGTCGGCGTCGAGTGCGTCCAGGGTGTTCATCTCGGCAGTCCTCAGTCCTAGCGTGTGGGGCTCGTTCTCGGCGCAGACAGCGGCGGGCCAGCCGTCGGAACCGGTGGGCTGCGGCTCCCCGTCGGAGCTCCCGCCGGCGGGTGCCCACGGTCTGCAGCAGCTCTCTACTGTGCCACATCTTCAGGTGACGATGCGCGGGGGCCCCGTCCACGGTCCCGTGAGCAGCTCCGGGAGCAGGGCCGCGAGGTCGGACGGGGCGAAGGACTGGCCGCTCCTGGCGATCTCCTCCGCCGTCCACCAGCGGTGCGGTTCGTCGCCGAGCAGCTCCAGCTCCGTCAGCTCCCGCGGAGCGACCTCGTGCACGACGTCGCGGAGCACGAAGAAGGTCTCCCGGGAGTCGATCTCGACGCCGGCGAAGGGGCCGACGTGTCGCCGCAGCCACACCGGGCCCTCCAGCGCCGCCGGGTCGACGTCCAGCCCGATCTCCTCGGCCAGCTCCCGGACGGCGGCCACGCGCAAGGCCTCGCCGTCCTCCACTCCCCCGCCGGGCGTGTACCAGAACAGGACGTCGCCGGGGGGCACGGCAGGATCGGTGAGACGGGCACCGAGGAGCAGCACCCGCCCCGAAGGATCGAGCACCACCACCCGCGCGGTGGGCCGGACCCAGGCCCGGTCACCCACCGTCGAGCAGCGCCCGATCGGCCTCGGTGAGCGCGGCCCGGGCGAGCAGGTCCGGACGCCGGGTGGCGGTGCGCCGCAGCGACTCCGCGCGGCGCCAGCGGGCGATGGCGGCGTGGTCGCCGGAGAGCAGGACCGGCGGTACCTCGTGCCCGCGCCAGCTGGCCGGACGGGTGTAGGCCGGTCCCTCCAGGAGGCCGTCGGCATGCGAGTCGAACTCCACGGACTCGCGGTTGCCGACGACGCCGGGCAGCAGCCGGGTGACGGCCTCGACCATCACCAGCACGGCGGACTCACCGCCGGCCAGCACGTAGTCGCCGATCGAGACCTCGGACACCGGACCGGCGTGGGCGGCCCAGTCGGCCACCCGCTGGTCGATGCCCTCGTAACGGCCGCAGGCGAAGACGAGCCCCGGCTCGGCGGCCCATGCGGTGGCCATGGCCTGGGTGAAGAGCCGGCCGGCCGGAGTGGGCACGACCAGCCGGGTGCCGGGCGGGCGCACCGCGTCGAGGGCCCGGCCCCACGGCTCGGGCTTCATGACCATGCCCGGCCCGCCGCCGTAGGGGGCGTCGTCCACGGTGCGGTGCACGTCGTCGGTCCACTGCCGCAGGTCGTGCACCCCGATGGTGACCAGGCCGCGCTCGGCGGCCTTCCCGAGCAGCGACTGGCCCAGCGGGGCGAGGTACTCGGGGAAGATCGTGACTATGTCGATCCTGTAAGGGTCGATCCGGAAGCTCACGCCTCAGAGCTCCAGCAGGCCCTCGGGCGGGTCCACGACCAGGAAGCCCCCGGCGAGGTCGACGGTGGGGACCAGCGCCGACACGAACGGGATCAGCACCTCGGCGCCCTCCCGGCGACGGACGACCAGCAGGTCCTGGGCCTCGTGCCGGACCTCCGTCACCTCGCCGAGGACCGTGTCGTCGAGCAGCCGCGCGGTCAGGCCGACCAGCTGGTGGTCGTAGAAGGAGTCCGGGTCCTCGATCTCCGGGAGGTCGGCGACCGGGACCAGCAGCAGGGTGTTGCGCAGCGCGTCCACCGCCTCGCGGGAGCCGTAGGTCTCGCCGTCCGGGCCCGCCAGCTGCAGCAGGAGGGTGCCGCTGTGCCAGCGCCGGTCCACGACGGTGAGCGGCCCTCGGGCGGGCGGGTCGGTGAGCAGCACCTCCCCCGGGGCGAAGCGGAGGTCGGGGTCGTCGGTGCGGACCTCGACGGTGGCCAGACCACGGACACCGTGGGGCCGGCCGATACGGCCGACCACCACGGTGTCGGGGGCAGGGTCCGGCAAGCCGACGCTCAGCGCCCGTCGGTGTCGACGACGTCGACCCGCAGGCCGCGTCCGCCGACGCCGGTCATGACCTGGCGCAGCGCCTTGGCGGTGCGCCCGCCGCGGCCGATGACCTTGCCGAGATCGTCGGGGTGCACCCGGATCTCGAGCGTCTTGCCACGGCGGCTGGTGAGCAGGTCGACGGTCACGTCCTCCGGATGGTCGACGATGCCCTTGACCAGGTGCTCGAGCGCGTCTTCCAGCACGTCTTACTCGGCGGGCGTCTCGGCCGAGCCGCCGGACTCGGTACCGGCGACGGGCGCGGCGCCCGGGTCGGTGTCCTCGACGCCGGCCTTCTTGGCGGCCTTCTTCTTGGCGGTGGTCGCCTCGGTGGTCGGCTCGTCCATGCCCGCGCGGACGGCGGCCTCGTAGAGGGCCTTCTTGTCCGGCTTGGGCTCGGCGACCTTCATCGGCGCCGGGGCGGGCTCGCCCTTGAACTTCTGCCAGTCGCCGGTCACCCGGAAGATGGCGGCGACGGCCTCGGTCGGCTGCGCGCCGACACCGAGCCAGTACTGCGCCCGCTCGGAGTCGACCTCGATGAAGGAGGGCTCCTCCTTCGGGTGGTACTTGCCGATCGTCTCGATCGAGCGGCCGTCACGCTTGGTCCGGGCGTCGGCGACGACGATGCGGTAGTACGGCGCGCGCATCTTGCCCAGGCGCATGAGCTTGATCTTGGTGGCCACGGTGGGTGGTGTACTCCTCGAACGCTGTGTGGTTGCTCGCCGGAGCGACGTGTGGGGGTACGCCGGGGCGGAGCGATGGACACGGCCGGCAACGGTGAGAGGGCCGCCACCGCCGTGTTCGACCGACCATGATGCCAGATCGCGGGAGGAGCGCCGTGGCCAGGATGAGTCCCCTGCGCCACACCGAGCTCCGGGTGACCGTTCTCCCCCGCCGGGGAGCGGAGCTGGGGGCGGCGGCTGACCCGGCTGGGCGCGCAGACGTTCCGGTCGTGCATCCCGACCAGGACCCGTTCGCCGGCGGCGCCGCCCACCGGGCGGCCCACCCCGGGGACGCGGACGGCCACGAGTCGAAGGACCCGATCCTCCCCGGGAGCGGCCCGGGACGAGGGCCTGCCCTCAGCCCCGGACGACGGCCAGCACCCGGGCCGCGGCGTCGGCGACCGGCACCTCCACGCGGTCGCCGGTCGCCCGGTCGCGCAGCTCGATCACGCCCTCGGCGAGCCCCCGGCCCACCGTCACGATCGTCGGCATCCCGAGCAGCTCGGCGTCCTTGAACTTCACCCCCGGGGAGACCTTGGGCCGGTCGTCGTAGAGGACCGTGAGGCCGGCGGCGACGAGCTCCCGGGACAGCGCCTCGGCGGCCTCGAACACGGCGGCGTCCTTGCCGGTGGCGACGACGTGCACGTCGGCGGGGGCCACCTCCCGCGGCCAGCACAGGCCGAGCTCGTCGTGGGTGGACTCGGCGATGGCGGCCACCGCGCGGGAGACGCCGATGCCGTAGGACCCCATCGTGACCGTGACGAGCTTGCCGTTCTCGTCGAGCACCTCGAGACCCAGCGCGGCGGCGTACTTGCGGCCGAGCTGGAAGATGTGCCCGATCTCGACGCCGCGGGCCAGCTCCAGCGGACCGGAGCCGTCGGGAGCGGGGTCGCCGGGCAGCACCTCGGCGGCTTCGACGACGCCGTCCCAGGTGAAGTCGCGCCCCGCGACCAGGTCGAACACGTGCTTGCCGGGCTCGTTGGCGCCGGTGATCCACCGGGTGCCGGGCACGACGCGCGGGTCGACCAGGTAGCGGATCCCCGAGTCGCTGCCGGCACCGAGCACCTGCGGGCCGATGTAGCCCTTGACCAGGGCCGGGTGCTTGTCGAACTCGGCGAACGGCTCGACCTCGGCGGGCGAGACCTGCGCCTCCAGGCGCTTGAGGTCGACCTCCCGGTCGCCGGGGATGCCGATGACCAGGGGCTCGCGGGTGCCGTCGGGGTGCACGAGCAGCACGACGACGTTCTTCAGCGTCGACGCGGCGGTGTACCCGGCGTCGGGGAACATCTCCTGCGCGACGGCGACGAGCGTCTCGATGGTCGGGGTGTCCGGGGTGTCCTCGACGTGGGCCTCGGGCAGGCCCTCCAGCGGTATCGCGTCGGGGACGACGGTGGTCACGGCCTCGACGTTGGCCGCGTAGCCGCCGGGTGAGCGGACGAAGGTGTCCTCGCCGATCGGCGTGGGGTGGAGGAACTCCTCGCTCTTGGAGCCGCCCATGGCCCCCGACATCGCCGAGACGATGGCGTACTCCAGCCCCAGCCGGTCGAAGATCCGGATGTAGGCGTCGCGGTGGGCGGCGTAGGACTTGTCCAGGCCGGCGTCGTCGACGTCGAAGGAGTAACTGTCCTTCATCGTGAACTCGCGACCGCGCAGCAGCCCGGCCCGGGGCCGCGCCTCGTCCCGGAACTTGGTCTGGATCTGGTAGAGCGAGAGCGGCAGGTCCTTGTAGGACGAGTACAGGTCCTTCACCAGGAGCGTGAACATCTCCTCGTGCGTGGGGCCGAGCAGGTGGTCGACGCCGCGGCGGTCCTTGAGCCGGAAGAGGTTGTCGCCGTACTCGGTCCAGCGGCCGGTCGCCTCGTAGGGCTCGCGCGGCAGCAGCGCGGGGAAGTGCACCTCCTGCGCGCCCATCGCGTCCATCTCCTCGCGGACGATCCGCTCCACGTTGCGGAAGACGCGGAAGCCCAGCGGCAGCCAGGTGAACCCGCCGGGCGCGGCCCGGCGGATGTAGCCGGCGCGCACGAGCAGCCGGTGGCTGGGGACCTCGGCGTCGGCCGGGTCGTCGCGCAGGGTGCGCAGGAACAGGGAGGACATCCGCAACAGCACGGGGAAAGTCTCCCAGGCGGGGCGGAGTCGATGCCCGAGGACCCCGTGACGCGACGGGTGTGAGCGGATGGAGCGGGGGAGCGCGTCACCGGTGGGGGATGGAGGCAGGACCTCCGTCCCCCACCGGCACTCACGCCGTCAGAGAACTGGGCCTGCGCCGCTCTTCCCAGCGCTCCAGGCCGTACCAGGAGAGCGCCGTCAAGGCCAGGGCCCCGATGGCCGCGCCCACCCAGTCCGGCCAGTAGGTGCTGGATGCCACTCCCGCGCTCACCAGGGACACTCCCAGTGTGTAGGGCAGGAGCGGCGCGGCCTCCCCCGGTGTCAGCCGCCACCGTGGCCGGTCGTCCCGGTGCATGCGCGGCGCGAGCCATCGCATGTACCCGGCGGTCAGCAGGGCGACGACGGCCGACGCGACGATGAAGTGCCACCAGGGGGACTCGTCGCCGACGAGGACGCGGGCCAGGACGACCTCGACGCTGACGACGATGCCCGCCGTCAGCAGCCATACCGAGGTCGCCAGCAGTCTCTGACTGGTCATCAGCGGCAGTATCCCCCCGTGTAGTGGCCCGGCGTCACACCCGGCGTCGCGCCCTTCCAGCTCCAGGTGAACCCGTACTGCACCTTGAGGCACTTGCGCTGCCACATCGCCGACGACGCCCACCCGATGATGTTGCCCGTGTACCAGAGGGCGACGACGTTGAACGGCGGAGGCGCGAACGAGAAGACGCCCACCAGCGAGATGGCTCCACCGGCCACGCCCTGGGTCTCGTACTTGTTGAAGTACACCGTGCCGGTCGTCCACCCCCACGTCCAGCGCGGGTCCGCGACCACCGGGAATGCCGTGGCCTCGTCGAGCTCGATGTGCTGGACCAGGGCGCCGTCGACCAGCTCGTAGGAGCTGGGCACTGGCTGACCGTTCCCGTCCACCGCCCACGCCGGGTCGACGTGACCCAGCGTCAGTTCCTGCACCGTGCCCTCGGTGGGCGTGTCCGTCTTGACGAAATCGACGCCGCCGTCCTCGGCGGGGACGGCGACGACGTCCTCGGGCAGGGTGAGCGGAAAGCTGTAGCTGGCCGGAGCGCTGTCGTCCTCGAGGGCGACGGTCGCCCGGATGCTGCCGTCCACCAGCGGCTGCACCGCGACGTCCGTCGAGGCCCGATCCCCGCCGCTGTAGACGACGGTCCCGTCCGCGACGACGTCCGGGTCGCTGGCCCCGGCGGGCACCGGAAGACCGACCGACATGCGGCAACGTGGCGGGTCCGACGAGACGCCGGAAGAGGCGGAACGGGCGCTCAGAGGTGCGCGAGAAATGACCGCTATGGAGGCCGCTGTGGCAGGGCCCCCGGTGCCGGGCGCGGGGCGGGCTCCTCAGGCCACGACGAGCCCGCGCAGGACCATCCGCTGCGGCCGCCGCAGTACGTCCAGATCCGCACGGGGATCGGCGTCGTACACGACGACGTCGGCGGGGGCACCCTCCTCGATGCACGGCAGGCCCAGCCACGACCGGGCCGACCACGAGCCCGCGGCCAGCGCCGCGTCGGCGGGGATGCCGGCGTCGTGCAGCGCCCGGATCTCGTCGGCGATGCGCCCGTGCTCGATGCCCCCGCCGGCGTCGGTGCCGGCGAAGACGGGCACCCCGGCCTCGAAGGCGGCCCGGACGACGGCGCCGGAGCCGGCGTACAGCCGCCGCATCGTGCTGGCGTACGAGGGGAACTTCTGCTCCCCCGCCGCCGCGAAGTCGGGGAAGTTCTCGACGTTGACCAGCGTCGGCACGACGGCCGTCCCCCGCCGTGCCATCTCGCCGATCAGGTCCTCGGTCAGGCCGGTGCCGTGCTCGATGCAGTCGATACCGGCGGCGATCAGGTCGGGCAGCGCGTCGGTCCCGAAGGTGTGGGCGGTCACGCGGGCGCCCTCCTCGTGGGCGGCGGCGATCGCGTCCTCCAGCACGTCCCGCGGCCACTCGGGGGCCAGGTCGCCGACACCTCGGTCGATCCAGTCGCCCACCAGCTTCACCCAGCCGTCGCCGCGGCCGGCCTGCACGCGCACCTCCGCGGGCAGGTCCTCCGGCTCCAGCTCGATGCCCAGACCCGGGATGTAGCGCCGGGTGCGGGCGATGTGCCGGCCCGCGCGGACGATCCGCGGCAGGTCGGGCTCGTCGTCGAGGGCGCGCGTGTCGACCGGTGAGCCGCAGTCGCGCAGCGCCAGCACCCCGGCGGCCCGATCGGCGAGCGCCTGTTCCCGGAGACCGTCGATGTCCTCGACGTGCACGCCGCCGAGACCGATGCCGACGTGGCAGTGCGCGTCGACCAGTCCGGGCACTAGCCACCCGCCGCGGCTGACCGTCTCGGCCCGGGGCACCGGCTCGAAGGTGAACCTCCCTCCGCGCACCCAGACGTCGCGGTGCTCCCCCTCGGGCAGCACCACACCCGACAGGTGCAGGGGCCGCTCCGGCATCGGCGCGGTCACCGGCCCGGCCGGTCGTCCTTGAGCTGGTCGAAGTTCAGCTTCGTGAGGTCGGGCAGGCCCTGCCCGGGCGGGAAGCCGGGCATCCCGCCCGGCAGCCCGCCGCCGGGGAACCCGGCGCCCGGGGGAAGGGCCGGAGCGCCCATCGGCCGCCGGGCCGGGGCGGTCCCCTTGTTGGCGCCGGCCTTCCCCTTGCCCTTCTTGCCCTTCTTCGACCCCTTCGCCGACGCAGCCTGCATCTGCCGCCCGCGCTGCTTCTTCGACATGGGGCCCATGCCCGGCAGACCCATGCTGCCCGCCATCTGGCTCATCATCTTCTGCGCCTGGGCGAACCGTTCGAGCAGCTGGTTGACGTCGGTGACGCTGACGCCCGAGCCGTTGGCGATGCGGACCCGTCGCGAGGCGTTGATGATCTTGGAGTTCACCCGCTCCTCGGGCGTCATCGAGCGGATGATCGCCGCAGTGCGGTCGAGGTCGCGGTCGTCGACCTGCTTGAGCTGCTCCTTCATCGCCCCAGCCCCCGGGAGCATGCCCAGCAGGTTGGCGATCGGCCCCATCTTGCGGATGGCGAGCATCTGCTCGAGGAAGTCCTCGAGGGTGAAGCCCTCCCGGGAGGCGAGCTTGCCGGCCATCCGCTCGGCCTGCTCGGCGTCGAAGGTCTTCTCGGCCTGCTCGATGAGGGTCAGCACGTCGCCCATGCCGAGGATGCGCGAGGCCATCCGCTCGGGGTGGAAGACGTCGAAGTCGGTGAGCTTCTCGCCGGTGGAGGCGAACATGATCGGCTGGCCGGTCACGTACCGCACCGACAGGGCGGCGCCGCCGCGGGCGTCGCCGTCGAGCTTGGTCAGCACGACACCGGAGAAGCCGACCCCGTCGCGGAAGGCCTCGGCGGTGGTGACGGCGTCCTGACCGATCATCGCGTCGACCACGAACAGCGTCTCGTCGGGCTGCACGGCGTCACGGATGCCGGCCGCCTGCGCCATCATCTCGGCGTCGATGCCCAGCCGGCCGGCGGTGTCCACCACGACGACGTCGTGCATCGTGCGGCGGGCGTGCTCGATGGAGTCCGCGGCGACGCGGATCGGGTCACCGATGCCGTTGCCCGGCTCCGGCGCGAAGACGTCGACGCCCGCCTGCCCGGCGACGATCGAGAGCTGGTTCACGGCGTTGGGGCGCTGCAGGTCGGCGGCCACGAGCAGCGGGGTGTGCCCCTGCTCCTTGAGCCAGCGGCCCAGCTTGCCGGCGAGCGTGGTCTTACCGGAGCCCTGCAGACCGGCGAGCATGATGACCGTGGGCGACTGCTTGGCCAGCCGGATCCGGCGGGTCTCGCCCCCGAGGATGGCGATGAGCTCCTCGTTGACGATCTTGATGACCTGCTGCGCCGGGTTCAGCGCACCGGAGACCTCCGCCCCGCGGGCGCGCTCCTTGATCGAGTTGATGAACGCCCGCACCACGGGCAGCGCGACGTCGGCCTCCAGCAGCGCGATGCGGATCTCGCGCGCGGTGGCGTCGATGTCGGCGTCGGTGAGCCGGCCCTTGCCACGCAGGCCGGCGAAGACCTTGTCCAGGCGGTCGGAGAGGGTCTCGAACACAGCACGTCCTCAGAAGTCACGGGCGCAGGGTCGGCCGCGCCACCTGACCCCAGGGTATCGAGGACCTAGGCGGCGATGCGGGCCCGCACGACGTCGGCCACCACCGACAGCTCACCCATGACCACGGCCGCGCCGCAGTGCACGCACGCCCACTCGGGGCACTCGCCGCCGTCGTCGGTGTGCCCGTCGAGGCACGGGGGCTGCACGAACTCGGTGACTTCCCCGCACGGGGGGCAGGGCCACATCCGGCTGTCCATGTGGGCTCCTCTCGTCAGGGGGACCGTTCCGTCCCGTCGTCCTGACCGTCGCACGCCCTACTGACAGAACTCGGGAGCTGACCCGGCGTGTCGGCCGTGCGCGACTCGACCGGCGCACCCGTGCCGAGGGTGGCGGCCACCAGGGCGGCGTCCACCCGCCGGCGGTGCTCGGGCTCGACGGCCGAGCCGGAGGGGCTGCAGACGTAGAAGCAGTCGACCGCGTCCGCGCCCAGGGTCTCGATGCGGGCCGAGGTCACGTCCAGCCCCTCCTCCGCGATCGCTGCGGTGAGCCGGTACAGCAGCCCGGCCCGGTCGGGGGCGCGCACCTCGACGATGCCGGTCGCCGCACCGCTCACCTCCCCGTCGTGCCAGGAGATCCGCGGGACCGCCGTCCGGACGCCGTCCTGGCGGTAGTCGGCCTCGCGCTGCCGCAGACGGGCGGCCAGCGGCAGGGTGCCCTGCAGCGCGGCCCGCACCTCGTCGGCGAGGATCTCGGGCACCGGGGCGCGGCCGAACCGCGGGCGCACGGCGAACACGCCCGTCGCGTAGCCCTCCGCCACCGACATCTTCGCCGCACGCACGTCGAGCTGGTTGAGGGCCAGGACGCCGGCGCACGTGCTCAGCAGCCCGGGCCGGTCGGGAGCGCGGATGGTGACCTGCTGCCCGTCGGCGACGTCCGCGATCCCCACCGTCACCGCCCCCGTGGCGTCGCGGCCGTCCGGCAGCGGGGCGATCACCTGCGCGCCGGTGGGATGCAGGAGAGGCTCCGGCTCGGGCACCGGCCCGCCGTCCAGCTTGCCCTGCACGCGGGCCACCAGCGCGGCGACCAGGTGGGCCTTCCACGGCGACCACGCCGACGCGCTGGTGGCCGCGCCGTCGGCCTGGGCCAGGGCGTGCAGCAGCTGGAGGACGGCGGGGTCGTGCCCGATCGTCGCCGCGACGCGGTCGACGGTCGCCGGGTCGTCGATGTCGCGCCGGGTGGCGGTCGCCGGCAGCAGCAGGTGGTGGCGCACCAGCGTGGCCACCGTCGCCACGTCGGGCGGGGCGAAGCCCATCCGGACCGCGATGGCGGCCGCGATCGGCTCGCCGACCTCGCTGTGGTCGCCCGGCCAGCCCTTGCCGATGTCGTGCAGCAGCGCGGCCACGAGGAGCAGATCGGGGCGGTCGACGTCGCGGGTGAGCTCCGCGGCCGCCGCGGCGGCCTCGACCAGGTGCCGGTCCACGGTGAACCGGTGCCAGGGGTGGCGTTGCGGCAGGGACCGGACCCGGTCCCACTCCGGCAGCAGCCGGGCGAGCAGCCCCTCCTGGTCGAGCTGCTCGAGAACCGGGACGGCGGCGCGCCCGCTGGCCAGCAGGCGCAGGAAGGACCAGCGGACCTCCGCCGGCCACGGCTCGGGCACCGGCGGGCTGTGCACCGCCAGCACCTTGAGCGTGTACGGCGAGAGGAGCAGGTCCACCCGGGCGGCGGCGGCCGCCGCCCGCAGCAGGAGCCCGGGATCGGCGGAGGGCTTGGCGCCCTGTGCCAGGACCACCTCGTCGCCCTGACGCACGACGCCCTCCGCCAGCGGCTCCCGGCGCACCCGGCGGTAGCGGCCGCGGGGACGGCGGACGAGGGCGGCCTCGACGCGGCGCCACGTCTCGTCGACCACGAACGCCAGCCGCCGCCCCGCGAGGCTCACCTCGCGCAGCAGCGCGTCCTCGTCGGCCAGGCCCAGGGCCACCGCCACCGGGCGCTGCTCCTGGCGCACGAGGACGTCGCTGGGCCGGCCGGTGCGCCGGCGCAGTTCGTCCCGCACGTCGAGCAGGAGGGAGTAGGCGGCTTCCAGTTCGGCGCCCGGCTCGTCGCCGAGCTGGGCGGCGGCGACCGCGCGCAGGACCTGCCCTTCCCGGAGTCCGCCATAGGCCTCCTTGAGGTCCGGCTCGAGGAGGAAGGCGAGCTCACCCACGTGCCGCGCCCGCTGGCGGCGGAGGTCGCGCAGCTGTGGCAGGAGCTTGGACGCCGCCTGCCGCCAGCTGGCCAGGGTGGCGGTGCGCAGCCGCGCGGCGAGGTCGGCGTCGCCGGCCACGAGCCGGGCGTCGAGCAGGCCGAGACCGGCCTTGACGTCCGTCGACGCCACGGTGACCGCCTCGCCGATCGACCGCACCGAGTGGTCCAGGCGGACGCCGGCGTCCCAGATGGGGTACCAGAGCGCGTCGGCGACGGCCGCGATCTCCGGCCGGCCCTCGTGGAGGAGCACGAGGTCGAGGTCCCCGTGGGGCGGCGGCTCCCGGCGCCCCAGGCTGCCGACGGCCACCAGGGCGACGCCGTCCGTGCCGGTCCGCGGAAGGGGGCCGCCCCGGCGCGGGCGGGGCGGCGGCGTGCCGGCCACCGCGTCGGCGAGCAGCCCGCCCAGCCAGGCGTCGAGGGTCCGCACGCGCTGGTCGCGGCTCAGGCCCGGCAGCGCCTCGAGGTCGAGCAAGGATCCCCCTCCGGAAACGGCGTCAGCCGGGGTGACGGGTGGTCCGCCACCCCGGCCGACGCGGTGGTCAGCGCAGGAACTCAGCGCGCGCCGGCACTAGAGCGCATCGTCGCCGCGCTCACCGGTGCGGACGCGGACGATCTCGTCGATCGTGGTGACCCACACCTTGCCGTCCCCGATCTGCCCGGTGGACGCGGCCTCGACGACGGCGTCCACCACGCGGGCGGCGTCGAGCTCGCTGACGACGACCTCGATGCGGACCTTGGGCACGAAGTCGACCTGGTACTCGGCCCCGCGGTAGACCTCGGTGTGGCCCCGCTGCCGGCCGAAGCCCTGGACCTCGCTGACGGTGAGCCCGGCGATGCCGATCAGCTCGAGGGCGTTCTTGACGTCGTCGAGCTTGAACGGCTTGACGATGGCGGTGACGAGCTTCATGCCAGGGTCCTCTCGGTGTTCCGGGCCTTGTCACTGGGGAAAGGGCCCTCGGTCGATGCGGCACGCGCCTGACCGGCCAGTGGTGCGGTGGAGCCGCTGCTGCTGAGCGAGGCGAAGTCGTAGCCCGACTCCGCGTGCACGACGTTGTCGATGCCGGTGACCTCCTCATCCTCGGTGATCCGGAAGCCGATCGTCTTCTGGATGAGCGTGCCGATGACGAGGGTCACGACGAAGGAGAAGAGCAGGACGGCCAGCGCCCCGACGACCTGACGCCACAGCTGGTCGACGCCACCACCGTAGAAGAGTCCGTCCACACCCGCCGGGGCATGCGCCGTGGCGAGGAAGCCGATGAGGATCGTGCCGACCAGACCGCCGACGAGGTGGACACCGACGACGTCGAGGGAGTCGTCGTACCCGAACCGGTACTTCAGGCCCACGGCCAGCGCGCACAGCGCACCGGCGACCGCACCGACGACGATCGCGCCGATCGGCGACACCGAGGAACAGGCCGGGGTGATGGCGACCAGACCGGCGACAACTCCGGAGGCGGCACCCAGCGACGTGGAGTGGCCGTCACGCACCTTCTCCACGAGCAGCCACGCCAGCGTCGCCGCCGCTGTGGCCACCAGGGTGTTCACCCACGCCACCGCGGCGGTGTTGTTCGCCGCCAGGGCGGAGCCGGCGTTGAAGCCGAACCAGCCGAACCAGAGCAGCCCGGCGCCGATCATGACCAGCGGCAGGTTGTGCGGGCGCATCGCCTCCCGGCCGAAGCCGCGGCGCTTGCCGAGGACCAGGGCCAGGGCGAGCCCGGCGGCACCGGCGTTGATGTGCACGGCGGTCCCACCGGCGAAGTCGATGGCCGCCAGGTCGTTGGCGATCCAGCCACCCACGTGGCCGGCGTCGGTGTCGAAGTCGAAGACCCAGTGCGCGACGGGGAAGTAGACGATCGTGGCCCAGACACCGGCGAAGACCATCCACGAGCCGAACTTGGCGCGGTCGGCGATGGCTCCGGAGATCAGGGCGACGGTGATGATGGCGAAGACGGCCTGGAAGCCGACGAAGGCCATCGCCGGCAGCCCACCCTCCTCGCTGGTGGCGTCGGCCATCAGGCCCTGGAGACCGAGGAACTCACCCGGGTTCCCCAGCAGGCCGAGGCCGACGTCGTTCCCGAAGGCGACCGAGTAGCCGTAGACGACCCACAGGACGCTGATCAGGGCCAGCGCGCCGAAGCTCATCATCATCATGTTCAGCACGCTCTTCGCGCGGACCATGCCGCCGTAGAAGAGCGCGAGGCCTGGGGTCATCAGCAGCACGAGCGCCGCGCTGGTGAGGATCCAGGCGGTGTCGCCGGTGTTGACCACGGCAACCTCCTGAGTGGTTCGTCGGCCCTGCGGCCGTTCGGTGGACTCCGACGCTCGGGTGAGCGGCGACGTGGCGTTCACCGTGCCGTCGGCGTGTTTCTGCCGCGGTCGTCGTCGCGTTTCGGATCGGTGAACAACGCGCCGGGTGTCCGGTCCCCGTGTTCCACCCGTGTTGCGCGGGGACCGGCTGATGGCGGCTGTTCCGCCCGGCGGGCGCCCGGGGCGCTTGTTGCGAACAGTTCGCAGTAATGTCTGCGCCCGTGAGCCGAGGGATGACCGTGGACCAGACGTTCCTGCCGCACCGCGCCGCCTCGACCGGCCGGCTCTCCCCGCGGGACCGGCGCTCGATCGGCGGCATGGCCGGCTTCGTCCTGCTCCTGCACGTCGTCGGGTGGGGCGTGCTGGTGTTCGCCGTCGCCCCCCGCGACTACCAGCTGGGCAGCACCGGCGTGCTCGGCGTCGGCGTGGGTCTGACCGCGTACATGCTCGGCGTCCGGCACGCCTTCGACGCCGACCACATCGCCTCGATCGACAACACCACGCGCAAGCTCGTCGGCGAGGGCAGGCCGTCGGTGAGCACCGGCTTCTGGTTCTCCCTCGGGCACTCCTCGGTCGTCTTCGTCGCCAGCCTGCTGCTGGTGCTGGGGGTCCGCTCGGTCGCCGGTGTGGTGCAGGACGAGAACTCCGACGTCGGCCAGACGCTCGGCCTGATCGGCACCCTGGTCGCCGGGACCTTCCTGGTGCTCATCGGTCTGATGAACCTGGTGGCCGCGGTGGGCATCACGCGGGTCTTCCGGCGGTTGCGCACCGGGGAGTTCGACGAGGCCGAGCTCGAGCGGCACCTGCACAACCGCGGCTTCCTGGCGCGGCTCCTCGGCCGCGTGACCCGGCGGGTCAGCAAGCCGTGGCACCTCTACCCGGTGGGCCTGCTCATGGGGCTCGGCTTCGACACCGCCACCCAGGTGGCGCTGCTCGTGCTCGCCGCCGGCTCCGCCGCGTTCGTCCTGCCCTGGTACGCGATCCTGGTCCTGCCGGTCCTCTTCGCGGCCGGGATGAGCCTGTTCGACACCGCGGACGGCGTGCTCATGTCGCGCGCCTACGGCTGGGCGTTCCTCAAGCCCATCCGCAAGGTCTTCTACAACCTGACCGTGACGCTGCTGTCGGTCACCGTCGCCCTGGTCATCGGCGTCCTGGTCCTGGCCGGCCTGATCGTCGAGCGGCTGGGCATCGAGACCGGGCCCCTCGTCTGGGCGGCCTCGCTGGACCTCGAGCACGTCGGGTTCGCCGTCGTCGGGCTGTTCGTGGTCACCTGGGCGGTGGCCCTGGCCGTGTGGCGGTTCGGCCGCATCGAGGAGCGCTGGACCGCCCCGGCCGAGAGCTAGAACGGCGTCCGGCAACGTACGCCCTGAGCGGCCACCCAGGGCGAGCAGTGCGACGGTTCCGGAGGCCCTGGACGCTCCTCATCGAGTAGGTGCACGGTAGGGAGCATGCAGTCGGTGGAGGCCTCGGCCATGGTGCCGCTGAGCCCGGAGAAGACGTGGGACTTCTTCTGGGAGGACCCGCAGCGGACCGCCACGTACCTGGCCAGCTCCGTGACCCTCGAGGACTTCGAGATCCGCGCCGACGGGACGCCCCGTTACCGGATGGTGCAGAGGATCGGCCCTCTTCCGCGCATCAGCTGGGTCTCGGACTACGAGGTGTTCGACCGCCCCAGGCAACACGTGAACAAGACACTCGAGTCCCCGCTGGGCGGCAGGTTCTACGGCACCTTCGAGCCCACGGCGGGAGGCACGAAGGTCACGTGGCGCTGGGACGTCGAGCCGCAGAACCTCTTGGTGCGCTCGCTGCTCCCGGTGCTGCGACCGGTTCTCGCCTGGTCGTTGCGGCGCGACCTGAACGCCTGGACCAAGGCTGCGGCCGACCGGCTGGCCTAGCGCCTTGCCCGTGTCGTGGGGGGTGCTAGTCCGCTCCCCCGACGAGCGCCTCGGCGAAGGCCCGCGGCTCGAAGGGCGCCAGGTCGTCGGGACCCTCCCCCAGGCCGACCAGCTTCACCGGGATGCCCAGTTCCCGCTGGACGGAGACGACGATGCCGCCCTTGGCCGTGCCGTCGAGCTTGGTGAGCACGATGCCGGTGACGGTCACGGCCTCGGTGAACACCCGCGCCTGGACGACGCCGTTCTGACCGGTGGTGGCGTCGAGGACGAGCAGCACCTCGGTGACCGGCGACTGCTTCTCGACGACCCGCTTGATCTTGCCCAGCTCGTCCATCAGGCCCGACTTGGTGTGCAGCCGGCCGGCGGTGTCGATCAGCACGGCGTCCACCTCGCCCTCGACGCCGGTACGGACCGCCTCGAACGCCACGGAGGCCGGGTCGCCGCCCTCGCGGCCCCGCACGGTGAGGACACCCACCCGCTCGCCCCACGTCTCGAGCTGGTCGGCCGCGGCGGCACGGAAGGTGTCGGCCGCGCCGAGCACGACGCTCTTCCCGTCGCCGACGAGCACGCGGGCGATCTTCCCCACCGTCGTGGTCTTGCCCGCGCCGTTGACGCCCACGACCAGGACGACGCCCGGCCGGCCCTCGTGCCGCTGCACGCCGAGGCTGCGGTCGAGGTCGGGGCCGAGGACCGCGGTGAGCTCGCGGACGAGCAGGTCGCGGAGCTCCGTCCCCGACGCGGTCGCGAGCACCATCGACTGGGTGCGCAGCCGCTCCACGATCTGCGTGGTGGCGGCGAGGCCGACGTCGGCGGCCAGGAGCGTCTCCTCGACCTCCTCCCAGTCGTCCTCGGTCAGCTTCTCGCGAGCGAGCACGGTGAGCAGGCCGCGGCCCAGCGACGACTGCGAGCGGGCCAGCCGGGAGCGCAGCCGCACCAGCCGCCCGGCCGACGGCGGCGGGGTCTCGAAGACCAGGCCCGGCTCCGGCTCGGCCGGCGGCAGCTCGACCGGTGGCGCCTCCGCAGCCTCCGGCGGCAGGCCGAGCCCCGACGCGGTGGCACCGCTCGGCCGCCGCTCCTCGACCGGCGGCTGCGGGCGGGGCCGGGTGAGGGTCGTCCCGGTGATCGCGTCGTCGTCGAGACGGGTGGTCCGCCGTCCGCGGCCGACGAGAAGACCGACGCCGGCGATCAGGGCGACGACGAGTATCGCGATCGCGATCAGGACGAATTCCATACCGCGAGTCTCCCAGCCCGCGGCGGCGATGCAGGAAGGACACAGGTTCGTGGTCCACCCTGGACCGATGCCGCATCCGACGAGCGACGATCCGGTCCTCCTGCTGGGCCCCCTGCTCCGGCACGTGGACCCCGTCTCGGCCACCGTGTGGGTGGAGACCGACCGACCCTGCGAGGTGGATGTGCTGGGCCGGCGCGCCCGCACGTTCTGCGTCGGAGGGCACCACTACGCGCTCGTCGTCGTGGAGGACCTCGAGCCCGGCAGCGCCACGCCGTACGAGGTCCACCTGGACGGCGTCCGCGTGTGGCCGCCGGAGCCCTCGGAGTTCCCCCCGAGCCGGATCCGGACGCCGGGCCGTCCGGGTCCGTTCCGGCTGGCCTTCGGCTCCTGCCGCTACGCCAGCCCGCGCACGGTCGAGAAATCCGAAGGCATCCCGCCGGACGCGCTGGACCTCTATGCGGCCCAGGTGTCCGCCGTGCCCGAGGACCAGTGGCCCGACGCCCTGGTGTTCCTCGGCGACCAGGTCTACGCCGACGAGCTCACGGAGCACACGAGATCCGCGCTGCGCCGCCGGCGCGACGGTCGGCCGAGGAAGCAGGCCCCGGTCGGCGAGGTCGCCGACTTCGAGGAGTACACCCGGCTCTACGACGAGTCCTGGCGGGACCCGCAGGTGCGCTGGTTGCTGTCGACCATCCCGTCGTCGATGATCTTCGACGACCACGAGATGATCGACGACTGGAACACGTCGGCGGCCTGGCGCGAGAGGCTGACCCGGAAGCCGTGGTGGGAAGGACGGATCACCGGCGGCCTGGTCAGTTACTGGGTCTACCAGCACCTGGGCAACCTCAGCCCGCAGGAGCTGGCCGGGAACAAGACCTGGCAGGCGATCCAGGGCATGAGCACCGACGACCCCACCCGGGACGCCGAGCCGATGCTGCGCGAGATGGCCGAGCTGGCCGACGCCGAGCCCGCGACCATCCGGTGGAGCTACGTGCGGCACTGGGGCGACGCCCGGCTGATCATGGTCGACAGCCGGGCCGGCCGCGTCCTGGAGGAGCAGCACCGCCGGATGCTCGACGAGGACGAGTTCGCCTGGGTCGAGGCCGCGATGCGCCGCGCGGTGGACGAGGGCGTGGAGCACCTGATCCTCGGCACGTCCCTGCCGTGGCTGCTGCCGCACGCGATCCACAACCTCGAACGGTGGAACGAGACGCTCAACGCGCGCCACCACGGCCGCTGGCGGGGGCGGATCGCCGAGGCGGTGCGCCAGGCGTCCGACCTGGAGCACTGGTCGGCGTTCGGGCACTCGTTCGAGCGCCTGGGCAGAGCCCTCACCCGGGTCGCGGGAGGCGAGTACGGCCGGACGCCGTCGACCGCGCTGGTGCTCTCCGGCGACGTCCACCACGCCTACGCCGCCGAGCTCGTACAGCCGGCGGGCCTGACCGCGCGCGTGCACCAGCTCACCGTCTCCCCCCTGCACAACCAGGCACCGCACCCCATCCGCGTCGGCTTCAAGATCGGGTGGAGCCGCGCGGCGCGACGGCTGACCGCGCGGCTGGCACGGTGGGTGCAGGCCGAGCCGACCCAGCTGGGATGGGAGAAGCAGGCCGGCCCGTACTTCGGCAACCAGATCGGTGAGCTCGTGCTGGAGGGGCGGTCGGCGCGGTTCGTGCTGTCGGTCACCGAGCTCGGGCAGCCGGGCCTGCGTCAGGTGCTCGACACGTCGCTGGCCGGCGCCTGAGAAGGTGCACCCATGACAGGTGGTGTCCCCGGTGTGCGGCCGGCCCCGGGTCCCGGCCAGCCACCGATCCCGGTCCGGCTGGTCACGTTCAACACCCATCACGGTGTCGGTGAGGACGAGCGGCACGACCTGCCGCGGCTGGCGAAGCTGCTGCACGCCGTGGACGCCGACGTCATCTGCCTGCAGGAGGTCGACCGTCACTTCGGGGAGCGCAGCGAGGACGTCGACCAGGCCCTGCTGCTCTCCCGCGCCCTGGACATGCAGCTGGCCTGGGGCCCGGCCATCGACGAGCCGAGGCCGGACCGCGCGGCCCGGCGTCAGTACGGCAACGCGCTGCTCTCCCGGCTGCCGATCCTGATCAGCGACGTGCACCGGCTGCCCGGCGGTGGCGAGCCGCGCGTCGCGCTGCGGACGATGCTGGAGCTGGACGGCGGGACGCTGTGGGTCACCGCGACGCACCTGACGACCCGGTCCGCGCGGGAACGGGCCGCGCAGGTCGCCGCGCTGGCCTCCCTGCACGGCGAGGACATGGCGTCCGGGGTCCTCGTCGGTGACTTCAACGCGCGCCCCGACGCCCCGGAGCTCGACCCCCTGCGGGAACGGTTCACCGATGCCTGGGAGCTGGCCCGGGACCGGGACGACCAGGCGGGCTGGCGGTTCTGGCAGCGCGAGGAGGGGCTCACGCACCCGGCGCACTGCCCGCACCGGCGGATCGACCAGGTGTGGGTGTCGGCCGGGGTGGGTGTCGCGTCCGCCCGGGTGCTCGACGCCGAGGGCGCGTCGGACCACCTGCCGGTCCTGGTCGACCTGCTGATCCCCTCGGGGGTCTGACGGAGGCCGGCCCGCTCACCGCGCGCGGGGCGCGGCGAGCCTCCGGACGCGGCCGCCGCTAGCGCGCACGGCGCCGTCGCCACCACGACCGCTGCGCACCGACGGCGGGCTCGGCTTCCCCGCCCTCGCCCGTCTCCCAGCGCACGCGCTCGGGCGCCGGCAGCGGCAGGGGTTCGTCAAAGGAATGGACCTCCAGCCCGGCCAGCCGGCCGTGCTCGACGAACAGCACGAGGCCGCCGATCGGCTCGCCGTCCCGGTCGAGGACCGTGCCTTCGACGGGCACGGGGTTCCGTGCCGGGGACGCCGGCAGGGAGGCGGGCACGTGCAGGTCGATGGTCATGCAGCCGCACTCGCAGCCGGTGGAAGCCGTCGCGTGCGGTACCTGTGCCCGCAGCGCCTCGACGCCGTCGAAGTCGTGGTGGAGCAGCGAGTCGAGCAGCGATCGTTCCGTCCGCGTCAGGGGCCGCCGTGCTCCGGCGCGGTGGTCGTCGGGCATGTCGTCAGTGTCGTCCACGGGTTCCGGTCACGAGCGCCGCCGCTCAGGCGGTCTCAAGCTCCCGGAGGCGCTGGCTGATGACGCCGGTGATGCCGTCGCCGCGCATGCTGACCCCGTAGAGCGCGTCGGCGATCTCCATCGTCCGCTTCTGGTGCGTGATGATGATCAGCTGCGACGTCGAGCGCAGCTGCTCCACCAGGGTCAGCAGCCGGCCGAGGTTGACGTCGTCCAGCGCCGCCTCGACCTCGTCGAGGACGTAGAAGGGCGACGGCCGGGCGCGGAAGATCGCGACGAGCAGGGCGACCGCCGTCAGCGACCGCTCGCCGCCGGACAGCAGCGACAGTCGCTTCACCTTCTTGCCCGGCGGCCGGGCCTCCACCTCGATGCCGGTGGTCAGCAGGTCGTCGGGGTCGGTGAGGACCAGCCGCCCCTGGCCACCGGGGAACAGCGTGGCGAAGACCCGCTCGAACTCCGTGGCGACGTCGGTGAACGCCGAGGCGAACACGGAGTGGATCCGCTCGTCCACCTCGCGCACGACGGTGAGCAGGTCGCGGCGGGTGGACTTGAGGTCCTCCAGCTGCGTGGCCAGGAAGCCGTGCCGCTCCTCGAGGGCCGCGAACTCCTCCAGCGCCAGCGGGTTGACCTTGCCCAGGGTGGCGAGGTCGCGCTCGGCCCGGGCCGCGCGGCGCTCCTGCACCGCGCGGTCGTAGGGCACCGGACCGGGCTCGGGCTCCCCCGCCGCCTCGGCCGCCGCGATCTCCTGCGGCGACGGCGGCACGGGGGCGGCCGGTCCGTACTCCCCGAGCAGCGTCGGCAGGTCGACGCCGTACTCCTCCGCCGCGCGGGTCTCCAGGGCCTCGATGCGGTAGCGCTGCTCCGCGCGGGCGACCTCGTCGCGGTGCACCTCGTCGGTCAGCCGGTCGAGGTCGGCGGTGGCCGCGCGCACCCGCGCGCGCACCTCGAGCAGCTCGGCCTCGAACGAGCTCCGTGCCACGGCGAGGGCGTCCCGCTCGGCGGCCGCGCGGACGAGCGAGGCGCCGAGCGCGGCGAGGGCGCGCTCGGCACCGGTGCGCACCGACGCGGCGACGACGGCCCCCTGCTCCCGGGCCGCCCGGGCCGCGGCCGCCCGCTCGCGGGCGGCCCGCTCCTGACGCGCCTGGCGGCGCAGCGACTCCGCCCGCCCGTGCAGCGCACGGGCGCGCTCCTCGGCGGTGCGGACGGCCAGCCGGGCCTCGGTCTCGGCCTGGCGGGCGGCGGACACCTCGGCGCGCAGCCGGTCACGGGCCTCCGTCGAAGGCTCCTCCTCGACCGGCGCCGCCTCCGCCTCGGCGAGACGCTGCTCCAGTCCGGCGAGGACGCCCAGCGCCTGCTCCAGCGCCTGCTCCGCCCGGACCCGCGCGGCCAGCGACCGCTCGGCCTCGGCCTCCGCGGACCGGGCCGCGGCACCCAGCTCGGCCAGCTCGGCGGCGACGGCCGAACGGGAGCGGTCGGACGCCTGCCGCGCCGCGAGCGCGGAGTCGACCTCGTCGGAGCGAGCGCGCGCCGCGTCGCGAGCCCGGGCGAGCTCGTCGGCCAGCTGGTCGGCGCGCGCCTGCGCCGCCACCAGCTGAGTCTCCGCCTCGTCGACCCGCGCCCGCACGACGAGGTTGGACGGGGCGTCGCTCTGACCGCCCACCGCCCAGTCCGCGCCCACCAGATCGCCGGCGGCGGTGACGGCACGCACCCGCGGGTGGACGCCGACCAGCCGGACGGCCGCGTCGAGATCGGGCACCACGGCGACCCGCTCCAGCGCCCGAGCGAGGGCGGGCTGCAGCTCCTCGGGAGCGGTGACCGAGTCCAGCGCCCAGCGGGCCCCGTCGGGCAGCGCCGGCCAGCCGTCCCGCGGCCCGGGCGGCAGTCCGCCGGTGACCAGGAGACCCGCGCGGCCGCCGTCGGTGCCCTTCAGGTGACCCAGCGCGGCGGCGGCCGAGGCGACGCCGGAGACGACGACGGCGTCGGCCATCCCGCCCAGCGCGGCGGCCACCGCCACCTCGTCGCCGGCGCGCACACCCAGCCGGTCGGCGACCGGCCCGAGGACCCCCTCCAGACCCGCGCCCAGCACGGCGGCGGCGCCGTCGACCGGGGTGAGCCCCTGCGCCAGGGCGTCCCGGCGGGCCTGCCAGGAGGCACGGTCGCGCTCCGCGGCCCGCTCGGCCTCGGTCAGCTCGGCGACCAGCCGGGCCGCGGTGGCGTGGGCGGCGACCGCCTGCTCGTGCGCGGCGGCGAGTGCGGCGTCGCCGTCCTCCTGGTCGGCCACCGTCTCCCGCCGGTCGGCCAACCGCTCCGCGGCCACCTCGGCACGGTCGGCCGCCTCGCCCGCGGCGAGGGTGAGCCGCTCGATCTCGGCCTGGCCGGCGGTGACCCGGGATCGCGCGGCGGCCACCTCACCGGAGAGGCGGGCCAGCCCTTCGCGGCGGTCGGCCAGGGCCCGGGCGGCGGCCACCCAGGCCCGTTCCTCGGTGGCCAGCGCCGTCTCCAGCCCGCCGCGTTCCGCGACGACCGCGGCCAGGCGGGCGCGCTCGGCCTCCAGGCCGGCCGCCAGCTCGATCTCGGTGGCGGCGACCCGCTCGGCCTCGGCGTCGAGCTGGTCGGGGTCGCGACCGGCCGTGCCGGCCGGCGCCGCGGCGGAGAGGTGACGGTGCCGCTCGGCAGCCAGCTGGGCGATGCCGCGGAAGCGCTCACCGAGGGCCGACAGCCGGTACCAGGTGTCCGAGGCGGCCTGCAGCCGCGGGGCGCCGGCCGCGAGCTCCGCCTCGAGCTCCGCCTCCCGGCGGGAGACGACCGACAGCTCGCGCTCGACGACGGCCCGCCGTTCCCGTGCCGCGGTCTCGTCGGCGACGTCCTTGTCCAGGGAGTCGCGCAGCTGGACGAGGTCGTCGGCGAGCAGCCGCAGGCGGGCGTCGCGGAGATCGGCCTGCACACCGGCGGCCCGGCGCGCGACCTCGGCCTGCTTGCCGAGGGGCTTGAGCTGGCGGCGCAGCTCGGTGGTGAGGTCGGCCAGCCGGTCGAGGTTGTGCGACATCCCCTCGAGCTTGCGGAGCGCCTTCTCCTTGCGCTTGCGGTGCTTGAGGACCCCGGCCGCCTCCTCGATGAAGGCACGCCGGTCCTCGGGACGCCCGGACAGGACGGCGTCGAGCTGCCCCTGCCCGACGATGACGTGCATCTCGCGGCCGATGCCGGAGTCGCTGAGGAGTTCCTGGACGTCGAGGAGGCGGACCTTGTCGCCGTTGATCTCGTACTCGCTCTCGCCGGAGCGGTACATGCGGCGGGTGATCGACACCTCGGTGTACTCGATCGGCAGGGCGCCGTCGGAGTTGTCGATGGTCAGGGTCACCTCGGCCCGCCCCAGCGCCGGGCGGCCGGCGGTGCCGGCGAAGATGACGTCCTCCATCTTGCCGCCGCGCAGGCTCTTGGCGCCCTGCTCGCCCAGGACCCAGGCGATGGCGTCGACGACGTTGGACTTGCCGGACCCGTTGGGGCCCACGACGGCGGTGATGCCGGGCTCCAGCCGGAGGGTGGTGGCGGACGCGAAGGACTTGAAGCCCTTGAGCGTCAGGCTGGAGAGGTGCACGAGACGAGGACCCTAGTGGAGCGGAGGCGCTGCACCCCGCAGATCAGGGCCGGGTGGGAAGAGTGTGACGGAAGGGTCCAGAACGAGGACCCCGTCCTCCCCGGCCCTCGCGAACTCGGACCGGTGCCCTGGACGCTGCCTCAGGCGAGCGCGGGCTCGTTGTCGCCGGCCATCGACAGCAGTTCGTGGGCGATGGCCGCGTCGCGCTGGGCGCGCAGCTCCTCGAGTTCCTGCTCCAGCCGGCGCACCTTGGCCCGCAGGATCGCGTTCTCCTCGACTACTCGAAGCTCCGCGGGTGCGACGACGTGACCGAACAGGGCCTTGGCCATGACTGCAACGGCCTTTCCGAGCGAGAGGGTGAGCCCGGCGCCCCGGATGTCGGTCGGCGCGAGCTGTGGTATCCCCAGAGTGACAGGCCCGGACACGCAGGTCAACGCGAAGACTGCCTACTCCCCGTGTCGGGGGGATGTCGCGTTCGTCACTCTGTGGTGAACTGCCGGCACCCCCGCACCGGCTCGTGCCGGACGTCGACGCGCCGGACCGATCCGGGCGCGCGGGGGCCGTCGAGCTGGTCGAGCACGGCGGCGACGTCGTCGGCGGCGCCCTCCAGGACCACCTCGACGCGGCCGTCGGGGAGGTTGCGGGCAGAGCCGGTCAGCCCGGCGGACTCGGCGAGGCTCCGGACGAACCACCGGTAGCCGACGCCCTGCACGTGGCCGGTGACGACGGCGACGGCCCGGGTGGCGTTCATGCCCGCCGCCGGCGGATCGGTGCGGTGCGAGGCCGGGGCTGGCACGCGGGACAGCTGTAGCTGGACCGGTTCATGAACGACTCCCGGCGGATGGGCGTGCCGCATCGGGGGCAGGGCCGGTCGGCCTGGCCGTAGACGGCGAGGAAGCGGGAGAAGTAGCCGCTCTGCCCGTTGACGTCGACGTAGAGGGAGTCGAACGACGTGCCGCCCTGGGCAAGGGCCTCCCCCAGCACGTCGCGGACGCCGCCGAGCAGGTCGGCGACCTGTGTGCGGGTGAGCCTGTCGGTCGGCCGGGCGCCGTGCAGCCGGGCCCGCCACAGCGCCTCGTCGGCGTAGATGTTGCCGACGCCGCCGATGAGCGTCTGGTCCAGGAGCGCGCGCTTGACCTCGGTGCGCCGCCGCCGGAGCGCGGCGCTGAAACCGGCCTCGTCGAAGGAGGCGTCGAGGGGATCGATCGCGATGTGCGCGAGCCGGGGCGGGATCTCGCCGTCCGGCCCACCCTCCTCGACGGCGAGCCCGCCGAAGGTGCGCTGGTCGACGAACCGCAGCTCGCGGCCGCCGTCGGCGAAGGTGAACCGGGACCGGAGGTGCGTCTCGTCGGGCTGGCTCGGCTTCTCCACGAGCAGCTGACCGCTCATGCCCAGGTGCGCCACGAGCGCCCGGCCCGACGGTGTGCCGTCGGGCTCGGCCAGCGGGAGCCAGAGGTACTTGCCCCGCCGGTGGGCGGCGGTGAGGGTCCGGCCGGTCAGATGGGACACGAAGGACTCGGCGCCCTCCAGGTGCCGGCGCACCGCGCGGGGGTGGTGCACCTCGACCGTGGCCACGGTGCGCCCGGCGACCCACTGCTCCAGGCCCCGGCGGACCACCTCGACCTCGGGAAGTTCGGGCACGGCTCAGCCGTCCTGCTGCAGCGCCCGCCAGGCCGCCTCCGCGGCCTCCTGCTCGGCGGCCTTCTTGGTGCGGCCACTGCCCCGCCCGTAGACGCTCCCGCCGAGCAGGACCGTGGCGGCGAAGGTCTTGGCGTGGTCGGGCCCCTCGTCCTCCACCCGGTAGCTGGGCGCCCCCAGGCCACGGGCGGCGCCGAGCTCCTGGAGGCTGGTCTTCCAGTCCAGGCCGGCACCCCGGGTGGCGGCCTCGACGAGCATCGGGTCGAACAGCCGGTGGACGATCTCCGCGGCGGTGTCGAGCCCGCACCCCAGGTGGATCGCGCCGATGAGCGCCTCGAGGGCGTCGGCGAGGATCGAGTCCTTCTCGCGGCCGCCGGTGGTCTCCTCGCCGCGCCCGAGCAGCAGGTGCGGGCCCACGCCGCCGTCCCCCAGCCGCCGGGCGACGCCGGCCAGGGAGGTCATGTTGACGACGGAGGCACGCAGCTTGGCCAGCTGGCCCTCGGGGAGGTCCGGCTGGCTGCGGTAGAGCTCGTCGGTGACGACCAGGCCGAGCACCGAGTCGCCCAGGAACTCCAGGCGCTCGTTGGTCGGCAGGCCGCCGTTCTCGTACGCGAAGGACCGGTGCGTGAGCGCCAGCCCGAGCAGACCGTCGGGCAGCTCGACGCCGAGGGCGTCCCGCAGCCAGGCGGCGGACCGCTCGGCGTGCGCGGGACCGCCCGGGGCCATGCCGTCAGCAGCGCTCTCCGAGGAGCGCGTGCCGGCGACCGTGCCCACCGTCGACCCGGCGATCAGACCGAGAGGACCTGGCGGCCGTCGTACTGACCGCAGTTCGGGCACGCCTGGTGCGGCGGCTTGAGCTCGCCGCAGGCGCGGTTCGGGCACGGCGACAGGGTCGGCGCGCTGGCCTTCCACTGCGACCGGCGCGAACGGGTGTTGGCGCGGGACATCTTCCGCTTCGGGACAGCCACGGTCAGTTCTCCTCGGTGGTGGGGCGCTCGCCGGGGGTGCCCGGCGAGGACGTGGATGCGTCGGCACCGGACGCGTCGGTGCCGAACTTGGCGGCCAGCGCCGCCCAGCGGGCGTCGACGACCTCGTGCGCGTGGTCGGCCGGCAGGTCGTCCAGGCGCTGCCCGCAGTCGACGCACAGTCCGGCGCAGTCGTCGGTGCACACGGGCGCCAGCGGCAGGGCGAGGACGACGGTGTCGCGGGCCAGCGACCCGAGGTCGAGGTGGTCGCCCTCGATCCGGCGGACCTCGTCCTCCTCGCTGGTTGCCTCGGTCGTGCTGCCCTCGTAGGCGTAGAGCTCCTGGATGGCGAGCGACAGGGTGTCCTCGACGGGCTCGAGGCAGCGGGCGCAGGAGCCGGTGACCGGGACGCCGATGTCGCCGCTGACCAGCACGCCCTCCATGACCGACTCCAGCCGCAGCCGCAGGTGCACGTCGGCACCGGCGGGGACGCCGATCAGCTCCACGCGCCAGTCCTCCGGCGCGGGCGCGGTCCGGTCGAGCTCCTGCATCGACCCGGCCCGTCGGCCCAGCTCCCGGAGGTCCACGCGCCAGGGGTCGGCTGCGGGGCGCCGGGGGTCGGAGGGCCGTTGACCCTGAGACTCGGCGCCAGAGCGGAGCGGAGAGGCAGACATGTCAGTACTCGCGGTAGGCAGTGGATGGAGGCCGGCCGGGACCACCCCGTGACGTCGGGGCAAACCGGCAGTCGGACCGGGAGTCGAGACTACCCGATCCCCGCCCGGCACCGGCGGCCCGCACGTCGGCCCCAGGGCGGCCCCGTCCCGAGGCTCACCGCGAGCTCGCGAGCGGTGAGAGGGACGGGGTCCTTCTACTCGCGCAGCGTCGTGCGGGCCTTCTCCACCGAGTGCAGCATGCGCTCGAGGGTCGTCCCGAAGTCCGCGAGCCGGCTGTCGACGTACTGGTCGACCTCGGCCCGCATCCGTGCGGCGTCGGCGTGCGCCTGGGCGCCGAGCTCGTCGGCGCGGGTGACCGCCCCCCGGTAGACCTCGGTCTCGGTGATCAGCCGCTCGTGCTCGGCCTCGGCGGCGGCCAGCATCTCGGCGTGCTGGGCCCGGGCGTCGGCGAGCAGCGCCTCCCGGTGGGCCACCGCCTCCGCGACCAGCCGCTCGGCCTCCGTCTCCGCCTCGGCCAGGATGTCCTCGGCGTCGGCCTGGGCCTGGGCGAGCAGCTCGTCGCGCTGCCGGCGGGCGGTGCCCAGCAGCTCGTCGCGCTGACGACGGGCCGCCTCGAGCAGCTGCTCGCTCTCCGCGCGGGTGCGGCCGGTCAGCCGCTCTGCCTCGGCCTGTGCCTGCTGGAGGATCTCGGTGCGCTGCTCGACGATCGCGCCCGCGGCCTGCACGTCCTCCGGCAGGGACTCCCGCAGGTCGTCGAGCAGGTCCAGCAGGTGGTCGCGGGGCACCATGCAGGAGGCGGACATCGGCACGCTGCGGGCGTTCTCGATGACCGTCGTCAGCTCGTCGACCGTCTCGTACAGGCGGTACACCACCTCGGTCACGGGGTCGCCTCACGCCGCGTGCGCTCCCGGAGCCGGTCGTCGACGGCCTTGGGCACGAGCCGGGAGACGTCGCCGCCGAAGGTGGCGATCTGCTTGACCAGGCTCGAGGACAGGTGCCCGACCTGCGGTGCGGTCGGCACGAACAGGGTCTCGACCGCCGCCAGCTCACGGTTCATCTGCGCCATCTGCAGCTCGTACTCGAAGTCGCTGACCGCGCGCAGGCCCTTGACGATCACCGGGATGGCGTGGCTCCGGCAGTACTCGACGAGGAGGCCCTGGAAGCTGTCCACCGTGACGTTCGGCAGGTCGGCGACGGCGTCGCGGAGCAGCTCCATGCGCTCGTCGACGGTGAAGAGCCCGGCCTTGCCCGGGTTCACCAGCACCGCGACGACCAGCTCGTCGTAGAGACCGGCGGCCCGGGTGATGACGTCGACATGACCGTTGGTCACCGGGTCGAAGGATCCCGGGCAGACGGCGCGTCTCACGGAGAGCGACCGTACCGGAGCTGGGCCTCCCCGTAGCGGCGGTCGCGCAAGCCGGTCAGCGGTGTCGGCCACTCCCACGGCTCCTCGCGGCTGGAGCGCTCGACGACGAGCACGGCCCCGGGCGCCAGCCAGTCGCGGTCCACCAGTGAGCGCAGCACGGCGAGGACCTCGTCGACCGGCGTGTCGTACGGCGGGTCGGCGAGGACGAGGTCGAAGCGCGCGGGTGGCGCTCCGCCGACGACGCCGGGCACCGAGCCCGCGACGACCCACCCGCCGGGGAGGCCGATCGTGGCGAGGTTCTCCCGGAGCACCGGGAGGACGGCCGGTGACGACTCGACGAAGACGACGCGGCCCGCTCCCCGGGAGAGGGCCTCGAGCCCCAGCGCGCCGGTGCCCGCGTAGAGGTCGAGCACCGCGGCGCCGCGCAGGTCGGTCAGGTGCGTCAGCGCGTTGAACAGCGCCTCGCGGGCGCGGTCGCCGGTGGGCCGGACGCCGCTCTTCGGCACCTTGAGCCGGCGTCCCCCGGCGGTTCCCGAGATCAGCCGCGTCATCGCGGCCTCATGCCTTCTCCAGCCACTCGGCGCGCTCGTCGGTGGCCAGCCGGGCGACCTCGGCGGCGAGCCCGGGGTGGTCGGCCAGCCCGCGCTCGGTGTCGAGGAGTGCGGTCGCCTCGGCTCGTGCGGCGGCGATGAGGTCCTCGTCCTCCAGCAGCGAGAGCATCCGCACGCCCGACCGCCGGCCGGACTGGGCGGCGCCGAGGATGTCGCCCTCACGGCGGGTCTCCAGGTCGAGCCGGGCGAGCTCGAACCCGTCGGAGGTCGCGGCGACCGCGGCCAGCCGCTGCCCGGTGGAGGAGGAGCTGGACGCATCGGTGACCAGCAGGCACAGGCCCGGGTGCTGGCCGCGGGCGACACGGCCGCGGAGCTGGTGCAACTGGCTGACACCGAAGCGGTCGGCGTCCATGACGACCATGACCGTGGCGTTGGGGACGTCCACCCCGACTTCCACCACGGTGGTGGCGACGAGGACGTCGATCTCCCGGGCCGCGAAGGCCCGCATCCGGGCGTCCTTCTCCTCCGGGGTGAGCCGGCCGTGGAGCACCTCGAGCCGGAGCCCCGCCAGCGGGCCGGCGCGCAGCAGCTCGGCCACGTCGAGGACGGCCAGTGGGGGCCGGCGGTCGCCGCGCGGGCCGTCGTCGGGGGCGCCGTCGGCGTCCTCGGGCTCGTCGTCGGAGCCGGCAGCGTCACTGGCATCGTCGCCGATCCGCGGGCAGACGACGTAGGCCTGACGGCCCGCGGCGACCTCCTCGCGCAGCCGTTCCCACGCCCGGTCCAGCCAGTTCCGCTTCTCGCTCACCGGCACCACCGAGCTGGCCACCCCGCCGCGGCCGCTCGGCAGCTGACGCAGCGTGGAGACCTCGAGGTCGCCGTAGACGGTCATGGCGACGGTGCGCGGGATGGGCGTCGCGGTCATCACCAGGACGTGCGGGGGACGGTTCCCCTTGGCGCGCAGCGCGTCCCGCTGCTCGACACCGAAGCGGTGCTGCTCGTCGACCACGACCAGCCCCAGGTCGGCGAACTCCACGCCCTCCTGCAGCAGCGCGTGCGTGCCGACGACGATGCCGGAGCGCCCGTCGGCGACGTCGGCGCGCGCGGCCCGCTTGGCCGCGGCCTTCAGGGAGCCGGTGAGCAGCGTGACGCGGGTGCCGGCGGGGTCGCCGTCGATCTCGCCGGCGCGGCCCAGCGGCCCGAGCAGCTCGCGGATGCCGCGGGCGTGCTGCGCGGCCAGCACCTCGGTGGGTGCCAGCAGCGCCGCCTGCCCACCGGCGTCGACCACCTGGGCCATGGCACGCAGCGCCACGACCGTCTTCCCGGAGCCCACCTCGCCCTGCAGCAGCCGGTGCATGGGCTGGTCGCGGTCGAGCTCGGCGGCCAGCTCCTCACCGACCGCCCGCTGCCCGTCGGTGAGCGCGAAGGGCAGGGCGGCGTCGACCGCGTCGAGGAGGCCGCCGGAGCGTCGGGGGCGGGCGGTGCCCGGCTCCAGGGCGGCGGCACGCCGGCGCGCGGCGAGGGTGAGCTGGAGGATGAGCGCCTCGTCCCACTTCAGCCGGTGGGACGCGTGCTCGACGTCCTCCATCGTGGTCGGGCGGTGGATGTCGAGCAGGGCGGCGGCCAGGGGCAGGATCCCGTGCCGGGTCCGCATCTCCTCGGGCAGCGGGTCCTCGACCAGGCCCGCGAGGTTGCCCTGGGGACCGAGCAGCAGCTTCAGCGACTTCTGGATGACCCAGCTCGAGACGTCCTTGCTCGCCGGATAGATCGGGATCAGCGCACGGGCCCAGTCGTCGTCGCCGCTG
Organism: Blastococcus deserti; assembly: GCF_042682525.1. Classification (NCBI taxonomy): domain Bacteria; kingdom Bacillati; phylum Actinomycetota; class Actinomycetes; order Geodermatophilales; family Geodermatophilaceae; genus Blastococcus; species Blastococcus deserti. The sequence continues at coordinate 65,976 of NZ_JBHUHP010000007.1, forward strand.
TCATTGTCGAGCAGGTGCATGTCCGGGTGGGCGAACTGCTTCTCGCCGCGGTATTCCCCGACCGTCCCGGCGAACATCCCCCAGGCGTTCACCTTGAGCGCGGCGTGCCGGTGGTTGAAGAAGACCAGCTTCATCCGGCCGCTGCCGTCGCCGACGACGACCTCGGTGAGGCTGCCCCTGCGGTTGCGCATCGGGCGGGTGGTGACGCTGCGGACCTGCGCCAGGACCGTGACGCGGTCGCCGACCTGGACGTCGGCGAGGTCGGCCTGCTCACCGCGGCGGGCGTAGCGGCGCGGGTAGTGCCGCAGCAGGTCGCGCACGGTGTGCAGGTTGAGCTGCTCGGCCATGCTCGTCGCCGTCTTCGGCCCGAGCACCCGGGACAGCGGGGTCTCGAGGGTCACCGCCATGACATCCCCCGCCCGCCCATCACTCGACCCCCACTTGGAGCGGGACGCCGCTCGGTCCGCCGGCGTACCGGCTCACCTCGATCGTGGGGTGGACGGTCGCGAGATGGCGGCAGACGGCGTCGCCGAGGATGTCGTCCGCGCCGACCACGAGGGTCGCCATCTCGGCCCCGGCCGAGAGCAGCCGGTCGAGGAGCTCGCAGGCGACCGAGGCCAGGTCGCGGCCGATGACCACCACGTCGCCCTCCGCCGATCCGAGGACGTCCCCCGGCCGGCAGCGCCCCGCCGAGGTCAGCGCCTCCTGATCGGCGACGGTCACCTCCGCCCACCGGGTGGCGGCCGCCGCCTCGGCCATCGCGATGACGTCGTCACCGAATCGGCGGGCGGGGTCGGAGACGGCGATCGCCGCCAGCCCCTGCACCGGGGACCGGGTCGGGACGACGCCGATCTCGCGTCCGGCCTCGCGCGCCCGGCCGGCGGCGCGCGCGGCGACCGGCAGCAGGCCGGCGTCGTTGGGGAGGATGACGACCTCGTGGGCGGTGGAGGAGATCACCTCCCGCAGCAGGTCCTCCTCCCCCACGCCGTCGGGCCCGCAGGTGACCACGCGCACGCCCTCGCCGGTGAACAGCGCGGCCAGGCCGTCGCTGGGGGCCACGGCCACGATCGCCCGCGTCCCGTGGACCGGTGCGCTGGGCTGGACGGGGGCCAGCGGGGTGACCGAGATCCGGTGCGGCCGGCCCGCCTCGATCCCGGCCTCGATGGCGGCCCCGACGTCGGCGACGTGCACGTGCACGTTCCACTCGCGCCCGGTCGGGGTGTCGACACCGACGACGACGAGGCTGTCGCCGAGGGCGGCGAGGCGTTCGTGCAGGCGGGCGACGGCCTCCTCGTCGGCGTCGGCCAGCAGGTACTGCACCTCGCTGCCGGGACCGGCCGGCGGCGGATGCGGCAGGTGCTCGCCGGAGTGCCGGTGGCCGTCGTCGCGGCGGGCGAGCGGCGGACGGGCCGGTTCCACACCGGTCACCGTCGTCACCAGTGCATCCAGGACCAGGCAGAGGCCGGCTCCGCCGGCGTCCACCACGCCGGCCTCGCGCAGGGCGGCCAGCTGCCCGGGAGTGGCCTCCAGCGCGACGCGGGCTCCGTCCGCGGCCGCCCGGACGACGTCGGCCAGCTCGGTCCGGCCCTGGTCGACCGCGGCGACGGCGGCCTCGCCGCCGGCCCGCGCCACGGTGAGGAAGGTGCCCTCCTCGGGGTCGGCCACCGCGCCGTAGGCGGCCTCCGAAGCCTTCTTGAGGGCGGCCGCGAAGGCGGGACCGTCGGCCGGCGGCTGGCCGGCGAGCTGATCGGCCAGCCCGCGCAGCAGCTCGGCGAGGATCGTCCCGGAGTTGCCCCGGGCGCCGAGCACCGCTCCGCGGGCGAGGACCGACCAGGCCGACTCGGTGGTGCGCTGCCCCTCGGCATCGAGCGCGGCCACCGCGGCCTGTGCCGTGAGCAGCAGGTTGGTGCCGGTGTCGCCGTCGGGCACGGGGAAGACGTTGAGGTCGTCCAGCCGGCCCCGGGACTCGGACAGGACCTCGACCGCGGTCCGGTACCACAGCCCGACCGCGCCGTCGTCCAGCGCCTGCACCACGGCCGGAGGGTACCCATGGGCGCCGACAGCACCGGTGATGCTGCCCGACGGGGTACCTGTTCCCCGGCGGTGCGAAGGGGCCTGGCGACATCATCGCCGGCGAACGGCTAGACTGCTGGACGGTCTTGTTGCGGGTGCGCCCTCGCCCCGCCGTCTGTGAACGATTCTCTGGGAGTGATCAACCGTGGCTGCCGTGTGCGATGTGTGTGGCAAGGGGCCCGGTTTCGGTATGTCGGTGTCGCACTCGCACCGCCGCACGCCGCGCCGTTGGAACCCGAACATCCAGTCCGTGCGGGCGCTGATCGCCCCCGGCAACCGTCGCCGGATCAACGCGTGCACCTCGTGCATCCGCGCCGGCAAGGTGGTGCGCGCCTGATCCAGGCGTGAACCCGCGTCAGGGAACCCCGGAGGTCACCGACTTCCGGGGTTCTTCGCGTTCGCACGAGCCCGGCGGTGTCGGCCCTCGGGTCACCGCGGTGAGCCGCGATGCCGAGCATCGCTTCGGCAAGCGTCCGGCCACGGAGATCCGGCTCGTGGCCGGGGTGGGCGTGGAGGGTGACGCCCATGCCGGGAAGACGGTGCAACACCGCTCGCGAGTCGCCGCCGATCCGACGCGGCCGAACCTGCGCCAGGTGCACCTGATTGCCGCGGAGCTGCTCACCGAGCTGGCGGCGGTCGGCTTCGACGTCGAGCCGGGCCAGCTGGGCGAGAACGTGACGACCCACGGCCTGGATCTGCTGGCTCTGCCGCGCGCGACCCGGCTACGGCTGGGAGCGCACGCGGTGGTCGAGGTGACGGGCCTGCGCAATCCGTGCCGTCAGATCGACGCCTTCCGCCCCGGGCTGCTGAGTGACTTGGTGGGCCGCGCCCCCGACGGCAGTGTCGTGCGCAGGGCCGGAGTCATGGCGGTGGTGCTCGCTGGCGGGACCGTCCGGCCCGCCGACCCGATCGCCGTGCGACTGCCGACAGGTCCTCACCAGGCACTCGCCCCGGTCTGACACACCCTCGCCCGCACCAGGGCAGCCATCCGCATCCACGGGGCCGGCGCGGGCATTCGTCAGCTCGGCAGGGTGGTGGGTCGTCGGCGGCGGGCAGACGAGCCCCGCGGCACGGGAGCCGCCCCGGCCGCGTGGCGGCGCCCGCCGCGTCAGCCCGCGCCGATCCCCCGCGCCCGGGCGGCGGTCACGACGAGCTCGACCACCGTCTGCACCGGCAGGGCCGTGCCGTCGACCACGAGGTGGTAGTGCCGTGGCGACGCCGGGTCGCACCGGTAGAAGTGCCGCACGTAGGCCTCCCGCGCCCGGTCGCTGGCCGCCATCTCGCGCCGCACCTCCTCGACGCTGCGACCCGACCGCTGCACCGCCGCCGCCAGGCGCCGGTCGGGCGGGCCGTCGAGCCGCACGTGCAGCACGTCGGACCGGTCCCGGAGGACCATCGCGCCGGCCCGGCCGAGCACCACTCCCCCTGCGCCGGAGGCGATCTCCGCGAGGACCCGCTCGGTCTGGTCCCGGTACGCCCGTGCGTCCGGCAGCGTGGTCGTCGGCAGCACTCCTCCCACGGGATCGGGCATGGTGCCGAGCGAGGCCACCAGCCGCCAGAGCCCGCGCACCACCGTCTCGTCGTTGGCCTCCGCCTCCGCGACCGGGACGCCCAGCCGCACCGCCACCTGTGCCGGGATGGCGCGGTCGTGGAAGGGCAACCCCAGCCGCTCCGCCACGGCCGGCGCGACCTCGGCTCCGGCGGCCCCGTAGGCCGCTGAGATCGTCACGACGCCCACGACGGCTCCTCCTCCCCGTCCCTCAGCGCCAGGGGCTTGCCCAGGAAGACGGCCTGGGGAGAGCACGCGTAGACCCCGTACCCGGGGACGGGCCGGTAGCCGAGCTCGGCGTAGAGCGCGAGCGCCTCGGGCTGCCGGCGGCCGGAGTTGAGCACGATCTCCGTGTGCCCGGCCGCTGCCGCGGACTCCTCGAGGGCGGCGACCACCACCTGGGCGATCCCACGTCGACGGAACCCGGGCGCCACGTAGACCCGCTTGACCTCCGCCTGCCCCGACGGCAGCGCCCGCCACGCGCCGCACCCCGCGGGGACGCCGTCCACCTCGGCGACCAGGAACAGCCCGCGGGGCGGCAGGAACTCGCGCGGATCCACCTCGGCGGCGTCCCGCCCGCCGTAGCGGCGGAGGTACTCCTGCTGCACCTGCTCGACGAGGTGCTGCGCCACCGGGTCGTCGTACGGCAAGGCTCGCAGGTCGGCCACCGTCCCGTCCCGGAGCACACCCCGGGCGACCGGCCGATCAGCCGAAGTGGACATGGCCCGCTCCTTCCGCACCGACCGCCCGGACCACGTCCGCCGCGGCCTGCCCGCCGACCAGCACCCCCGGCCGCCGCCCCTTGCGCACCTGGCCGATCGGCGTCCAGCCGACCGGGAGGCCCGCGCGCGGCGGGAAGGTCGCCACCAGGGCGTGGTCCTCGCCACCCGTGAGCACCCACGCCAGCGGATCGGTTCCCAGCGCCGAGCCCACCTGCTGGAGCGGGCCGGCCGGTTCCAGGCAGGCCCGCACGAGGGCTGCCCGGTCCAGGTCGACGACGACGCCGCTGGCGGTCGCGATGTGGCCGAGGTCGGCGAGCAGGCCGTCGCTGACGTCGCACATCGCCGTCGCTCCGGCCTCCGCCGCGCCCGGACCGGCCGCGTAGGGCGGCGTGGGACGGCGGTGGGCGGCCACCACCGCGTTCGGGCTGCTGAAGCCCCGCCGCAGCACGGCCAGCCCGCACGCCGACCAGCCCAGTCGCCCCGCCAGCGCCACGACGTCACCCGGACGCGCGCCGGACCGCAGCACCGGTGCCCGGCCGCCCAGGTCGCCGAGTGCGGTGACCGACAGGACGACCGACGCGCTGTCGGCCGCGGCGGCCACCAGGTCCCCGCCGACCACCGCCGCCCCGAGGGGGGCGCACTCAGCCGCCAGGCCCGCGGCCACACCCTCCAGCCACGACGTCTGGGTGGACGACGGGCACGCGAGGCCCACCAGCAGCGCCGTGGCCACGCCGCCCATCGCCGCGACGTCGGCCAGGTTGGCGGCCGCCGCCTTGTGGCCGACGTCCTCGGCCGACGACCAGTCGCGGCGGAAGTGCCGTCCCTCCACCAGGACGTCGGTCGTCGCGACCACCCGCCGGTCCGGGGTGCGCAGGACGGCCGCGTCGTCGCCGGGGCCGACCTGCGCCGCTCGCGCCGTGCCGGCCTGGGCGAGGACCCGGTCGATGACCCCGAACTCGCCGACCACCTTGACGGTGTCCGCGGGATCGCCGCGAGGGACGAGGGGGCGGGGGCGAGTCATCGGTCACCCTTCGTCGCTGGGGTAGGTTGCCGTTCTGACCGCCAGCCGGCGGGGACGACGAACCGGCAGTGCTGCCCGAGGAAGGATCTCCCGTGGTCCACGCCTACATCCTCATCCAGACCGAAGTCGGCAAGGCCGCCCAGGTGGCATCGACGATCGCCGAGATCGACGGGGTGACCAAGGCCGAGGATGTCACCGGCCCCTACGACGTCATCGTCCGGGCCGAGGCCGAGACGGTCGACGAGCTCGGCCGGCTGGTCGTGGCCCGGGTGCAGTCGGTCGACGGCATCACCCGCACGCTGACCTGCCCGGTCGTGAACCTCTGAGAGTCCCGGCACCCGAGTACGCCGCACCCGAGGTACCAGCCCTGACCGAGGACACCGCTCCACCCCGCACGACGCCCGAGGACCCGCTCCGCCGCATCGCGGTGATCGCGACGGCCGTCCTGGTCCCCGTGGTCGTCGCCGCGGTGGTCCTCGCCAACGTGCTCGGTGGCCCGGGCGACGCGACGGACCCCGACCACGCCGGGCACGGCCCGGCCGCGGTCGACGGCAGCACCCCCGCCGAGCGGGAGGACCTGCCCGTCCTCCCGGTCGACGTGCCCGCCATGACCCCGGAGGCCGAGGCCTCCTGCCCGGCGCTCATGGGCTCGCTGCCCTTCGAGCTCGCCGGCGAGACCTCCCGCCGAGTGCAGTCGGACACCCCGAACGCCTACGCGTGGGGCGATCCCCCCATCGTGCTGGTCTGCGGCGTCGACCGGCCCGCCGGCTACGTCGTCGGGGTCTCGGCCATGCAGATCAACGGCGTCCAGTGGTACGTCGACACCTCCGACCCCGGGTCGACCGTCTGGACGACGGTGGACCGCCCGGTCTACGTCGAGATCACGCTGCCCGCCGAGGTCGACAGCGCCCCGGTCACGGCGCTCACCCCCGAGATCGCCGCGGCCCTGCCCTACCGGGAGCCGCAGCCGGGACCGTGAGCGGGCCCGACCGGCTCAGCGCGGGGGCAGCCGGTCCAGCTGCTCGGCCAGGACGGCACGGACCTCCGCCTCCGCCGCGTCGACGGTCGGCCCGACCGCGGTGACCCCGACGCTGAACACCCCGTGGCCGCACCAGGCGAGGGCGGCCGGTCCCATCAGAGCGGCGGCCGGCCGGGGCTCCTCCACCGTGAGCAGGCGGCAGCCACCCGGCAGGTCGGGCGGGTGCTCGTCGAGCTCGCCGTCGTAGTGCTCGGCGTCGTTGCGGGCGAGGTCCTCGGCGTACGCGCCGGCCCCGGCCCGGGCGTCGAACTGGTCGACGAAGACCCCCGTCATGGACGTCGGGCCGTCGCCCCAGAACCGTTCCCAGCCGTACCGGTAGCCGTAGTCCTCCAGGACCTCGCGCTCCCGGGCCGGATCCGCGGCGTAGCCGGCGACGTCCTCGGCCCGCTTCGCGCCGGCGGGCGGGTGCACCTCGTCGTCCGGAAGTCGTGCCCGGCCCGACGGCACGTCGGTGACGATCAACGGCTCGAGCTCCTCGGCGGAGCCGGGCAGGGGCCCCACCGCTCCCGCGGTGGGCGTCCCGGCAACCGCACGGGTGCAGCCCGTCAGGGACAGCAGACCGGCCACGACGGCGAGCAGGACGGCGCCCCGGACCGGCCGGGGCCGCCGCCCGGAGGTCACCGACCGGCCCGGGAGCCGCCGTCCAGGGCCGACCGCACGAGCCGGTCCACCAGCTCCGGGTAGCTCACCCCGCTGGCCGCCCACATCCGGGGGAACATCGAGATCGGGGTGAACCCGGGCATCGTGTTCACCTCGTTGATGACCAGCCGGTCACGTCCGTCGGATCCGGTGCCGAGGAAGAAGTCGACCCGCGCCAGGCCGCGGCAGTCCAGTGCCTGGTACGCCCGCACCGACGCCTCCTGCACCGCCGCGGTCTGCTCCGCGGGGAGATCGGCGGGCACGTCGAAGTCGACCGAGTCGTCGAGGTACTTGGCCGCGAAGTCGTACCAGTCGACGCCGGGACGCAGCCGGATCTCCGCGGGGAGGCTGGCCTCCGGCACGCCGCCGCCGACGCCGGCGAGGACGCCGCACTCGATCTCCCGGCCGGGCACCGACGCCTCGACGACGACCTTGGGGTCGACGGCGGCGGCGGTGGCGACGGCCTCGGGGAACTGCGCCCAGTCGGTCACCTTCGTGATGCCGATGCTCGACCCCGCCCGCGACGGCTTGACGAACACGGGCAGGCCCAGCCGTTCCCGCGCCGCCTCGTCGAGGAGGTCGGGGTCGGGCCGGACGGCACCGGTGGCGTCACGGAGGACGACGTGGTCGCCCTGGGGCAGCCCGGCAGCCGCCAGCAGCTTCTTGGTGAACTCCTTGTCCATGGAGGCGGCGCTGGCGAACACCCCGGACCCGACGTAGGGCAGCCCCGCCATCTCGAGCAGGCCCTGGATGGTCCCGTCCTCGCCGTAGGCCCCGTGCAGGACCGGGAAGACGACGTCGACGCCGGTCAGCGCCGGCCCGATCGCCGCGCCCGGTTCGAGGAGCGCGAAGCCCCGCCCCGCCGGGTCGCCGACCAGGGCCACGGCCGTGCCGCCGGTGACCTCGGGCAGCTTCCCGTCGGTGATCGCCAGCGGCTGGTCCGGATCGGCGAGCACCCACCGCCCGTCGGACGTGATCCCGACGCGCACGATCTCGTAGCGGTCGGGGTCCAGGGCGGCGATCACGCTCCCGGCCGACACGCAGGAGATGGAGTGCTCGGCACTGCGGCCCCCGAACACGACCGCGATCCGCACCTTGCCGGCCGTCCCGCCCGCCGCTCTGCCCGACATCAGCCGCCCGCCATCTCGCTCATCACCGCGACCCTAGTGGAGCGGATGTGACAACCTCTTCGAGTGCACGACAACGCGGCGCCCCCGGCGGCCGGAGCGATCACGGGTCCGGCGGGCTCGGAGCCGGAGCCCGCTCCCTTCCCCCTGCGACTGCGCCTGGCCGGGGCCGCGGTCCACGTCTACACGGCCAGCGGTTCCGTCCTGGCCCTGCTGATCGTGCTCGCGGCCTTCGACGGCGACGCCGCCACCGCCCTGTGGCTGGGGCTGGCGACGCTGATCATCGACGGCACGGACGGGATGCTCGCCCGCCGGCTGCGGGTCAAGGAGACGATCCCCTGGTTCGACGGCGGCCGGATGGACGACATCGTCGACTACCTGACCTACGTCTTCGCGCCCATCGTGCTGCTGTGGACCACCGGCTACCTGCCCGACGGCCCCGTCGGCTGGGTGCTGGCGGCGATCCCGCTGCTGGCCTCCTGCTACCAGTTCTGCCGGGTCGACGCGAAGACCTCCGACCACTTCTTCCTGGGCTTCCCCAGCTACTGGAACATCGTGGCGTTCTACATCATCGTGCTCGACGTGGGGCACGTCGTCGTGGGCATCACCCTGGCGGTGTTCTCCGTCCTGGTCTTCGTGCCGGTCCGCTACGTGTACCCGTCCCGCACGCGGTTCCTGCAGGGGGTGACGCTGGCCCTCACGGCGGCCTGGCTGGTCGCCTACGCCGTCCTCGTGGCGCAGCTGCCCGATCCGCATCCCGCGGTCGTGGTGGCCTCGCTGGCCTACCTCGTCTACTACTGGGGCCTGAGCTTCTACCTGACGGCGCGCGGCGCGCACCGGCGGCGGCAGGCCGCCGCGTCAGAGGCAGGCCAGCGCGCCTGACAGGTCGGCCACCAGGTCGGCGGTGTCCTCGATGCCGCACGACAGCCGCACGAAGCCGGGAGGGACGGCGTCGCCGCCCCACTGGGCCCGCCGGTCGACGGTGCTGTGCACGCCCCCGAAGCTGGTCGCCGCGGTCCACAGCCGGGTGCCGGCCAGCAGCCGCGCCACGGCGTCCTCGTCGGCCAGCTCGGCGGAGACGACGCCGTGGGGCCGCAGCATCTGCCGGGCGGCCAGGGCGAAGGACGGGTCCTCCGGCCGCCACGGCCACCGCACCCCGGTGACGGCCGGGGTGGACGCGAGCAGGTCGGCCACGGCCGCCGCGTTCGCCGCCTGGCGGGCCAGCCTCAGGTCGAGGGTGCTCATCGAGCGGTGGCCGAGCCAGGCCTCGAACGGGCCCGGGGTGCTCCCGCTGTGGTTCCGCCAGCCCTGGAGGCGCCCGTGGAGGTCGTCGTCGGTGGTGCTGACGTGCCCGAGCAGCAGGTCGCTGTGCCCGGTGAGCGCCTTCGTGTCGCTGCCGACGGTCATGTCGGCGCCGAGCTCCAGCGGCCGCTGCCCGAGCGGCGTGGCGGTGGTGTTGTCGACGGCCACGAGGGCGCCGGAGGCCTTGGCCGCCCGCGCCACGGCGGCGATGTCGCAGACGTCGAGCTGCGGGTTGCTGGGGGTCTCCAGCAGGACCATGCGGACGCCGTCGAGCCCCCCGCCGGCCGCGAACTCCTCGATGCCGGGGGTGGGCACGTACTCGGCCTCGATCCCGAAGCGCGCCAGCTCGTGCGCCGCCAGCAACCGGGTCGTGTAGTACCCGTCGGAGGGCAGGACGATCCGGTCACCCGACCCGGCACAGGCCAGGACGGCGGCCGTGAGCGCGGCCATGCCCGTGGCGAAGGAGAGACAGCGGCCGCCGTCCAGCTCGCCCACGGCAGCCTCGAACTCGCGCAGGGTCGGGTGCTCGGTGCGGGCGTAGGCGTCGGCGCCGCCCGCTCGCGGCGGCAGGTCGGCCAGGTGGAACGGAGCGGCGAACACCGGCGACGGGCGCAGCGGCGCCCCCGCGACCGGAGGTCCCTCCCCCGCCCGGACCGACCGGGTCCCGTCCCCCCAGGACTCGCGGGTTCCCGTTCCTGGTTCGCTCGCGCGGGGCGCCCCGCTCCTCGCTCGTTCCTCGCTGCGAGGCTCACGCTCCTGTCCGCTCACTCCGGCTTCGCCTCCCGCGACATGATCTCCTTCACCATCTGCGCCGGCGCCTCGCCCTCGTGGCACACGCGCACGACCGCCTCGGTGAGTGGCACGTAGACGTCGTGCGCCCGCGCCAGGTCGAGCACCGAGCGGCAGCTCTTCACGCCCTCCGCCGTCTGCCGGGTGCTCTCCTGCACCTGGGCCACGGTCATGCCCCGGCCCAGCTTCTCGCCGAAGGTGCGGTTGCGGGACAGCGGTGAACTGCAGGTGGCGACCAGGTCGCCCATGCCGGCCAGCCCGGCGAAGGTGGTCAGCTCCCCGCCCAGCACCAGGCCGAGCCGCGCGGTCTCGGCCAGCCCGCGGGTGATCAGGGAGGCGCGGGTGTTGTCGCCGAAGCCCAGTCCCTCGGCGATCCCGCACGCCAGCGCGATGACGTTCTTCACCGCACCCCCGAGCTCGCAGCCGATGACGTCGGGGTTGGTGTAGGGCCGGAAGTACGGCGTGTGGCAGGCCGCCTGCAGCGCCTCGGCGCGCGCGGTGTCGGTGCAGGCGATCACCGTCGCGGCGGGCTGCTCCTCGGCGATCTCCCGGGCGAGGTTGGGGCCCGACAGCACCGCCACGCGGTCCGGCCCGGCACCGGTCACCTCGCAGATGACCTCGCTCATCCGCTTCGTCGTCCCCAGCTCGATGCCCTTCATCAGGGAGAGCAAGGTGGCGTCGGCAGGCAGCAGCGGCGCCCAGCCGGTCAGGTTGTCGCGCAGCGACTGCGACGGGACGGCGAGGACCACCACGTCGGCGTCCAGCAGCGCCTCCGCCGCGTCCGCGGTGGCGCGGACCGAGGCGGGCAGGCGGATGCCGGGCAGGTACTCGCGGTTCTCGCCGTCCTCGGCGATCGACTTGGCCAGTTCCGGCCGCCGGGCGTGCAGCATGACCTCGCAGCCGGCGTCGGCGAGGACCTTGGCGAAGGTCGTGCCCCACGAGCCGGCTCCGAGCACGGCGGCGCGCGTCATGCGGCACTCCCCGAGAGGTCGCCGGGCAGCTCGCGCCGCGGCCGCGGGTGGAAGGTCAGCGGCGCCGGGACCCCGCGCAGCTCGGCCAACTGGTCGCGCACCCGCCCCATGATCAGGTCGGTCGTCCCGCGCAGGAGCTCGGCACCGAGCGGACGGCCGGCCCGCACCTCCGCACGGAGCGCGGAGAGGTCGACGGGCTCCCCCACGAGGTACTCGGCCGGGGCGCGGAAGCGCAGGCGCAGCTTCTTGCGGTGGTAGTCGTGCACCTCCTGCGGCCCCCACTGCGCGACCGGCAGGACCACGGCCTCGGTGGTCAGCGCCAGCCGGGCGACCCCGGTGCGCGCCTGCATCGGCCACCAGTCGGGATCGCGCGTCACCGACCCCTCGGGGTAGATCACGACGACGTTGCCGGCGTCGAGATCGGCCTTCGCCGCCGCCAGCGCCTCGTGGGCGTCGGCGGAGAACCGGGCCACGGGGATCTGCCCCGCGCTGCGCAGCAGCGTGCCGGCGAACCCCTTGAAGACCGACTGCTTGGCCAGGAAGTGCGGGAGCCGGCCGTTGTCGAACACCAGCCGGGCGCAGGCCAGCGGATCCAGGATCGAGACGTGGTTGGCCACCAGCAGCACCGGCCCGGTCACCGGCAGCCGGTCGCCGTGCCGGTAGCGCAGCCGGAACATCAACGCGGACACGGGGTAGACGACCAGGATGGCCGCGACCATCCCGTAGGTCAGCCGGCCGCGGGTGCGCCACTTGGGTGGGCGGCGCGTGCCGGGCCGGTCCGCGACCGGCCGCCTCCCGATGTCCGCGCTGCCCGAGGACGTCCCCTCCGTCATCGGTCCACCTCCCCTCGTCCCGTGATCCTGCCCATGATCGACCCCGGCCACCTCGGGTGGGCGCACCGGGTCCCCCGGCCGCGTCGCGCGAGCCGCCCGATGTGCTGACATGGATCCGTGCCCAGCTGGTCGGTCGTCGTCCCCGCGAAGCGGCTGGACGTCGCCAAGACCCGGCTGCGGCCGCTCACCGCGGCCCGGGCCGACGCCGGGGCGGCCCACCAGGAGCTGGTGCTGGCGCTCCTGGCGGACACGGTCTCGGCGGCGCTCGCCTGCCCGGCCGTCGGCGCCGTCGTCGTCGTGACCGACGACCCGGCGGCGGCCGGCGTCGTCCGCCGGCTCGGTGCGCGCACCGTGGCCGACGAGCCCGACCGCGGCCTGAACCCGGCTCTGGAGCACGGGGCTCGTCAGGCCCCCGGAGCGGCGGTCGCCGCGCTCTCGTCCGACCTGCCTGCGCTGCGGCCCGAGGAGCTCGCCGCCGCACTGGCAGCGGCCGGGAGGGCGACACGCGCCTTCGTGGCCGACGCCCAGGGCACGGGGACGACGCTGCTGACCGCGGTGGGCACGGATCTGCAGCCCCGCTTCGGCCCCGGCTCGGCCGCGGCGCACCTCGCCGGCGGCGCCAGGGCGCTCCGCGGGGACTGGCCCGGGCTGGTCCGCGACGTGGACACCGAGGCGGACCTGCGCGCGGCGCTGCTGCTCGGGGCGGGGTCATGCACGACGGCTCTCGCGGTTCACCTGGGTGCGGCACGATGACCCCGTGCCCTCCGAGAGCCCTACCCGGCCCCGCCCCCTCCCGGCCGACCGCTTCCTGAACCGGGAGCTCTCCTGGCTGGACTTCAACGCCCGCGTCCTGGAGCTGGCCGAGGACGAGAGCCTGCCGCTGCTGGAGCGGGTGAAGTTCCTGGCGATCTTCGCGAGCAATCTCGACGAGTTCTACATGGTGCGCATCGCGGGCCTCAAGCGCCGCCAGTCCACGGGGCTCTCGGTCCGCTCGCCCGACGGCCTGACCATCCGTGAGCAGCTCGAACGGGTCACCCGGCGCACCCAGGACCTGGTCCACCGGCACGCCGACGTCTACAACAAGGACGTCCAACCGCAGCTGGAGGACGCCGGTATCCGGATCGTCCACTGGCCGGACCTGGAGGACGAGGACGCGCGCCGGCTGCGGGAGTACTTCCGGGACCAGGTCTTCCCCGTGCTCACCCCGCTGGCGGTGGACCCCGCGCACCCGTTCCCCTACATCAGCGGGCTGTCGCTCAACCTCGCGGTCTCGGTCCGCGATCCCGACAGCGGCGTGTCGCACTTCGCGCGGGTGAAGGTGCCCAACAACGTGCCGCGGTTCGTGGCGGTCGGCGCCGGCGACTCGAGGGCCACGTTCCTCCCGCTGGAGGACCTGATCGCCGCCCACCTCCCCCAGCTCTTCCCCGGGCTCGACGTCGTCTCCCACCACCTGTTCCGGGTCACCCGCAACGCCGACCTCGAGGTCGAGGAGGACCGCGACGAGGACCTCCTGCAGGCGCTGGAGCGGGAGCTGGCCAGGCGGCGGTTCGGTCCCGCCGTCCGGCTCGAGGTCACCGAGTCCATGGACCCGCAGATCCTGGAGGTGCTCCTCTCGGAGATGGAGATGCAGCCCCAGGACGTCCTGCACGTGCCCGGGCTGCTCGACCTGGCCTCGCTGTGGGCCCTCTACGACCTGGACCGCCCCGAGCTCAAGGACGATCCGTTCGTCCCCGCCACGCATCCCCGGCTGTCGGAGGGCGAGACGCCCAAGAGCGTCTTCGCCACCCTGCGGGAGGGCGACGTGCTGGTGCAGCACCCCTACTACTCCTTCGCCACGAGCGTGCAGCGGTTCATCGAGCAGGCCGCCGCCGATCCCAACGTGCTGGCGATCAAGCAGACGCTCTACCGCACCTCCGGCGACTCCCCGATCGTCAACGCGCTCATCGACGCGGCGGAGGCCGGCAAGCAGGTCGTCGTCCTGGTGGAGATCAAGGCGCGGTTCGACGAGGAGGCCAACATCACCTGGGCCCGGTCGCTGGAGCGCGCCGGGTGCCACGTCGTCTACGGCCTCGTCGGCCTGAAGACCCACTGCAAGACCGCCCTGGTGGTGCGGCGCGAGCACGGCGTGCTGCGCCGCTACTGCCACATCGGCACCGGCAACTACAACCCGAAGACCGCCCGCATCTACGAGGACCTCGGCATCCTCACCGCCGACCCGCGCGTGGGCGCGGACCTCACCGACCTGTTCAACACGCTGACCGGCTACTCGCGGCAGACCAACTACCGGATGCTCATGGTCGCCCCGCACGGCATCCGGACCGGCCTCGTCGAGAAGATCCGCCGCGAGGCCCGGCACGCCGCCGAGGGCCGGCCGTCCGGCATCCGGATCAAGGTCAACTCGCTCGTCGACGAGCGGATCATCGACGCGCTGTACGAGGCCTCCGCGGCCGGCGTGCCGGTGGAGCTGCTGGTCCGCGGCATCTGCGCGCTGCGCCCCGGCGTCCCGGGGCTGTCCGAGACGATCAGGGCCCGCTCGATCGTGGGCCGGTTCCTGGAGCACTCCCGGGTCATGGCCTTCACCAACGGCGGCGAGGACGAGTGGTGGATCGGCAGCTCCGACCTGATGCACCGCAACCTCGACCGCCGGGTCGAGGTGCTGCTGCGGGTGTGCGACGACACCGCCGGCCGGGAGCTCGCCCGCATGTTCGACGAGGCGATGGCCCCCGAGGTCCGCAGCTGGCAGCTCGGCGGCGACGGCGCCTGGACCCGCACCGGCGACGTCGACTACCAGGCCGAGCGTCTGGCGGAGGTGGGTGAGCACGCTGGCTGACCGGCCGGCGCTCGTGCGGGCCGCCGGGTGCGCGCTCTGGCGACCCGGTGACGCCGGAACCGTGGAGACGGCGGTCGTGCACCGGCCGAAGTACGACGACTGGTCGCTGCCGAAGGGCAAGCCCGACCGCGGCGAGCACCTGCTCGAGACGGCGCACCGCGAGGTCGTGGAGGAGACCGGCCTCGACGTGGTGCTGGGACGGCGCAGCGTCCGGACCTGCTACGAGGTGCGGGGCGCCGACGGGCGCCCGGCGCCCAAGGAGGTCGACTACTGGACCGCCCGGTGGACCGGGGGCGGGTTCGCGCCCAACGACGAGGTCGACGAGCTGCGCTGGCTGCCGGTCGCGGACGCGTCCGCGCTGTGCAGCCATGACCACGACCGCGCCGTCCTGGCCGACCTGGCTCGGACCGACGTCCCCCGCATGCCGGCCCTGATCCTCGTGCGGCACGGGCATGCCGGCCACCGCGGGGACTGGGACGGACCCGACGACCTGCGGCCGCTCGACGAGCGCGGGTGGCGCGAGGCCCGGCGGCTGGCCCAGGTGCTGCCCCTCTTCGGTCCGGTCGCGGTGGCGTCGGCCGAACGAACCCGGTGCCGCCAGACCGTCGAGCCGCTGGCCGACGCCCTCGGCACGGACGTGCAGAGCCTCCCGGAACTCGGCGAGGAGGAGTTCGCCGCCGATCCGCAGGCCGGGCTGGCCGTGGTCGAGCGGCTGCTGACCCCCCGGGTCGAGCCGGGCGTGACCGTCGTGTGCAGCCAGGGCGGAGCGATCCCGTCGGTGCTGCTCAGCCTGGGCGTGCGGTGGGAGGGAGTGGCGGGGCGGCTGTACCCGCCGGCGGCCAAGGGCAGCGTGTGGGTGCTCGGCGGCCGGCCGGGCCGGCTGAGCGCGGACTACTACCGCGACCTCGAACCCGACCCGGCCGCGCGCGACGCCGAGCTCAGCTGACCGGCAGCGTCCTGGGCAGCCAGGCCGGGCGGGCCGCCTCGAAGGCCTCGATGTCGGGCAGCTGCCGCTCGGTCAGCCCCACGTCGTCGAGACCCTCGAGCAGCCGCCAGCGGGTGTAGTCGTCGATCTCGAACGGCACGGTCACGTCGCCGTACGACACCTGCTTCGCCTGCAGATCGACGGTCACCGGGGTGGCCGGGTCGGTCTCGATCGCGGTCCACAGGGCTTCCACGTCCGGCTGCGGGAGGACGACGGTCAGCAAGCCGGCCTTGGTCGAGTTGTTCTTGAAGATGTCGGCGAACCGGGAGCTGATGACCACCCGGAAGCCGCCGTCCATCAGGGCCCAGACCGCGTGCTCGCGCGAGGAGCCGGTACCGAAGTCGGGCCCGGCGACGAGGATCGACGCGTCCGCGTACTGGGGCTGGTTGAGCACGAAGTCCGGCTCGTTCCTCCGCCAGGCGACGAACAGCCCGTCCTCGAACCCGGTCCGGGTGATCCGCTTCAGGTACTCGGCCGGGATGATCTGGTCGGTGTCGACGGCGCTGCGCCGCAGCGGCGCGGCGGTACCGGTGTGGGTGGTGAAGGCATCCATCGGAAGGGCTCCAGTCTCAGACGCCGGCCGGCTGGGCAGGCTGGAGGTCGGCGGGGGCGGTCAGGTGCCCGGTCAGCGCGGTGGCTGCGGCGACCGACGGCGACACCAGGTGGGTGCGCCCGCCCTTGCCCTGCCGGCCCTGGAAGTTGCGGTTGCTCGTGGACGCCGAGCGCTCCCCCGGCTTGAGCTGGTCGGGGTTCATGCCCAGGCACATGGAGCAGCCCGCGCCGCGCCACTCCGCGCCTGCCTCGACGAACACCCGGTCGAGCCCCTCGGCCTCCGCCTGCAGCTTCACGCCGACCGAACCCGGGACGACGAGCATCCGGGTGTCGGGGTCGATGTGCTTGCCGCGCAGCAGTTCGGCGGCGATGCGCAGGTCCTCGATGCGGCCGTTGGTGCAGGAGCCCAGGAAGACGGTGTCGACCTTGATGTCGCGCAGCGGCGTGCCCGGCTCGAGGCCCATGTAGGCCAGCGCCTGCTCCGCTGCCCGGCGCTCGTTGTCGTCGGCGAACTCGGCCGGGTCCGGCACCCGCTCGGTGATGGGCAGGCCCTGACCGGGGTTGGTCCCCCAGGTGACGAACGGGCTGAGCTCGGCGGCGTCGAGGACCACCTCGGTGTCGAAGACGGCCCCCTCGTCGGTCCGCAGCGTCGACCAGTACTCGACGGCGGCGTCCCAGTCGGCCCCCTGCGGGGCGTGCGGGCGGCCCTGCAGGAACTGGAAGGTGGTCCGGTCCGGTGCGATGAGGCCCGCCTTGGCGCCCGCCTCGATCGACATGTTGCAGATGGTCATCCGGGCCTCCATCGACAGCGCCTCGATCGCGCTGCCGCGGTACTCGATGACGTGGCCCGCGGCGCCGTTGGTCCCGATCTTGGCGATGACGGCCAGGATGACGTCCTTCGCCGACACGCCCTCCGGCAGCTCGCCGTCCACGGTGACGGCCATCTGCTTCGGGCGGTACTGCGGCAGGGTCTGGGTCGCCAGCACGTGCTCGACCTCGCTGGTGCCGATGCCGAAGGCCAGCGCGCCGAACGCGCCGTGGGTGGAGGTGTGGCTGTCGCCGCAGACGATGGTCATGCCGGGCTGGGTCAGGCCCAGCTGCGGACCGATGACGTGCACGATGCCCTGGTCCCGGTCGCCCATCGGCGCCAGCCGGATGCCGAATTCGGCGGCGTTCTTGCGCAGCGCCTCGACCTGCGCGCGGCTGACCGGGTCGGCGATCGGCTTGAGGATGTCCAGCGTCGGGACGTTGTGGTCCTCGGTCGCCATCGTGAGGTCGGGACGGCGGACGGTGCGCCCCGCGGCACGGAGGCCGTCGAACGCCTGCGGGCTCGTCACCTCGTGCACGAGGTGCAGGTCGATGTAGAGCAGGTCGGGCTCGCCGGCGCTGCTGCGCACCACGTGGGCGTCGTAGACCTTCTCCGCCAGGGTCTTGGGCACGGTTCGTCCTCTCACGGGGGCATCCGTCGGTGATCGCGGTAGCAATCTCACTGTGTGGGATGCGAGTATTGCTCTGTGGGACAGCCTAACCCCGTCGCCGTTCTGGACAAAGCGGTGACCATCCTCCGCGCCGTCGCCGACGAGCCGGCCACGCTCGCCGAGCTGGTCAGCCGCACCGGCCTGCCCCGGGCGACCGCCCACCGGCTCGCCGTCGCGCTCGAGGGGCACCGCCTCGTCCGGCGCACACCGGAGGGCGCCTGGGCGCCGGGCCCCGGACTGGCCGAGCTGGGCCGCGCGGGCGCCGATCTCGCCGACCTCGCCGAGCGGCACCTCGTGACGCTGCGGGACGCGAGCGGGGAGAGCGCCCAGTTCTACGTCCGGGACGGCGCCATGCGCGTGTGCATCGCGGCCGCCGAGCGCACCAGCGGACTCCGCGACACCGTGCCGGTCGGGGCCCGGCTGCCCATGACCGCCGGGTCCGCCGCGCACGCCCTGCTGGCCTTCACCCCCGCCGAGGAGGTCACCCGCCTCCTGCCCGCGGCGAGCTTCACCGCGCGCACGCTGCTCGACGTCCGCCGCCGCGGGTGGGCGCACAGCGTCGCCGAGCGCGAGCCCGGCGTGGCCTCCCTCTCGGCGCCCGTGCGCGACGGTGCGGGCGGCGTCCTCGGCGCCGTCTCCATCTCCGGCCCGGTGGAGCGACTGGGCCGCCGGCCGAGCCCCGAGATCGTCGGCGCCGTCCTGGAGGCGGCGGCGGCGATCAGCCGAGCGGCTCGCTGACCGGCGCGCGCTCCGCCGGCACGAAGATCTCGTCGCTGCGGGCGCCGGACACGGCGGCGATCCGGAACTCCAGGGGCAGCGACGGGTCGAAGCGCCCGCGCTCGATGGAGATCACGGTCTGCCGGGAGACGCCCAGCCGTTCGGCCAGCGCGGGCCTGGGGCCACCCGAGCGCGGCCCGCCGCGCCGCCAGGTCGTTCTGCACGCCCGCCCCTCACGACTCCCGGCGACGGATCAGCGCGTAGCGCAGCCCGCCGTCGGCGATCGCGAACGCCGACAGCATCATCAGCACCACGTCGGTGGAGATCTCGAGGCCCAGGAGGCTCATCGCCCCGAGCAGCGGACCGACGGCCGTGAGCAGGTCGAGGAGGGCGCCGGACGCGGCCTTGTCCATCCAGCGCGTGTCCACGTTCTCCTCCGCGCGCCCATCGGTCTCCACGCGCCGGCCGGCGCCCACGACGAGCCAGGCCGGCCCGATGCACGGCCCCAGGAGCTTGACAGGCGCGTCGCTGCGGAGGGCTCCGGCCACCCGACGGCCGCCGCCTGCGCGGGCGCGCCGTCAGACCAGGCGACGGGCGCCGGCGGAGGGGACCACGTCGAACGTGCGGGGCGCGGCGTAGCCGTCGCGGGCGAAACGCTCGGCCACGGCGTCGGCCACCAGCCCGGCCCGGTCGCGGTCGACCAGCACCACGACGCTGCCGCCGAACCCGCCGCCCACCATGCGGGCGCCGTGCGCCCCCGCCTCGACGGCCGCCTCGACGCAGGCGTCGAGCTCGACGGTGGAGATCTGGAAGTCGTCGCGGAGCGAGATGTGGCCCTCGGTGAGCACCGGGCCGATCCTGCGAGGGTCGCCGGCGTCGCGGAGGATGTCGACGACCCGCAGCACCCGGGCGTTCTCGGTGACGATGTGGCGCGCCCGCCGGAGCAGGAGAGGGTGGTCCTCGAGCGGCGCCAGGCTCGCGACGTCCGGGACGTCGCGGAGAGCGGCGACGCGCAGCCGCGCTGCGGCGTCCTCGCACTCCCGGCGGCGGTCCCCGTAGCCGCCCTCGGCATGGGTGTGCGAGGTGCCGGTGTCGACGACGAGGAGCTCCAGGCCCGCGGCGGCCAGGTCCAGGGGCACCTGCTCGGTCCGCCTCTGCCGGGTGTCCAGGAACAGGGCGTGACCGGCGGTGCACAGCAGCGAGGCCGACTGGTCGAGGATCCCCGTGGGTGCCCCGACGAAGTCGTTCTCCGACCGGCGGGCCAGCTCGACCAGATCGAGCCGGCCGAGCTCGGGGGCGACGAGATCGCCGAGCGCCAGGGCGACCGAGCAGGTCAGCGCCGCCGACGAGGACAGCCCCGCCCCCACCGGCACGTCGGTGTCGACGAGCACGCTGACGCCACCGGCCAGCCGGTCGCGGAGGCCCTCCACCACGCCGGCCGGGTAGCCGGCCCAGCCCCGCGGCCGGCCCGGGGCCAGCTCGTCGACCGGCAGCTCCACCGGGTCGGCGTCCCCCTGCAGGGACACGAAGGCCACTCGCCCGTCGGTGCGCCGCCCGACCGCCGCGCGGGTGGTGTGCGGCAGCGCCACCGGCAGCACGTAGCCGTCGTTGTAGTCGGTGTGCTCACCGATCACGTTCACCCGGCCCGGCGCGGCCCAGACCCCCTCCGGCGCGACGCCGAACCGCTCGGTGAAGGCCCCGTGCGCCCGAGCGGCGGCCGCCTCGTCGGTGGACGGCTTCCCGGCGCTCACTCCACGACCACGTTTCGCAGCTGCTCGGCGATGTCCTCGGGATTGGTGTCGGTGATGAAGGCGCCCATGCCGGACTCCGACCCGGCCAGGTACTTGAGCTTGCCGGGCGCCCGGCGGAGCGAGAACAGCTGGAGGTGCAGCCACCAGTCGTCCCGGTGGCGCACCGGCGCCTGGTTCCAGGACGCGATGTAGGGCATCGGGGTGTCGAAGCGGCGGGCGAACCGGGCGAGGACGTCGAGGTACACCTGGACGAAGGCGTCGCGCTCGGCGCCGTCGAGGGCGGGCAGATCGGGCACCTTCCGCAGCGGGAAGAGCTGCACCTCGTAGGGCCAGCGGGCGGCCGCCGGCACGAACGCCGTCCAGTGCTCGTTCGCCGCGACCACCCGCGGGCCGGCCGCCTCGGCCGCCACCACCTCGGCGAACAGGTCGGCCCCGGCCGCCGCCCGGTGCCGCCGCACCGAGTCGAGGACCTTCTCCACGCGGGCGGTCACGAAGGGATAGGCGTAGATCTGGCCGTGGGGGTGCGACAGCGTCACCCCGATCTCCTCGCCGTGGTTCTCGAAGCAGAAGACCTGCTCCACGCCGTCGAGAGCGGCGAGCTCCGCGCTGCGCTCGGCCCACACGTCCACGACCAGGCGGGCCCGGTCGGCCCCGAGGTCGGCGAAGACTCGGTCGTGCTCGCTGGTGAAGCACACCACCTCGCAGCGCCCGAACCCCGGCCGCAGCTCCGCCAGCGGCGCCCCGGGCGCCGTGGCGGGCACGTCCCGCTCGACGGCGGTGGCCAGCGACGGAAAGCGGTTCTCGAAGACGACGACCTGGTAGTCGCTCTCCGGTACCTCGGTCCGGCGGCCGTCCCGGGAGGGACACAGCGGGCACTGGTCGGCCGGCGGCAGGAAGGTTCGGGTCTGGCGGTGGGAGGCGACGGTCACCCACTCCCCCAGCAGCGCGTCGAAGCGCAGCTGCGAGCGGGTCGCCACAGGGGGCAGGTCGCGCGGGTCGACGGCGTCGCGGGACGTCGGCTCCCCGTCGAAGTAGAGGATCTCCCGGCCGTCGGCCAGGCGACGGCTCGTCCTGATCACGGCCCGACGCTATCTCCGCCGGTGATCTTCGGGCCACTCGGCCGCGGCGGTGGCCGCCCCCGGGATGCGAGAGCCCCCGACCGTGGTCGGGGGCTCTCGTGTGCTGTAGCCCCGAAGGGATTCGAACCCTCGCTACCGCCGTGAGAGGGCGGCGTCCTAGGCCGCTAGACGACGGGGCCGTGCCACGACAGTCTGCCATGGCCCTCGGCGCCGCCGCCGAGGGGGGCCCGGAACGCCGAGAGCCCCCGACCGTGACGGTCGGGGGCTCTCGTGTGCTGTAGCCCCGAAGGGATTCGAACCCTCGCTACCGCCGTGAGAGGGCGGCGTCCTGGGCCGCTAGACGACGGGGCCGTGCAGTGCTGCGGAGGAGAGAACTGCTTCCTCGCTGGGGTACCAGGACTCGAACCTAGACTAACGGAACCAGAAACCGTCGGGCTGCCAATTACCCCATACCCCATGGGCGGCACCTCACGGCGCCGCAGAAGACGATACCTGACGCATCCGGCGGCCGTGGCACCGCCCCGCCCGAGGGTCAGCGCGCCACAACCGGGAACGCCCCCGCCGGTGCCCGCAGGTCGACGGCGGCCGTCCAGATCTCGGGGTGCAGCCGGCGCCGGGACCGGGCGACGACGGTGACGTAGGCGGCCATCGTCGTCAGGCTGAGCGCGGCGAAGGTGAGGCCGACGCCGGCCGGGACCGCCTCGGTCGCCACCCCCTCCCCCAGCGCGCCGGCCAGCACGAAGATGACGACGTTGTTCACCGCGTGCAGCGCGATCGCCGCCTCCAGACCACCGGTCAGCCACACCACGGCGGAGGCGACCAGCCCGAAGGCGAAGCGGTCGAGGAACGTCAGCGGGTCCTGAGCGCCGTGGGCGGCCGCGAACAGCAGGGCGCTCAGCACCGCCGCGACCAGGGCGCCGGTCCGCGGAGCGCGGATCCACCCGGCGATCGCCTGGCTGAGGTAGCCGCGGAAGACGTACTCCTCCGCCGCCGACTGCAGGGGTGTCGTGAGCAGGACCACGACCAGCAGCCAGCCGAACGACGGCATCGGGCCGGACACCTCCTCGTCCCCCGCGACGAAGGTGATGACCACCGACAGCCCGATGCCCACGCCCACGGTGGCCAGGGCCATCAGGGTGTACGGCACCAGGAGCCGCGGGCGCAGGCGCGCCAGCACCGAGGAGGACCACCCGCGGCTCATCCCGTGGGCGACGGTCCACACCATCCACACGCACGGGATCGCGACGATCAGCGACGCGTTGACGAAGAGCAGCACCCAGGGGTCGGTGAGCTCCTCGAGCGCCAGGTCGGGAAGCGTGCCCGGGTCGGCCCCGGAGGCGAGCAGGCCCAGCACGCCGGCGATCGCCGTGACGACGGCGAGGGCCACGTACACGACGCCGAGCAGGAGCAGGCCCAGCAGCGGACGCCACCACGCCCAGTCCCGTGACCGCATGACCTGCAGGAAGGAACGGGGCTCGTCGTGCGGGGGCGTGCCCGGCGGCGGGGCCCACCGCACCACCGGCGGGAGCTGCGGCGCCCAGGGCTGCGGCGTCCAGGGCTGGGGCGTCCAGGGCTGCGGCGTCCAGGGCTGCGGTGCCCAGGGCTGGGACGTCGAGGGCTGGGACGTCCAGGGCTGCGGCGTCCAGGGCTGCGGGGCCCACTGACCGGGTGCCGGGTGGCCGGCCCCCCACGGCTGCGGTGCCCACTGGCCGGGTGCCGGCCGGCCGCGTCCCTCCGGCTGCTGCTCCCACTGCTGGGGCAGGGGCGGCTGCGGCGTCCAGGACTGGTACCCCCACGGCGGCGGGGCCCACGGCCGGGGCACCTGCCACGGTTCGGGACGGCGCGTGGGCGGGGGGCCCTCGTAGCTCTCCACGGCGGGATCGCCCCAGGGATCGGTCATCCGGCCGAGGGACCGGACCCGCCGTCGGTCACGGCCCGCGCCGCGGCCAGCCGGGCCAGGGTTCGATCCCGCCCCAGGAGCTCGATCGACTCGTAGAGCGGAGGGGACACGGTACGGCCGCTGACGGCCACCCGCACCGGCCCGAACGCCTGCCGGGGCTTGCGGCCCAGCCCCTCGACGAGGGCGCTCTTCAGCGCCTCCTCGATCGCCGCCGTCGACCAGTCCGGCAGCTGGGCCAGGGCCGCGGTGGCGGCGTCGAGCACCTCGGCGGCCTCGGGCCCGGACAGCTGCTTCTCCGCCGCCGCCGGCTCGATCTCGACCTCGTCGACGAACAGGAACCGCAGCAGGCCGACCGCCTCCGAGAGCACGATCATGCGTTCCTGCGCCATCGGCGCGATCGCCTCCAGGACCCGCCGCTGCTCGGCCGTCGGCGGCTCGCTCACGAGGCCGGCTGCGGTCAGGTAGGGCGTGACCCGCTCGATGAACTCGTCGACCGGCAGGGCGCGCAGGTGGGTGGCGTTGATGGCCTCGGCCTTCTTGAGGTCGAACCGCGCCGGGTTGGCGCTCACCCGCGTGACGTCGAAGGCCTCCACCATCTCGGCCATCGAGAAGATGTCGCGGTCCTCGGCGATCGACCAGCCCAGCAGCGCTAGGTAGTTGGCGAACCCCTCCGGCAGGAAGCCGCGCTCGCGGTAGACGTCGAGGTTGGACTGCGGGTCGCGTTTGGACAGCTTCTTGTTGCCCTCGCCGGTCACGTACGGCAGGTGGCCGAACCGCGGGGTGTCCTGCGCGACGCCGATGTCGGTCAGGGCGGCGTAGAGGGCGAGCTGTCGCGGGGTGGAGGGCAGCAGGTCCTCCCCGCGGAGCACGTCGGTGATCTCCATCAGCGCGTCGTCGACGGGGTTGACGAAGGGGTACAGCGGCGCGCCGTTCCCCCGGACGAGCACGAAGTCGGGCACCGACCCGGCGGCGAAGCGCACCTCGCCGCGCACCAGGTCGGTCCAGACGAGGTCCTCGTCGGGCATCCGCAGCCGCAGCACCGGCTCGCGCCCCTCGGCGCGGAAGGCGGCCCTCTGCGCGTCGGTGAGGAACCGGTCGGCGTTGTCGTAGCCGAGCTTGGGGTCCTGTCCCGCCGCCAGCCGGCGCGCCTCCACCTCGTCGTTGGTGGAGAACGACTCGTAGGCGTGCCCGCCGGCCACCAGCTTGGCGGCGACCTCCCGGTAGATGTCGTGCCGCTCGGACTGCCGGTAGGGGCCGTGCGGGCCGCCCACCTCCGGGCCCTCGTCCCACTCCAGGCCGAGCCAGCGCAGGCAGTCGAGCAGGTGCCGGTAGGACTCCTCGGAGTCGCGAGCGGCGTCGGTGTCCTCGATGCGGAAGACGAAGGAGCCGCCGGCGTGCCGGGCGTGTGCCCAGTTGAACAGCGCCGTCCGCATCAGGCCGACGTGCACCATCCCGGTCGGCGACGGGCAGAACCGGGTGCGGACCGCACTCATCGCGCGCCACCCGCGGTGGACAGGCCCTCGGCCGCGGCGACGGTGTTGGTCAGCGTGCCCAGGCCCTCGATCGTGCACTCCACCCGCTGACCCGGACGGATCGGGCCGACCCCGGACGGCGTGCCGGTGAGGACGACGTCGCCCGGGAGCAGGGTCATGACCTGCGAGATGTAGGAGATCAGCGTCGGGACGTCGAAGATCAGCTGGCTGGTCCGGCCCTGCTGGCGGGGCTCGCCGTCCACCGTGCAGGTGACCTCGAGGTCGGCCGGGTCGAGGCCCAGGGCACCCAGGTCGGTCTCGATCCAGGGCCCGATCGGGCAGAAGGAGTCGAACCCCTTGGCGCGGGTCCACTGCCCGTCGCTCCTCTGCATGTCCCGCTCGCTCACGTCGTTGCCGATCGTGTAGCCGAAGATGCTGCCCGGCACCTGCTCGGGGGGCACGTTGCGGGCACCGCGGGCACCGATGACCACCGCGAGCTCGACCTCGTGGTGCACGTTGGTGCTGCCCGGCGGGATGCGGATCGCGTCACCGGGCCCGATGACGGCGGTGGAGGGCTTGAGGAAGAGCAGCGGCTGCTTCGGGGCGTCGCCGGTGAGCCCCTTCATCTCCTCGATGTGGTCGGCGTAGTTCTTGCCGACGCACACGACCTTGCTGGGCAGGATGGGCGAGAGCAGCCGGACATCGGCCTGCGCGTAGCGGGCCCCGGTGAAGGAGATCCGGCCGAAGGGATGGCCCTCGATCTGGGCCACCTGGCCGTCCCCGTCGAGGACGCCGAAGGACATGCCCTGGGGTGAGGCGAAGCGGACGATGCGCACACCGCGAGGTTAACCGCCGGGCGCCGGGCGGCCCGGGGCCCTACCGTGCCGCCCATGGCCTGCCGTTTCACCGAGCTCGTCGTCGACAGCCGCGATCCCGGGGCCCTGGCCGCCTTCTGGGCCGCGGTCCTGGACTACCGCATCCTGGGACGGGACGAGGACGGCGCGGTGGAGATCGGCCCCGAGGCCGGGTTCGGGGGTGCGGCACCCACGCTGGTGTTCGCGCCGGTCCCCGATCCCACGCCCGGCAAGGTGCGGCTGCACATCGACCTCAACCCCACCGACCGCGAGCAGGACGAGGAGCTGGACCGGCTGCTGGGCCTGGGCGCCACCCGGGCCGACGTCGGGCAGCGCGGCGACGAGGGCTGGCACGTGCTCGCCGATCCGGAGGGCAACCAGTTCTGCCTGCTGCGCAGCCGCCTCGACCCGCTCTGAGGTCGATCAGCCTGCCTGGGTCGGCCGGTGCAGGACCGCATACGTCAGCGCGTCGACCAGTGCGTGCCAGGAGGCCTCCACGACGTTGTCGTGGACGCCGACGGTCGTCCACTCCCCCACCCCGTCGGTGGTGTCGATGAGCACGCGGGTGGTCGCGCTCGTGCCGCCCTTCCAGCCGAGGATGCGCACCTTGTAGTCGGCCAGCGAGACGCCGGCCAGCTCCGGATAGCGACCGATCAGGGCCTGTCGCAGCGCGTTGTCGAGCGCGTTCACCGGTCCGTTGCCCTCGCCTGTGCTGATGACCCGCTCGCGGCTGCCGTCCGGGTTGAGCAGGTGCACCTTCACGGTCGCCTCGCTGACGACGACGCCGTTGCCCCAGTGCTCGACGGAGGTCTTGTAGCTCTCCAGCTCGAACAGCGGGGGCGGCGCGTCGGGGAGCTGAGAACGGAGGAGGAGCTCGAAGGAGGCGTCGGCGGCCTCGAAGGACCAGCCGTCAGCCTCCAGCACCTTCACCTGGTCCACGACGCGGGCGATGGCGTCGTCGTGTCCCGTCAGGTCCACCCCGAGCTCGCGGCCCTTGAGCTCGACGGAGGCACGGCCGGCCATCTCGGTGACCAGGATGCGCATGTCGTTGCCCACCACGGCGGGATCGAGGTGGTTGTACAGCTCGGGGCTCACCTTGATGGCGCTGGCGTGCAGACCGGCCTTGTGGGCGAACGCCGAGGCACCGACGAACGGCTGGTGCTCGTCGGGCGCGATGTTGGCCAGCTCGGCGATCGCGTGGCTCACCCGCTGCAGCTCCCGCAGGCACTCCGCGGGGACCACGGGCAGGCCCATCTTGGTGACCAGGTTGCCGATGAGGGCGAACGTGTCGGCGTTGCCGGCCCGCTCGCCGTAGCCGTTGGCGGTCCCCTGCACGTGGGTGACCCCCGCCTCCACGGCCGCGAGGGTGTTGGCCACGGCGCAGCCGGTGTCGTCCTGGCAGTGGATGCCCAGCCTGCCGCTGGTGCGTGCCCGCACGTCGGCCACCACGCGGCCGACCCCCATCGGCAGCATGCCCCCGTTCGTGTCGCACAGGACGCCGACCTCCGCCCCGGCCGCGAACGCCGTCTCGAGCACCCGCACGCCGTAGTCGGGGTCCGCGGCGTAGCCGTCGAAGAAGTGCTCGCAGTCGAGGAACACCCGCCGGCCGTGCGCGACGAAGAAGGCCACGGTGTCGGCGACCATCGCCAGGTTCTCCTCCAGCGTCGTGCGGAGCGCGTCCCGGACGTGGCGGACGTCGGACTTCGCCACGAGGCAGACGACCGGCGTCCCGGCGTCCAGGAGGGCCCGCACCTGGCCGTCGTCCTCCACGCGGACCCCGGCCTTGCGGGTGGCCCCGAAGGCGACCAGCTGGGCGTGCCGCAGCTTCAGCTCCGTGCGGGCCCGGGCGAAGAACTCGGTGTCCTTGGGCAGGGCGCCCGGCCAGCCGCCTTCGATGAACCCCACGCCGATCTCGTCGAGCAGCCGGGCGACGGCCAGCTTGTCGGCCACGGAGTAGCTGACGCCCTCGCGCTGGGCGCCGTCGCGCAGGGTGGTGTCGAAGACGTGGAAGTCGGTGCTGGTCACGGTGCTCTCCCGGGTGGAATGGGCCCGAACACGAAAAAGACCCCCCGGGTACGGGAGGTCTGCGCGCAGTCGGGGAGGTGACTGCGCGCTAGGCGATGATGATCGTGCCGTCGGTGTGCATCGCCACCATGAAAGCACGCGCGGCACGTCCGTGGCGGCACCCCTGGTCCGGAGACGCGGCCACCGGACCCGCGCCCCCGGTGCCCACCGCGGTGATCCGACCGGCTGGCAGCCGGCCGGGCACGCCGGCCAGGCGGAGCGGCCCCGTCCGGACACCCGTCGCGAGCGGGGAGAGGGACGGGGCCCTCGTTCAGCCCGAGGCGAGCGCTGCCAGCCGGTCGCCGACCTCGCTGGTCCGCACGGGCCCCTGCGGAGCACGCGTCGAGAGGTCGAAGGCGACGGCGGCGTTGACCTTCCGGGCCTGCTCGGTGCGGCCGAGGTGCTCGAGCAGCAGGCCGATCGACAGCACGGTGGCGGTCGGGTCGGCGACGCCCTGGCCGGCGATGTCGGGGGCCGATCCGTGCACCGGCTCGAACATGCCCGGGTTGGTCCCCGACGCGTCGAGGTTGCCGCTGGCGGCCAGCCCGATGCCCCCGGTCACCGCGGCGGCGATGTCGGTGATGATGTCGCCGAAGAGGTTGTCGGTGACGATGACGTCGTAGCGACCCGGGTCGGTGATGAAGAACATCGAGGCGGCGTCGACGTGCTGGTAGGCGACGGTCACCTCGGGGAACTCGGCCGAGATCTCCTCCACCGTGCGCGACCACAGGCCACCGGCGTGGGTGAGGACGTTGGTCTTGTGGATGAGCGTGAGGTGCCTGCGCGGCCGGGCGACGGCCCGCTCGAAGGCGTAGCGCACCACCCGCTCGACGCCGAACGCCGTATTGAGGCTGACCTCGGTGGCGACCTCCTGCGGCGTGTCCCTGCGCAGCACGCCCCCGTTGCCGACGTAGGGGCCCTCGGTGCCCTCGCGCACGCACAGCATGTCGATCGTGCCGGGGTCGGCCAGCGGGCTGGCGACGCCGTCGAAGAGCCGGGCCGGGCGGAGGTTGACGTGGTGGTCGAGCTCGAAGCGCAGCCGCAGCAGCAGTCCCCGCTCCAGGATGCCGGGCGGCACGCTCGGGTCGCCGATGGCGCCCAGCAGGATCGCGTCGTGCCCGCGCAGCTCCTCGACGACCGGGTCGGGCAGCAGCTCACCGGTGCGCTGCCACCGCATGGCGCCCAGGTCGTAGTGGGTGGGCTCGACGTCGGGGGCCACCTCCCGCAGGACCTTCAGGCCCTCGGCCACGACCTCGGGGCCGATACCGTCTCCAGCGATCACTGCCAGGCGCATGGGGACCGACACTAGGTCAGAGCGGATTGAGGTCGGCGGCCCGGGCCTCGCGGGCACCGATGTGGCCGGCGATGTCAACGAGCAGCTCGGCGGGCACACGGCTGTCCACGGTGACCGCCATCAGCGCCTCACCGCCGCGGGTGGTCCGGCTGACCTGCGCCCCGGCGATGTTGATGCTCGCCTCGCCGAGGGCCGCACCGACCGTGCCGACGACACCCGGGCGGTCGGTGTAGACGAAGAAGAGCAGGTACCCCGACAGGTCGAGGTCGATGTCGAACCCGTTGACCGCGGTCAGCTTGGGCACCTGGTTCTTGCCGAAGAGCGTGCCCGAGACCGTGATCTGCGTGCCGTCGGCCATCGCGCCGCGCACGGTGATGAGGTTGCGGTAGTCGGGGCTCTCGATGTCGCTGGACAGCGACACCTCCAGGCCGCGCTGCTCCGCGAGCAGCGGGGCGTTCACGTACGTCACCTGCTCCTCGACGACGTCCGAGAACACGCCCTTGAGGACGGCCAGCTGCACGACGGAGACGTCGAACTCGGCGATCTTGCCGCGCACCTCGACGTTGACCGACTGGGCCAGGCCGCCGGCCACGGCGGTGAACACGCGCCCCAGCTTCTCGGCCAGCGGCAGCCCCGGCCGGACGTCCTCCGCGACGACGCCCCCGGCCTGGACGTTCACCGCGTCGGGCACGAACTCGCCCTGGAGCGCCAGCCGCACCGACCGGGCGACGGCGGTGCCGGCCTTGTCCTGCGCCTCCGTGGTCGACGCGCCCAGGTGCGGCGTGACCACGGTGTTGCGCAGCCCGAACAGGGGGCTGTCGGTGCACGGCTCCTTGGCGAAGACGTCGATGCCGGCCGCACGCACCTGACCGGAGGAGAGGGCGTCGACCAGGGCTGCCTCGTCGACCAGCCCGCCGCGGGCGGCATTGACGATGATGACCCCCGGCTTCGTGGTGGCCAGCTCGGCGGCACCGATCAACCCGACCGTCTCCGGGGTCTTCGGCAGGTGGATGGTGATGAAGTCCGACTCGCGGAGCAGCTCGTCCAGCGGGACCAGCCGCACGCCCAGCTGCGCGGCGCGGCCGGGCTGGATGTAGGGGTCGTAGGCGATCAGCGTGACGCCGAACGCGGCCAGCCGCTGGGCCACGAGGACGCCGATGCGGCCCAGACCGACCACACCGACGGTCTTCTCGGTCACCTCGACACCGGTGAACTTCGACCGCTTCCAGGCGCCCTCCCGCAGCGACGCGTCGGCGGCCGGGATGTGCCGCGCGGCGGCGAGGAGCAGGGCGACCGCGTGCTCGGCGGCGCTGACGATGTTCGACGTCGGTGCGTTGACCACCATGACGCCGCGCTCCGTGGCGGCGGCGACGTCCACGTTGTCCAGGCCGATGCCGGCGCGGGCGACCACCTTGAGGTTCGGCGCGGCCGCGAGCGCCTCGGCGTCGATCTGCGTGGCGCTGCGGATCATCACCGCCGCCGCGTCGGCGAGGGCGGGCAGCAGCGCGCCGCGGTCGGCTCCGTCGACGTGCCGGATCTCCACGTCGGTCCCGAGCACCCCCAGCACGCTCGGTGCGAGCTCTTCGGCGATCAGGACGACGGGCAGGGTCCCCGGCACAGTGGCGGTCACAGGGCGACAGCCTAGGAGCGTCCGCAGAGTGGGACGACACCGCACCAGCGGGGACCTGCGTCCTTGTGCCCGTTCAGCCGCCCCGACATCCTGGCCGCGGGGGTCGGGAACGCCGGCGCTCGACGGAGGAGATCATGAGCCAGTCCGACAACCAGGGTCGTCCCGAGTCCCCCGCGCAGGGTTCCGGCGGCACTCCGCAGTACGGGTCCGAGCCGCGACAGCAGCAGTACGGTCAGCAGCCGTACGGCGGTCAGGCCCCCTACGGCCAGGAGCACGGCCGGGACCGGTACGGACAGGGCGAGTACGGGCAGGGCGAGTACGGGCAGGGCGAGTACGGGCAGGCGGAGTACGGGCAGGCGGAGTACGGCCAGGGGCAGTCCGGCCAGCCCGGCTACGGGCAGCAGGCGTACGGGCAGGCCCAGTACGGGCAGGCGCCGTACGGGCAAGCGCCGTACGGGCAAGCGCAGTACGGGCAAGCGCAGTACGGGCAAGCGCAGTACGGGCAAGGGCAGTACGAGCAGGCGCCGTACGGGCAGCAGCCCGCCTACGGTCAGCAGTACGGGCAGGTGCCCTCGTACGGGCAGTACGGTTCGGGCCAGCCGGCCAGGCCGGGCACGGTGGTCACCGCCTCCGTGCTGGGTTTCGTCTTCGGCGCCCTCGGCGTGATCTTCACGCTCCTGACGATCGCGGCCGGGTCGGCGGCGTCGTCGGTGTTCGGGTCCCTGGCCGACGACGACGACGTGGCCAGCGGCATCTTCGCCGCCGTGCTGCTCATCGCCCTGCTCATGGCCGTCTGGACGGTGGTGACCATCTGGGGTGCGGTGTGGGCCCTGACCGGCCGCAGCCGGGTGCTGCTGATCGTCGGTGGCTCGATCGCCATCGCCGTCACCCTCTTCGGGTTCCTGGGCAGCCTCGGGAACGTGGACTCGTCGGGCGGGGGCGGCGTCGTGTGGAGCCTGCTGCTGCTCGTGGCGGCCGTCGCGATGGTCGTCCTGCTGACGGTCCGGCAGTCGGCCGGCTATTTCGCCGCCCACCGGGCCCGTCGCGGTCGCTGAGCGAGGACCCCGTCCTCCCCACTCCTCGGGGAGGGACTCCCTGCGCCCGCGGATCGCGGGCTCGCCGCGGCACCTCGGAGGAGGCCGGGCCCGGGCCCGACGCGAACGGCCCCCGCCGCCTCGGGCAGCGGGGGCCGTTCGACGCCCGGATCAGCTGCGGGCGGCGGTGCCCGTGTAGTCGTCGGACGCCGACACCCAGCTCATGAGACCGCGCAGCTTGCGGCCGGTCTCCTCGATCGGGTGCGCCTCGGCCTCGGCGCGGCGGCGCTTGAAGTCCGGCGCCCCGGCATCCTGGTCGGCGATGAAGGCCGCGGCCCACGAGCCGTCCTTGATCGCGGCGAGGACCTCCTTCATGGAGTCCTTGACGTGCTGGTCGATGATCTTGGGGCCCGTGGTGTAGTCGCCGTACTCGGCCGTGTCGGACACCGACCAGCGCTGCTTGGCGATGCCGCCCTCGTACATGAGGTCGACGATCAGCTTGAGCTCGTGCAGGCACTCGAAGTAGGCGATCTCGGGCTGGTACCCGGCGTCGATCAGGGTCTCGAACCCGGCCGTCACGAGCGCGGACATGCCGCCGCACAGCACTGCCTGCTCCCCGAAGAGGTCGGTCTCGGTCTCCTCGGTGAAGGTCGTCTTGATGACGCCGGCACGCGTGCCGCCGATCCCCTTGGCGTAGGAGAGCGCCAGCTGCAGCGCCGAGCCGCTGGCGTCCTGCTCGACGGCCACCAGGCAGGGCACGCCCTTGCCGTCGCTGAACTCCCGGCGCACGAGGTGACCGGGGCCCTTGGGGGCCACCATCGCGACGTCGACGCCCGCCGGGGGCTTGATGTAGCCGAACCGGATGTTGAAGCCATGGCCGAAGAACAGCGCGTCGCCGTCCTGCAGGTTGGGCTCGACGGACTCGGCGTAGAGCGTCCGCTGGACGTGGTCGGGGGCCAGGATCATGATCAGGTCGGCCTCGGCAGCCGCCTCGGCGGGGGTGACGACCCGCAGCCCCTCGGCCTCGGCCTTGGGGCGGCTCTTGCTGCCCTCGGGGAGGCCGACGCGGACGTCGACCCCGGAGTCACGCAGGGAGAGCGCGTGCGCGTGTCCCTGGCTGCCGTACCCCAGGACGGCGACGGTGCGCCCCTGGATGATCGAGAGGTCGGCGTCGTCGTCGTAGAAGATCTCGGCGGCCATGCGGTGGTACGTCCTTTCGGTTCGGTGCGGGAGTCGGACGGGCGGCCCCTCTCCGGAGGCTCGCCCGAGCTTGCGAGGGATGAGGTGGAGAGCGGTCCTCTTTCAGGCGCTGCGTTCGACCGGGCGCAACGTACCGGCGCCCGACATCGACCGCGGACCCCGGCCCAGGGCCACGGTCCCGGACTGCGCCATCTCCTTGATGCCCAGCGGGGCGAGGACGGCGAGCAGCGCCTGCAGCTTGTCGGGGGTGCCGGTCGCCTCGAGGGTCACGGTGTCGGGGTTGACGTCGACGACCCGCGCGCGGAACAGCTCGGCGGTCTGGAGGACCTGGGTCCGCTCGGCCATGGGCGCGCGGACCTTGACCAGCAGCAGCTCGCGCTGGACCGCGGCGGCGGAGTCCAGCTCGACGATCTTGATCACCTCGACCAGCTTGTTCAGCTGCTTGGTGATCTGCTCCAGCGGCGCGGACTCCGCGTCGGCGACGATCGTCATGCGGGAGAGATCGGGGTTCTCCGTCGGCCCGACGGCGAGCGACTCGATGTTGAACCCACGGCGGCTGAACAGCGCCGAGACGCGGGCCAGCACACCGGACTTGTTCTCGACCAGCACCGACAGCGTGTGGCGTGACATTGCGGAAGGCGACCTTTCAGATCGACCGGCACCGTGACGGCCCCGTTCAGGGGCCCGCGCCGGGCGGAGCGAGGGGTGGGGGGAACGGGGGTCCTACACCTGTCCGTCGCCGAAGACCGGGCGCACGTCGCGGGCGGCCAGGATGTCGTCGTTGCTGGCGCCCGCGGCGACCATCGGCCACACCTGGGCGTCGTGGCCGACCACGAAGTCGATGACCACCGGCGCGTCGTCGATCGCCATCGCCTTCTCGATGACCGCGTCGACGTCGTCCTTGGTCTCGCAGCGCAGCCCGACGCAGCCGAGGGCCTCCGCGAGGGTGACGAAGTCGGGGATGCGGACCGGCTTGGGCGTCCCGTCGGGGTTGCGGGCGTGCAGCTTGGTGTTGGAGTAGCGGCCCTCGTAGAAGAGGGTCTGCCACTGCCGGACCATGCCGAGGTTGCCGTTGTTGATGACGGCGACCTTGATCGGGATGCCCTCCATGGCGCAGGTGGCGAGCTCCTGGTTGGTCATCTGGAAGCAGCCGTCACCGTCGATCGCCCAGACGGTGGCCTCCGGGCGGCCGTACTTCGCCCCCATGGCGGCCGGCACGGCGTAGCCCATGGTCCCGAGCCCGCCGCTGTTGAGCCAGGTGCCCGGCTTCTCGTACTTCACGAACTGGGCGGCCCACATCTGGTGCTGGCCGACACCGGCGGCGTAGATGGCGTCCGGGCCCGCGATGGCCCCCAGCCGCTCGATCACGTACTGCGGCGACAGGGAGCCGTCCTCGGGCCAGTCGTAGCCGAGCGGGTAGCGGGCGCGCCAGTCGTCGAGCTGCGCCCACCAGGCGGTGAGGTCCGCGGTGCGGCCGGCCTGCCGGTCCGCGCGCAACGCCTCGACCAGCTGGGCGATGGTCTCCTTGGCGTCGCCCACGATCGGCACGTCCGCCTTGCGGTTCTTGCCGATCTCGGCCGGGTCGATGTCGGCGTGCACCACCTGCGCGTTCGGCGCGAAGGTCGACAGGTTGCCGGTGACCCGGTCGTCGAAGCGCGCCCCGAGGGCCACGATGAGGTCCGCCTTCTGCAGGGCGGTCACCGCGGCGACGGTCCCGTGCATCCCGGGCATGCCGAGGTTCTGCGGGTGGCTGTCGGGGAAGGCGCCGCGGGCCATCAGCGTGGTGACCACGGGCGCGCCGGTCAGCTCGGCGAGCTCGGCGAGCTCCTCCGTCGCGCCGGCCTTGAGCACGCCGCCCCCGACGTAGAGGACCGGCTGGCGGGCGCCGGCGATCAGCGTGGCCGCCTCGCGCACCTGCTTGCCGTGGGGTCGGGTGGTCGGCTTGTAGCCGGGCAGGTCCAGCCGCGGCGGCCAGGAGAAGTCGGTGGTCGCCTGCAGGACGTCCTTCGGGATGTCGACCAGGACCGGGCCGGGCCGGCCGGTCGCCGCCAGGTGGAAGGCCTCCGCGATCCGCTGCGGGATGTCCGCGGCGTCGGTGACGAGGAAGTTGTGCTTGGTGATCGGCATCGTGATGCCGCGGATGTCGGCCTCCTGGAAGGCGTCGGTGCCGATGGCGTGGCTGGGCACCTGGCCGGTGATCGCGACGATCGGCACCGAGTCCATGTAGGCGTCGGCCAGCGGCGTCACCAGGTTGGTCGCACCCGGGCCCGAGGTCGCCATGCAGACACCCACCCGCCCGGTGGCCTGCGCGTACCCGGTCGCCGCGTGACCGGCGCCCTGCTCGTGGCGGACGAGGACGTGGCGCACCTTCGAGTCGAACAGCGGGTCGTAGGCGGGCAGGATCGCCCCGCCCGGGATGCCGAAGATGACCTCGACGCCGACCGCCTCGAGGGAGCGGACCAGGCTCTGCGCCCCGGTGATGCCGCTCGCCGGCTGGGCGGCGGCCGCGGCGACGGAGCGGGCCGTCGTCTCGACGCCGGTCAGGGCGGCGGCGGCCTCCCGGGTGGCGTCGCGGGACGTCTCACGGGCGGTGTGCTCGCTCGGGGTGGTGGTCATCTCGGCGTTCTCCTGGGCCTGGCACGTGTCGTGAATGGCGGTACGAGGTGTGGCTTCGGGCAACAAAAAACCCCTCGTGCCACAGGCACGGAGGGGTCAGCGCGTCGGTCGGCGACCGGCGCGCTAGGCAACTACGAGGCTGCGCGAGCAGCCGTCGTGGAGCGGGCAGGCGCGAGGCACCTGCACACTGTGCGCCTCGGCGGAGGGCGCCGTCAACCAACCCGTCCCACTCTGTGGACACCGGCGTCCATTTCCGGGCCCTCCGGAGCGAGCACCGCGGCGTCGGAGGCGTCGAGTCGAGCGGCGGCAGCTCGGCGACGCCGGGGGCGCGAGCGCGAGGGCCGCCGCCTGCGGTCACGACCGGGGCCGCGGGGCGTCCTCGGGTCGGGATCCCCCGCTCAGCGCGAGCCGACGAGGCCGGGCAGCAGCACGGCGGCGCCCTCGGCGACCAGCTCCGTGATGCCCGGGAGGGGCAGGGGGCGCCCGACGGCGAAGCCCTGCGCGAACCCGCAGCCGTACTTCGTGAGGGCGGCCAGCTGGGCCGCGGTCTCGACGCCCTCCCCGACCACGTCGAGACCCAGTGCGCGGGCGATCCCGATGACCGACTCGCACAGCGCCTGGCTCTGCGGATCGCGGTCGATGCGG
The DNA here is from genome assembly GCF_042682525.1 of Blastococcus deserti. Lineage (NCBI taxonomy): Bacteria > Bacillati > Actinomycetota > Actinomycetes > Geodermatophilales > Geodermatophilaceae > Blastococcus > Blastococcus deserti. Next base: position 102,142 of record NZ_JBHUHP010000007.1, read on the forward strand.
GAGATCAGGGACCGGTCCAGGCGCACGATGTCGATGGGCAGCCGGGTCAGGTGGGCCAGCGCGGACGCGCCGCTGCCGAACCCGTCGAGCGCGACGTGCACGCCCATCAGCCGCACGCTGGAGACGTCGAGCGCGAGCCGTTCGTCGTCCGAGGCGACGGCGGGCGCGCCGATCTGGAGCACCAGACGCTCCGGGGACAGACCCGACACCGCCAGGGCGGACTCGACATCGGTGACGAGCGTGCCGCCGGAGAGATACCCGAACGGCACCGTGAAGCCGATGCGCAGCGGAGTCCCGGCTTCGGGCAGACCGGTGGCGGCCGTGGCCGCCGCCTCCAGCCCCCACCGGACGAGCCCACCGATCAGCCCGGCGCGCTCGGCCAGCGGGACGAACTCCACCGGCGGGATCTCCCCGAGCGAGCCGTGCCGCCAGCGCAGCTGCGCCTCGACGCCGGTGATCCGCTCCTCCTCCAGCGACACGATCGGCTGGAAGAGCAGGTAGAGCTCGTCGCGCGCCGCGGCGCCCGCCAGCTCGGAGCGGAGCAGGTCACGTCGGGCCGCGGCTTCGCCGAGCGCGTCGTCGTACCGGCGGGCCCTTCCGGCGCCGGCCTCGTGCGCGGCCCGCACCGCCAGGTCCGCCCGCGCGAGGACCGCCTCGACGTCCGACCCCTGCTCGATGTCCACCACGCCGATGCCCGCGGTCAGCTCGACCAGGCCCGCCGGGGTGACGATGGGCTGCTCCACGGCGGACAGGCAGCGGTGGGCCAGCCGGTCGGCGTCGGCGTCGGCGCCATGGCTGAGGACGGCGAACGCGCCGCCGCCCATGCGCGCGACGGTGTCCTCTCCGCGCACGGTGGCGCGCAGCCGGCGTCCGATCTCGGCCACAGCGAGGGTACCGGTCTCCCGGCCGGCGTTCTCCCGGGCGGCCGTGAGCCCGAGCAGGTCGACCATCAGCAGCGTCGTGGGACCGCCGGGGCCGGTGACCGCGTCCTGGAGGAGCCGGAGGACGCCGGCCCGGTTGGGCAGGCCGGTCATCGGGTCGGTGTAGGCGACGGCCTGCAGCGCCTGTTCGCGCGCGTTCCGCTCCGTCATGTCCCGGCAGTGCAGGACCACCGCGCCCACGTCGGGGTGCCGGCGCAGGTCGGAGACACCTGCCTCCAGGTAGTGCCACTCCCCTGCCGCGTCGGGCAGCCGCACGGTCAGCAGGCCGGCGCCTCCCGGATCGGCGTCCGGCGCGATCCCGGCGACCGGCAGGACCGCGGCCAGCGCGGGGACGTCGTCGGGGTGCACCGCTTCGAGGAGCAGCCGTCCGAGGAGGGTCGGTGCCGGGTTCCCGAGGGCGCGTTCGAGAGCCGGCGACGTCCAGTTGATGCGGAGGGCGTCGTCGAGGATGACCACCCCGTCCCCGCTGGAGTGCACCAGGGACCGGAAGTACGCCTCGCTCCGCCGGAGCCGGGCGGCGGTGCGCCGCTCCTCGCGCAGGGCGAGCACGCGGTGGGCCGTGGCCAGCCCCGCGCAGGCAAGGACACCGGTCACCGTGACCTGGCTGGGGAGGGAACCCAGCATCGTCACCACGCCGGCCACCGTCATGGCCAGCAGCATCGCCAGGTGCGGCAGGACGTGACCGAGGTCGGTCGCACGTCCACCGGCGTCGGGGTGCCGGTCCGCGGGCTCCCGCGCGGGCCCCGGGTCCATGAGCGCGGCGAGCCCGAGGAGGGACAGTCCGCAGACGACGAGGAACCGGCTGCCGTCGAGGACCCCGGAGCTCCCCGACATGAGCGCGGACGTGGCCAGTGCCCGCCCGGTGGTGAGCAGCACCGCGCCGGCGAGAAGGACCAGGGCCATCCGGCGGCGACGCACGTCGACCACGCCGAGCACGGTCACCGCCGCCGCCATCGTGACCGAGGTGGCGACCACCGCGGCGCCCAGCACCAGCCCTTCGGCCAGTTCCAGGTCGGCCCAGCTGCCGCGCGGCCCGACGATCATCATCTGGACGGCGACGAGGCAGGCAGAGGTGAACAACGCCAGCTCGACGGCGACCCGGGGGCCGGCCCGCAGCCGACACCGCTCCACGAGCGTCAGGATCGCGACGATCGCGATGACGTAACCCGGCACCGTGGGGACCCAGCGGAGCACCGCCAGGTCGATCCCGTCGGCCGGCCGGAGGAGGTAGGCGAGCGCGGTGCCGGCGACCGGCAGCGGTGGGGCGAGCGCCAGCAGCCGCCAGCCGCGCAGACCACGACCGGACGAGCTGCCGACGCTCCACAGCAGCACCGACACGATCAGGCCGACGGCGGCGACACCCGCGTCGGCCACCGGGAGCCACGAGGGCACGGCGACCGCCGCCGCGCAGCCGGTCAGGCCGAGCGCGGCGCAGCCGAGCAGCACAGTCCGACGCGGGTCCACACCGGGTCTGTCGGCACTTCTCCCGAGCGTGACGAGCCGACCCCGGCGGCCGTCACCCCTCCGGGGGAGGTTTCCGAGACCGCACGGTCCGTCGGGTACGGGGGGCGGGCGTCAGCCGCAGATCGCGCCCTGGGCCGCCGACCCGACGAGCTTCGCGTACTTGCCCAGGACGCCGGTCGTGTAGCGCGGCGGCAGCGGGGCCCAGCCCTCGCGGCGGCGGGCGAGCTCCTCCTCGTCGACCAGCAGGTCCAGGGTGCGGGCGGAGAGATCGAGCCGGATCCGGTCACCGTCGCGGACGAAGGCGATCGGTCCCCCGTCGGTCGCCTCCGGGGCCACGTGGCCGACGCACAGGCCCGTCGTGCCACCGGAGAACCGGCCGTCGGTCAGCAGCAGGACGTCCTTGCCGAGGCCGGCACCCTTGATCGCGCCGGTGACCGCGAGCATCTCGCGCATGCCCGGACCACCCCTCGGCCCCTCGTACCGGATCACCACGACGTCGCCCGCCTGGAGCGTGCCGTCGGTGACGGCGTCCATGGCCCCCTGTTCGCCATCGAAGACGCGTGCCGTGCCCTCGAACACCTCGGCGTCGAAGCCGGCCGACTTCACCACGGCTCCGTCCGGCGAGAGCGAGCCGCGCAGGATGGTCAGCCCACCGGTCTTGTGGATCGGGTCGTCCATCGCGCGGATGATCGCGCCGTCGACGTCCGGCGGGGCGATCTCAGCCAGGTTCTCGGCCATGGTCTTCCCGGTGACGGTCAGCACGTCGCCGTGCAGCAGGCCGGCGTCGAGCAGGGCGCGCAGCACGACCGGGACGCCACCGACGCGGTCGATGTCGGTCATGACGAACCGGCCGAACGGCTTGACGTCGGCCAGGTGCGGCGTGCGGTCGCCGATCCGGTTGAAGTCCTCGAGGGTCAGGTCGACCTGCGCCTCGTGCGCGATGGCCATGAGGTGCAGGACGGCGTTGGTCGAGCCCCCGAGGGCCATGACGACGGTGATGGCGTTCTCGAAGGCCTTCTTCGTCATGATCTGGCGGGCGGTGATGCCCTTGCGGAGCAGGTTCACCACGGCCTCGCCGGAGGCGATCGCCACGGCGTCGCGGCGGCTGTCCGGGGCCGGCGGCGCGGCGCTGCCGGGCAGCGCCATGCCCAGGGCCTCGGCCACGCTGGCCATGGTGTTGGCGGTGTACATGCCGCCGCAGGACCCCTCGCTGGGACAGGCGGCCTTCTCGATGGCGTCGAGCTCTTCCCGGGTGATCAGCCCCCGGGCGCAGGCCCCGACGCCCTCGAAGACGTCGATGATCGTGAGGTTGTCCCGGTCGCCGAGCTTGCCCGGCAGGATCGAGCCCGAGTAGACGAAGACGCTGGCCAGATCGAGGCGGGCAGCCGCCATCAGCATGCCGGGCAGCGACTTGTCGCAGCCGGCCAGCAGCACCGAGCCGTCGAGGCGCTCGGCGAACATGACCGTCTCGACCGAGTCCGCGATCACCTCGCGGCTGACCAGCGAGGCGCGCATGCCCTCGTGGCCCATCGAGATGCCGTCGGAGACGGAGATGGTGCCGAACTCCAGCGGGTAGCCGCCGGCGGCGTGCACCCCCTCCTTGGCGCGCTTGGCCAGCCGGTCGAGGGAGAGGTTGCAGGGGGTGATCTCGTTCCAGGACGACGCGACGCCGATCTGCGGCTTGCCCCAGTCGTCGTCGCCCATGCCGACCGCGCGGAGCATCGCGCGGGCCGGTGCCTTGGCGATGCCGTCGGTCACCTCGTAGCTACGAGGCTTCAGCGGACTGTGCGTCCCGCTGTGGGAGTCGTTGCCGGGGATGAGGTCCTCGCCGATCGTCACGTCCCCGGATGATAGGCCGGTGCGGCCGGCGGACAAGGAGTGCGTCGATACTGGTATCGACACCACCACTGCCCTCGGAGTTCCCGTGCCACCGTCCGCCCGCCGCGAGCTCGCCGGCTTCCTCGTCTCGCGTCGCCGCCAGGTGGACCCCGCTGCCGCGGGGCTCCCGGCCGGCGGGGCGCGCCGGACCCCGGGCCTCCGTCGCGAGGAGGTGGCGCTCCTGTCCGGCGTGAGCCACACCTGGTACACGTGGCTCGAGCAGGGCCGCGACATCCGACCGTCGCGACAGGTGATCGACGCCCTGGCCCGCACGCTGCGGATGTCGCCGGCGGAGCACGAGTACGTCCGGCGGCTCGCCGGCCACGGGAGCTCGGCCCCGGCGGATGCGACGGAGGGCCTCCCGGCCCACGTGCAGCGGCTGATCGACGCGCTCGGCCCGTCGCCGGCCTACGCGATCACCGGCACGTGGTCGATCGTCGGCTGGAACCGCGCCTACGAGCGGCTCTACCCCGGCGTCGCAGCGGTTCCGCCGGCGGACCGGAACCTGCTCTGGCTCGTCTTCACCGACCCGGCCGTGCGGAGGCTGCTCGGCGACTGGACCACCGACAGCCGGCGCTTCCTCACCCAGTTCCGCGCCGAGGTGGGACCGCGCCTCGCCGACCGGGAGGTGGTCGACCTCGTCGCCCGCCTGGAGGCGGCCAGCCCACACTTCCGCACCGGCTGGGCGAGCCACGACGTCGACCGCTTCAGCTCGGGCGAACGGCGCTTCGAGCACCCGGAGGTCGGCACGTTGCTGCTGGAGCACCACCAGCTGACCCCCGCGGACGCCCCCGGGCTGCAGCTGGTGGTCTACACCGCCGCGGAGGGCAGCGAGACAGCCGCCAAGCTCGGTCGCCTGACCCCGGAACCGGGACGCGGCGCCTGGTGACCGCTGCCTGGGAGGATGGCCGTCCGTGAGCGCTCCCGCCCGCATCCGGATGAGCCGGACCGCCCTGCTGCCCGTGGGTCTCCTCGTCATCTGCATGCTCCCGCTGGCCACCGTGTCGGCCTGGACGCTGCTGCTCCTCCTCGTGCCTGCGGCCATCGCGACGTGGGTGGTGCGGGTCGGTGTCGACGTCGGGGACGACGGGGTGATCGTGCGGTCGGCGTTCGGCCGCCGGCTGGTGCCCTGGGCCCGCGTCGCCGGGATCCGCGTCGCCCCCCGCGGGGAGCTGCGGCTGGTCACCACCGCGCGCACCGAGGTGCGGCTGCCGGTGCTGCGGGCGCGCGACCTCCCGCGGCTGGCCGCGGTGTCCGGTGGCCGGATCGACGTGCCCGTGCCGCCGGCGTGACCGGTCAGTAGTTCTCGACGACGTTGAGCAGTTCCTGGCCGGCGAGGATCCGGGCGAGCTGGTCGGTGACCGCCCGCGTCGCTCGGGCACCGGTCTCGGGGACCTCGCCGCCGACGTGCGGCGTGAGCAGCAGGCCGGGCGCCGTCCACAGCGGGTGCCCCGGCGGCAGCGGCTCGGGGTCGGTGACGTCCAGTGCCGCCCTCAGCCGGCCGCTGGACAGCTCGGCCAGCAGGGCGTCGGTGTCCACGATGACGCCACGGGCGGCGTTGACCAGGAGAGCGCCGTCCGGCATCGCGGCGAGGAAGGCGGCGTCCACCATGCCGGTCGTCTCGGGGGTCACCGGGACGATGAGGATGACCACGTCGGCGTGCGGCAGCAGGTCCGGCAGCTCTCCCATGGCCCGCACGCCCTCCCGCGCGGTGCGGGCGACGTAGGTCAGCTCGACGTCGAATCCGGCCAGCATCCGCCCGATCGCCCGGCCGATGTCACCCGCGCCGACGACGAGGACGCGCGCTCCGACCAGCGACCGGTGGGTGCTGAACGACCAGCGGCCGGCGTCCTGCTCGCGGACGAAGAACGGGATGCCGCGCTGGGCGGCGAGGGTGGTGGTGACCGCCCACTCCGCCGTCGCAGGCGTGTGCGCCCCCCGGGCGTTGCACAGCACCACCCGCTCGGGCAGCCGCCGGATGAACTTCTCCGCGCCCGCGCTCAGCAGCTGCACGAGCTGCAGGCGGGGCAGGGCCTCGATGAACCCGTTGTCGGGGAGGGTCGCTCCCGAGGCGCGCGGCACCCACACCTGCGCCAGGGCGGCGTCACCGGCGGGCGGGCCGTCGTCCGGATCGACGCGGTGCGCGCGGACGCGCGGGGACAGCGCCTCCGCGGCGGCGGCGATCGCGCTCGAGGGCACGAGAACGTGCAGGGGATCGTCCGGCTGCAGAACGACGTGAGGCACGGTTCCGGACTCTAGGCGGCGCCCTCACACGCGCACGTACTGTGATCCGGGTGGGATCACGGGCGGGCGCACGGACGACGCGACTGCTCGCCGTCGCGCTCACCGCGGTCGTGCTGACCGGGTGCGGGAGCGACGGGTACGAACCCAGCGGCCCGTTCCGCCCCGTGCCGGAGGGGGCGCCGCCCGAGGTGGGACCGCCCTCGTCGGGCGCCCCCGTTCCCGGCGACCCGGCGCAGCCGGGAGCCGGCGAGGACGGCGGCGACTCCAACGTGGTCGCCTCCGGGCTCGCCGTGCCCACCGGGCTGGTCCTCCTGCCCGACGGCAGCGCGATCGTCGGGGAGCGGGACACCGGCCGCCTGGTCCAGGTGTTCCCCGACCGCTCCCCCGCCCGCGAGCTCATGACGGTGCCGGGCATCGACACGGCCGGCGACGGCGGGCTGCTGGGCCTGGCGCTCTCCCCGACGTACCTCGAGGACGGCCTGCTGTTCGCCTACGTCTCCACGGCGACCGACAACCGGGTGGTCCGCTTCCCGCTCGGCGGGACGCCGAACCCCGTGCTGACCGGCATCCCGCGGGGTGACCGGCACAACGGCGGAGGGATCCTGTTCGGCCCGGACGGTCACCTCTTCATCGGCACCGGAGACACCGGCAACCCCGAGCTCGCCGGGAACCCGGACTCGCTGGCCGGCAAGGTCCTGCGGATCGACGTCTTCGGGCGGCCGGTGGATGCCACCCCGGTCTACAGCCGCGGCCACCGCGACGTCACTGCCCTCTGCCAGTCGGGGCTGCCCGACGAGGCCGGGGAGGTGACGGTGTACGCCACCGACGCCGGTGACGGTCCCGACGAGGTGAACCGGGTGACCGCCGGCGCGGACTACGGCACCGTCGCCCCGCTGATCGACGTACCCGCCGAGGAGGCGGGACTGGGTGGCTGCGCCGCCGCGGGGGGCGGGGTGTTCCTCGGCGCGCTGGACGGCCGGCGGGTGCACGCGTACGCCCTCGACGGGACCGGCATGGCCGTCGGCGGCGCCGAGGAGTTCCTGGTCGGCGAGTACGGCCGGCTGCGCACCGTCGTCCTCGACGCCGAGGGTGCGCTGTGGATCACCACGTCGAACCGCGACGGCGTCGGGACACCCGTCGAGGAGGACGACCGGGTGCTCCGGGTCCTGCCGCCGTCCGCCGCCGGCACCTCGCCCCTCTGACACCCCCTCCGACACCTCGCCCTCCGACACCTCGCCCTCCGACACCTCGCCCCTCTGGGTCGAGCTGCCACCCGGTCGCCGGCGTGGGCGCATGGTCGCCGGCTGCGCGCGGCCCTCGACCGCCCGCTCGACGGTGCGGCGTGGCCGCCCGCTCGACGGTGCCGGGTGGCCGACGGCCAGGCGCGCTCCAGCCGCGGTGGTCCGGCGCGACGACGGGACGGCCCCATCGCCGCGGTACGCGAAAATCTCTCGGAGAACGCGCTGGTGACCGGCCAGAACTGTCAGACCCTGTCCGTAGATTCGTTCATGTGTTCGAGGTCGGGTTCGGGGTCGCGGTGACGGTGGCGCCGTTGGATGTGGCGCCCTGTCCGGTGGAGGTGCTGCCGGCGGGGGTGACGGCGCGGCCGAGCCGGTTGGGTGAGCTGCTGCCGGTCGGGGCCCGGAGCGATGCCGAGATCGCGCTG
>NZ_JBHUHP010000008.1:0-167404 GCF_042682525.1 Blastococcus deserti
ACCGGCGACACCCTCTTCCACGGCGGACCAGGCGCCACCGGCCGCTCGTTCAGCGACCGGCCGACGATCGAGCACTCCATCCGCTCGGAGCTGTTCACGCTCCACCCCGACACGGTCGTCAGGACCGGCCACGGCGAGGACACCACCATCGCCGCGGAAGTGGGCACCATCGGCTGACGCCGCGATGCCCGCGCCGCGCTCCTGGTCACCGGCGGCGGGCCGCCCGGCTCACTCCGGCCGGTCGGCTCCGACGGGGGCCAGGAGCCCGGCGAGGACGGGCACGTCGACGTCGACGAGGCTCTTGCGCAGGGTCAGCCGGGCGGCCGGGGCGACGTCCTGGACGTTCGGGACGCCGAGAACGGCCGCACCGGCCGCCAGGCCGGCCGCGATCCCGGACTGGGAGTCCTCGATCACGACGCACTCCCCCGGCCCGACGTCCAGGGCGGCCATGGCCCGGCGGTAGGGCGCCGGGTCGGGCTTGCGGGCCGGGACCTCGTCGCCGCAGACGGTGACGTCGAACGGGTCCCCGCCCAGGTCGGCACGGATGGTCGCCAGCACGAACTCGGCCACCCGCCGGGGCGTCGTGGTGACCACCGCGGCCCGCAGCCCCGCCGCCCGGACCTCGGTCAGCAGCTCCCGCGCGCCCGGGCACCAGGAGATGCCGCCCGCCATGAGTTGCGCCGTCCGCTCCTCGACCCACCGGGCATCGGCCAGCAGCTGCTCCTCCGTCCGGACCACGCCGAGGTCGGCATGGAGGATGGCCATGGAGCGGCGCATGCTGGACCCCACGGTCGCCGCCCGGGCGCCGGGCGACATGCGGCCGCCGAGGGCGGCCGCGAGCTCGAACATGGCCTCGCCCCAGTACTGCTCGGTCTCGACCAGCGTGCCGTCCATGTCGAACAGGACGGCACGCAGGTCGCCCGGACCCGGTGCGGTGGCCGTGCCGATCGGGCTCATCCCCGGTAGTTCACGTGGGGGTGGTCGAAGTGGTTGGCCGTGGCGCTGCCGCGGTCCTCCATCCCCTTCCAGGAGCCGCCCGGCGAGGAGAGCATCCGCTGCTGCCAGATGATGTAGTCGACACCGAGCTCGTCCCAGTGGGCGATGTGGTACTCGACGATCGCATCACCGAGGGCACTGTCGGAGCCCACCATGTAGTCGAGGGCCAGGCCGGAGGGGTGTCCGCCCGGGTCGGCCGCGCTGGCCCGGGTGCCGCCGATGGTGATGCGGTCGGCGCCGGGCACGTTGCTCACGACCGCATTGGCCGCGGCCTGCACCTGCGGCTTCACGGGGCCGGCGCTGTTGCTGATCTTGGCGATGACGCTGGCGACCGTCGAGGCCGCGGCGGCGGTGACCTGCGAGGAGGCCTGCGCAGCGGCCTGCGCAGCGGCCTCGGCCGCCGCGCGCGCCTCGGCCTCGGCGCGGGCGGCTTCGGCCGCCGCGCGTGCCTCGGCCTCGGCGCGGGCGGCCGCTGCGGCCTGCTCGGCCTGGGCCTGGGAGGCGGCGGCCGCGGCCTGTTCCGCATCCCGCTCGGCACGGCTCGCCGCGAGCTGGTCCAGGAGGACCGGCTCCTCCATCGCCGGCTCGTCGATGCCGGAGCCGTCGATCCCGAGGGCGTCGGCGACGGCCACCGATGCCGACTGCTCCTGGGCCGACGTGGCGGAGGCAGCAGGCCCGCCGGTGACCAGGTTGGCGAGGGCGAGGGCGCACACGCTCGCGATGCCCGCGGCGTACGCCACGCGGGACCCTGGCGCCGTCATGCGGCGCCGACCGCCACCGCGGGACGCGTGGCGAGCCGATGACGGCGTCGCGGCGTCGTCCCGGGAGACGGTGTCGTGGGAGACGGTGTCGTGGGAGACGGTGTGGTCGAAGACGGTGTGGTCGGAGACGGTGTCGTCGAGACGAGGTGCGGTGTGCGAGTTCAGGGTCGCCACAGGGGGCGGCTCTCCGTTCTTCCTCAGCCGCCTACCGAGTTAGCTGACGGGTTCGGGCCGGAAGTTGCCCTACCTGCACGCACGCAGGATTCACCCCAGAGGATCCATGGGTCCCCGGTCGGCGCGACGCTCGGCCGCGCATCGTTCGGCGGTGCCCGGCCGAGGTCCTCGGTCGAGGAGCGGAGCCCGCCGGACAGGTAACGAAATTATCACGACGCGCCGACGCGAACGGGACGATTCCGTCACATTTCCCCGCCGGGGCCGCGCGTGGCGTCCGCCGTCACTCGTCCTCGGTGCGGTAGCCGAGATTCGGCGCCAGCCACTTCTCCGCCTCGTGGACCGTCCAGCCCTTGCGGCGCGCGTAGTCCTCGACCTGGTCGCGGCCGAGCCGCCCCAGCACGAAGTACCGCGACCGCGGGTGGGAGAAGTACAGCCCGCTCACCGCGGCGCCCGGCCACATGGCCATGCTCTCGGTCAGCTCGATGCCGGCGTTGGCCTCGACGTCCAGCAGGTCCCAGATCGTCCGCTTCTCGGTGTGCTCGGGGCAGGCCGGGTAGCCCGGTGCCGGGCGGATGCCCCGGTACTTCTCCGCGATGAGCGCGTCGTTGTCCAGGTGCTCGTCGGCGGCGTAGCCCCAGAACTCGGTGCGCACCCGCTGGTGCAGCCGCTCGGCGAACGCCTCCGCCAGCCGGTCGGCCAGCGCCTCCAGCAGGATCGCGCTGTAGTCGTCGTGGGCCTTCTTGAACGCGGCCACGCGCTCGGCCGAGCCCAGCCCCGCGGTCACCGCGAAGGCGCCCACGTAGTCGGTCAGCCCGGTCTCCTTCGGCGCCACGAAGTCGGCGAGCGACTTGCGCGGCGAGCCGTCGCGACCCTCGGTCTGCTGGCGCAGCTGGTGCAGGGTCGTGCGGACGGCGGTGCGCGACTCGTCGGTGTAGACCTCGATGTCCTCGCCGTCCACCCGGTTGGCCGGGAAGAGACCGAAGACGCCGTTGGCCCGCAGCCACTTCTCCTCGACGATGCGGTCGAGCATCGCCTGCGCGTCCTCGTACAGCCGGCGCGCCGCCTCGCCCGTCGCCGGGTTGTGCAGCAGGTCGGGAAACCGGCCACGCATCTCCCACGCGGAGAAGAACGGCTGCCAGTCGATGTACTCGCGCAGCTCCTCCAGCGGATAGTCCCGGAGCGTCTTCACGAACTGCGTGGCGTGGCCGTCGCGGTGGTCGCAGCCCGGCCCGTCGCACAGGTCCCTGGCCTGCTGGAGCAGCATCCGCGGGCGAGGAGGGCGGTAGCCGCTCCAGTCGAACTCCGGCGCGGCGGCGCGGGCTGCGGTCAGCGGCAGCATCGTGCGGGTGTCCTGACGGGCGGCGTGCCGCTCGCGCAGCGCCACGTAGTCGGCCTCGGTCTCCGCGAGCAGCCGCGGGCGCTGCTCGTCCGACAGGAGCGAGGCCACCACCGGAACCGACCGCGAGGCGTCCTTCACCCAGATGACCGGGCCGTGGTACCTCTTCGCCACCTTGACCGCCGTGTGCGCCCGCGACGTGGTCGCGCCGCCGATGAGGAGCGGGATGTCGAAGCCCTGCCGCTCCATCTCCGAGGCCACGGTGACCATCTCGTCGAGCGACGGGGTGATGAGGCCCGACAGCCCGATGATGTCGGCGCCCTCCTCCTTGGCGGCGTCGAGGATCCGCTGGCCGGGCACCATGACGCCGAGGTCGACCACGTCGTAGTTGTTGCACTGCAGGACGACGCCGACGATGTTCTTGCCGATGTCGTGGACGTCGCCCTTGACCGTGGCCATGACGACCTTGCCGTTGCTCCGGTCGGCGTCGCCGGGCTGCTTCTCGGCCTCGATGTAGGGAATCAGGTAGGCGACGGCCTTCTTCATGACCCGGGCGGACTTCACCACCTGCGGGAGGAACATCTTCCCGGCGCCGAACAGGTCGCCGACGACGTTCATGCCGTCCATCAGGGGCCCTTCGATCACCTCGATGGGCCGGCCGCCGCGGGCGCTGATCTCCTGGCGGAGCTCCTCGGTGTCCTCCTCGACGAACGCGTCGATGCCCTTGACCAGCGCGTGGGTGATCCGCTCCCCGACCGGCAGCGACCGCCACTCCTCCGAGGCGATCTCCTTCACCGAGCCGTCGCCGGCGAAGTCCCCGGCGATCTCCAGGAGGCGCTCGGTGCTGTCGGGACGGCGGTTGAGGATCACGTCCTCGATGCGCTCGCGCAGCAGCGGGTGCACCTCGTCGTAGACCTCGAGCGCCCCGGCGTTGACGATGCCCATGTCCATGCCGGCCGCGATCGCGTGGTACAGGAACACCGCGTGGATGGCCTCGCGCACGGGGTTGTTGCCGCGGAACGAGAAGGACACGTTGGAGACGCCGCCGGAGACGAGGGCGCCTGGCAGGTTCTGCTTGATCCAGCGGGTGGCCTCGATGAAGTCGACGCCGTAGTTCGCGTGCTCCTCGATGCCCGTGGCCACGGCGAAGATGTTCGGGTCGAAGATGATGTCCTCGGCCGGGAAGCCGACCTGCTCGGTGAGGATGTCGTAGGCGCGCCGGCAGATCTGCGTCCGCCGCTCGAGCGTGTCGGCCTGGCCCTGCTCGTCGAACGCCATGACGACGACGGCGGCGCCGTACTTGCGGCACAGGCGGGCCTCGCGGACGAACTTCTCCTCGCCCTCCTTCAGGGAGATGGAGTTGACGATGGACTTGCCCTGCACGCACTTGAGCCCGGCCTCGATGACCTCCCACTTCGAGGAGTCGATCATCACGGGGACGCGGCAGATGTCCGGTTCGGCGGCGATCAGCTTGGTGAAGCGGTCCATCGCCTCGACGCCGTCGATCATCCCCTCGTCCATGTTGACGTCGATGACCTGCGCGCCGGCCTCGACCTGCTGGCGGGCGACGGCGAGGGCGGCGGGGTAGTCGCCGGCCTTGATGAGGTTGCGGAAGCGGGCGGACCCGGTGATGTTGGTGCGCTCGCCGACGTTGACGAAGAGGGTGTCCGCGGTGACGGTGAGCGGCTCCAGCCCCGACAGCCGGAGCGCGGGCGCGGCCTGGGCCGGCGTGCGGGGCGCCTCGTCCTCGACCGCGGCGGCGATCGCCGCGATGTGGGCGGGCGTCGTGCCGCAGCAGCCGCCGACGAGATTGACGAAGCCGCTGCCGGCGAACTCCCCGAGCACGGCGGCGGTCTCCTCCGGCGACTCGTCGTACTCGCCGAAGGCGTTGGGCAGGCCGGCGTTGGGATAGCAGGAGACGAAGGTGTCGGCGACGCGGGAGAGCTCGGCGATGTAGGGCCGCATCTCCTTCGCCCCGAGCGCGCAGTTGAGGCCGACGAGCAGCGGGTGGACGTGCCGCACGGAGTGCCAGAAGGCCTCGGTCACCTGACCCGACAGCGTGCGGCCGGAGGCGTCGGTGATGGTCCCGGAGATCATCACCGGCCAGCGCCGCCCCCGCTGCTCGAACAGGGTTTCCAGCGCGAAGATGGCGGCCTTGGCGTTCAGCGTGTCGAAGATGGTCTCGACGAGCAGCACGTCCACGCCGCCGTCCACGAGCCCGTCGGCCTGCTCCAGGTAGGCCTCGACGAGCTCGTCGAAGGTGACGTTGCGAGCCCCGGGGTCGTTGACGTCGGGTGAGATGGACGCCGTCCGGCTGGTCGGGCCGATCGCCCCGACGACGTAGCGGGGCTTGCCCGGGGTTCGCTCGGTCATGGCGTCGCACGCCTCGCGGGCCAGCCGGGCCGAGGCGACGTTCAGCTCGTAGGCGAGGTCCTGCATGCCGTAGTCGGCCAGCGAGATCCGCGTCGCGTTGAAGGTGTTGGTCTCGATCAGGTCGGCGCCGGCGTCGAGGTACTCGCGGTGGATGCCGGCGATGATCTCGGGCGCGGTGACGCTGAGCAGGTCGTTGTTCCCCTGCACGTCGGTCGGCCAGTCGGCGAACCGCTCGCCGCGGTAGCCGGCCTCGTCGGGCCGCTTCCGCTGGATCGCGGTGCCCATCGCACCGTCGAGCACCAGGATGCGCTGCGCGAGCAGCGCGGTGAGCTCGGCCGTGACATCGGGACGGAGGGACGGGCCGTGGGCGGACACCGAACAAGACTAGACGCGCCCGACGGCGGATCGGTTCCCTCGTCGCGGGTGCCGGCCCACACGGAAGGGGTGTGAGAGCGCGGCACCCGCGGCGGATCGACGTAGGCTCGCAAAGGTGATCGATCCTCAGTCCACCGCAGACGACCTGCCCCAGCTGACCGACCCCGTCGTGGTCGTGGCCTTCGAGGGCTGGAACGACGCCGGGGACGCCGCGACCGGAGCGGTCGAGCACCTCGAGCTCATCTGGGACGCCAAACCGCTGGCCGCGCTGGACCCGGAGGACTACTACGACTTCCAGGTGAACCGCCCGACCGTGTCGCTGATCGGCGGCGTCAGCCGCCGCATCGAGTGGCCCACGACCCGGATCTCGGTGGCCCGTCCGCCCGGCAGCGAGCGCGACGTCATCCTCATCCGCGGCATCGAGCCCAACATGCGCTGGCGGGGCTTCTGCGAGGAGCTCATCGAGATCCTGCGCGAGCTGGACGCCTCGATCGTCGTCGCCCTCGGGGCGCTGCTGGCCGACACCCCGCACACCCGGCCCACCCCGGTGACCGGCTCGGCCTACGACGCCGAGTCGGCCCGGCTCTACGGGTTGGAGACCTCCCGCTACGAGGGGCCCACCGGCATCCTCGGCGTCTTCCAGGACGCCTGCGTCCAGGCCGGGCTGCCGGCGATCAGCTTCTGGGCCGCCGTGCCGCACTACGTGTCGCAGCCCCCGTCGCCGCGGGCGACCGTCGCGCTGCTGCAGCGGGTCGAGGAGGTCCTCGAGCTGACCGTTCCGCTCGGCGCCCTGCCGCAGCAGGCCGAGGACTGGGTGAAGACCGTCGACGAGATGGCCAACGAGGACGACGAGGTCGTCGAGTACGTCCGCTCGCTGGAGGAACGCGCCACCGAAGTGGACCTGTCGCAGGCCAACGGCGACACGATCGCCAAGGAGTTCGAGCGCTACCTGCGGCGCCGGGGTGCCTCCGGGGGCTGAGCGATCGCACTGCGGTCCTCCGGACCGCACCACGGCCAGGTGCCGTCCCGACCGCCGCTGAGCCGCTGCGTCGCCCGATCGCGGACAGCCTCCGGGGCCCCCCTCCTCGCGCCAGAACCGATCACCGCAACAGGGCAACCATCCTGGCGGCTGCGTCGGCGTCGAAGAGCCGGTCGTGCATCGACAGTGCGAAGCGGTCGGTCATGCCCGAGACGTAGTCGACGACCTGGGTGACGGCGTCGGCCTCCGTGTCGCGGTAGGACGCCGGGATCAGCTCGGGATGGGCCAGGTGGTGGTCGACCAGCCGGCGGATGACGTCGATGGCCACGTGCTTCTGGCCGGCCGCCGTCTCTGAGGCGTAGACCCGCTCGAACATGAACGCCCGCAGCTCGTGCATCGCCGCCAGGGGCCCCGGCGCCATGACGACGGCACCGGCGGGACCGTTCCCGGACAGGGACCCCTCGAGGACGGCGTCGATCATGGTGCCCACCATCTCGCTGCCCGGCTCGCCGAAGACCTCGCGGGCCCGGGCGGGCAGGTCCGCCGGCCGGATCACGCCGGCGCGGATGGCGTCGAGCGCGTCGTGGGACAGGTAGCCGATCCGGTCGGCGTAGCGGACGCACTCCCCCTCGCGGGTGGCGGGCGGCGGATCGATCTTCCAGCTGTGGGCTCGGACGCCGTCGCGCACCTCCCAGGTGAGGTTGAGGTCCTCGAGGGTCTCGACGATCCGCACGCCCTGCGCCGCGTGGTGCCAGCCGCCGGCGACGTAGGGGTCGAACGCCTCCTCGCCGATGTGCCCGAACGGTGAGTGCCCGACGTCATGGGCGAGGGCGATGGCCTCGGCGAGCGAGTCGTTGAGCCCCAGCGCCCGCGCGAGGGACCGGGCGACCTGGGTGACCTGCAGCGTGTGGGTGAGGCGGGTGACGAAGTGGTCGCCGTCGGGGTTGAGGAAGACCTGCGTCTTGTGCTTGAGCCGGCGGAACGCCTTGGCGTGCAGGATGCGGTCCCGGTCCCGCTCGAACGCCGTGCGCAGCGGGTCCTCCGGCTCCGGACGGGCCCGGCCCCGGCTGGCCGCCGCCCGCGTCGCCGCGGGGGCCAGCTGCTCCTCCGCACGCTCGCGCGCCGCCCGGTCGGTGAACCGGAAAGGCGGCTGCGCCGTCATCAGCAGTCCTGGAGGTCGACGCCGAGCAGCGCGTCGACGAGGTCGCAGACGACGGCCGGGGCCTGCTCCTCCTGGTCCCCCGCGCCGGACAGGGTGGCCTCCGCCCAGGCGTCGACCAGTGCGATGGCGCCCGGGCTGTCGAGGTCGTCGGTCAGCCGCTCGCGCACCCCGTGCAGGACCGGCCCGGCCGGCGCCCCAGCGTCCTGCGCCACGGCGCGGCGCCAGGTCTCCAGCCGCTGCTCGGCGGTGCGCAGCAGGTCCGTCGTCCAGGCGCGGTCGGTGCGGTAGTGGCCCGACAGCAGGGCCAGCCGGATCGCCATCGGATCGACACCGTCGCCCCGCAGCCGGGAGACGAAGACCAGGTTGCCGCGGCTCTTGCTCATCTTCTCGCCGTCGAGGCCGATCATCGCCGCGTGCACGTAGGCCCGGGCGAAGGGCTTGGTGGCGGTGAGCGCCTCGGCGTGCACGGCCGAGAACTCGTGGTGCGGGAAGATCAGGTCGCTGCCGCCGCCCTGCACGTCGAAGCCCATGCCGATGGTGTCGAGCGCGATCGTGGCGCACTCGATGTGCCAGCCGGGCCGGCCGGTGGTGCCACGCGGGCCCGGCCACGACGGCTCACCGGGCCGCTGGCCCCGCCAGAGCATCGGGTCGAGGGCCTGGCGCTTGCCCGGGCGGTCGGGGTCGCCCCCGCGCTCGGCGAAGAAGCCCAGCATCGTGGCCTCGTCGTAGCCGGACTCGCTGCCGAACCCGGGGGCCTGCGAGACGTCGTGGTAGACGTCGCCGGTGCCGTCGTCCAGGACGTAGGCGAGGCCCTCGGACAGGAGGTCCTCGATGTGGGCGACGATCCGCGGGATGGACTCGACGGCGCCGACGAAGTCCTCGGGCGGCAGCACGCGGAGGGCGGCCATGTCCTCGCGGAACAGAGCCGTCTCCCGCATGCCGAGCACGATCCAGTCCTCGTTGTCGCGGTGGGCGCGCTCGAGCAGCGGGTCGTCGATGTCGGTGACGTTCTGGACGTAGTGGACGGCGTGGCCGGCGTCCCGCCACACCCGGTTGACCAGGTCGAAGGCCAGGTAGGTCGCCGCGTGCCCGAGGTGGGTGGCGTCGTAGGGCGTGATGCCGCAGACGTACATCCGCGCGGTCGGGCCGGGGCTGGTGGCCACCACCTCGCCGCGAGCGGTGTCGTGGACCTTGAGCACGGGCCCGGTCCCGGGCAGGGTCGGCAGCAGGGGGGCGGGCCAGGAGAGCACGGCACGAGCCTAGATCGGAGCTCCGACGGGCCTGCTCAGCCCGGGGCCGGCCGTCCCTCCGGCGAGGGGAACCGGACGTCTGCCGCCGGCTCGACGAGGGCCGGTGGCAGGGGACGATCGGCCACCTGCGCCAACAGCACCTCGGCGAACAGCTCCGGCGCCTCCCCGTTCCAGGCGTGCCCGACGCCGGGGATCACCCGTGCCCGGCCGCGCGGGAACGCACCGGCCAGCACCGGGAGGGACCGGCGGACGAGGTCGTGCTCCCGCTCCCCCGCCACGGCGAGCAGCCGGCACGGGGAGGACCCCGCCTCCGCGGGGACGCCGTAGGTGGTGAGTTCGCTGCCGACGCGGAGGAACGTCCCCGGGGCGACGCTGCGCGCCTCGCGGACGTAGGCCTCCAGGTCCTCGGGCGGGACGCGCAGGGCACGCGCGTTGGCCCTCAGCATGGGGCCGGACGTCATGAAGGGGTTCAGGAGCCGTCCGCTGAGCCGCATCAGCCGGGGATGCGGGAAGGGGAGCACGTTCACCCCGCTGACAGCGCGCTCGGCACCAGGTCGGGCCGGGCGGCGGCCAGGGTGGCGGCCACGTAGCCGCCCAGTGACAGGCCCACCAGGTGCGCCGATCCCGCCGCGGCGTGCCTGGCCACGACGTCGGCGACGGCCGTGGCGGTGTCGTGCAGGGAGACCCACGGTCTGGTCCGGCTCCTGCCGTGCCCGGGCAGATCGACGACCACGAGGTGCAGGTCGTCGCCGAGAGCGCTCACCAGGCGATCCCACATCCATCCGCTGGTCCCCAGGCCGTGCAGCAGGACGACGGTGGGGGCGTCGCGGGATCCGGCCTCGAGGCACGCCAGGGCCGACTCGGGCGTCATGGCCGCATCCTGCCTCAGGAGCGGCTACCGGCCCTACTGTGTCGCGAGGAACCACCGGCGAGGAGGGGCCATGCGACGAGGGGTCGTGCGGCGAGGGGTCGTGCGGCGAGGGGTCATGGAGCTGGACGAGTACCTCCCTGTGCTGGAGAAGGCCAACGCCCGGTTCGCCGGCGCGGCCGCCGAGGCGGTGCTCGAGCACGGGTGGGCCGCGCCGGTGCCCGGCTGCCCGGGGTGGCGGCTCGCCGACCTGGTGTGGCACCTCTCGGAGGTCCAGCACTTCTGGTCATGGGTGGTGAAGACCCGCGCCCCGGACCCCTCGACCTACGTCGAGCCGCCCCGGCACCCCGACGACGAGCTGCTGGGTTTCCTCGCCGCGCAGAACGCCGAACTGGAGCTGGTGCTGGCCGGCGCCGATCCCGCCGAGCGGGTGTGGACCTGGGCACCGCAGCAGGACGTCGCCTTCGTGCTCCGGCGTCAGGCGCTGGAGGCCACCATCCACACCGTCGACGTCGAGCAGGTGCTCGGCGACGTCCGCCCGATCCCCACCGCCGTCGGCCTCGACGGCCTCGACGAGTGGCTGGACGTCATGGTCCCCGGCGCGCTGCCCGACGGCCCGCCCGAGAACGCCCACCCCGTCGTCTTCCACGCCGTCGACGCCGATGCCGAGCGGACGCTCTTCCCCGGGTCGAAGCCCTTCCCGATCGCGGCGCTGACGGGCACCGCGGGCGACCTGCTGCTCGCGGTCTGGCGGCGGGTGCCGCTCGAGGTGCTCACGGTGGACGGCGACGGGCTGCAGGCCGCCGCGATGATCGACCTGGTCCGGCTGGAGTAGGTCTCACGGCCGGTTCACGGCCAGCGCACGGCATAGCGCTCGAAGGCCTCGCCGGTCTGGATGCCGACGACGCAGAAGACGAGCCCGGCAGGGTCGAGCATCTGCCAGAACGAGCCCATGTCCCGGTGGCGGGTTGCCCCCAGGGCCTCGAGTCGCGCCACCTCGGCGGGGATGTCGTCGGTCTCGATGTCGACGTGCCACCGCGGCGGCGTCCCCTCGCCGGTCCGCTGGATCTCGATCTGCCACCCGTCGGCGAACGAGCCGAGCGACGCCCAGTCCTCGTCGGTGTGGTCGGGCTCGGCCGAGCGCCCGGTGGCGCCGGCCCAGAAGTCGGTGCCGGCGACGTGGTGCTCCGGCGGCAGGTCGAGCAGCAGGATGGACAGTCGGCTGCGGTGCGGCATGTGTCCACTGTCGCCCTACCAGGCTCCGACCGCGGCCAGGAGCCGTCCCGACCTGCGTCGAGCCCTTCCTCGCCACCCCTCGGGGAGCCTCCGGCCCCCGCTCGGCAGCGCGCTAGAACGGTGGCCAGGGAAGGGCGGGCCACTCGCCGCTGGGCTCGGGATGCCGGCCGGTGCGCAGGAGCTCGGCCACCCGTTGCTGGGTGCAGCGGACCTCGCGGCGGGTCAGGTGCTCGTGCAGCTGGTCACCGAGGTTGCCGCGCAGCTCGTCCCCCAGGTACTCGAGCACGGCCACCGTCTCCGGGGTCAGCGGCTTGTTCGCCCAGCGCCACAGCAGCGTGCGCAGCTTCGGGTCCACCGAGAAGCAGATGCCGTGGTCGACGCCGTACACGTGCCCGTCGCGGGTCGGGATGATGTGCCCGCCCTTGCGGTCGGCGTTGTTGACCACCGCGTCGAACACCGCCATGCGGCGCAGCGCCGGGTGGTCCCGCCGCACGAACGCCGGCAGGTCGACGTCGTCGTCGCCGTCGATCCACAGCTGCACCATCCCGGGGCCGAACGGGCCCTCCCGCAGCACGGTGGGGGGCACGACGCGCCAGCCGGTCGCCTGCGAGACGAGAAAGGCGGAGATCTCGCGACCGGCCAGGGTGCCGTCCGGGAAGTCCCAGAGGGGCCGCTCCCCCGCGACCGGCTTGTACACGCACTCCGCGGCCAGCTCCGCCGTCCGGATCGCGCCGACGAGGGTCACGTTGGACGCGTCCAGCATCCGGCCCTCGAGGTCGATCACGCCCTCGCGCAGCAGCGAGAGTGCCTCCTCGTCGTCCGCGGGCGGACGCAGTTCCGGCTCGATCGGTTGCTCGCTCATCGACGAGCCGCCGGTCAGCGGCGGTAGCCGTTCTGCCGCGGGCACACGTGCCCGGCCGGGTCGAGGGGCAGCGAGCACAGCGGGCACGGGGGCCGGCCGGCGGCGACCACCCGGCGGGCGCGGGTGATGAAGGCCCGCGCCGCCATGGGCGTGATCGTCACGCGGAGTGCGTCGGGGCCCTCGTCGCTGTCGGACAGGATGGCGTCCTCGTCGATGGGCTCCTCCCCCGCGGCGACGGCCTCCACCACGACCGCCCCGGCGGCGCCGTCCCACGCCAGGCCCATGGCCGCGACGCGGAACTCCTCGTCGACGGGTGCGGTGAGCGGTTCGAGGTCGTCGACGTCGGCCTCGGGCGGGATCACCGTGTTCAGCCGGCCGGCGACCTCGTCGAGGAGCTCGCTCATCCGGTCGGCGAGGACCTGCACCTGCGTCTTCTCCAGCGCGACGCTCACCGTGCGACCGGTCTCGTCGGACGCCTGCAGGTAGAAGGTGCGGTCCCCGGGCTGACCCACGGTGCCGGCCACGAACCGGGTCGGGCGGTCGAAGAGATGGACCTGACGGGGCACGCGCCCAGGTTACGCGGGCGACCGCGCCGGTCGCGCCGACGACACCGAGGTCAGACGGTCGTGCCCGCCCCGCCCCCGACAACGGCGTCGGACGACGCCTTGCGCCGCCGGCGCCTGCGCGGCGGCGGGATCAGCGCGGAGACGTCGCCACCGGTGTCGTTGACGCGGAGGACGAACGGCCGCGTGTCGGTGTAGGTGACCACCGAGATCGACGCCGGGTCGACCACGATCCGCTGGAACTGGTCCAGGTGCAGGCCCAGCGCGTCGGCGAGGACGGCCTTGATGACGTCGCCGTGGCTGCACGCCAGCCACACCGCGTCGGGGCCGAGCGCGGCGTTCCAGGCGCGGACGGCGGCGACCGCGCGGGCCTGGGTCTGGGCCAGCCCCTCCCCCTCCGGCCCGGGGAAGACGGCGGCCGACGGGTGTTGCTGGACCACCTTCCACAGCGGCTCCCTGGCCAGCTCCTTGATCGGCCGGCCGGTCCAGTCGCCGTACCGGGCCTCGCCCAGCCGGTCGTCGGTCTGCACCGTGACGTCCCGCCCGGCCACGACCGCCGCGGCGGTCTGCGCGCAGCGCTCGAGCGGGCTGCTGACCACGGCCGCGAGCGGCACCTGCGCCAGCCGCTTGCCCACCGCCGCGACCTGGGCCTCGCCGGTCTCGTCGAGCCGGACCCCCGGGGACCAGCCGGCCAGGACGCCTCCGGTGTTGGCCGTCGTGCGCCCGTGCCTGAGGAGGATCACCGTGGTCACGGGCAGGAGAGTATGTCGGCGGCCCCGTCAGGCCCGGTCCCGAGGCCCGCCCCGAGCGTGGTGACGTGCTGGAGCGGCCCCGTCCCGGGCCCCGCCCTGAGCGTGCGAAGGGTGGAGAGAGTGGGGTCCTTGCTCAGGTGGGGGACAGCACCCCGGCGCCGACCAGCGCGAGGACCAGCAGACCGAGCACGACGCGGTAGACGACGAACGGCGTGAAACTGCCGCGGTCCAGGTAGCGCAGCAGCCAGGCGATCACGGTGAGGCCCACGCCGAAGGCGATCACCGTCGCCAGGGCCGTCGGCCCCCAGGCGACGCCGGCGCCCGCGACGTCCCCGGTCAGCGCCTCGTAGACCTGGAAGAACCCCGATCCCAGCACCGCCGGGACGGCGAGCAGGAACGAGTAGCGGGCCGCGGCCGCCCGCGAGTAGCCCAGGAACAGCCCCATGGTGATCGTGCCACCCGAGCGGGACACGCCGGGGACCAGAGCCATCGCCTGGGCGAAGCCGAACGCGACGCCGTGCGCGACGGTGAGGTCGTGCAGCTCGCGCTTCTTGGCGCCCACGCGGTCGGCCCAGAACAGGATCAGCGAGAAGGCGACCAGCGCGATCGCGACGATGCGCAGATCGCGCAGCGTCGTCTCGATGTCGTCCTGGAACAGCAGACCGAGGACGACGATCGGGATGCTGCCGACGATGATCAGCCAGCCCGTGCGGGCGTCGGGGTCGCCCGTGCGCCGGCCGGCCAGCGACCCGAGCCACGCGACGACGATGCGGGCGATGTCCTTGCGGAAGTACAGCAGGACGGCGGCCTCGGTGCCGATCTGGGTGATCGCGGTGAACGCCGCCCCGGGGTCGTCCCAGCCGAACAGCTCGCCCACCAGGCGCAGGTGCGCACTGGAGGAGATCGGCAGGAACTCGGTCAGGCCCTGCACCAGACCCAGGACGACGGCCTCGATCCAGGTCATCGGGACCCTCCCGCCGGGCCGGGGCGGACAGGGCGGAGGGCGGGTCGGACGGGCACGACCGCTCACCCTAGGCGGGGTGCAGGGGCGACCCGCCGCGCCGCTCCGGGCGTCCGGGTGGTCGCCGGTGGTGCCGCCGCTGCGGCGGTAGGTTGGCCGGTCGTGGAGCAACGCGCACTGGGACGCAGTGGTCTGGTCGTGTCCCGGCTGGCGCTGGGCACGATGACGTGGGGCCGGGACACCGACGAGGCCGAGGCCGCCATGCAGCTCACCGCCTTCGTCGACGCGGGCGGCACGCTGGTGGACACCGCCGACGTCTACTGCGACGGCGACAGCGAGCGCACCCTCGGCCATCTGCTCGCCGACGTCGTCCCCCGGGCCGACCTGCTGGTCGCGACCAAGGCCGTCGGCCGCACCTCGCCGGGCCCCATGGGTCGGGGCGCCTCGCGCGGGCACCTGCTCGCCGCCCTGGACGCCTCCCTGGAACGGCTGGGCCTGGACTACGTGGACCTGTGGCAGCTGCACGCGTGGGACGAGACGACCCCGCTGGAGGAGACCCTCGCCGCCTGCGACCTCGCCGTCTCCTCCGGGCGGGCGCGCTACGTGGGCATCAGCAACTACACCGGCTGGCAGACCGCCCAGGCGGTCACCTGGCAGAGGGCCTGGCCGGGGCGCACCCCGATCGTCAGCACGCAGGTCGAGTACTCGCTGCTGCAGCGTGGGATCGAGCGGGAGGTCATCCCCGCCGCCGAGGCGCTGGGCCTCGGTGTCCTGCCCTGGTCGCCGCTCGGGCGCGGCCTGCTCACCGGCAAGTACCGGCACAGCACGCCGTCGGAGTCCCGGGGCGCCTCACCGCAGTGGCAGGTCTTCATCGACGGCCTGCGGTCGGCCGCGGCCGACCGGATCGTGGAGGCCGTGATCACCGCGGCCGACGGGCTGGGCACCACGCCTCTGGCGGTCGCCCTGGCGTGGGTGCGCGACCGGCCGGGCGTGGTGGCGCCGATCGTCGGGGCGCGCACCGCACAGCAGCTGCAGGCCAGCCTGGACGCCGACACGGTCCGGCTGCCGGCCGCCATCCGCACCGCCCTGGAGGACGTCTCGGCGCCGGCGTTCGGCTATCCCGAGCGGCGGTCGGAGGCATGACCGCGGCGGCGACCCCGGCGGCCGGGGGCGACCCCGTCTTCGCCGCCTTCTGCGCCGCGGGGCTCTGGCCGGGCCTGGGCCGGCGCACGGCGGCGGAGCTGCCGGCGGCCGGGATCACCTCGCCCGACGACGTCACCGCCGACCGGCTGCTCAGACTGCCCCGGGTGGGCCGGCAGCGGGCCGAGCGGCTGTTCTCCGGCTTCCTGGCCGCGCAGCCGACCTACGAGGTGGTGGAGTTGCTCGTCGGTGCCGGCCTGCAGGCCCGGCTGGCCGCGGGCGTGGCCGACACACTGGGGCCCGACGCCGCCCGCCGGCTGCGGGACGACCCCTGGGCACTGCTGGGCCTGCCCGGCGTCACCCTCGTGGACGCCGACCGGCTGGCCATCGCCGTTCTCAAGGGCGCCGACCGGCAGGACAGCCGCCGGGGCCGGGCCATCGTCGGCCTCACCCTCAGGACGGCGACCCGGGACGGGCACACGGTCCTGCCGGCCGACCTGGTCGTCGCGGCGCTGCAGGCCGAGGGGATCAGCGACCCCGCGGCAGCGATCGTGGCCGCGGTGGAGTCCGGCGAGGTGCTGGAGCACGAGCCGCCGGAGCCGGAGGCGATGGACGGGGAGGACGACGCAGCCGAACCGGACCCGGCGCTGCGGTCGCTGTCCCTGGCCCGCTACGGCATGGCCGAGGAGGCCGTGGCCGAGGGCGTGGCCCGGCTGACCGCCTCCGCGGAACGCATCGCCGACCCCGCCTCGGTGCGCACGGTGGCCAAGGGGCTGGACAAGGCCCAGCAGGCCGCCGTCGCCCAGGTCCTGGAGTCCGGCGTCAGCCTGCTGACCGGCGGGCCGGGCACCGGCAAGAGCCGCACGGTGGCGGCGGTCGTGAGACTGCTGCGGTCCAAGGGCACCGAGATCGCGCTCGCGGCCCCCACCGGCCGCGCGGCCAAGCGACTGGAGGAGCTCACCGACCATCCCGCGGTGACCGTGCACCGGCTGCTCGGCGCGCAGGGCACGACCGGCGGGTTCGCCCGCAACGAGGAGTGGCCGCTCGACGCCGACGTCGTCGTCGTCGACGAGGCCTCGATGCTGGACGTCGAGTTGACCGCCGCACTGCTGGAGGCCTGCCCCGACGGGACGCACCTGCTCCTCGTGGGCGATCCGGCGCAGCTGCCCTCGATCGGGCCCGGCCACGTGCTCGGCGACCTGATCGACTCGGGCGCGGTGCCGGTCACCGAGCTGACCACCCTCTACCGGCAAGCCGAGGGCGGCGCGATCGCCCGGCTGGCCACCGCGGTGCGCGGCGGCGAGCTGCCCCCGGTCGACTCCCCCGACCGGGAGGTGGTCGTCGTGCCGGCCGCCGGCAGCGCCGAGGCGGCGCGGCGGGTGGTGCAGCTGGTCACCGACTCCATCCCGCGGGCCCTCGGCATCGAACCGGGCGGGGTGCAGGTGGTGACGCCGGTGCACCGTGGGCCGGCCGGCACGATCGAGCTGAACAAGGCGCTCAAGGAGAAACTGAACCCCGGGGGCGGCACCGTCTTCGGTTTCGACCCCGGCGACCGCGTCGTCGCGACGGCCAACCATCTCGAGCTGGAGCCGACCGGCTTCGCCAACGGCGAGGTGGGCACGGTCACCGGCACCGGCGAGGGCTCGATCGACGTCTCGTTCTCCTCCGGTCCGGTCACGGTGACCGGGCAGGCACTGTCGGACCTGCGGCACGGCTGGGCGATCACCGTGCACCGGGCGCAGGGGTCGGAGTGGCCCGGCGTGGTGGTCGTGCTGCCGCCGGAGGCCGGCGGCATGCTGTCGCGGCCGCTGGTCTACACCGCGCTGACCCGAGCGCAGAAGCACCTGTCGATCGTGCACGCCAGCGGCGCCGCGCTGGCGCGGGCGGTGCGCGAGGTCGACGTCCGGCCCCGCCGCACCCGGCTGGCCACCCTGTTGGCCGAGCTGGGCGATCTCGCCGGCTGACCCCGGCGGTGAGTGTCGCCTTGCTGTCGTCTCAGCGCGCGGGAGACGACAGCAGGGCGACACTCGACGGCACCGCGGAACGGCGGCGCGCAGCCAGGATGCCCGCGGAGACGCCTGGAAGCGGAGCGCCTGCGGCCAGCACCCAGAGCGGCCAGAACGAGCCCGGCCCGCCGCCGAGACCGAACAGGCCCCACAGCACGAGACCGACCGTGGAGAGGGACAGCCATACCGCCCAAAGGACCGCGAGCGCGGCCGGCACGGTCGGGCGGACCGCCCAGGTTGCCGGCTCGGGGGTCGTCGGCCGGACCGGCGGAAGGTCCTCGAGCAGGTCGTCGAGGTCGCCGTAGGAGACGGCGCCGTAGGCACCGACGATCCGGCGGTCGTACTCCTGGAGGTCCAGGCGCCCCTCGTCGACGGCGGCGAGCAGGCGATCGACGACCGCCTGCCGCTCGGCGTCGGAGACCCGCATGTCACGTCGCTGCACCATGCTGCCCGCCTCGTCCGGTCGTGTGGGGCCGCGAACTCTAGTGCCCTCGGAGCGATCCGGCACAGGGCAGTTCAGCCAGATGTGCCGTCCGGCGTGCAGTCGGGCGACGTGACGGGTTCAGGCCAGGACGTCGTCGTCGTCCACCGGCACGTCGGCGTCCTGCTCCAGGACGTCGGCCTCGTTCGCCTCCCGGTCACCGACCCCCCGCAGCGGACTGCCCGCCTCGCCCGGCCGCGCCGACAGCTGCTGCTCCAGCGCGTCGGCCTCCGGCACGTCCTCCGGCGGGGGACTCGCGTCGCCGGCCGTGACCACGGCGGGCGGGTCCAGCAGCGCCTCCTGCTCCGCGCGGTCGGCGTCGGGCACCTCGCTCGGGATACCGGGTCCGGTCACGTCGTCCTCCCTCGTCGTGCGCTGGTGGGTCGCGTCCATCCTGCCGTCCGGGCCAGGCACCGGCAGACCCGGGATGGCAACCGCATCAGGATCGCGTGACCGATGGCCGTCGGCCATGCACAATCGGCGTGATGGAGGCGGCCGCGGATTACCAGTACGCGCCGCTGCGGATCCCACCGGGCACGTCCCGGTCCGCAGCGGCGACCATGCTGAGCCTTCAGGCCGACACCGGCGGCTGGGAACTGGCCCGCCTCCAGCTGCACCCCGACGGCACGCGCCAGGCGATCCTGCGCCGCCGTGCGCGACTGTCCTACCTGCCGCTGCCGGTCATCTAGGCGCCGCCGCCCAGTGCGGGGGCGCTGACACGGCGACAGGGAGCCGCGTCGACATGTCTCCCCGCGCGGCGGTCACCTGCGGTTGGGTGAGGAACAGGCACCGGCTGAGGTCCGCGCCCCGGAGGTCGGCCCCCCGGAGGTCGGCACCCAGCAGGTTCGCCGACCCGAGCACGACCCCGCGCAGGTCGGCGCCGATCAGGTAGGCACCGCGGAGGTCGGCGTTGCGGAGGTCCCGGCGCCGCAGGTCCTTACCCATCAGGTCGGCGTTGCGGCGGTCGGCGCCCGGGCGGTGGCCACGGACCAGCTCATCGACCCTGCCGAGCAGTTCGCCCACCTCGCGCCGGTGGGCGCCGACGTCGAGACCGGCCAGCTCCTCGGCGGAACCAGCGGCGAGCCGCTCGATCCCGTCCCGCGCCGCCCCTAGCTCTACTCGCAGCGGCCCGGCCGCCGGGAGCGTCTCCGCCTCCGTCAGGTACCACAGCGCCTCGTGTAGTTGCCGCACGACCGGCAGCACGGCGAACTGTGCGGCCGCGATCTCCGGCTCCTCCCGCCAGCTGCGGCCGCCGAAGGTCTCCTGCGTGATCCGCTGCCCGGCGCCGAAGCAGTCGAAAACCGTGCAGCCGGGAAAGCCCCGCTCGCGCAGCTCCGCGTGGATGCCGCAGCCGAAGTCCCGGCGCAGGTTCGGGCAAGGCACCCCCGCGGGCTTGTCGATGGCGAAGTCGGCGGAGGCGGCGAACGGCGGTGCCACGCAGCAGAGGCCGGCGCAACGGGAACAATCGGCGCGGAGTTCCGGGCGCTCGCCGGGAACCAGGCGTGAGGGGGAAGCCATGACGGCGTCCACGCTACGTCGCCCGCAGGCCGGTGAGCGGGAGGCATCTCATTTGGCTTGATGGCGACTCAAGTTTTCGCTTGACCGAAAGCCAAGCGAACGGCATGCTGGCTGTGTGACGGACACCACCCGCAGCTATCGGATGCAGGCGCGGGCCGAGGGTGTGCAGCGGACCCGTGAACGCATCCTGGCGGCGGCGCGCAGCCGGTTCCTAGAGATGGCC
The DNA here is from genome assembly GCF_042682525.1 of Blastococcus deserti. Classification (NCBI taxonomy): domain Bacteria; kingdom Bacillati; phylum Actinomycetota; class Actinomycetes; order Geodermatophilales; family Geodermatophilaceae; genus Blastococcus; species Blastococcus deserti. Next base: position 20,017 of record NZ_JBHUHP010000008.1, read on the forward strand.
TACGACGAGGTCCGCCTCGTCGATGTCGCCGCCGACGCGGGCGTCACCCAGCAGACCCTCCTCAACCACTTCTCCTCGAAGGAGGGCCTCGCGCTCGCCGTGGTCGACGTCATGGGGCCGGAGATCGACGCGCTGCGCGGGCCCGTCGCGCCGGGCGACGTGGCCGGCTTCGTGCGCGGGATCATGCGCCAGTACGAGGCACTGGGCGATGCCAACGTGCGGCTCGCCGCCGTGGCGGAGCGGATCCCCGCGCTCGGCGAGGGGCTGCAGCTCGCCCGCTCCCGCCACACCGCCTGGCTGGAGAGGACGTTCGGCGAGCAGCTCCCCGACGACCCCCGGCAGCGGCGCCGGGTGCTCGCCGCGCTGTACGCCGTCACCGACGTCGGCACGTGGAAGCTGCTGCGCCGCGACCTCGGCCACTCGCGCGCCGAGACCACCACCGTTCTGCAGTCCCTGCTCCGGGCCGCCCTCGCGACGACCCCCACCCCCTGAGGAGGCACGCCGTGCAGTACCTGGTCGCGCTCTGGGACGGCGGAGGCACCGTTCCCGTGGAGGTCGGCGTCGTCCGCCGGCTGGTCGCCCGCGGGCACCGGGTGACGGTCCTCGGCGACCCCACCCTCGCGCCGGACGTCGCGGCCGCGGGCGCGGAGTTCCGCAGCTGGACCCGGGCCCCGCACCGGACGTCCCAGGCGCTCGAGGACGACGTCATCAAGGACTGGGAGTGCCGCACGCCCGTCGCCCTGCTCAACCGTCTCTGCGAGCGCATCATCACCGGGCCTGCGGCGGATTACGCCGCCGACGTCCGCGAGGCACTGTCGACAGCCCCGGCCGACGCCGTCGTCGCCAGCGGGCCCCTGCTCGGGGCACTGGTCGGGGCCGAGTCGATGGGCCTTCCCGCCGTGGCTCTCTGCGCCAACATCTACTCGCGTCCGGCACCGGGCATCCCGCCCTTCGGCAGCGGCCTGGCCCCCGCTCGCGGGCCGCTGGGCCGGGCCCGCGACCGGGCGATGAACGCGCTCGCCACCGCGCTGTGGAACAGGAACCTGCCGCCTCTCAACGCGGCCCGGACCGCGCTGGGGCTCGAGCCGCTCCGGGAGATCTGGGAGCAGTGGGACCGGGCCGCCCGGGTGCTGGTGCTCACCTCGCCCACGTTCGACCTGCCGGCCACGCTGCCGGACAACGTCCGCTACGTCGGACCGGTGCTCGACGACCCGGTCTGGTCCGAGCCGTTCGAGCCCCCTGCGGGCGTCGAGCCGCTGGTGGTCGTGGGCCTGTCGAGCACCTACATGCAGCAGGCCGCCGTGCTGCGCCGGATCGTCGCCGCTCTCGACACGCTGCCGGTGCGGGGCGTGGTCACGACGGGCCCGGCCGTGGACCCTGCGGAGGTCCCGGGGACGGCGAAGGTGCACGTCGTCCGCTCGGCGCCGCACGCCCGGCTGTTCCCCGACGCCGACGTCGTGATCACCCACGCCGGGCACGGCACCCTGATCAAGGCGCTGGCGGCCGGCGTGCCCACTCTGTGCCTGCCGATGGGCCGCGACCAGGGTGACAACGTCGTGCGGGCCGCCCGGCACGGGGCCGTGATCGGCCTCAAGCCCGCGGCCCGACCGGAGCGGATCGCGGCGGCCGTCCGACAGCTGCTCGACGACCCCTCCTACCGCCGGAACGCCCAGGCTCTCGGAGCGGTGTTCCGCGCCGACTCGGCGAGCACCGCGCTCGTCGACGAGGTGGAGAGCCTGGAGCGCAACGGCGCGCCCTCAGGCCGGCTGGCCTCCTGACGTCTGCCCCGACCCACCCCCCACCCCCACCCCCACCCCTGGAGATGCGACATGACCAGAACCCTCGTCGCCCGGACCGACGGCCGCGGGCAGTTGCTGCTCGAGGGCCAGGCCGCGGCCCCCGACGGCCCGGTCGACCTGACGATCATGTGGGCGATGCACCGCGGCTTCCGCCGCGACCTCGAGAACTTCGTCCGCGCCGCCGCGGCCACCCCGGTCGAGGACCGGGCCACCTGGCGGAGGCTCTACGCCCGCTGGGGGCTGTTCTCGACGATCCTCCACCACCACCACACCGGGGAGGACGCCGGGCTGTGGCCCCTGCTGCTGGCCAGGGTGGACGCGGCCGGCGACGCGGCCGGGCGGGCAACGCTGGAGGCGATGGCCGCTGAGCATGCCGGCATCGACCCGTTGCTCGCCGCCTGCTCCGTCGGTTTCGCCCGGCTCGCCGGCACGGCGGACGAGGCGGCCCGGTCGGCACTGGCGGCCGACCTCGCCGCCGCTCGCGACCACCTCGGCCGGCATCTGCAGCACGAGGAGCGCGACGCCATGGCGATCCTGCAGGAACACCTGCAGCACGCCGACTGGGAGCGGATCGGCGAGGAGTTCTTCGAGCCGGCCTACTCCCGGGGCGACCTGCTCACCCTGGCGGCGTGGGTGCTGCACGGCCTGCCGCCCGACGCACTGGCCCGGATGCGTGAGCAGCACCACGGGCGCGTGCTCGTGGCGGTGTGGAAGCTCGTCCTCCGCCGGCCGTTCGAGCGCGCCGAGCGGCGGGCGTTCCGCTACGCCTAGGAGGACCCGTCCCCCGCACGCTCGACGTTGGCCTCCGGACGGACCATCAGGGGACGAGCACCACCTTGCCGACGGTGCTGCGGTCGGCGAGCCTGGCCAGGGCCTGGGGCGCCTGGTCCAGGGGAAGGCTCTCCCCCACCAGCGGGTCGACCGCTCCGGACTCGACCAGCTTCACCAGCTCGTCGTGGATGTGGCCGATGAGGGACGGCTCCATCTTCCGGTAGAGCCCCCAGTGCAGGCCGACGACGCTGTAGTTCTTCACCAGCAGGTGGTTGGCCGGGGCCTCCGGGATGCGGCCGCTGGTGAAGCCCACCACGACGATCCGGCCCTCGAAGGCGATGCACTTGCGGGACTTGTCGAAGACGTCGCCGCCGACCGGGTCGTAGACGATGTCGGCGCCGTGCCCGCCGGTCACCTCCTTGACGATGGGGACGAAGTCCTCGGTCGTGTAGTCGATGACGTGGTCGGCGCCGAGCTGGCGGCAGACCTCCGTCTTCCGGGCTCCACCGGCGGTCGCGATCACCTTCGCGCCGGCGGCCTTGCCGAGCTGGATCGCCGCCGTCCCGACGCCCCCGGCCCCGGCGTGCACCAGCAGCCAGTCGCCGGCCTGGATGTTGGCGCGGCGGTGCAGGCCCGCGTAGCCGGTCTGGTAGGTGAGGTAGAGCGACGCGGCCTTCTCGTCGGTCATGCCGTCGGGCACCGGCCAGGCGTTGTCGGCGTCCATGAGGGCGTACTCGGCGAAGGCGCCCGGGCCGCCCGACGGCGAGCCGATCACCCGCTGACCGGTCCCGACGATCTCGCCGCACAGTTCGACGCCGGGCGTGTACGGCAGCGGCGGCTTCTCCTGGTACATGCCCATGGCCATCAGGACGTCGGGGAAGTTCAGTGCCGCCGCCCGGACCTCCACCAGCACCTGGCCCTCGCCCGGGGTGGGCTGCTCGACCTCGTCGAGGCTCATGACCTTCGAGGGATCGCCGAGCTCGTGTACCCGCCATGCACGCATGACCCCGACCCTGCCAGACCGCCCGAGGCCACCCTTCAGGGGCCCGCACCGAGCGTGCGAGGCGTGGGGCGACGGGTGGTCCTCCCTCAGCGCATCGACGGCGGGCGCAGGGCTTCGGGGACGACGGCGGTCTCGCCGCTCGCCGTCTTCGCCGACGGCACGCCCTTGAACTTGTAGGGCACCGTGCCCACCCCGGGCTGGATGACGTACGCGGCACCCGGCTGGCCCGAGGTCCACGCCATGACCATGGCGTCGGCCACCTCCTCGGCGGAGAGCACCGGGAAGCCGGCCTGCTGGAACTGGTCGCGGATACGGTCGATGATCGCGGTGTCGGCGAACCCCGGGCAGATGGCGGTGATCGTCGTCCCCTCGGCGGCCAGCCGCGGCGCCATCGAGCGCACGAAGGCGATCGCGCCGCCCTTGGCGACGCTGTAGCCGGGGTCGGTGGCCATCGGCGAGAGCCCGGCCAGCGACGCCGTCACCACGATGGCTCCTCCCCCGGCGCGCTTGATGGCCGGGCGGGCCGCCTCCACGCCGTAGACGACGCCGAACAGGTCGACGTTCACGACCTTCATGAACTCGTCCATGTCCAGGACGTCGTCGGACTTGGCCGCGGAGATGCCGGCGTTGAGGTAGGCGGCGTCGAGCCGGCCGTGCCGCTCCTCGATCTCCGCGACGACGGCCCGGTTGGCGGCGCGGTCGGTGACGTCGAGCGGGACGAACTCGCAGCCGAGGTCGTCGGCGACCTGCCGGTTGCGCTCGCCGTCGAGGTCGGTGAGGACGACGGTGACGCCCAGGGCCCGCAGCTTCCTCGCGAGGGCGCGGCCGAAGCCACCGGTCCCTCCGGTGATCAGGGCGACGGATCCGGGGGCGGGCGTGGTGTCGGTCACCCCGGCATCACATCACGCGTTCCGGAGGAACCGGTCGAGGACCCGGATGCCGAACCGCAGCGACTCCACCGGCACCCGCTCGTCGATGCCGTGGAACAGGGACGCGAAGTCGAGGTCGGCCGGCAGGCGGAGCGGGGAGAACCCGAAGCAGCGCATGCCGAGGCGCTCGAAGCTCTTCGCGTCGGTGCCGCCGCTCATCGTGAAGGGCACCGGGCGGGCACCGTCGTCCTCCGACTTCAGCGCGGCGACCATCTGGTCGACCAGCGGGCCGTCGAACGTCGTCTCGACGGCGTTGTCGAGCACGATCCACTCGCGCTGGATCCCCTCACCGATGAGGCCGGCCAGCTGGCGTTCGAACTCCTCCTGCTGGCCGTAGAGGAAACGGCCGTCGACCGTCGCGCTGGCCGTGCCCGGGATGACGTTGGCCTTGTAGCCGGCGTCGACCATGGTCGGGTTGGCCGTGTTGCGCAGCGCGGCGCCGATCATGCGGCTGATGCTGCCCAGGCGGGCCAGCGCCTCCTCGGGCTGGTCCGGGTCGATCTCGATGCCGTAGGCGTCCTCGACCGCGGCGAGGAACTGCCGCATGGGCGGGGTGAGCACGGTGGGCAGCCGGGCCGACCCCAGGCGGGCGACGGCCTGGCACAGCCGGGTGACGGCGTTGTCGTCGTGCACGAAGGAGCCGTGGCCGGGCTTGCCCGTGGCGGTCAGGCGCATCCACGCCAGGCCCTTCTCCGCCGTCTGCACCAGGTAGAGGCGCAGGTCGTCGCGCACGGTGATGCTGAAGCCGCCGACCTCGCTGATCGCCTCGGTGCAGCCCTCGAACAGGTCGGGGTGCTCGTCGACCAGCCAGCGGGCGCCGAGCCGGCCTCCGGCCTCCTCGTCGGCGACGTAGGCGAGCACGATGTCCCGCGGCGGCTGGACGCCGGTGCGGGCCCAGTCGCGGACGAGCGCCAGCACCATGGCGTCCATGTCCTTCATGTCCACCGCGCCGCGGCCCCAGACGTAGCCGTCGCGCTCCTCGCCGGAGAACGGGTGGACGCTCCACTCGGCGGGATCGGCGGGGACGACGTCGAGATGCCCGTGCACCAGCAGCGCCGGGCGGCTGCGGTCCGCGCCGGGGATGCGCGCGACGAGGTTCGCCCGGCCCCGCTCGGACTCGTGGATCTCCGAGTCGATCCCGACGTCGGCGAGCTTGCAAGCCACCCACTCCGCGGCCGCCCGCTCCCCCGCGCCGGTCGCCGTGTCGCCGGTGTTGGTGGTGTCGATCCGGATGAGGTCGGAGAGCAGCTCGGCGACCTCGTCCTGGGCTGCGGCGAGGGGCGGGGCGGTCGGCTCGGCCATGGCGTGATCGTGCCACCAACCGGGCGCATCGCCCGCCCGGGTGAATCGATACTCCTCCGTCCGCGGCCGGTCGCCGATGCTGGACCCGTGAGGATCGGACAGGCACTCCGGGCGCGGGACCCCCAGGTGGCGGGGCACAGTCTCCGGCTGATCTCACTGGTCTGCGCCGCCGTCGTCTCCGGCTGGACTTCCTTCCAGCCGCCGGGCACCGACCCCACCGTCCTGCTCGCCCACTGGCTGGTGGTCGCCGCCCTCGTTCTCACCGCGGTCCTGTGCACCGTGCTGCCCGCGGACGTGCTCGACCGGTTGGGCATCGGCGTGGTCGGGACCGTGCTGGGTGTCGTGCTGATCTGCGCCCTCAACCTGCTGACCCACGACACGTCGGCTGCGGCGCAGGCCTTCTTCGCCTTCCCGGTCCTGTGGGCCGCCTCGAACCTCCGAGCGACCGGGGTGGTGCTGGTGACCGCTACGGCGCTGGCCGCCGACTGCGCTTCGCTGTTCGTGCTCCTCCCGCCGGCTCTGGCGCTCACCGACTTCGTCTTCGTCGGCGCCGCGCTGACGACCATGGCGGTGATGCTCGCCCGCGCGAACGCCAAGCACGACCGCCTCGTGCGGGCGCTCGAGGCGCAGGTGACCGTCGATTCACTCACCGGTCTGGCCACCCGCCGCGCCTTCGACGGCGCTCTCGAGGCAGCGCTGAGCCGCTCGGTGCCGGGCGGTACCGCCCTCGTCCTCATCGACGTCGACTCGTTCAAGTCGATCAACGACAACCACGGCCACCCGGTCGGTGACGACGTCCTGGTCCACCTCGCGGGCGTCCTCCGCAGCCGGGTACGGGCCGAGGACGCCGTCCTGTCCCGGTTGGGCGGTGACGAGCTCGCCGTCCTTCTGCCGGGCTGCGGAAGAGACGTGGCGGCGCTGCGCGCGGAGCACCTGCTCCAGGCCGTGCGGTCGTCACCGATGACGCTGGCCGATGGAACCCTGCTGGCGCTGTCGATCAGCGTGGGCGTGGCGCACCTGCCGCAGCACTCCAATGACCGGCGCGGCCTCTACGTGGCCGCGGACAGCGCGCTGTACGAGGCCAAGCGCGCCGGCCGGGGCCGGGTCTCCGTCGCCGCGACGTGAGCGGCGGGGGGTGCTTCGGACCGCTCAGCGGTTCCGGTAGTCTGGTCGGGCACTCGTCCGGGTGGCGGAATGGCAGACGCGCTAGCTTGAGGTGCTAGTGCCCTTTATCGGGCGTGGGGGTTCAAGTCCCCCCTCGGACACCAAAGGTTGCACATCAGCTGCCGCCGGGACCGGGCGGCCTTTCACGCGGGCACGACTGGCCCTGGCCCAAGTTTTCGACGACCCGTTTCCGCGCGCTGGGCACGGTCCCCGGGTTTCGACACCCTGAGTCCCGGACTTGCCGGGCGGTTCCCCCCATCTCCGCGTTCAGGCTGGTCTCGATGCATGTGACCACTACCGTCCGGGTTTGACGCCCCGGGCGGAGGACCTGCTACGTGCGTTTGGCAGATCGGTGTACGCGCGGCGGAACGAGGTGGCCCCGGTCCACAGCGACGCGCCGATCAGTAGATAGCCGGCGGCGAGCGTCAGCGTCGCCAGCGGCCCGAGCACGGGCACCAGTGGCCCGGCGAACAGCACGAAGGCCACAGCGCCGCCCGCGAGGGTCAGACCGGCCGCCGTCGGCAGCACGCCTGACCGGGTGAGCGCGGCCCCGAGCAGTGCCAGCCCGACCAACCACAGCAGGGCCAGCCCGGCAGTCAGGCGGACCGCCCAGGAAGTGGTCACCGGCCCGTCCCAGTCGAACACCGCGGGGTTGTCCCGCGCCAAGACCGGCAACAGAATGGCCTCCGCATAGGCGACACAGCCGGTCATCACCAGGCCGGGAACGGCCAGAGCGAAGCCGACGGCACCGAGCCGCCCCAACAGATCCGCGCGCCGGGCGTAGAGGCCGGTCAGCCCCATCAGGGTGAGGACGACGGCGACGGTGCCGGCAGCATGCATCGGTACCCACAGTGTGGAGTTCAGCGCCGCGTCGGCGAGTGTCGTCTCGAAGATGTCCGGGTGCAGGACCCCGATCGGCAAGAGCATCCCGGCGGCAACCCAGCAGCCGCCGGACCAGCGGTCCAGCCCGGTACCCGAGGTCTCGCTCCGGTCCGTCGTGGTCATCGGGGCCCTCCCTGAAGTTGGTCTTCCGGCCTGCACGATCGCCGCGGAACGGTCCGCGACATTCAGCAGCCCCGCACCCGAGACCCTCGTTGCGACCCGCCCCCCCGGCACCCTCGGCGTCCCGCCGGATCCGGTGCAGCAAGGCGACCGACACGATCGATCCGGGGAAGTCGGCACTGCCAGACGTCCCCCGCACGGGCAAGGGCGACCCTCGCCGCTGCGCCGCAGCGGCGACGAGGTGGGTGCCGCGTCGGCCGGCAGCCCCGCTGACCGGATGCCCCCTGCCGGGCGCGCCTAGCCAAGGCCAGCCTCGCGCGCCCGGACGATCGCCTGCGACCGGTCGGCGACCTGCAGTTTCGCGAAGATGCTCGAGATGTGGTTCCGCACGGTCTTGGGACTCAGGAACAGCCGGGCGGTGATCTGCGGATTGCTGAGGCCCTGGGCGATCAGGTCGAGGATCTCCCGCTCCCGTGCGGTCAACTCGGGGAACGCGCGGGCCGGTGCTTCCGGAGTGTGACCTGCGAAGAAGGCCAGCACGCGGCGCGCGACCGCCGGACTGAAGATCGCCTCGCCTCGGCCGACCGCCCGGATCGCGTCCAGCACGTCTTCCTCGTCCGCGTCCTTGAGCACGTAGCCCTTCGCCCCGGCGCGCATCGCCGCGAACACCGAGTGGTCGTCCTCGTACATGGTCACGACCAGGACGCCGGCGTCCGGGGCGTGCTCGAGAATGCGCCGGGTGGCCTCGATCCCCGAGATACCCGGCATCTGCAGGTCCATGAGGACGACGTCCGGCCGCAGGGCGGCTGCCCGGTCAACCGCCTCCTGACCGGTCGTCGCCTCGCCGGCGACGGTGAGTCCGGGCACCGCGCCCAGCAGTGCGCGCAGGCCACTGCGGAAGACCGGGTGGTCGTCGGCGATCAGGACGCGCAGAGAGTTCACCTCGCCACCTCCCCGCACGGGAGCCGGGCCAGGACCCGGGTGCCGCCGTTGGTCGGAGCCTCGACCGTGAGCGTGCCTCCGAGCTCCTCGGCCCGTTCACGCATGGACTGCATCCCGACGCCGGGGAGTTGGCCCGGCGACAGCCCCGTCCCGTCGTCGGCCACCTCGATCGCCAGTTGCCGCCGTCCCGGAGGCCCGTCGAGCCGGAGCCGAACCCGGACGTGACGGGCCTCCGCATGACGAGCGGCATTTGTGAGCGCCTCCCGCGCGATGCTGTACGCGGCGACTTCCACGGCGGCGGCCAGGGGCGGCAGGGGGTCGGCGGCATCCACTTCGACGTGCATCCCCCAGCCCTCGGCGCCGCCTTCAGCGGCCCGGCTCCGCTCGACGTGATCGGAGATCGCCGGGACGAGACCGAGCTGATCGAGCGCGGGGGGCCGAAGGTCGTAGGCAAGACTGCGGACTTCGGCGACGGTCGCCCGCACGTCCTCGCGGACCTGGTGGAGCAGCTCGTGGGCGGAGGAGTCCCGGGGCAGCAGCCGACGGACGGCACCGAGCTTGAGCACCGTGCTCGAGAGCGCGGGCCCGACCCCGTCGTGCAGTGTCCGTCGCAGTCGGCGGCGTTCCTCCTCGCGCGCGCTGATCAGCCTCTCCCGGGATCGCTGGAGGTCCAGCGTGAGCCGCGCCGCCTGGACGGCTACACCTGCCTGGCGGGCGAGGTCGGCGAGCAGCTGGCGTTCGGCAGGGTCAAAGCACTCCCCGACCCGCCGGGGGCTGACGACCAGCCGGCCGAGCGACTCGCCGCCGTGGGTCAGCGGCAGCAGCAGGGGTTCTCCGACCGGAGCTCCGACCATGGCCCCGCCCTCGAAGCCGCTGTTCGCGGAAGCGTCGTGCCGACGTAGCTCGACGGCCACGTGCGGCAGCTCCAGGGTCCGGGCCACCGTGTCGGCGATTGCGAGCAGAACGGCGCGGGGCTCCAGGGCGGCCTCCACCTGCCGACCCAAGGTCGCCAGCACGGCGTACGGCTCGTGCCGTTGACCGTGCATGAGCCGGTCGACAGCCCGCTGGAGGCGGCTACGCAGCGGGGCGAACAGGACGGCGATGATCCCGGTGGCGACCAAGGACACGAAGAGTTCGTCCTCGGGCGACACCAACGCGCCCACTCCCGCCACGGCGAGCACGTAGCCGCCGGTGACGACGGCGACCAGGGTGCCGTAGACCAGGCTGCGGTTGAGCACCAGGTCGATGTCGTAGAGGCGGTATCCGAGCACGGCGATCGCCGTGGCAACCGGGATGGAGGGCACCGCCACCAGCCCGAGGACGGCCAGGACCGTGCCGAGGAGGCCGCCGTCGGACACCGGGAGTTTCTCGGACGCGACCACGAAGATCACGGTGAGGGTGACGGCCGCGAGCAAACAGGTGATCTGCCGGCGCTCTGTGCCTCGCGCCCGGTGGAAGCGGAGGCACAGTGAAGCCGCGGCGCACGAGGCGGCGACCAGCAGCAGCGGCACCGCCACGACGTCGACCAACCGGGCCCAGGTAGGGGCCACCAGATACTCGGCGGCACCTGCGGGGTCGAGCAGTGCCGTTCCTCGAGCGTTCCAGAGCGGCACAGCCAGCAGTGCGCTGCTCAGGCCGATGGCGAGGCCGCCCAGCCAGGCGACCGGCCACCAGCGGCGGGACGGGAGACGGCCGGTCGGGAACAGCAGGGGCAGGAAGACGACGAGAAGGCCGAACCCCGGGGCCCAGATCCACTCCTTCAACCAGGCTGCCTCCGCCCCGAGCGGCGGCACGCCGGGCCGGGTGCGCAGGCCATGGATGCCGTACTCCTCGGCGAGTACGAGCACCCCCTGGCACACGGCCGCAGCGCAGAACAGCCACCCGAGGGGATGCTCCGGCCGCCGAGCCGCGATGAGTCCGCCGACGGCGGCGCAGGCCAGGGAAAGCAGCACTAGCGCGGCGATCCCCTGGTCCACGACCATCGCCCCGGGAGTGCGGCCATTGAGGGAGGCCAGCCAGACCGTGGCCACGGCCAGGGCGCCGCTGAGCGTGGTCGTCGACCAGGCCAGCACGGTGGCGGCTGGGCGGTGCCGCCGCAGCGAGCCGTGGAGGCGGTTCCGGGTCGCCGCGGTACGGTCCGGACGGACCTCCGCGCCGGGCGGAGTGCCGTCCGTCCCAACCGTCATGGCGGGCCTCCTGCCGCTGACCCCAAGATGCAGGCTAGTCCGCGCGGGTGCTCGGCTCGGTGTCCGGCGACGCGACCGGAGCCGCCGACCCGGAACACTGCGCATTGGACAGGAGGGCGTAGGCCACCGCCCACCACGGGAGACCGAGGAGCACTCGTGCCTCACCGGCGAAGTCGACCAGGACGTAGGCCAGCGCCAGAACGGCGGGGTAGCTGGTGACCAGGACGCCGCACCAGCGAGGCAGCACCCGCGCCCGAAGCGTGGCGATGCCCAAGAACGGGAACCCCACGAGCCAGCCCACGAACGCCCCGTACTCGAGGAGGTCGAGCACGAGGACTCCGCCCACTCGCAGCACGTACAGCACGGCGGCCACCAACAGGCAAGCCGTGCCGGCGAAGGCGGCGGCGAAGCCGGCGGTTCCCAGGCGCCCGTGGCGAGGTGCCTGTGCGGCATGGAGCCCCACCAGGGCCGCGAGCACGCCGGCGAAGGCGACTGCATCGGACGACTCGATCAGATACCAGGACAGCGAGCCCTCGGGACCCATGTTGCGGCCCGGGAACACGAGGGCCAGGACAGCCGAAACGGAAAATCCACCCGCCGCCACGAAGGCTCCATGCGCACCCCGTTCTATCGCTGACGTCGACATGACGGATCCCTTCTGAAGACCGCCCCGCTGGAACGGGCCGCGTTGCCCGGGTGATCGCCCGGTAGCGGAAGCGTCGCCACCCAGGCCCTCCGGTGTCCTGGGACGACGGCCCTGTTTCCGGGCCCAGATCGGGGAGGACTGGCCTGCGTCTTCGCCGACTACCTCGACGCAGCCGCTCAGCGGGGGCCTGGAGGGGGAAACCTCTGATGTGCACCGGAGAACACCTGCTGGGCGGCTGAGGGCCCCAGTCACCAGCAGGCCGCAACCCGGATCAACAGCGTTTCGTGCTTGCTCACGCGAGCTACGGCTGGCCCGTCGTGGGCTGACGCGGCCGGGATCCGGGAGCGCCCTACCGGGCGGGCTCACCACATCCGCCGTGCGGATGCAGGACCGTCACACGTGCCGCACGAACTCCTCGATCGCCTGCGGGACCGGCATCGCGGTGGTGGGACAGCGGCTCACCGCTGCTCCGTCCCAGGTCGAGATTGCGAAACCCGACCGCATGCGCCGCAGAAGGCCTCTCGCGCGGCCATCTGATGTCCACCACTGGTCGGTCACCGGGATCAGAGGCGTGTGCGTATGTACCGTGTCGCCCCTCGGACACCAGTTGATGCACACCGCTCGGGCGCCTGCTACACGGTTCCTCGCGGCAGGACCCATCGGTGCTCGAGCTCGAGTACCTCGGCAGCGACCTCGAAGTCTGCGTCGTAGTGCAGGATCGTCAGCCCATGATCAGCAGCGAGTACGGCCGTTAGCAGATCGACGATGCCCACCGCTCGATGCCGCCCCGTGCGAGCCAGCACGCGCTGCGCGTCGAATGCCCGCTGCCAGTGGTCATCGTCGGTCGGCAGGTACTCGTACGCCTCGCGGCGGTCGGCCCGCACCTGCTCGTACTCCGCCGGGCTGCGGGTGCTGTAGAGGGCTTCGGCATCCAGGCCGGCGCAGGTGGCCACCAGGCCGCCGGTGATGAGCGGCTCGACGCGTTCGGTGACCGCGGGCAAGCGCATCCGGGCGGCCGCGCTGGTGTCGATGAGGAACCGCGCGATCACCGCCACACGTCAGCTCGCTGCTCTGGTTCTGCCATCGCCTCCAGGCCGCCATCGCGGAGCCATGCCACCTGGCGGGCACGTGCGGCCGCGTGCGCGGCTTGCTGCAGCGCCGCGCGGACCGTGTCCGATATACCGCTGGTGTTCAGCTCCCGCTGCGCTCGAGCCAACAACTCGTCGTCGAGATCGATCAACCGCTTCGTCACCGAACTGACCCATCGTCGGTGTATATACCTTGATGGATGGAAGTATAGACACGGAAGGTGTCAGCGGACCAGCGTCCCGATTCAGCTAGCGCGGGTTCATGACCCGCTGAGAAACCGCCCACGTGGTGTGCGTATCTAGCGTGTCGCCCCTCGGACACCGGATTGATCCCCCACGGTCCTGAGGCCGGTGGGGGTTGCGCTGGTCCTGACGTCGGCGCATCTGCTGGATGCATGACCCCAGTCAGACCGCGGCTGGCTCCCCAGCAGCGAGAGCCTCGACATCGGCCGTGGTGAGCGGCCTGCCGCCGATGCCCCGGATCGCGCCACCTCCTACCTGGTCACACTGTGGGCTGCCGCGCAACGTCGACGGCCGTAGCCGTGTGCGCATGTACCGTGTCGCCCCTCGGACCCCGGGTGGAACCCCCGCGGCTCTGCAGCCGTGGGGGTTTTCCCGTCGATCGGGTCATCGCCTCGGCTTCTTCTCGCTTGAGCTGATGCTGCCGTCGTCCCGCGCGGTGCCACGGCCCCGAGCGAGGGCGGCACCGACGATGCTCCAACGCGGTGTTCGCGTGGCCGCACCACTCCTCCTCCACGCCCGTCGCCTTGGGGACGACATCGCGGGCGAAGTAGGCCGTGGCTCGGCGCAGGATCTCGTTCCCCCGCTCCAGCGGCTTGTTGCGCCGGCGCAGCTCGCGAAACTCCGCCGCTACGTCCGGCCTGCCCGCACCACCCCCATCGTTCGAGGGCTGGGGCACGAGGGAGTCGTCTACGTCGGCGATCTTCAGCCAACGGCGCAGGCAGGACTCGGAGATCCGAAGTCGCGAGCGACCTGAGATCGACGCTGGGGTCGGCAGCTCGCAGACCTATGCGCGGACGTGGACGACCATCCCACTGCGGGGAGAGGTCGGCATCTGCGTCAGGTCGACCGTGAGGTCCTGCGGCGGGACGTCATGGGACAGCTCCGCGAGCAGGCCGACCGCGCGCTCCAGCAGCCGGACCGTCGGCCACTCGCCCGCGCAGCGGTGGGTCGCCGCGTGGTCCCCGCCGCCCTGCGGCACGAGGTCGAACGGCCCCGGGCTCCTCTCCCGGAACCGCTCCGGACGAAAGACCTCGGGGTCGCCCCAGATGCGCGCATCGTGGTTGGTTGCGTACAGGTCGAGCAGCAGCCACTCGCCACGCCGGAAACTGCGGTCCCGCCAGACGAACTCCTCCGCCACCCGGCCGCCCACCACAGGGAAAAAGGCATAGAAGCGACGCACCTCTTGCGCGAAGGCGCGCAGGGCGTCGTCGTCGGTCAGCCGCGCGCGCTGCTCCGGGTGCTCGTGCAGCGCCAGCGCGGCGAAGACGATGAACCTCCCGATGGCGACCGTCGGGCGGAGCACGTTGATGAGCTCGACCGCGGCGACGGCGGTGCTCAGTAGGTTGCCGTCCAGGCCGCGGTGCGTGGCGACCACACGCAGGGGCCGTTGATCGTCGACGTCCAGCCGGCCGCTGCGCACCTGGTCGACGAGCCCACGCACCCACTTCTCGGCCGAGTGCCGCAGCAGCTGGCCGCGCCAGTTGCGCGGGCCGAAGGCACCGGCGCCCTCGAACATCGATACGAGCTGCCGGGTCCGTTCGGGCACTTCCTCCTCGGCCAGCGGCACTCCGCTCCACGCGCACACCGTGCGGCACAGCACCTCGTGCACCGCGTCGAGCAGGACAACGTGCTCCTGCGCGGCCCAGCGCCGCTCGGCCTCGCCCCACTCCTGCTCGAACAAGGCAACCAGCTCGTCCAGCGCGGCCGGCGTCATCATCGACAGGAACATGGCCTTCCGGTGCCGGTGCTCCGCACCGTCCAGTACCTGCACGCTGCCGACGTCCTGCAGCAGGGCGAGGTTCGGGAGCGGCAGCGCACCCTTCCGGGTCAGCCGGTCAGGCGTGTAGAAGTGCCGCGCCGCCTCCTCCCCGTAGGTGAAGGTGGCACGGGTGAGCATCAGTCTGGTGTCGAACAGATCGGCGCCGGCCCGGGCGAACCGCCGTGAGCCGAATCGGTAGCCCTCCCACAGGAGGCTCACGCTGCTGTCGACGAGGTCCAGGACCGGGGCCGCCGCCTCCACGACCCGGCTCGTGGCCGACGACATCTGCCGTACCACACCGTTCAGGTCCATCCGTGCCCCCTCGAATCTCGCCTCGTCCTAGCCGATCGGCGGTGAGCCAAACCGGCTCCGCGACGTCAAGGGAGGGTGGTCACCCCTGCCGTTCCCCACCGGGCGTCGGCGTGTGCGGGCCCGCCGCCTCGGACGCGCGCTGCATCCCCGGCGGCCGACGCGGAGGGCGCCGCATCCATGGTGCTCGGCGAAGCGGTCGCAGCCCCCGGAGGTGGCGCTCGAGGTCCTGTGCGCCAGGGGCGTCGGGTGGACGTACCCGGGCGGTTGACCAGCTGTACAGCTCGGACAGGTTGGTGCAACCAGCCAGCCGGGAGCGCCTTGGACGTGCGCCTACCGCCGCGCCGCCCGGGACGGCACTGCAGCGGGGTCCACCGGCGGTGCCGGCGCCGTCTGGCCGGCCAGTTGGCCGCGAGCGCGACATGTGAGGCGGGCCGGACAAGCAAGTCCAGGTCCTCGCCTCCTCTCGAACCGGAAGGGTTGGACTGCGAGCAGGGAGTAGTCGCGGTGGCACTCGCGTGACGCTGCAGTCGTCGCTGCAGATTCCCGGTCGGTGTGCGGCCGTGCCGTGGGGGTGCGAACTGGTGCTGCCGCGCGCCCTGGCCCATGCCGGAGCGTTTCGGGACCGGCCGGACGGATCACACACGGGCGAACCTCCGCGGAGGGTGGGTCCGACGCGACGCCGGCCTGCCATGAGGACGGCCACGCACCACCGTGCTACCGCGCAGCGACCGCCTCCGGCTGGCCGGTCCGACCAGTGAGCGCATCGGACCCCGGTCGGTCTGCGCCAGCCGGCACCGCGACCTCCGCGGGGGCCTGCGGGGGCAGCCCCGCTGCCTTGTAGGCCTCGTCGGCGTCGAGGGTCTCGGCGGCGAGCAGAGTCCGGGCGAGGCTGTCGAGGCGGTCCCGGTGCCCGGTCAGGGTGGCGTAGGCCTGCGCGTAGCACTCTTCGAGAATGCGCCGCACCTCGGCGTCGACCAGCTCCCGGGTGGCCGGCGCTGGGCCGGTGCCGTCCAGAACCAGCGGCTGTTCGGTGCGGGGATCGGGCAGCACCGAGACCGGGCCGACGGCATCGGACATGCCCCACCGGCCGACCATCTGTCGGGCGATCTTGGTGGCCTGTTCCAGGTCGTTCTCCGCACCGGTGGTGATGTCGCCGTAGACGAGATCCTCGGCGGCCCGACCGCCGAGCGCGCCGACGATCCGGCCCTGCAGGTAGCGGCGGCTGTAGCCGTAGCGGTCGGTCTCGGGGCTCTGCAGGGTGACGCCAAGCGCCATGCCGCGCGGGATGATCGAGATCTTGCGGACCGGGTCCGCGCCCGGGGTGAGCATGCCGAGCAGCGCGTGACCGGACTCGTGATAGGCGGTGCGCTCCCGCTCCTCCGGTGTCAGCAGGATCTTGCGCTCCGCGCCGAGGACCATCTTCTCCAGGGCGTCGGTGAAATCGGCCATCTGCACCCGCTCGTGATCGCGCCGCGCGGCGAGCAGCGCGGCCTCGTTGACCAGGTTGCGCAGGTCGGCGCCGACCATCCCGGGGGTGGCGGAGGCGAGCACTGCCAGATCGACGTCGTCGCCGAGCGGGACACCGCGGGTGTGCACGGCCAGGATCTGCTGACGACCGGTGGTGTCGGGCGGATTGACCATGACGCGTCGGTCGAACCGGCCGGCCCGCAGCAGCGCCGGGTCGAGGATCTCCGGGCGGTTGGTCGCCGCCATGACGACGACCCCTTCGCTGCCGTCGAACCCGTCCATCTCGGTCAGGACCTGGTTGAGGGTCTGTTCACGCTCGTCGTGCCCGCTCACGGTGGCGCCGCTGCCGCGGGCCCGGCCGATGGCATCCAGCTCGTCGATGAAGATGATCGCCGGAGCATCTTTCTTCGCCTGCTCGAACAGGTCGCGCACCCGGCTTGCGCCGACGCCGACGATCATCTCGATGAACTCGGCGGCGGAGACGGAGAAGAACGGCACCCCGGCCTCGCCGGCGACGGCGCGGGCGAGCAGCGTCTTGCCGGTGCCCGGTGGCCCGCTCAGCAGCACGCCCTTGGGGACGCGGGCGCCGAGTCGGCGGTAGCGGTCGGGGTTGCGCAGGAAGTCGACGATCTCCCGGACCTCCTCCTCCACGTCGTCGATGCCCGCGACGTCGTCGAAGGTGGTCCGCGGTCCGCCTTCCGGGCTGTAGCGGCGAGCCTTGGACCTGCTCAGTCCCATCCCGGCGCTGAGCCCGGCGCCGGCTGCTGAGCGGCGGGCCAGCCACACCAGCAGGGCGACGAGCAGGATGGTCGGGCCGAACCCGAACACGAGCTGCTGCCAGACCGGCACTCGGTCGGGCGGTTCGGCGTTGACCGTCACGTTTTCCCGCAGCAGCAGGTTCATCAGCCCGTCGTCGGCGAACGACGGCCGCTCGGTGGTGAACAGCGTCGAACTCCGCGGCTGCCCGCTCAGCGGCGGCAGCGCATCCTCGCCCGGTCGTGAGTTCTGATCGCGGGGCGGATAGGTCACCTCTTCCTCGAAGCGTCCCTCGATGGTGTCCCCGACCGTGGTGACCTCGGCGACGTTGCCGGCCTCCACCTGTTCACGGAAGACGGTGTAGGGCACGTCGAGCCGTTGTGGCGGAGCCAGCAGCAGGCCGGACAGCAGCCAGTTCACGACCAGGAGTCCGGTCAGCACGAGCCAGAAGCGGCTGCCGCCGGGGCGACGCCAGCTGTCCGCCCACCGATCGGACTCGGTGTCCGGCCGTGCGCCCTCCACCCGCCACGGGGGACCCCACCGCAGGCCCTTGCCTGCATTCTGCTCACGCTGCTCGCGCCGGTTGATCCCGGAGCCACGATCGACGACCTCTTCCTGCCGGCCGGTCACCCGTGCGCCTCCCTTCGACGCTCCGACCACTGGACGGCTGCCCCCAGCCCGAGAGCTGGGTCCCGACGGACATCCACTGTCCGCAGACGTCGATGTGGATGTGTTTGCCCAGCGGAGGGCGCCTATAACGCCTCGTCCGCGACGCCGCAACCCGACTCTCGGTCGAGCATCTGCCCAGGGGGCGGTGGACAGCCGGTCACCTGACTGCTGGTCACCTGACTGCCGGTCACCTGACTGCCGGTCACCTGACCGGTCGTGCAGCGAGCCGGCAGGGGCGCGAGCGTCCGGATCCCGACGGACCTCGATGACGCCGGCGTTCCTGCCCACGAGCAGGATGACCACCTTGACGGCCAGCGAGCCAGTGTTCGCTGAGGCCGCGGAGTCCGGCGTGGCTCACCCAGCGACCCAGGGCGGCGAGCGGGATCGACTCCGTCGTCACCCGGCCTGCCGAGCGCGACGTCCCCGTGGAGGTGAACCCGGTTGCCGAACGGCAGGAGCACCTCGTCGGGGAGCTCGAGTCCGGCCGCTCGAGCGCCGGCCGCATGCCGTCCATCCCTCACCCATCACCGGAACCGGGCACGGCTGTCGGACCGATCACCCGTTCCGATCCAGCCACTCGACCAGCACCTTCGTCACGTGCTCCGGCTGGTCGGTCATCAACAGGTGGTTCGCGTTCGGGATCATCACCAACTCGGCGCCGGGGATGCGGCCGGCGATGATGCGGCCGTTCTCCGGCGGGACGAGCGCATCCAGCTCTCCGTGTACGACGAGCGTCGGCGCGGTGATGCCCTCCATGCGGTCGTAGCCGTCCCACCGCGACGACCCGACCACCTGCGCCAGGTACCCCTCGTTCGTGGCAGCGAGCGGGAACCGCGCCGCCCAGTCCTCCTCGATGCGCGCGCGAGGTGTCTCGGGCGCGTAGTTGAAGGGGATGGAGGCCTCGGCCGCCTCCTGAGGCGTCATCTGCCCGCGCTGCATCAGCATCGCCACCGCCTGGGGGTTCATGACGGCGTGCGCGATGCCCGGGTGTGTGGCGATCAGGCACAGCGAGCGGACCCGTTCCGGGGCGGTGAGCGCGATCTCCTGGGCGATCAGGCCGCCCATCGAGATGCCGACGATGTGGGCGGTGTCCACATTCGCTGCGTCCAGCACGGCCAGGGAGTCCGCCGCCATGGTCTCGACCGTGTACGGCGCCCCGGGAACGTCACCGGTGCGGCCGGCACCCCGGTTGTCGACTCGGATGACCCGGTGGCCCTCGGCGAACGCGGGCACCAACCGGAACCACATCGCGGCCGGGTAGGCGAGCCCCATGAGCAGCAGGACGGCGGGAGCGTCCTCCGGCCCGTCGGACTCCCAGGAGATGCGGGCCGTATCAGGACGCTCGATCACCGGCACGGGTCGCTCCCTTCATCGTGAGATCTGGCGGCCTGGACCGGAGTTGTAGCTGCTCACGTGCACCCCACCTCGAAAGTCACGGTCCAGCCCCCGGAACGGCACCTGATCTCGCGAGACAGCAATTCAGTCATTCTGTGGCAAGACTTCGGCGCCGTGTGCAGCCGTGTGCGTATGTAGCGTGTCGCCCCTCGGACACCGGCTGATGCACACCTCGCCACAGCAGGCGCCCTCGGCGGAGGGGCGACGCTGCCTGATCCTTGCGCTGGCCGAGGCTCGGGCCGCCGGACTGACCGACCTCTCCCCCGTCACCACGCAGCCCCATCGGGATCGGCTCGACCGGCAGAGTCCCCGGTATGAGTCCGATACGGATGGAGAGCTCGGCATCCGCGTCCTCGACCGGATCTGCGAATCATCGTCCAGGAGCAGGGGGGTGGCCACGGCCCTCGGTGCACCGACGTCTTCCAGCAGTACACGCAGGCCGGTCTCCACGGCCGGAGCGCCGCCGACGGTCGGGCGTCGTCGACCCGCTGCCCTCCGGATGTCGATGATGACGTGGCCGCATCAGCCCTGGCCGCCGGGCGTCACCAGGCCGGTCTCGTAGCCGAAGACCACGGCTTGGACGCGGTCGCGCAGGCCGAGTTTCTGCAGGATCCGGCTCACATGCGTCTTGGTGGTCTGCTCGGCGATGAACAGCGACGCGGCGATCTCGGCGTTCGACATGCCGAGCGCCATCAGGCGCAGCACCTCCCGCTCTCGGTCGGTGAGCCCGTTGAGCGCCGAATCGCCAGCCAGCTGCCGCGGCCTCGTCTCGACGAAGTTCTCGATGAGCCGGCGGGTGATGCTCGGGGCCAGCAACGCCTCGCCGGCGGCCACCACACGCACGGCCCGCAGCAGATCCTCGGGCTCGGCGTCCTTGAGCAGGAAACCGCTGGCGCCGGCCTGCAGCGCGGCATAGATGTAATCGTCCAGGTCGAACGTCGTCAGCATCAGCACCCGCGGTGTGTGCCCCTCTGTGCGTCGCGGCCCGAGGAGGGCCCTCGTCGCGGCCAGTCCGTCAAGAACCGGCATCCTGACGTCCATCAGTACGACGTCCGGGCGGAGGCTGCGGGACCGTTCGACGCCGAGCCGACCGTTCTCCGCTTCCCCGACGACAGTGATGTCCTCCTGCGACTCCAGGATCGCGCGGATACCTACCCGGATCATCGACTGGTCGTCCACGATGAGCGTGCGGATCACTCATGGCCCCCGATCGGCAATCGCGCCACGACCCGGTAGCCGCCATCGTCGAGCGTGCCGGTCTCCACCGATCCGCCCACCAGGCGGGCCCGCTCTCGCATCCCCGGAAGTCCGAGGCCGGCGCGGCCGGACGACTCCATGGGCTGGTCCGGATGCGCACCCGCGTCGTTGACGATGGACAGGACGAGATCGGAGTCCTCGAGATCGACTCGCACCGTCGTCCGTGCGCCGGGTGCATGCCGGATGACGTTGCTCAGCGATTCCTGGACGATCCGGTAGGCGGCCCGCGCGACGGCCTCCGGAAGGACGGCCGCCTGCACGGCCTCGGCTCCGTGCATCTCGACCGGCACGCCGGCGCGGCCTGCCGAGTCCACCAGCTCCCGGAGCCTCGCCAGGTCGGGCACCGGTGCCAGCTCGGCCTCCGCACCCTCGTCGCGCAGCATGGCCAGCACGTGCCGCAATTCACGCATCGTCGACCGTGCGCCGGCAGCTATCCGCGCGAACTCGGCCTGCGTCTCCGGGTCCAGGTGGTCGAGCCGGTAGGACGCCGACGTGGCCTGCATGTGGATCACCGACATGCTGTGCGCGACGACGTCGTGCAGTTCGCGCGCGATCCGGGTCCGCTCCTCGGCCACCGCGCGCTGCCTCTGCTCGACTTCGACGTCGTGCCGGGCGGCGGCGAGTTCCTGCCGGATCTCCCTCCAACGGCGGGCCGCCAGCACGGCACCGAGCACGAGCGCCGAGAGCGCCGCGTAGACGATCATGATCGTCAGCCAGTCGCTGACGGGCCGGCTGCGGGAATCCATCTGCACGACCAGGGCGAGCAGCAGCGCGCTCGCCCACCAGGTCATCAGTGCCGCCCGCCGGCTGGTGCGGGCGGCGACCAGGCCGACGTGCGCCACCAGCGTGAACATGCCCGTCACGGTCAGCGGCCAGGTCGACCCTGAGTCGGCCGGGAGGGCGATCGCGAAGACGGTGACGGCCAGGAACTGGAGCGCGGTCGCCTCCGCGGGCCGGACCAGGATCAGGATCAGCGCAGCGCTCTGCCCGATGCCCGCGGTGACGGCGACCAGTGGCGGCACGTCGAACTCCGCGGCGGCCAACCCCACGTTGAGGGCGAGCAGCACGACTGCGAACAGGCCCGTAGCCAACCACGGGAGCAACCACGAGAGCGCCGGCCGGTCGGGACCGTGGTCCCCGTCCTGCCCGCGACGGGTCCTGACCCGTTCCCGCAGCGGGCTGAGCAGCAGCCGGTCCAGGAGCCCGGCGGTCCGCCGTAGGCGGACGACGAGGCGCTGCAGGAACAGGAGCATGGCCTGCCCACGACCGGCGGGCACCGGCGAGCCGGGCTCCTGGTTCCACCCCGAGCGCGCCGCCACCGGGCGACATTACCGAGATCATCCCCGGGGTGGCGTCCCGCTGGAGAGCTATCGCACCCCCTACCCGGCGGTTACCCGCAACGGCCCCGGAGACCGACGCCCTGGCCACGACCATGGGCAGACGCTCCGGCACATGGACCTGATCGCAGTGATCGAGCCGCTCGTGACGTCGCCGCTGCTCTACCCGGTGCTGGCGGTGCTGTGCAGCCTGGACGGCGTCCTGCCGATGATCCCGTCCGAGCCGGCGGTTCTGGCGGCCGGCGTCTTCTCCCACACCGGCACCCCGAACGTGTTGCTCGTGATCGCGGCCACGGCCGTGGGCGTCTTCATCGGGGACCACCTCGCGTACGGCCTCAGCCGCAGCGTCCTCGGCCCCCGGCTGATCGGCCGCTCCTCGCGCATCGGCGGAGCCGTCGCCGCGGCCGGCCGGCAGCTCGACCGCCGTGCCGGCCAGCTGATCATCACCTCCCGCTTCGTTCCGGGCGGTCGCGCGGCGATGAACTTCGCCTGCGGCATGGCCCGGCTGCCGCTGTCCCGCTTCAGTCCGGCCTCGGCGATCGCGGCACTTGTCTGGGCCGCATACACCGCAGGACTGGGCTTCGTGGGCGGCGCAGCGTTCGTCGAGGACCCCCTGCTCGGCCTCGCCGTCGGCCTCAGCCTGTCGCTCGCGCTCGGGAGCATCGTCCACCTGGTCCGCCGGCGGTCCCCCCGCCGCAAGGTCCGACCGCAGGGTCCGGCCGATCCCGGGCGAGCCGACACCGGCGGCACTGCCGGGCCTATCGGCCTCAGTACAGCGCCAAGGCCGTGCGGCACCGCTCGCGGTGCTCCCTGAGCTTCGGGGCCGGCCGCTCGTCGCCCAGGTGCACGCCGGAAGGCCGCCCTCCGGCCGGCTTCCCACTGCGGCCACCTACATCGAGGCCCAGGTGGGCTACGTGGCCCGAGTCCTGGCCGCCATCACCGGTGAGCCGCACTCGCTCGCGTCCGCGTGAGGACGGCTGGACATGCAACGACACTGCGCTCGGCGACGAGACCCTGTCTGCCGGTCCAGGCACGATGTGCGGATGAGCAAGCGGGCGAATCGGCGGGAGCAGTCTCCGCCGGAGGCCGAGGTCCTCGAGCCGAGTTCTGCTGGCGGCGACTACGTGGAGTGGCCGTCGGCGATTCGGGCCAGGGAGTGGGTGGACGCCGTGGGGACCCGGGGGCGCTCGCGAAGTGGCGGCGAGACCCCACCCAAGAAGCGGTTGGAGCACCTGCTGGCGTCGCCCGAGGGGGGTTCGACCTGGACCCCCACCCGCATTTCCGAACGCCTGTGCCGGGCACTGGCCGTGCCATCGCCGTGGTGAGCTTCCTGCCGGTGAGACTGCGGCGGTGACCTCGGAACGCGCGACGATACGACTCGAGCCCGCCGTCGTGACCGGCGTGCTCCACGACGGCAACATCACGCGTCATCCCGAGTCCCACTTCCTCGACCTCGTGGTCAGCGGCCAGTCGCTGAGGGCGGTCACCGCAATGCCGGGGCCGGAGCTCGTGACGGAGCTGAACCGGCCGTGGCTGCCCGGAGTGCCGGACGCCGTCGAGAAGTTCCTCGGCCGGCGTCCCGGCGACTTCCTCCCGCCAGGGCGCATCCCACTGCTGGTCTGCGCCGTGGAGGGCGACCTCGGGTGCGGACAGCTCACCACGGCCCTCGACGTGGGGGCCGCTGAGGTCACCTGGTCGGGCTTCCTCTGGGAGGACGGCATTTTCGAGCCCCGGCCGGTGGAGCACCTCGACCGGCCGGTCACGTTCGGCCGCGCTCAGTACGAAGCCGCCTTCGCTGACGCCTACGAGCGGGTAGCCGCGTTCCCCTACGACGAGCTGGCCCACCACGGCCGCCGGTTTCTCTGGCCCTGGCAGTGGGGTTGGAAGCTGCCTCGCGGCTGACGGCCCGCCGCCTCTGCAGTCCTCCGCACAGGAGTTGACCACCGTGGAGAACTCGACCACGGGGAACCTTCCCCACGTAACGGACACACGTCCCCCCTCGGACACCCACACGTTGGGCTCGCGGCGATCGCCACAGGGCCCTTCGCCGTTCGGACATGCTCACGCGAGTCGGCGGCGTACGTCACCGGTCTGATCGCACGGGGAGACGCACTGGGTGTCGACGTCACGTCGTCCTTCCCAGTAGCCCATCCGACGCCCGTCGCCGGTTGGTCGAGATGCCGGACGCGCGCACCTTGCGCCGGGAGCCGGTGCGGTACGAGGGTGTGCCCGTCGTCACCGCTCGTCGGGACGGGCGGCGGTCGTGTCGAGCTCGGGGAGAAGTGCCCGATGAGAGCTGTTCGTCTGCACCGCTACCACGAGGACCCGTCGATCGACGAGATCCCGGAACCGCAGATCACGAGCCCGCTGGACGTCGTCGTCAGGATCGGCGGCGCCGGGGTCTGCCGGACCGACCTGCACATCGTCGAGGGACAGTGGGACGCCGTTCAGCATCCCCGGCTGCCCTACGTGCTCGGGCACGAGAACGCCGGCTGGGTCCACGCGGTGGGCGACGGCGTCACCAACGTCGCGGTCGGTGACACGGTGATCCTGCATCCGCAGCCGAGCTGCGGGCTGTGCCCCGCCTGCCGCGCCGGCGACGACATGCACTGCGCCAACGCCTTCTTCCCCGGCCTGTCCGACAACGACGGCGGCATGGCCGAGTACCTGCGCACGTCGGCCCGCGCCTGCGTGAAGCTCGATCCGGGAACCGACCCCGCCGACGTCGCGGCGCTGGCGGACGCCGGGATCACCGCGTACCACGCCGTCCGCAAGGCCGTACCGCTGCTGCCCCCCGGCACGACCGCGGTCGTGCAGGGTGCCGGCGGGCTCGGGCACATCGGCATCCAGTGCCTCCGGGCCCTGACCGCGGCCCGCATCGTCGTCGTGGACCGCAACGCCGACGCGCTGAAGCTCGCCGAGCAGATCGGGGCCGACCACACCGTGCTCGCCGACGGCAACCAGGTCGAGGCGGTCGCGGAGCTCACCGGCGGGAGCGGGGCGCACGTCGTCTTCGACTACGTCGCGGAGCAGGGCGCGGAGATGGACGGCTGGAACATGACCGCGCCGGGCGGCTCCTACTTCGTCATCGGCTACGGCGGCGAGCTGCGCATCCCGACGCTGGACATCATCTCCACCGAACGGAACATCGTCGGCAACATCGTCGGCACCTACGCCGACCTGACCGAACTGATGGTGCTCGCGCAGGCCGGCAGGGTCACCCTGCACACGCAGAAGTACCCGCTTGACAAGGCGGTCGATGCCCTGCACGACCTCGACGCCGGCAAGGTCCGCGGCCGCGCCATCCTCGTGCCCTGACGCCGTTCCCGGATTTCCACACCCATGCGAGAGGTGTTCGTCCATGTACGAGAAGAATGGTGAGAAGTACTTCGTCGTCGACTCCCACATGCACTTCTGGGACGCCAGCCGGGAGAACTGGGTCGAGGGTCGCGAGGACCTGGCCAAGGGCTGGATCGACTGCTTCTACGGCTATCACAAGCTGGCCCCGGAGGAGACCCACTGGGACTGGGAGCACTACCTCAAGGTTTCCGAGGCAGACCTGATGAAGGACGTCTTCGAGGACGGGTACGTCGACAAGGCCATCTTCCAGTCGACCTACCTGAAGTACTGGTACAAGAACGGCTTCAACACCGTCGAGCAGAACGGCTCGCTGCTGGAGCGACACCCGGACAAGTTCATCGTGAACGGCCGTTTCGACCCGCGGGACGGGGAGGCGGGCATGCGACAGCTCGAGGAGGACGCGCGGCGCTGGAACCTCAGGGGCGTCAAGCTCTACACCGCCGAATGGCACGAGAACGGCTCCCGCGGCTGGAAGCTCACCGATCCGGAGTCCTACCGGTTCCTGGAGAAGTGCCGGGAGCTGGGCATCACGAACATCCACGCGCACAAGGGCCCGACGATCTGGCCGCTGAACAAGGACGCCTTCTCGATGGAGGACGTCGACCAGACCGCCACGGACTTCCCGGACCTGAACTTCATCATCGAGCACGCCGGCATTCCCCGGATCGACGACTTCGCCTACATGGCGGTCCAGGAGCCCAACGTCTACGCGGGGCTCTCGGTGGTCATCGGCGCGCACATGCACGCCCGGCCCAAGTCCTTCGCCAAGTTCATGGGTGAGTTGCTGTTCTGGGTCGGCGAGGACCGCATGACCTTCGGCAGCGACTACAACATCTGGACGCCGAAGTGGCAGGTCGAGGGCTTCGTCGACTGGCAGATGCCCGACGACGAGGCGTTCTCCGACTACCCACGGCTGACCACCGCCACCAAGAAGAAGATCCTCGGGCTCAACGCGGCCAAGCTCTACGGCATCGAGGTGCCGCCGGAGTGCCGGCTGCCCGAACCGCCGGCGATCCCGCAGCAGCAGCCAGGTGAGCAGTTGGCCGACGAGACGACGCCGGCAGGGGCGCAGGCGTGACCGAGCTCGCGAGGTCACGTGAAGGCAGAGCAGTCTGGCTCACGAGGCGTCCGAGCGCCAGCGAGGAGGGCTCGTGAGTCTCCGCGACACCGTCTGGCAGGCGCTGGGGACGGTGCTGGACCCCGAGCTCGACGAACCGATCACGGCTCTCGACTTCGTGGCCTCCTGCACCGTCTCCGGCGACGGTGTCGCGTCGGTCCACCTCCGGCTCCCGACGTTCTTCTGCGCGCCGAACTTCTCGTTCCTGATGGTCGCCGACGCCTACGACGCTGTGGCGGCGGTCGAGGGGGTGACGCGCGCGGAGGTCGTCCTGGACGACCACCATGCCTCGCCGGAGATCAACGGCGGGGTGGCCGCGCACGCCGGCTTCGTCCAGACGTTCGCGGGCGAGGCGGACGCCGAGCTCGAGGAGCTGCGCAGGTACTTCCTGGAGAAGGCCGTCCTCGCAGGGCAGGACCGGGTGGCCCGGCCCCTGGCCGATGCCGGAGTGGGCCCGGACGAGCTCGCCGGGATCACCCTGGGCGCAGCCCCTGCATCGCCCGACCTCGACCGGCTGCGCCGGCGGCGGGCCGCTCTCGGCCTTCCCGCCGGCGACGACGCGGCCCTGCTCATCCATGGCGACGGCAACCCGGTGACCGCGGCCCAGGTGCCCCTGCACCTGCGTCGCGCGCGCCTCACCCGGCTCGGCATGGAATCGAACGGCGACCTGTGCAGGAGCTTCCTCAAGACCCGGTACGCGGACACAGCCGGCATCGGTTGAAGGAACCCGTCCCCCTCACCCCTCGTACGCTCGGGGCCAGCCTCCGAACGGGGCCGCCTCAGCCGTATCGGCGCGCGACGAGCACCCGGAAGACGTTCTCCAGCCGATAACCCCCCGGCGCGGTGCGGTACGGCTCCAGCCGCTCGAGCACGGCCTCCCGCACGGCGACCGGTCCGGCGCGGCGGCCGACCGCCCGGCCGAGCGCCGAGTCGAACAGCGGGCCGAGCAGCTCGTCCTCGTCGGCGTAGTCGAAGGGGCACACCACCTCGTCGAGACGCTCGACCACCAGGCCGGCGCGCTCGGCCATCGCGCGCAGCCGGGCGGGCTCGCGCACCGGCGGGCCAGGCACCCGCCCGAGCGGCCCCAGCCAGGGAGCCAACGCCTCCCCGAGAACGCGGAGGTCGCACTCCCGTTCGCGGCCCCACACCGTCGCGGCCACCACCCCGCCCACGCGCCCCGCTCTGCCCAGCACCCCAACCGGGTCGGCCACGTGCATGAGCAGCTGCACCGCGACGACCACGTCGAACGGACCGGGCGGTGGGTCCTGCGCGTTGCGGACGAGGAAAGTCGCCTCGGGCACCTCTACGGCGGCCCGTGCCACGGCGTTCCGGTCGAGGTCGACGCCGGTCACCTGCGCGCCGCGGTCCGTGGCCGCCCGCGCGAACAGACCGTCCCCGCAGCCGAGGTCCAGCAGGGTGGTGGCCGGTCCGACCTCGGTCACGTCGAGCACGGCGGCATACAACGGGGCTGCCCACCCGCGCGGTCCCTCGCCGTCCACACGGCCGAGCGTAGGTCCGTTGCGGCTGCAGCTCGAGAGCCACTGGTCAGCCCGGCGGGGCCAGTTCCGGGTCACTCACTCCATCGACGACGACCAGATGCGCGCCCGCGTCGTCCGCATCTCGCACCGCGCCGACGTCGAGGGCCGGTGCACAGCTGGACACCAGCGAAGATCGACTCGCCCGTGAGAGTCGTGTGCATATCTACCGTGTCGCCCCTCCACCACCGAGTTGAACCCTCACGGTCGCTACGGCCGCTCGGCCCTTCTCCAGGGTGTCGGAACGTCCGCTCGATCACCGAAGGACCACATCGTCCCGCTGAGTCCTCGATGTGGGTTCCCGCTGTGTCGGTCAGCGTCCTGGAGACCGTGACGCCAGGCGCGCCGGTTGCGCCACCGCAGTCGTCCATCACGGCGAGGCCCGCACGAATCGCTGCCCATCGAAACGCCAGCGCACGGTGAGGGGCACGGAGGGCCCGCTGGCGTGGAAGTCGTCCGGCCCGTAGGCCTGCATGTCCGCGACGATCTCGCCGTCCTGGACCGACAGCCCCGCTGGGTCGTACACAGGCGGCAGAAGCACGTTCTCGCGCAGCGTCCGCGGGCTGGGGAGGGTGCCCAGCAGGCGACCGGTCGATGAGAAGACCTGGACCTCCTGCACGATGCCGTTGGACGGCTGCGGCGAGCAGTCCAGCAGGACGACGGCGTCGGGCGCACCGTCGCCGTCCACGTCACCGCTGGCCCGGGCAGTGACCCGGACGTCGTAGTGCTCGTAGTGCGGGGGTCGACTGCCGTCGGCAGGGACGCGCGCGCTCCCGTCGACGACGGTCGCGGGGAAGCCATCGGGGACGATGCCGTCGCAGGTCACCACGTACGTCCTGTTCAGCCAGTCGGCCGCTGCTCCCGCGGGAGTGTGGGCTGCACCGGTCCGCTGGGCCGAGGCGCACCCGGGCAGCAGCAGGCAGAACAGGGCGACGACCGCGCGGCCGCGGGGCACCGCTGTTCCGGACCCGCTCCGCGCCGTGGACATCGCCGATCACCTCGCCCTCGACGGACAGCACCGACGGGTCCCTGTCGTGACGCGAGCGTCCCACCGGCTCCGCCCGCCGTGCATGGACGGAGCGGCCCGCCGGCCGTGCCGGGCGAGCCGGTGCACCCGCCCAGCCGGGTGACTGCGGACGGTGAGGGGCCGTGGACGGTGAGGGGCCTGACCCACTCCGCGGTCGGACGCCGGGCTGGCTGACCCAGAGGGAGCCGGCGACCAGGCGACTCCCCGCCACCCTCGCTGTCGACATCGCGAGTCGCTGATCGAGGCGCCCGAGATCCGCCACCTGGAACAGCGGTGGGTTCAGTCGGCGTGCACCAGCGCTGCGTGCATCGGGTCGGCGTAGTGCTCGGCGAACAGCCGCGCCACCAGCTCGCCGCGGCTGCCCACGCCGACCTTGTCGAAGATCGTCTTCAGGTAGTCGCGCACCGTGTGCGCCGACAGGTAGAGGTCCGCGGCGATCTCGGGCGTGGAGAGGCCGCGGGCGATGCCCCGCACCACGTCCCGCTCCCGCGGCGTGAGCCCGTAGGCCTCGATGATGATCGGCGCGACGTCCGAGCTCGTGGCCGGCTCTACGACGACGGCCACCGCCTCGTCACCGGCGCCGGCCAGCACGGAGGCGTGCAGCACCAGCCAGCGGCCGCGCGCGTCGCGCTGCCGGAAGCGGGCCGGTCCGGGGTCGCGGCCGGCGGCGACCGCCCGGGCACGGGTGAGAAGTGGGTAGGCCGGGAAGGGAAGCCGCAGGCCGCTGCCGACCGGGTCGCCGCGCATCACGTCCACCCAGTTGTCGCCGGGCAGGGTGCCGTACGCACGGCGGAGCCAGTCGGCCGCGGCGGCGTTGGCCGAGAGCAGCACGTCATCCCGGTCGAAGACGAGCAGGCCGGGCTCGGCGGCCGATACCGGCCATGGGGCGGCACTGGTGGCGGCCTGCATCCGCAGCGCCGCGCCGACGGGCGCCGAAAGTGCCCTGATCAGGTTGACCTCGTCCGCCCCGAACGACGGCCGGCCCTCGGCGCGGAAGAAGTCGGCCATCCCCCACGTGGAGTCGCCGGTGCGGAAGACGACGCGCAGCTCGTCGTCGAGACCCTGGGGCCGGTTGAAGGACCGGTAGCGGCCGCTGCGCATCGGCGTCCCGCCGGTGACGCCGTGCAGTGCGCCGGCCGGCACGGGAGCGCGGGCGAGATCGCGGAACAGCAGGGCGTCCTGGGCGTGGAACTCGCCGTGCCAGTAGGGCTGGCAGAAGCTGTCGAGCAGGTCTCCCTCGACCCGGGCCGGGGCGGTGGGCAGCAGCGTGCCGGGGTCGACGCCGAACCACATGGCGGCGTCGTAGTCGACGACCCGGCGCACCTCCTCGCTGACGAGGCGCAGCAGGTCATCGGCGTCGGTCGCCCGTGCCGCCGCCTGGCCGACACGGGTGACGGTGCGATCCACCGTCGACCTGCCCATGGGCAGACGGTAAACCCGGCGCCCACCGACGCACACCCCCTCACTTGTGGGGGTCAGCTGGCGCAGATCCGTCGTCGTGCGGGGATGTGACGCAGGCTCGCTCTCCGCAGGCTTCGCGGCGAACGTCCCAGCCGACCGAGGAGCCCGCCGTGCCCATCCCCCCTGTCCCGCCCACCGAGCCCGTGCCCGTCGCCGCGGACACCTGGCTGATCCCCAACCTGGCGCCCGGCGAGCCCGGCACGTACGTGCCGGTGAACGCGATGCTGATCCGCGGCGCCGAACCGGTCGTCGTCGACACCGGTGCACCGATCCACCGGGAGCTGTGGCTGGAGAAGGTCTTCGGCCTGGTGGACCCGGAGGACGTGCGCTGGATCTTCCTGTCGCACGACGACGGCGACCACACCGGCGGCCTGCACGACGCCCTGGCGCTGTGCCCGAACGCGACGCTGGTCACCAACGCGTTCGGCACCGAGCGGCTCAACCTCGAGCGCCCGCTGCCCCTGGACCGGCTGCGCTGGCTGGAGCCTGGCGACGCCTTCGACGCCGGCGATCGGCGGTTGCGGCTGGTGCTGCCGCCGATCTTCGACGGCCCCACCACGCGCGGTCTGTTCGACGAGCGGACCGGCGCACTCTGGGCGGTCGACTCGTTCGCCGCGCTGACCACCGGCGCCGTCCACACCCGCGACGAGCTGCCGGCCGAGCTCTACGACGAGACGTTCAAGCTCTTCAACAGCCTCATCTCGCCCTGGCACGAGTGGCTGGACGTCGACCGGTACGGCCGGCACGTCGACTCGGTCGCCGCTCTGCGGCCTTCGGTGGTGGCCTCCGCGCACGGTCCGCTGCTGACCGGTGGGTACATCGATGACGCCTTCGCCCGGGTGCGCGCGCTGGCCGGGCAGCCCCGGCTGATGCTGCCCGGCCAGCCCTCCCTCGACGAGTTCGTCGACGCCGCGATCGCCGCGGCGCCAGCTGGTCTCACCCCCGCCTGATCCGACCGACACACCCTGGGAGCCCGTCATGAGCACCGTCCTGTCCCCCGCCCCCGTCGCCCCCGGAGCCGGGGAGGTCCACCTGCGTCCGATGCGCCCGGACGACACCGCCGAGGCGGCGCGAATCATGTTCGAGGCGTTCGCCGGCATCGCCGACCGGCACGGCTTCCCCCGTGACTTCACCCCCGAGTCGGCCCGTCAGCTGGTTGACGCGTTCCAGCCGCACCCGTCGATCTGGGCGGTCGTGGCCGAGCGTGACGGCCGCGTGGTCGGCTCCAACTTCCTCGACGTGCGCAGCCCCGTTGCCGGCGTCGGCCCGATCACCGTCGACCCGGACGCCCAGGCCTCCGGCGTCGGCCGGTTGCTCATGGGCGCCGTCCTCGACCGGGCTGCCGCCACACCCGGAACGGAGGGGGTCCGGCTGCTGCAGGACTCCTTCAACACCGCGTCGCTCGCGCTGTACGCGTCACTGGGGTTCGTGGCCACCGACCCGGTAGCGCTGATGGGCGGTCGGCCGACGACCGCACCGTTCCCCAGGGTGGAGGTCCGACCGCTGACCGAGGAAGACGTCGACGCCTGCGCACGGCTGCACCAGGCGGTGCACGGTTACGAGCGGACGGCGGAGCTTCGCGACGCCATGGCCGCGCCGCACCTGCAGCCGCTGGTCGCCGTGCGCGCAGGCCGCGTCGTGGCCTACGCCACGACGCTGCACGCCTTCGGCGCGGCCCACGCGGTCGCCGAGACGGAGGACGACCTGGCCGCCCTCATCGCCGGGGGTCTGGCCGCGACCGACGCGGAGGCGTCGTTCTTGCTACCCGTCCGCCAACACATCCTGTTCCGCTGGTGCCTGGCCGCGGGACTCCGGGTCATCAAGCCGATGACATACATGGCGTACGGGCCGTACCGCCGACCCGAGGGTGCCTGGCTGCCCTCGGTACTGTCCTGACCGGTGTGGCCGCATGCACCACGCCCGGGGGCTCGCGGACGGCATGGCTCGGGCACGGCGGGCCGGCTCGGCCTGGCACCGGACCGCTGTGCTCGACCACCGTCGGGGTCGCCACGCAGTGCATGCCGAAGCACAGCGCCGACGAGGCACACACCCGCCCGAGCGCCTCGCAGACCGCAGCCAGACCCCTGGACCCAGTCCGGCAGCTCCGGAGGAACGCCGGCCCGGATCACGTCGATCGGCCACACGCCGGCGTCTGTCCGCTCCACCAGGGGCCGCGCGATTCTCTCGGCCACCTCGGTGGCGCGCCCCGTTGCCTCCGCGACGCTCGCCGGAGCCGCCATCGTCACGATCGCGCAGCTCAGGGTCGTCCTCAGCGCCGTATGGCCGCCGATGCGCCGTCGCACAGGGCAGCCGGTGGTTCAGCCTTCCCGGCAGATGCACCCGTGACGAAGGCGCCCTGGGCGAGCGCGTGACCGTGACAGCATGGCGCTCGTCGACGACGGGAGACCCGCATGCACCGCTCGGACTGGGAAGGTGTCCTGGGCGTCGTCGCTCCCGCGGCGCTGGAGTACCTGGACTCGCTGCCGACCCGGCGGGTCCACCCCCGAGCAGACCATCCGGAGGTCAAGGCGGCACTGGACCATCCGCTCACGGACGACGGCCTCGACCCCGTGCAGGTGGTGTCCGAGCTCGCGCGTGACCTCACGCCCTACGTCACCGCCCATGCCAGCGGGCGGTTCTTCGGGTTCGTCATCGGGGGCCTGCACCCGGCATCGTGGGGCGCCGAACTCCTGGTCTCCACGTGGGACCAGAACGCGGGGCTGTTCCCCCCCACGCCGGGCGTCGCCGTCGCGGAGGAGCTGGCGGCGCAGTGGCTGATCGACCTGCTGCACCTTCCGGCGGAGAGCTCGGTCGGCTTCGTCACGGGCGGGCAGATGGCAAACTTCACCTGCCTGGCGGCAGCCCGCGACGAAGTGCTCCGCCAGACCGGGTGGGACGTCGAGGCCGACGGTCTGATCGGTTCGCCGGGGGTCACGGTCGTCCTCAAGGAGGGCGTGCACTCCACCGTGGTGCGGGCTCTGCGCTTCCTCGGGCTCGGCGAGCGGTCGGCTGTTCTGGTGCCCTGCGACGACCAGGACAGGGTCCTCCCCCAGGCGCTCGAGCGCACGCTGCAGTCGGTGTCGGGGCCCACGATCATCGCGGTGGAGTGCGGGAACGTGAACACCGGCGCGTTCGACGATTTCGACGCGGTCGCCGATCTGGCAGACCGCCACCGAGCGGCGGGCAATCCGACGTGGGTGCATGTCGATGGAGCGGTGATGCTGCTCGCGGCCGCGGCGCCCAGCATGTCCCGGCACGTGAGAGGTCTCGACCGGATGGACTCCTGGTCCACGGACGGCCACAAGCTGCTCAACGTCGCCTACGACTGCGGGGTGGCGATCTGCCGGAATCCCGCTGCGCACAGGGCGGCGATGAGCGTGCAGGCCAGCTACCTCGAGCAGGGCACCGGCGCCCGCGACCCGATGGACTGGAACCCCGAGTTCTCCCGCCGCGCCCGCGCTGTCGGCGTCTACGCCACCCTGCGTTCTCTCGGGCGATCGGGGGTTGCCGCACTCGTCGACCGCACCGTCTCCCTCGCTCAGCGGTTCGCACAGGCCCTGGAGGTGAGCGACCGTGCGCAGATCGTCAACGAGGTCGTGTCGAACCAGGTGCTC
The DNA here is from genome assembly GCF_042682525.1 of Blastococcus deserti. Taxonomy (NCBI): domain Bacteria; kingdom Bacillati; phylum Actinomycetota; class Actinomycetes; order Geodermatophilales; family Geodermatophilaceae; genus Blastococcus; species Blastococcus deserti. The sequence continues at coordinate 54,158 of NZ_JBHUHP010000008.1, forward strand.
GTTCGCTGGCTGGCCCCGGACGGCGATCACGGGCGGCGAGCCGACGCCGTGATGGCGGGCGTCCGTGCCGAGGGACTCGCCTTCTTCAGCGGGACCACCTACCGCGGCGAACGTCTCATGCGCATCTCCGTGTCGGATTGGGCCACGGACACCGACGATGTCGACCGCGTCGCCGAGGCGCTGCTCCGACATGCTGAGCAGGAGGACATCTGACCGCCTCCTCGGTGCTCGTCCCCCGGCTGATGCTGGGTCCTCGCCGCTCGGCTGTGGGCTGAAGTCCGAGTTCGGCTGCCGACCACGTCGTCCGCTGGCAACCGGCCGCGGGCCTCGACCCTCGGTGTCCGCGCCAGCGCACCCGAGCCTCATGACCGGTGGCCCACCGGCTCTCGAAGGGGAGTACGGCATCGTGCTGCTGGCGCTTCTCGGGATGGTCCTCGGGAGTGCTGCGCTGCTGCGCGCACGGCACCGTCCTCGCGAGGTGGCCCGTTGACCAGTGCGGGAGCGACTGCCCCGTGAGCCCGTGGGCCGCCTTCCTGCGGGCGCGGGGGCCGCTGAGCGGTCGGGGCAAGGTGATGAGCGCGGGCGACGCATGCCTCGCCGGCTACGCCACGTCCGCGCTCACCACCCTGAGTCCGGCCTCAGTCGCCGGTCTCCCTGAACCGGCCCTCGACGGCGTCCGCCACCTCACGGCCGATCCGCAGGCCGTCGTCCATCGCGTCCCGGAAATGGATCCCGAGCCAGATGCGGGCGTTGGTGACGTCGTTCAGCCACACCCGCTCCGACGAGTAGTGCCGGGTCGTGACGACCAGCCCGGGCACGGTGGACTCGATGGTCAGGTCCACACGTCCGAAGAGTTCCGCCAAGGCGTGGGCCGTACCCGCGCTGACGCAGGCATGGCCACTGGGGTACTCCGGATACGGCGGACTCGGACGGAGCGGCGTCCAGGCGGGATCGGGCGTGGTGGCGGGGTTGCCGTCGGTGTCGGCCCGCTGGATCGCCGTCTCCGGACGCCAGTAGTCGTGGGTGTACTTCTCGCGCCAACAGGCGATGAGCGCATCGGCGCCGGCCGCGTTGACCGCCCCGAACATCCGGGCCGTATCCACGATGTCGAGGGCCCTCCGAGTGGCGAGGTCGCGCATCGCGTCCTGGTACTGACGCACCGGGTTGTCGCTGAAGAACAGCGCCAGGTCGGTCTGGGCAGCGGAGCGGCGGGACCCTGTTGCCGCGCCCATCGTCTGGACCTCCTCGACGTCCGCGGCGTAGGCGGCGCTCGTCAGCACGTCCGGGCCTTCCCGGCCGAACCGAGCGGCGGACGTGATGACCACCGGCCGGGTGAAGCCCAGCCACGGGGCGAGGAACTCGCCGCTGGCCGTCGGCACCCACATTCCCGGAGGCGGTGCGGGAGGCCGCGACAACGTGATCGGCGCGTCCCGGCGATCACCGACACGCGACGCGATGAGCGCCGCCGCCGCGTCGCGCCCCACGCGTAGTCCCTGTGCCCGTCCGACACTGTTGGGCACGTCGGCGAGCCAGGCGTTGTAGTCGGAGTCGACTGCCGGCTTGGACGCGGGGAAGTACTGCACCAGGACGTCGTGGGCGGCCGTCGCTGCGGCGACGTCGGACGACGCATGGCCGTGCGGACGCGGTGGTTGGCGGAGTGTCGGTGCTCCGCCGCCCTCGATCGTCACGACCGCGTTGTAGACGGCGGTGGAGACCAGAGCCAGGTAGAGCTGCGCGACGGGCGGCGGCTTCTGCCCCTCGACGCTGATCGTCCGGAAGGCGATCGAGTTCCAGGAGAGCACGACCCCGGGGTCCCTGGTGGCCCTGGGAACGGCCGGCTGGGCCACTCCCACCGACATCGTGCTGAGCAGTAGGGCGGCGACCACGATGAAGCCGCTCCGGCGGAATGCTGTGGGTGTTCGAACCATGGTGTCTCTCCGATCTCTCCGACGGCCCTCCGCCGAGGGGGCGCGGCTGATGCACCGCGGGGATCCCCCTCCGTGCGTGCGGGCTGTGCCACGTAGGCGCCGGGATCGGGCTGGCGACCGCTGGAAATCGGCCAGCACTTGCACCGGCTGCCGCGGCGCAGCGACTGTCCGGAACCGGCCGTTGTCGGCAGAATCCGGTAGTGCTGTTCGTCGGCCGGGCTCGGGCCCTGTCCCGGCTGCTCGCGGCGGTCGAGGACGCGGCGGCGGGGTACGCCCAGCTCGTCCTCGTCAGCGGCGAGGCCGGGATGGGCAAGACGGCGCTGGTCCGGGTCGCGGCCGCCCGCAGCGGGCTGGTCGTCGGCTGGGGCACCTGCGTCGAGGCGGAGCGAACGCCGGCGTTCTGGCCGTGGAGCTGCGCGCTGCGCGGGGTGCTCGGCACGCTGAGTCCCGCCGAGTCCGCTGAGCTGACGCGGATCGACACCCCCGAGCTGGCTCGGCTGCTCCCGGAACTCGCCGACGACGGCGCGGCCACCGACGTCGACGGTCTGCTGGACACCGACGCGGCGAGGTTGCGGCTGTTCGACGGCGTCGCGCGGTTCCTGGAACGGCTGGCCCGCCGCCGCCCGGTCTTCCTCGTCCTCGATGACCTGCAGTGGGCCGACGGGTCGTCGCTGGAGCTGCTGGAGTACGTCACCCGGTCGGCGCGACCGGTCCCGCTGGTGATCGTGGGGGCTTACCGGCACGACGAGCTCGCCGCTGATACGGAGCGCGTGCTGGCCACCATCGCCGTCCGGGGCGAGCTGGTGCAGTTGCACGGGTTGTCGTCGGACGAGGTGTTCGCCCTGGTGGCAGGCGCCGTGGGTGACGACGCAGCCCTGCGGTGGGCGGTCGAGGTGCACCGGCGCACGGACGGCCATCCGTTCCTGGCCCGCCACCTCGCCGAGCTGCTTGCTCACCCTGCCGGGGCGGCGGGATCGGTGCCGGCGGCTGCGCACGACCTCGCCGTCCGTCGCGTGGAGCGGCTCTCTCCAGGCTGCCGTGAGCTGGTCCAGGCCGCCGCGGTGGCCGGCAACGAGCTGAAGCCCGACGTGCTCGCCGAGGTGTGCGCTGTCGATCTTCCTCGGGCGACGGCGCTGATCGCGGAGGGGGTCCGCGCCGGCGTCCTGGTCACGAGCTCGGACGGCGAGCGCACATTCCTGGCGCACGACCTGTTCCGCGAGGCGCTCTATTCACGGCTGCCCATCCAGCGACGCATGGCTCTGCACCAGGCGATCGCCCGCGCACTCGAGCACCGCCATGAACGCGGCAGCGCCGTCGAACCGGCCGAGCTGGCCCGGCACTGCGCCGCCGCGGTGCCGTTGGACGGCGCTGACCGGGCGATCCGCTGGGCCAGGTCCGCCGCGGCAGCGGAGCGGGCCCGGCTGGGCTTCGCCGAGGCGGCCGCACACCTCGCCCGGGCCCGCCGCGCGGTCGAGGACTCCGGGCATGCCGACGTCGGCGGTGCGCTGATCGATCTGCTCGTCGAAGAGGCGGACGCCCGTGCCCGCAGTGGTGATCCGCCCGCAGCGCACGCCCTGCTGGACGACGCCGCGCGCCGGGCGACCGTCCTTCGCGACGCCGAACGGTTGGGGCGGGTCGCCCTGGGCGTGCAGCAGCTCGGCGGCCGGTTCTCCATGCCCCACGACGCCATCGTCGAGCTGCTCGAGGCGGCCCGGAGAGCGCTGGACGGGACCGGCGCGCTGATGGAGGCGCGGGTCACCGCCAGCCTGGCCCGCGAGCTGACCCACTCCGTCCCACGAGACCGCGACCTGGCGCGACCGCTGTCGGAGCGGGCCCTCGCCCTCGCCCGCGAGCACGACGACGACGCCACGCTAGCCGCGTGCCTGCTGGCCCGCCACGACGTGCTATGGGTCCCTGGCCGCGCTCGCGAGCGGATCGAGGTGGCCAGCGAGATCGTCTCGCTGGCGCAGCGGATGGGCGACGAGGAGCGCCAGGCCGAGGGCCTGCTCCTCCTGGCCACGGCCCAGCTCGAGGACGGCTCCGCGGCGTACCGGGCGACGGTCACCCAGTACCTCGCCCTGGCCGAGGGCTTCGGTCAGCCGCGCCACGACTACATGGCGCTGACCCGGCGCGCGGCACTTGCGCTGATCGACGGCCGCCTCGACGAGGCGGAGGACCTGATCGACCGCGCCGGCGAGCTGGGCGAACAGATCTCGGAGCCGGACACCATCAACGTGCGCACGGGGCAGCGCCTGGCGCTGGCGTGGGCACGGGGCGAGCCGAAGCTGCTCCGCACCGTCGCAGAGGAGGCGATCCGCTGCTGGGTCGGGGTTCCTCTGCACGCGCACGCCGTCGCCGCCGGGTTGCTTGCCCTGGCCGACGAGCCGGACGACCTCGACGCCGCACGCCGCGCCCTGGAGACGGTCGTGGCGAACGACAGCTGGCGCGCGGACCGGTCCTACCTGTGGTCGTTGTTCATGGGCGGGATGGCAACCGCCGCGGTCCGCCTCGGGGACCGCGCGTTGTGCGGGCAACTGCTCGACGACCTGCGACCGTTCACCGGCACCGGGGGCATCGGCGGTTCGCTGGTCTGCTACATGGGCAGCAATGCGCTCTGGGCCGGCATCGTGGCCGATGCGCTGGGACGGACCGAGGAAGCCCTCCGCTGGCTGGAGGAATCCCTCGTCGTGCACCGCCGGGTCGGCGCCGCAGTCTGGGAGGCGGAGAGCCATCTCCAGCTCGCCGCGATCGGGGCCCCCGGCGACCACGCCGAGCGCGCCGCCCGGCTGGCTGGTGAGCTCGGGCTCAAGCGGGTTCTCGCCCATCCGTGGGCCGGGGTCGATGCGGTGTCATCGACCGTGGCAGACGGTCCGGTCGCCGAGCTGTGCCGGGACGGCGAGATGTGGCGGGTCCGCTTCGGCTCGGTGTCGGCCCACCTCCGCGACTCCAAGGGGCTGGCCGACCTGCACACCCTGCTCACGCGACCCGGGACCGACGTCCACGTCCTCGAACTGGCCGGCGCAGGCCACGTCGAACGGGACACCGGGACGCTGCTGGACGGCGCCGCGCGAACCGCCTTTCGCCGCCGCCTGGATGAGCTGGAGTCCGACCTGGCCGCCGCGCGGGACGACGGCGACCTGGGACGGGTCCAACGGCTCGACCAGGAACGGGCCGCGCTCATCGCCGAGCTGCGCCGGGCGGCCGGCCTGGCGGGGCGCGCGCGGTCGCTCGGCTCCAGCACCACGGAACGGGCCCGCAAGACGGTGACGTCCCGGCTGCGGGAGGCGATCCACCGGATCGACACGGTGCTCCCCGAGCTCGGAACACACTTGGATCGCTCCGTCATCACGGGCACCACGTGCCGGTACGAACCGACGCCCGGGATCACCTGGAAGCTCTGGTAGAGGTCCTCGGCCGCCGGCCTCACGTGCGCACGCTGGTCATCGCCCCGTCCACGCGGAGGAACGTGCCCGTCCTCGAGGCGGCCAGCGGGCAGGCGAGCGGCTGAGACACCGACGCGCGACCGCGTACACAGGTTGCGCGCGCTGGCGAAGCGGTCGAGCGCTTCGGTGGCAACGACCTCCTGGAGACCGCGATCGACCAGGTCAGCCCCGAGCCGGGCAAGCACTCACAGGAGATCCGCGGGTTCCGAGTTCTCGAGCTGGGGCACGAGAACGGCAGCCAGCTGCTCGACCAGGGCGTCGACCTGCCCCGTTGGACCGATCGAGCTCGTGGTCAGGAACTCCAGGACCACGGTCACCTCGGAGCTGACCTCTACCGGGTAGCCACAGGCCGCCCTCAATCCTGACGCGATGGCGGCGCGGGCCCGCGGTAGGTGGACGTTGTCGGACAGCGGCTCGATGACAACCGGTGCACGCCTGCAGATCACCTGGCCAGGCAGACCCTGCCCAGGTACCAGGGGCGACAACCCGGTGGCGTGGACGAACGGGGCGAACCGGCCCGTGGGCGGCGCCAAGGACCAGATGCGGCTCGGCAGGATCTGGCTCGTGCCGGTGCAGCTGACGTACACGTGGCCCACCTCGAAGCCGGCCGCCCGGCGGATGTGATCCACGGCGGCGGCGAGCCCGGCGTATCCGCTGCGTCGTCCACGGGACGCGGCAGCCACCGACGCGACACCCTCGGCAACGGTGCTGGGTGGGATGGAACGCGGCGGCAGAGCCACCTCCCCCGCGAGGTCGGCAACGCCGACGCCAGGCTGTGCACCACCGGACCGGACGAATCGTGGACGCACGGTGCGCCTCCCCCAAGGACGTGGAAGAACAACCTATGCGGGGATGGACGGGAGGATGCAGTGCCGGAAGTCCCCCCGCGGGCGTTGATCGACGATCTGGACAAGGGTGGAGTCCCCCGCCTGGCGATCCTCCCCACGTCCGAGACCAGACCATCGCCGAGCGTGGGTCGACCACGGCGCCGCAACCGGTGAACTTCCACGGCCGGGTGGCCACGGCGGTTCATGTCGTCGATGACTACGTGGACGGCCCCTTGTGGCTCGAGCGTCCACGGGACCCGTGCCGCCCCGCATCCGCCGACACCTCACTGGGACGGCGTCCCGGCGACGGCGCGCCCGATCGGCGGCCGGGCGGACCCTCACGTCCGCGAGGGCTCCGTGCAGGGTTGCGCATCCGCCCGATCTGACGAAGCCGATGCGGTAAGCCGACAGCAAGGCCCCGGCAAGGGGTGCCGAGCACCGTCCTCCCATCGACCCGATGGATGGAGGACCCGATGACCACCACCCACCCCACCAGCGCACCGACCCTGCAGCCGGCCCGGCCGGAGACCACCCGCGCCGTCCAGCCTCCCGACCCCCCGGGGCCGGGAAGCTGGGTCCTCGACCCGTCGCACGTCCCGACGCCGATCTCGGGCTTCTTCGCCGACGCCATGCCCGAGGGGTACGTCCGAGGCTGGCGGGAGTGCCTTCCTCGCTACGGGACGCTGCTGGAGGAGGTCACCCCGTTCTTCGTCGACGGGTTCGTCTATCTGCAGAACCGTCCCGTCGGCGCACCGCCCGACGCGGCCGGCCCTCCTCCGCGCGAGGTGTGGGACGCCGTCGTGTCGCAGCTGCCGGTCGTGCAGGAGCGGTTCGCCGCCGCCGAGCGGGCCCTGACCGGCAGGATCTGGCGGGCGGACCTGGCGCGCTGGGACAGCGAGATCAAGCCCGCCCGCCTCGCTCGTCAGCGGGCGCTACGGGCCGTCGATCCGCGGACGCTGGACGACGACGCCCTGGCCCGCCACATCGACGCCTGCCGGACGGCGCTCGTCGAGGGGGTCTACCAGCACCACCGCCACAACATGGCGGCGATCCTGCCGGTCGCCCTGTTCCTGCTGACCGCGTCCGGGACGACCGGGCGCAGCACGGGTGAGCTGCTGGAGCTGTTCCGGGGCAGCAGCCCGGTCAGCCAGGGATTCCCCGACGAGCGGGAGCAGCTGCGGGCCGCGCTGGCGGCCGACCCCTCCGCGTCCGCGGCCGTGCGGGACGACGGGGCCGACCCCGCAGCGGTGCTCGACCGGCTCCGCGCCGCCCCCGGCCCGGTGGGCCGGGCCGCGAGCCAGTACCTCGACCTCGTGCTGGAGACCAACGTCGACAGCGAGGACTCGGTCGGCGCCCCGGGCGGCAGCGAGGCTCCGGAGCTGGTGCTGGCCGCGATCCGCGCCGCCGTCGAGGGACGGCGCGCACCGGCCCTGGACACGGCCGGGCGCGAGGCGGAGATCCGCGCGTCCGTGCCGCCGGAGCACCGCGCCGCGTTCGACGAGGCGCTGGCGGAGGCGCGGCTGGTGTACCGGCTGCGCGACGAGCGCGCCGTCTACGGCGACAAGCTCGTCGGGCCGATCGCCCGGCGCGCCCTCCTCGAGGCCGGACGGCGGCTGGTGGCACGGGGCCGCGTGGCCGAACCCGAGAACGCCGTGGACGCCACCGCCGCGGAGATCGGGATGCTGCTGCTCGACGGCGCCGGCCCGAGCGCCCGGGAGCTGGCCGCCCGCACGGACTGGCGGCGTACCGCCACCTACCGCCAGATGCCGCCCTTCCTCGGGCCTCCGCCGGCCCCGCCGGTCCCCGCCGAGTGGCTGCCGCCCGCGGCCGCCACCGTGCACGCCGCCATGGGGCTGGCGGTGAACGCCATCCTCGAGCAGCCGGAGGCCCGGACGACGGCCACCAGCGTGCAGGGTCTGCCGGTCAGCCGTGGGACCTACGAAGGGCGCGCCGTCGTCGTGCACGACGCCGACGACCTGCGCCGGGTGCAGCCGGGGGACGTGCTCGTGGCGACCCACACCGGCCCGGCGTTCAACCTCGTCCTCCCGCTGGTCGGGGCGATCGTGACCGACCGGGGCGGCCTCCTCTCGCACGCCGCCATCGTGGCCCGCGAGTTCGGCGTGCCGGCCGTCGTCGGTTGCAGCGACGCGACGCAGGTCATCCGGGACGGGGACCGGGTGCGCGTGGACGGTGAGACCGGTGTGGTCTCCGTCCGCTGACGTCGAGACCCCGCGCGGGGGCGGCCTCCGGGTCGCTCCCCGCGCCGGGGCGGCCGGCGAGCCCGTTCCGCTGGAGGAGGCTCAGGACGCGGGCCGGTACGGCGAGAAGGCGGTCCAGCTCGGCGTCGCACGGCGCGCCGGGCTCCCCGTCCCGGCCGGGGTCGCGCTGCCGGCGTCCCTGGTCGAAGCGGTGGCCTCCGGCGACCGCTCGGCCCGGCGGCGGGTCGAGCGGGCCCGGGCCGAGCTCGGGACCGGTCCGGTGGCCGTCCGGTCGTCCGCGATCGGCGAGGACTCGACCGACGCGAGCTTCGCCGGTCAGCACGTGACCGTCCTGAACGCCGACGACGTCGTCGCCGCCGTCGAGCAGGTGGTCGCCTCCACCCGGGAAGGCGCCGTCGCGGCCTACCGCGGCCGCCTCGGGCAACCGGGGAGCAGCGGCGTGGGGGTCGTCGTGCAGCGGTTGGTGCCGGCCCGGGTGGCCGGGGTGCTGTTCACCTGCGACCCGGTGACCGGAGCCGACGAGCTCGTCGTCGAGGCGAGCTGGGCGCTCGGGGAGGCGGTGGTGGGTGGCATGGTCACCCCCGACCTGTACCGGCTCTCCCCGGACGGGGAGCTGCGCGGCACGTGGCCGGGCCGCAAGGACCGCGCGGTGGTGGCCGTCCCCGGGGGTGGCACCCGCACGGTCGCCGTCCCGACCACGGAGGCGCTGCGCCCGGCGCTCGACGCGCGAGCGTTGGACCGGCTGGCCGCGCTCGCGCGGCGGGTGCGGGAGGTGTGGTCCGGCCACAGCGACCTCGAGTGGGCCTTCTCCGCTCCGGACGACGGTCTGGCGCTGCTGCAGCGGCGCCCCGTGACCGCGGCACCGACGGTCGCCGGGCGGACGCCGTGACCGGCACGGCCTCCCGCAGCTCTCCCCGGCCCCTCGGACGCCGCGGGGGGCCGACGCGGTTGTTGCTGCCGATCTGCCTCACGACCGCCCTGGTGCCGCTGAACTCCACGATGGTGGCGGTGGCCCTGCCCGACCTCGCGCGCGACCTGCAGGCCGGGCCGGGCGGCACGCTGTCGCTGGTCATCAGCTACCTCGTCGTCACCGCGGCGGTGCAGCCGGTCGCCGGCAGCCTCGGCGACCGGTGGGGCCGACGGGCTCCCGTCCTGGGTGGTGCGGCCGCCTTCGGCCTGCTGTCGGTCGCCGCGGCCGCGGCCGCGAGCCTGCCCGTGCTGGTGCTCCTGCGCTGCCTGCAGGCGGCAGCGGGTGCCACCGCGCTCCCCAACGCCATGGCCCTCGTGCGCGAGACGCTGCCGGAGGACCAGCGGGGCCGCGCACTGGGGCAGGTGGGCGCGGCGGCCACGCTGGCCGCGGCGGCCGGCCCGCCGATCGGAGGGCTGCTCACCGCCGCGGCGGGCTGGCCACTGGTATTCCTGGTCAACGGCCCCCTGGCCCTGGCCGCGGTGCTCGCCGGTCGCCACCATCTGCCGCGCACCGCTCCCGTCCGGTCCGGTCGGTTCGACGTCGCGGGCGCCCTGCTGTTGCTCGCCGGCCTCGGTGGTGGATCGGCCCTGCTGGCGGTGCGGCCGTCGGGAACGACGCTGGTGCTGGGCGTGGTCGCGGTGGGCTCGACGTGGCTGGCAATCATCCCGCACGAACTTCGTTCGCCGCGCCCGGTGCTGGATCCGCGGCTGTTCCGGCGACGTGCCGTGTCGGCGGCCACCGTCGCGACCGCGGCCAGCAACCTGGCCCTCTACGTGCTCCTCCTGGCGATCCCCGTCCTGCTCGGCGGGGCGTACGGCGAGGCGGCTCTGGGGCTGCTGCTCCTGCCGCTCCTGGGAGCGTTCTGCCTGCTGTCCGTGGTCGGCGGTGGGCTGTCGGACCGCGTCGGCCGGCGCGCGCCCGCCGTGGCCGGCCTGACCCTCCTCTCCGCCCCGCTGCTGTGGCTGGCAGCCAACGGCGACATCCCCGGCATCCCGTTCCTGCTCGTGTCGCTGGGGCTCGCGGGCGCCGGGCTGGGGATCGCGCAGGCGCCCGTGCAGGCCGCGGCTCTCGGCGCGGTGGAGCCGGCGCGGGCCGGGATGGTCTCCGGGGTGTGGTCGACGAGTCGCTACCTCGGCAGCATCACCGGCTCCGCGGTGCTCGCGGCGCTCTGGCAGGAGCAGCCGGCCCCCCGGCCGGTGTTCCTGCTCGCCGCCCTCGGCGCCGTCCTGTCCCTGCTGGCAGCCGCCTTCCTGCCGGGCCTGCCGCGGCCCCGAACGGCTCAGCCGGCGGACAGCACCGCCCGCAGCGCCTCCGTCGACGGCGCGTCGAGCCGGCGCTGGACCTCCTGGAGCGTCGTCCGGACGACCTGGGGCGGGATCAGGAGGTCCTGGGCGATCTCCCGGAAGTCGCGTCCCTCGACGTAGAGGGAGGCCATCTTGCGCTCGCCCGCGGTGAGACGAGCCGGACTGCCGGAGAACTCGACCTCCCCGACGCCCGCGGCCGTCAGCGCGGCGGCGGCCTCGGCGCGCAGCTGCTGCGCGCCACAGTCGGAGGCGATGTCGAAGGCCTGCCGCAGGAGGGGGACGGCGTCCGCGGGTCCCGTCCGGCCCAGGGCGAAGCACGCACGGGCGAGCTCGAGCCGGGCCACCGACCCGGTGAGCACGTCGACCGCCTCCCGGAGCTCGGCGGACCCACGCGAGCCGCGCAGCTCCCCCAGCAGCCGGAGGCGCGCACCGACGGTGGACGGAGCACCCCAGCGCCGGGAGAGCACCACCTCCTCCTCGACGAGGGTGATCGCCTCGTCGCGGCGCCCGAGGCCCGCGAGGGCGCGGCCCCGCAGGGACCGCCAGGGGTTCCAGGCCGGGTTGAGCGCACGGGCGAGCGGCGCCCGGGTCTCGTCGAGGAGCAGGAGCGCCTCTCCGTGGCGCTGCTCGGCCACCAGGAGCGCCACGGTGGCCTGGTTGAAGAGCGCTGCGCCTTCGGCGGTCCCGACGCGGCGCGGCAGGCGGTCGCGGTGCGCGCGGGCGCCGGCCAGGTCGCCGCGGTCGAGCAGGATGCCGAGCAGCCAGGCGTGCCCGTACGGGACCACCATGCCGGTGTTGCCCCACCGCTCCGCCTGGTCGATGGCCGTGCCCACCGACTGCGCGGCCTCGGGCAGCTCCCCCCGCCGCCACAGGCGGTAGCCGTTCCACAGATGAGCTGCCATGGCGGTGAACATCGACCCGCGGGCGTGGGCGGCGGCGAGCGTCTCGGTCCACAGCGCTGTCGTCTCGGCCTCGCACAGGTCGAGGACGAGGACGGCGGTGGCCCGCATCAGCGCGGTGCTCGAGCGGGGCGACGGTCCCGTGCCCAGCGCGTACCGCGCCAGCCGTGTCGCCTGGTCCCGGGACCGGTTGGCCAGGAAGAGCTCCAGCGCCGACTGGGCGGCCAGGGCCCGCGCTCCGACGCCGTTGCCCGACACCATCCCGGTCACCGCACCGAACTCCGGCTGGACGTCCGCCCCGTGCAGCACGCCGGCGTACCGGTCCAGCGCGAGCAGCCCCTGCCGCAGATCGTCGGCCTCGTCGTCGGCCAGCTCCCACGTCGGGAGCTCGGCGGTGACCCGGCGGGCGAAGTCGCTCGCCTCCCCCGGATGCCCCGTGAAGACGAGGTTGCGCGCCAGTGCCAGGGAGAGGTCGGCCCGCTGCCGCGGGTCCGGCGTGGTCTCGTAGGCCTCCCGCAGGTGGGCCCGCGCGGCAGGGCCGTCGATGAAGTCCTCCAACCGCCCGAGGTCGGCGAGCACGGTGGGGCGCTCCGACGGCGCCGGCGGTTCGGACAGCGCTCGCTGCAGGTAGGAGATCGCGCTCTCCGCGGCACCGCGCTCCCGTGCCGTGGCCGCGGCGCGGCGCAGCTGCGCGACGGTCCAGGCATCGCCCCGGGCCGGCACCTGCAACAGGTGTGCCGCGATGCGCTCCGGTGGAGACCCCGCCGCGCCGAGCAGCCGGGCCGCCCGTTCGTGCTGCACGGCGCGCTCCCCCGCCGGGACGTCGGCGTGGACGGCCTCGTGCACCAGCGGATGGACGAAACCGAGCGGATAGGCGTCCCGCAGGATCTCCGCCCGTGCCAGCGCCGTTCCGGCACGGACGACGTCGTCCTCGGGCAGCCCGGCCAGCGCGGCGACCTGGGGCAGCTCGGCGCCGTCCCCCAGGACGGCGACCGCCGCGACCACCGCGCGGCAGGCCACGGGCAGCCGCGCCAGTCGCGGCAGCACCATGCTGGACACCGCCCGCGAGCCGGCGACCGCCACCGCGCCGGCGGAGGCGGCGTCCGGCGTCACGCCCTCGGCCTCCAGCACGTGCAGGAGCTGCCGCACGAGCAGCGGATTGCCGGACGTCACGCGATGGCAGGCGGCGGCGAAGGTGGCATCGCACTCCCCGCCCAGCCGTTCCCGCACCAGGGCCGTCACCCCCTCGGGACTGAGCGGTCCGGGCCGGATCCGGACGACGGCGGCGTCGTCGGTGAGCTCGTGCAGCAGGTCCGGCTCGGGATGCGGCTCACCGGTGCGCACAGCGGCGGCGAGGACGACGGCGACGCCCTCCAGCCGGCGTGCCAGGAACGCCAGGAACCGCAGCGATCCGGAGTCGGCCCACTGCAGGTCGTCGATCAGCAGGACGAGCGGACGGTCGGCGCCGAGGTTGACGGTGAGCCAGTACAGGCCGTTCAGCACCGCGAACAGGCCCTGGTCCGGCCCGCTCCGCACCGCGTCGTCGAAGACCGCGCGCGCGGGAGCTGCCGCGCCGGAGAGCCCGCGTTCTCGTGTCGAGACATCGGCGAGCACGGGCTCGAACAGCTGGCGCACCACGCCGAAGGCGTACTCCCGCTCGAGTCGGCTGCCGCGAGCGGACAGCGTGCGCGCACCGCCCTCCTCGGCCATCCGCCGGAACTCCGCGAGCAGCCGGCTCTTGCCGATCCCCGCGGGGCCCTCCATGAGCAGCACCGGACCGGCACCGGACCCGGCGACGAGCGCGCGGCCGAGGGCCTGCAGCTCCCCCTCCCGGTCGACCAGGGGCTCGCCCTGCGCCACCGCTGGGCCCGGTTGCGGCCCGGGGATCCCCGCCCCGGCCCGGCGAGGAGGGTCCAGCGACGGCGCCTGGGCCAGGACGTCGGTCTCCAGCGCCCGGAGGGCTGGTCCCGGGTCGACACCCAGGTCCTCGGCCAGCACCGTCCGGGCCCGGCGCAGCGCGCCGAGTGCATCGGCCTGGCGTCCTGCGCGGTAGAGCGCCAGGACGAGCAACCGCCACCGTTCCTCCCGCAGCGGCGCCGCGTCGACGAGTGCCTCCAGATCGGGCACCAGGACGGCGCTCTCCCCCGCCTCGAGCCGCGCCGCCATGAGCAGCTCACGCGCCACCTCGCGCAACTCCTCCAGCCGGCCGGCGGCCGGCTGGGCCCATGGCTCCTCGGCGTACTCGGCGTAGGCCGGGCCGCGCCACAGCCCGAGGGCCTGCTCGAGCAGGGTCACCGCCCGCGCCGGCTCCGCGGACCTGGCCGCGGCGACCAGCCGCTCGAAACGCCACGCGTCCACCGCGTCCGGTGGCGCGCGGAAGGCATATCCGGACGCCTCGCTCACCACCACGCCGTCCCGGTTCCCTCGGCCTCGCCCGGGATCGAGGGACCGGCGCAGGTGGGACACCGCGGCGTGCAGCGAGCTCATCTTGGTTTCTGGCTCGCTCCCCCACAGCGCCTGGACGAGGGCCTCCGCGGAGACCACCTCGCCGCGAGCCATGATCAGCAGGGCGAGCACCGCCCGCCGTCGAGGGCCGCCCAGGTCCAGGAGCCGCCCGGACCGGGAGGCGGTCAGCTCACCGAGGACGCCGACCGACAGCCCGGCGCCGGCGGGCCCTGCGGACCGATGCGGTGCCGACATCGACGTTCCCTCCCGGCGGCAGCATCGCCCTTCTCCCGGTCCCCGGGAAGGCACCCGCGCACCACCTCGCTGCCCCTCCGGATCAGGCCGATCCGGCGGGCACGCGAGGGCCGTGCCCCGCGCGGTAGGGCGCCAGCACCTGGCGCAGGTGGTGTCCGACGCGCTCGGCCGGCTGCCCGTCGGGGGTCATGCCCCAGGTGACGAGGGAGCCGTTGTAGACGACGTGCACCAGCTGCGCCACGGCGTCGACGTCGGCGTCGAGTTCGCCCCGGTCCGCCGCGGCGGCGAGCACGTCCCGGATGGCGGCGGTGACCCCGGCGCCGTACCGGCGCGTGATGGCCTGGAACTCCGGGTCGGCGAGGTCCTTGAGCAGGAACGCCAGATGGTTGGCGAACCGCGCGGGGCTGTCGATCTGCGACGCCGTCTCGACGAGGGCTGCGACGAGGGAGTCCAGCAGGCTGCCCGGGGCGGATGCCGCCGTCCGCAGCCGGGCGGGAACGGCGTCGACGTCGTGTCCCGCGAGCGCGAGCAGCAGTCCACGCCGTGAGCCGAAACGCTGGAGCAGCGTGGCGGGGGCCAGTCCCACCCTGCGGCCGACGTCCCCCAGGGTCAGCCGGTCGGGCCCGATCTCGCCGATGACCACGGCCGCGGCGGCCAGGATGTCGCCGTCGCTGACGGTCCTCGGGCGGGGCATGCCGGAAGCGTAGGCGCCCCTCTTGCGTTTGTAAACGAACAGCCGTTTACTTACCTGCAGGAGGTGCCAGATGGACACGATGCTGAACCCACCCCTCGCCGGTCAGGTCGCCGTCGTCGCCGGCGGCACGCGGGGCGCCGGCCGAGGAATCGCCGTCGAGCTGGGCGCGGCCGGCGCCACCGTCTACGTCACCGGCCGCAGCACCCGGCACGGGCGCTCCCCCATGAACCGCCCCGAGACCATCGAGGGGACCGCCGAGCGGGTCACCGCGGCGGGCGGCAAGGGGATCGCGCTGCGGGTGGACCACTCCCGGTCCGAGGACGTCGCCGCGCTGGCCGACCGGGTGCGGCGGGACCACGGCCGGCTCGACGTGCTGGTCAACGACGTGTGGGGCGGCGATCCGCTGACCGAGTGGGACACGCCGTTCTGGCGCCTGGACGTGGCCAAGGTTCAGCAGCTGTGGCAGCAGGCGGTCGTCACCCACCTGCTCACCAGCCAGCACCTCGTGCCGCTGATGCTGGACCACCACCGCGGCCTCGTCGTCGAGATCACCGACGGGACCGGCGAGGACTACCGCGGCAGCCTGGGCTACGACCTCGTCAAGACCGCGGTCAACCGGCTCGCCTTCGCCATGGCGGAGGAGCTCCGTCCGCACGGGGTGACGGCGCTGGCGGTCACGCCCGGCTTCCTGCGCTCGGAGGCCATGCTCGAGATCTTCGGGGTCACCGAGGCCAACTGGCGCGACGGCGTGAGGCGGGATCCGCACTTCGCCGCCTCCGAGACCCCGCACTTCGTCGGCCGGGCGGTCGCCGCCCTGGCCGCCGATCCCGCCATCGCGGCCCGCGCCGGGCTCGTCCACACCAGCTGGGACCTGGGCGAGGAGTACGGCCTGACCGACGTCGACGGCCGCCGGCCGCACTGGGGCCGGCACATCGCAGCATCCGCCTCGTGAGCACAGAAGGAGCCCGCCATGAACATCCCCCGCACCCGCCGCGGCGACGTCCTCGCCCTGGCGCTGCTCTGCACCGCGCAGTTCATGCTCATCCTGGACGTCGTCGTGGTGAACGTCGCCGTCCCTTCCATCCGGGCGGACCTGCAGGTGCCCGACGGCGCCCTCCAGTTCGTCGCGGTCGCCTACACGGTCGCTTTCGGCAGCCTGCTCGTGGCCTTCGGTCGCGCCGGTGACCTCTACGGACGCCGCCGGATCTTCCTCGCCGGGCTCACCGTGTTCACCCTCGCGTCCCTGGCGGCGGGCCTCGCGCAGACCGGCTGGCAGCTCATCGCGTCCCGGGCCGTGCAGGGCGTCGGCGCCGCGATGATCTCGCCCACCGCGCTGGCCCTGCTCACCACGCGCTTCGAGGAGGGCCCCGCGCGCAACCGGGCCCTCAGCCTGTGGGGCGCGGTCGGCGCCGGTGGTGCCATCGCCGGCCAGCTGGTCGGCGGGGTCCTGACCGAGGTCGCCGGCTGGCGGTCGGTCTTCCTCATCAACGTGCCGGTGGGCGCGCTGGCGATCGTCGCGGCGACGGCACTGCTGTCCGAGCACCGGGAACGCGCCGGGACGCGGCTCGACGGGGTGGCGGCGGCGCTGCTGTCGGGAGGTCTCGTCCCCGCGGTGCTCGCGGTGACCTGGCTGCCGCAGCACGGGCTCACGTCCGCGGTCGTCGTCGCCCTGTCCTCCGCCGCGCTGCTGCTGGCCGGGTTCGCCGTCCGGCAGCGGCGCAGCAGCGCGCCGTTGATCGACCTCGCGCTGCTGCGGCGGGCAGGCGTCCGTACCGGCATCGCGACGCTGGCACTGAGCTCGGCGGCCCTCACCGCCGGCTTGTTCTTCACCTCGCTGTACCTGCAGGTGGTCGTCGGCCACGGAGCGCTGGCGGTCGGGCTGGCCTTCGCCCCCCTGACCGTCCTCATCCTGCTGATCACGCCGTTCTCGGGGAACATCGTGACCCGGGTCGGCGCCCGTCCGCCGCTCGTCGCCGGCATGGCACTGATGGCGGTCGGCATGCTGTGGCTGAGCCGCGTGCCGCACGACGGCGGCTACTGGGCCGACGTCCTTCCCGGTCTGCTGGCGATGGCGGTCGGCAGCGGGATCAGCTACGCGCCGATGTTCATCGCCGCGACCACCGGCGTCCCTCCGGAGGAGCAGGGCCTCACCTCGGGACTGCTCAACACCTCCCAGGAGCTGGGACCGGCGATCGGCCTCGCCGCGCTCGCCGGCGTCGCGGCCGCCGTCACCGCCGTGCCCACGGCGGCGGGCCTGGCGTCCGGTTACCGGGCGGGATTCCTCGGCGCCGCCGTCCTCGTCCTGGCGGCGACCGTCGCGGCCGCCCGCATGCCCCGGGACATCGGTCGGGCGACTCCGACCGCGGAGGCGGCACCGACCCCCGTTGCCGGAGCGGCGTAGTCCCAGGAAGCCCGGCTCACCGCCGCAGGTCGGCGCCCCGGCGGAACGACTCCCCGCACCGCCCCGGCACCGACCTCTCGGCTGTCAGCGCGATCCACGGCGCCGAGCCGGCGCTTCCATCCGGTCGCCGAGACGTGGCGGCGTGGGCTGGAGATCAGTGCGCACCCGAAGCCGGGGCCGACGGCGGCGGGCCAGGCACCGCTCGAAGCTCGCCCCGAACGCCCCGGTGTCCTGGTTCCACCGCCCGCGCGGACAAGGCGGCCGATGCGTGCCTGCGATCGCCACCCGCTGGTACCCCGTCCGCGAGGACACTCAGCGCTCAGCGACCGCGGGCCGGCTCGAGACCAGGCCGCGAACCTCGCGCAGCGCCACGGAGAGCGTTGCCAGGTCCGCGCGGTTGTCGGCGGCGATGTCGCGGAGGACACCGAGACACCGGCCGACCGCCGATCGGTTGTGAGCCAGGCCGCGCTGGATCAGCTCGTCGCTGTCCCGCGCCGGGCCACCCACCCGCAGCACCTCAGCGGTCAGCGAGGCCCGGACGGCGTAGAGGTCGTCACGGAGCGCGGCGCGGGCCAGCGCCTGCCACCGGTCGTCGCGGGGCAGCCGCTGGATGCGCTCGCGCAGCCAGTCGAGCTTCAGGTGCCGATCGAGGGCGAAGTAGACCCCTGCCACCTCCTGCAGGTCGCGGCCGGTCGCGGACGCCACGTCGATGACGTCCAGCGCGGAGAAGAGCGCCGGCAGGGCGACCACCCGCCTGGCGAGCGCCTCGGGAACCCCGTCCGCAGTGAGACGGGCGATCGCGGCGCCGAATGCCTCGCCCGCTTCCTCCGAACCGGCGAGCAGGCGCGGTATCTCGTCGGCGAGCACCGGAACGGCCGGCCGGAAGTGCTCGACCGTGCCGCGGATGTCCAGCGGCTGGCGGCGATTCCGGAGCAGCCAGCGGCTCGCGCGCTCGGCCAGCGTCCGCACCTCGAGCAGGAGCCGGATCCGGGCCTCCGTCGAGACGTCGGCCAACGACTCGATCTCGGCCTGCAGTTCCGCCAGCCCGAAGATCTCCCAGCTGGCGATGTGCGCGCGGGCGATGTGCGGGACCGGGAGGCCGACCTCCTCCGACAGGCGGAACGCGAACGTGATGCCGGCGCGGTTGACCATCCCGTTCGACACGCAGGTCGCGATGATCTCGCGGCGGAGCGGGTGGTCCGGCAGCCGGTCGGCGTACCGGTACCGGACGGCGGTCGGGAAGTAGTTGAGCAGCTCGGCGGACAGGAACGCGTCGTCGGGAAGCTCGGAGGCGAGCAGCTCGTCGTAGATCCATGTCTTCGAGTAGGCCAGCAGGACCGCGAACTCGGGCATGACGAGCCCGGTCCCGGCCGCGCCGCGCTCGGCCAGTTCGTCGTCCGTCGGGAGGAACTCCAGCGCCCGGTCGAGCCGCCCGGTGCGCTCCAGCGCGTTCAAGTAGCGCATGTGCACGTCCAGCAGGGCGCGCGCCTGCGCCTGCGCGTTGTACAGGGCGCGGGTCTGCGCGGCGTTGTCGGAGAGCACCAGCTCGGCCACCTCGTCGGTCATCTCGGCGAGGAGCGCGTCCCGTTGCTTGCCCGTGAGGTCGCCGTCGGCGACGACGCGATCGAGAAGGATCTTGATGTTGACCTCGTGGTCGGAGCAGTCCACCCCGGCGGAGTTGTCGATGGCGTCGGTGTTGACGCGCCCGCCGCGCAGCGCGAACTCGACCCGGCCGCGCTGCGTGAGGCCGAGGTTGCCGCCCTCTCCGACGACACGGCAGCGCAGTCGGCCGGCGTCGATGCGCACCTGGTCGTTGCGCTTGTCCCCCACCGCGGCGTGGGTCTCCGGCGAGGCCTTGACATAGGTGCCGATACCGCCGTTCCACAGCAGGTCGACCGGCGCGCCGAGGATGGCGCGGATCAGCTCGTCCGGCGTGAGCTCCTCCTCCGGGACGTCCAGCCGGGACCGGACCTGCGGCGAGAGCGGGACCGTCTTCGCCGTCCGTGGGAAGACGCCGCCGCCGGCCGAGATCAGCGATCGGTCGTAGTCGGCCCAGCTGGAACCGGGGAGGTGGAACAGCCGGGCGCGCTCCTCGAAGCCGGCCTCCGCGTCGGGATCGGGGTCGAGGAAGACGTGCCGGTGGTCGAAGGCCGCCACCAGACGGATGTGCCGCGACAGCAGCATCCCGTTGCCGAAGACGTCTCCGGACATGTCCCCGATGCCGACGACCGTGACGTCGTCTCTCTGCACGTCGACGCCGAGGTCGTTGAAGTGGCGCTGGACGGAGATCCACGCGCCGCGCGCCGTGATGCCCATCGCCTTGTGGTCGTAGCCGGACGAGCCACCGGAGGCGAAGGCGTCGCCCAGCCAGAACCCGTACTCCTGCGAGATGGCGTTGGCGATGTCGGAGAAGGTGGCGGTGCCCTTGTCGGCCGCCACGACGAGGTACGCGTCGTCCGTGTCGTAGCGCACGAGGCGGTGGGGAGGGACGACCTCGCCGGCAACGAGGTTGTCCGTCACGTCGAGCAGTCCACGGACGAACGCCGAGTAGCAGGCGATGACCTCGCCCGGCAGGGCGTCCCGGTCCTTGGGCGGGTTCTTGACGACGAAGCCGCCCTTGGCACCGACCGGCACGATGACGGCGTTCTTCACCGTCTGCGCCTTCATCAGCCCCAGCACCTCGGTCCGGAAGTCCTCCGGTCGGTCGGACCAGCGCAGGCCGCCGCGGGCGACCGACCCGCCCCGCAGGTGCACGCCCTCCACCCGCGGTGAGTAGACGAAGATCTCGAACACCGGCCGTGGGAGGGGCAGGTCGGGGATCTGCCCCGAGGCTAGCTTGATCGCCAGCCATGGCTTGGCCTCGCCGTCCGGCCCCACCTGGAAGTAGTTGGTCCGCAGCGTCGCCTCCACGACGCGGAGCAGGGCGCGCAGGACCCGGTCCTCGTTGAGGCTGGTGACGGCGTCGAGGCCGCCCTCGAAGTCGTGGACCAGGTGCTTGGCGACCAGGTCGCGGTCCGCCGGGCCATCGGGATCCAGCCGGACCTGGAAGAGCTCGAAGAGCCCGCGGGCCAGCCCCGGATTGTTGGCGAGGGTCGCGACGGTGTAGTCCAGGGCGAAGACCGCGCCGACCTGCCTGAGGTACTTGGCGTACGCACGGACGACGGCCACCTCCCGCCCCCGCAGCCCCGCGCGGAGCACGAGCCGGTTCAGCCCGTCGTTCTCGAGGTCGCCGCGCCACACCATCGCGAAGGCCTCCTGGAAGCGCTCGCGCATCCCCTCGGCGTCGAGATGGGTCTGCTCGTGGCGCAGCCCGAAGTCGTAGATCCACACCGGATCGACGCCGGCCGGACGCACCTCGTACGGGCGCTCGTCGACGACGTGCACGCCCATGTTCTCCAGCAGCGGCAGGATGTCGGACAGGGTGACGGACTCGCCGTGACGGAACAGCTTGAACCGCAGCGTGCCCGGCGCGGCCTCCAACGGTCGGTACAGGTGCATCGCGAGGTCGTCGCCCCCGCCGATCCCCTCCATCCGCCCGATGTCGACGACCGCCGCGGCAGCGGAGGTGTCGTGCTGGTAGGCCGCGGGGAACGCGTCGGCGTAGCGGTCGTGCAGGGCGACCCCGCGCTCCTCCCCGAGCTGGTCGACGAGCGCCTCGTACAGGTCGTCGGTCCATGAGCGCATCGCCGCGACCAGCCGGGCCTCGACCTCGGCCACGTCGTACTCCGGGACCGCGCCGGGTTCGGTGTGGATCGTGATGTGCAGCCGGGCCAGCACCGATTCGCTCACCTGCGTGGCGTACTGCGTGCTCGTGCCGTGGAAGGCCGACCGCAGGATGCCCTCGATGCGGATGCGCAGGGCCGTGGTGAGCCGGTCGCGCGGCAGGTACACCAGGCAGGACATGAATCGGCCGAACATGTCGCGACGCACGAGCAGGCGCAGCCGCTGACGATCCTGGATGTCGAGGATGGCCGTGGCCGCCTCGTACAGCTCCTCGGCGCCGATCTGGAACAACTCCTCGCGGGGGTAGTTCTCGAGGATGTTCAGCAGCATCCGCCCGTCGTAGCCGTCGAGGGGGTAGCCGGCCCGATCGAGCACCGCCTGCACCTTGCGGCGGAGGACGGGGATCTCCCGCGGCGACTGCCGGTAGACCGCGCTCGCCATGAGGCCGAGGAACCGCAGTTCCCCCACCGCGTCGCCCTCGGGGCCCAGCCGCTTGACGCCGACGTAGTCGAGGTAGTTGGGCTTGTGGACGGTCGACCGCGAGTTCGCCTTGGTGAGGTTGAGCAGCCCCGGCTCGCGGGCCTTCTGCCGCACCTCGGGCGGCAGCTTCGCGAAGCTGTGCGAGACCGGGCGCCCCCGGCTGTCGCGCAGCAGCCCCAAGCCTGTCCCCGGGACGGCGGACAGCGTGTCCTCGCCGTCCTCGGTGCCGAGCTCGTACTCGCGGTAGCCGAGGAACGTGAAGTGGTCGTCGGCGAGCCATCGCAGGAGGGCGGCCGCCTCCTTCCGGTCCTGCTCGTCGATCGGTGACGTCTCGGTGTCGACGGTGTCGGCGACGGCCAGCGCCCGCTCCCGCATCGCCGACCAGTCCTCCACCGCGGCTCGGACGTCCCCGAGGACGCGGAGGAGATCGCGGGCCAGTTCCTCGAGTACCGCGGGGCCGGTCTGCCGGTCGACCTCGAGGTGGACGAACGACTCGGGCGTCGTCCCCGACGTCGGGTCGTTCGGGTCGAGGATGTCGATGATCCGCCCCGAGTCACGCCGTACCGACACGACCGGGCGCACGGTGAGGTGCAGCCCGAGGCCGTGCCGGATGACCTCCATCGTCACCGAGTCGACGACGAACGGCATGTCGTCCGTCACGATGTCGACGACGGTGTGCGGCGAGCCGAAGCCGTGCGCCTCGAAGTCCGGGGAGTAGACCCTCACCGCAGGCTCACCCGGCGGCCGGTCGAGGGCCAGGGTGAGGTGCGCCATCGCGGCGCCATAAAGGTCGTGCACGTGACGAGCCGCGAGGTCCTCGCGGGCGACGTGTCGGTAGTACTGCCCGATGAAGGTCTGGAACAGCCGCTGCCGCTCCGGGGTCAACCGCTCCTGCGCGTACCTGCGGACCTCGTCGATCATCTCGGCCCGGTCGCGGGACGGGATGGTGGGCATGGCGACCCCCTTTGCCACAGCCAGCGTGCTCCTCCCGGAGTCCCGCGCCAAGGTCGGTGGCGCCGCGGGTCCCGGCATCTGTGCACGGGCCGCCGGGCAGCCCGACCGGCCGCCGAGCTACCAAGAGGAGTCAGCGGCCGGGTCGGATCTGCGCGGACACAGGATCGGCTGCGTCTTCTGCTCGGCCCCCGACCCAGTCAGGACGGCGCCCGGCGACGCGTAGGGAGCTCAGAAAGATCGCGATCCGGCATCCACCGCAGCCGAAAGAGCGGAGAATGGGATGCGTCCCAGCACCCCGGAGCGTCGATCCACCCCGGAGCGTCCCTGCTCGCCGGAGCTCCCCATGGCACAGCGGCTACACCTCCCCCACCGCCGGATGTCCACCTCCGCGAACCCCGAGAAGCAGCCAGGTCTCGGAGCCCGCGTCTACGCCGTGCAGCGCACCGGCGCCGTTCTCGTGGCGCTGTTCCTCCTGGTGTTCGGCCTGCTGGGCTTCGCCAGCGGCCAGGCGTTCTTCTCGACCCGTGGTCAATCGGTCCTGGGGATGTCCTCCAATGGCCTGCTGTCGACCCTGTCCGTGGTCGTCGCAGTCGTGCTCCTCGCCGCCGCCGGCCGAAGTCCGCGCACCGCGTCGACGGTGATGCTGGTGCTGGGGCCGTTGTTCCTGCTGTCCGCCTTGGTCAATGGAGTCGTGCTCGGGACCCGCCTCAACTGGCTGGCGTTCGAGGTGAGCAACGTGATCTTCTCCGTCGTCGTCGGACTGCCCATGCTGCTTCTCGGGGCCTACGGCCGGATCGGTAGCCGCCTTCCCCCAGACAGTCCGTACGCCCACGCGTCCACCGACGATGCAGACCTCGTCGACGAACGCCCCAGTACACCGGAGGAGGTCGCCGCCGAAGAGGCGATGCGCGAGGCCGAGATCGCCGTCGTCCAGCACACCGCCACACCGGAGCAGCGCCGCCGGGTCGAACAGATGGCGCAGATGCACCACCGCTCCGATCGACGGCGCGTGTGGATGGACCTCGAGGCGGCGAGCCGGGACAGAGCTCGCCACTACGCGGCATCGGCGGGTCATGGGGTGGCCATCCCCCACCCGCGAGCCGGCCGGCGCGTGCCGTGGCGGCGAGCGGGCCGCAGCCCGCACTGACGAGGGCGTCCCGGCACTGTTCGGCCTGGTCCGCTGATCCGCGGCCCTGCCCGAGGAAGGCGTGTGATCGGCGGCCGACCGGTCGGAGCGTGCGACCGCCCCCCCGAGCGGCCGTTGCTGCCCGACCTCCCGTGTGTCGGTGGCGAGGTCCCGCCGGGCAACCGTGTCCGAAACACCGCTGCCAACTGCGAGATGGAGGGCAGCCGTCCGGAGTGGACCCGTCGGGCCACGCACCGGGTCGCCCTTCGAACGACCGCGACATCGCCCACGTCTCGGACCCCCCGCGGCTGACGGCCGGCCCGGGCCCGCTCTCGGCCGTGTCCAGTCCTCGCGGAGTCGCCGTCGTGGGGCAACGGAGCCGTGCCTTGGACGGGGAAGACGGCGGCGCGAGGACAGGTTCGGCGCCGGTTCCCCGCAGCAGAATTGAACAGCACTTCCGACCGAGGGGATCGCCATGGACGCCGTGAAGACGTGGACCGTTCAGGTCGACATCGACGAGCATGAGGACCGCACCCGCGCAGTCGCCCGTCTCCGCACAGGTGAACACCAGTCCCTGGCCGGTACCGGGCTCGCGCGGCTCAACCCCGCAGACCGCAACGTGCCCCGGATCGGGGACGAACTGGCGGTGGCCCGGGCACTGTCGGAGCTGAGTCATCTCCTGCTGGACGTCGCCGCCCGGGACATCGAGGAGATCAGCGGTGTACCGGCTCATCCCGTGCTGTGACGTCGGGTCGGTCTCCGATCTCCCCGGAGCACCGTCAAATCCTTCCCTCGTCGCACCGACCCTCACGGTGCCTGGGCGGTCACCCAGAGAGCGGCGAGCGCGGCAACAGAGACCACGATCGCCGCGCCGTAGGTGAGCACCGCGACGGTCCGCTTCATCTTGATCTGGAGCCCGTCGTAGAGCGTGTACCGGAAGCGGTGCGCGCTGTGCACGAGCATCAGGACGAAGGCGCCGAGGAGCACCACGAAGGTCACCGGATGCCCCAGGAATGCGAGCAGGTGCTGGTGGTCCGGCGGGTCGAGCCACCCCAGCGGGAGACCCAGCCCGAACAGCAGGACGAGGCTGGGAAGGAGCACCGCCGCCAGCACGCCACCGGCGCTGAACATCAGCCAGACGAGCGGCTCGATCCGCCTCCTGGTCACCGGGTCACCAGCCAGAGCACGAAGCCGGAGACCACCACCAGGCCGGTGTACTGCCCGGCGATGATGTGGAAGTCCGGCACCCTCCGGCCCATCACCCGCACCGCCATCGCCTGCGGGGTGAGGTTGAACCAGGTCACCGTGTGCAGCAGCACGAAGACCAGCGCGACGACGTTCAGAGCGGTCACCCACGGCGAGGAGGCCCAGTCGAGGAAGCGCTGGTAGGCGGCCTCGCCGCGGCCGACGGCGTAGACGAACAGCACCAGGTACACCACGCACCAGGCGACGAAGATGCTGCTCAGCTCGCGCATCACGAAGACGAAGTAGGTCCGCTTCCGGGTCCACCACCAGGTCGAGATGCGGGGCCGGTGGAGGCGCAGGTCGGTCATCTGGCTCGCGGAGGGAGTCATCGCGCCCCCCGCGGGAGCAGGAAGGCCTTCACCGTCTCGAGCGCCGCCGTCAGCTTGTAGCGCTGGATGGCTGACGCGGGATCCACGTGCTTGGGGCAGACCCGCGTGCACTCGCCGACGAAGGTGCAACCCCAGACGCCGTCGTGCTCGATCAGCACGTCGAGACGCTGCCGCTTCCCGTGATCGCGCGAGTCGAGGTCGTACCGCTCGGCGAGCGCGATGGCGGCTGGACCGATGAACTGGGGATCGAGCCCGTAGACCGGGCAGGCGGCGTAGCAGAGCATGCAGTTGATGCACATGCTGAACTGCTTGTAGGCGTCCAGCTCCTCGGGCGTCTGGAGGTACTCGACGTCGGGCTCCACCGTCCGGTTGTCCTCCTCGCGGATGATCCACGGCTTGACCCGCGGCAGCTTCGCCATGAAGTCCGACAGGTCGACGACGAGGTCGCGCACCACGGGGAAGTTCGAGAGCGGCTCGATCGTGACCGGACCCGGTGCGTGGTCGGACAGGAAGGTGCCGCAGGTCAGCTTGGGCTCGCCGTCGACGTTCATGCCGCAGCTGCCGCAGATGCCCATCCGGCAGGACCAGCGGAACGACAGCGTGGTGTCGACCTCGTTCTTGACGTGGTTGAGGCCGTCGAGGACCGTCCACTCCTTCCGGAGCGGGACCTGGTACTCCTGCCAGTGCGGCGCGGAGTCGGTGTCCGGCCGGTATCGGGACACCCGGAGGCTGATGCTGTCCGCCATGGCTACCTGCCGTAGATCCGCTCGCCCGGGGGCCAGCGGGTGATGGTCACCGGAGAGCGCTCCACCCGCGACGTCCCATCGGGGTTGCGGAGCACCGACAGGTGGGTCAGGAACCGATCGTCGTCGCGGGCCGGGAAGTCGGTGCGCTGGTGCGCCCCTCGCGACTCCTCCCGGTGCATGCCGGCCTGGAGGATGCACTCGCTGACGTCGAGCATGTTGGCCAGCTCCAGCGCGGCCAGGAGCTCGGTGTTGAACGAGCGGCTCGTGTCCGCGAGGCCGACGTTCCCGACGCGCTCCTGCAGCTCGGCGAGGGTGTCCGCGCCCTTGGCCATCTCAGGTCCCGTCCGGAAGATGCCGGCGGCGTCCTCCATCGTGGCCTGCATGTCGTCGCGGATCGCGGCGATGCTCTCGGTGCCCGGTCCCCTGCCCAGGAGGTCGCGCTCCAGGCGGCGCACCTCATCGGCCGCCTGCGCATCGACGACAGCGGGCGTGCTGCCCGCGGCGGAGGCGTACTCCGCCGCCGCCCTCCCGGCCCGGGCGCCGAACACCAGGCACTCGGGCAGCGAGTTGGAGCCGAGCCGGTTCGCCCCGTTGATGCTCACGCACGCGGTCTCGCCCGCGGCGTACAGCCCCCCGAGCGGGGTCGCTCCGTCGATGTCGGTGGAGACACCGCCCATCATGTAGTGCACCACCGGGCGCACGGGAATCAGTTCGTGCACGGGGTCGATCCGCTCGTACTTCAGGCAGAGTTCGCGCACGAAGGGGAGCTTCGTGTCGATGAGCTTCTCGCCGAGGTGCCGCAGGTCGAGGTGCACGACGGCGCCGTAGGGCGAGTCCGTCGTCCGGCCCTTCTCGACCTCGTGGACGAACGCCTGCGACAGGCGGTCGCGGGGGCCGAGCTCCATGCTCCTGAGCTCGGGGGTCGGCGACGGCTTGCCCAGGTCGTAGTCCTGCAGGTAGCGGTAGCCGTCCTTGTTCAGCAGCCAGCCGCCCTCGGCACGGGCGGCCTCGGTGATGAGGATGCCCGTGAACGGCAGGCCGGTTGGGTGGTACTGGACGAACTCCATGTCCTTGAGGGGCGCCCCCGCGCGATACGCCAGTGCCATGCCGTCGCCGGTGTTGATGTTGGCGTTCGTGGTGAACGGGAAGACCTTGCCGCAGCCGCCGGTGCACAGGACGACGGCCTTCGCGGTGATCGCCTCGATCCGGCCGGTCATCAGGCGGATCGCCACGACGCCGTGCACGCGGCCGTCGTCGACCAGCAGCCGGGTCACGAACTCCTCGTCGTACCGCCGGACCTCGCCGAACTTCAGCGACGTCTGGAACAGCGCGTGCAGCATGTGGAAGCCGGTCTTGTCCGCGGCGAACCAGGTGCGCATCTTCTTCATGCCGCCGAAGGCGCGGACGGCGACCCGGCCGTCCGGCCGGCGGCTCCACGGGCAGCCCCAGTGCTCGAGCTGGATGAGTTCCTCTGGAGCCTCCCGGACGAAGGCCTCGATGGCGTCCTGGTCGCCGAGCCAGTCGCTGCCCGAGACCGTGTCGTAGCAGTGCTCGTCGAGGCTGTCGTCAGCGGCGATGACCCCGGCCGCGCCGCCCTCGGCCGACACCGTGTGGCTGCGCATCGGATAGACCTTGGCGATCACGGCCACGTCGAGCCTCGGGTTGCTCTCGGCGATGGCAATGGCGGCGCGCAGGCCGGCGCCGCCTCCCCCCACGATCAGGACGTCGTGCGCGGCGCATACGACGCCGTCACTCACCGCGCCACTCCTCGTCCGACAGCACCCGCCCGTTGTGGTGGACGACCATGCGGTGGCAGCTGCCGTCGTGGAACTCCTCCCGGGTGCTCCGGCAGCCGCAGGAGTAGCGCAGGTCCTCGGTGACCAACCCCTCGTGGTCCTCGGTCAGGAACCGCTCGCCGCCGCGCGTGCGCCCGCACGGTGCGAGCCGTGGCTCGAAAGCGGTGGCGACTGCACTCACGGCCCACCCCCCTTGGTGTAGGGACAGTGACCTCCGAGCTCGGGGACCAGCGTGC
Source organism: Blastococcus deserti (assembly GCF_042682525.1). Classification (NCBI taxonomy): domain Bacteria; kingdom Bacillati; phylum Actinomycetota; class Actinomycetes; order Geodermatophilales; family Geodermatophilaceae; genus Blastococcus; species Blastococcus deserti. The sequence goes on from NZ_JBHUHP010000008.1 coordinate 82,178, forward strand.
TCCGTACCCGCCGGGTTGTGAAGTGCTCCCGCACCGGGGCGTGACCCCCTGGTGGACCACCTGTCGTGCTACCTGGCCGCCATCGCGCGACGGCGAGCGGGCGCGCGTGGGGGACGCCGAACCCGGCGGTCGCAGTGCTGCGAGGACAGGAGGCAGGCGGCGTCCACACAACTCTGCTCGAAGTGTCGCTGGCCCGATCCCGACCAGGTGCAAGGGCTCCGAACGCACGACCGGTTCGGGTCATCGGGAAGGGAGGCAGGCGTGTGCGGAAGCACCGTGTCCGCCTCCGGACACCGACATGAACCCGCACGGCTCCAGAGCCGTGCGGGTTCGACCCCCGATGGGGCCACGGCGCCGTTTCCCGGTCCCCCTGCGAGCACGCTGCTGCGGACCGTGCGGACGCGCTGGCACAGGGAACCGCCCGGAGCCCTGCCCGACCGCGGAGGACTGACGACGGTCACCGCTGCGTGGTGGGATACGCGGGCCAGAGGAGCCGCGCTCGTCGTCGGTGGCCCGGCGCGAGCGCGCGGTCCTCGGCCCGGGCAGCCGTCAGCAGGAGCGGAGGCCGTCATGGCCGGCGCAGCACACGGAGCAGCACGGGTGTCGGTCTGCCTGGGCTTCGACTTCGACGCGATCTCGCTGTGGATCGGGTCGATGGGGTCCACCAGCCCGAGCATGATGTCCAGAGGCGAGTTCGGGGCGGCGGCGATCCCCCGGATCCTCGACCTGCTGAAGCGCTACGACGTCCGGGCGACCTTCTGCATCCCCCGGGCACAGCGTGTACGCCTATCCGGACCTCGTCCGTCGTATCCACGGCAGCGGCCACGAGCTGGGTCACCACGGCTGGGTCCACGAGAACCCGCCGAAGTTCGACCGGGACGGTGAGCGACGCAACCTCGAGCGCGGGTTCGAGGCGTTCGACAAGGTCGTCGGCATCCGCCCGCGCGGCTATCGCTCCCCCGCCTGGGACTTCAGCGAGAACACCATCGATCTGCTGCTCGAGTTCGGCTTCGACTACGACTCGAGCTGCATGGGCAACGACGTCCACCCGTACTACCTGCGGCAGGGCGACAAGGCCTCGCCCACGGAGCCCTACGTCTTCGGTGAACCGGTGGAGCTGGTCGAGGTCCCGGTCACCTGGGGCCTGGACGACTTCCCGCCCTTCGAGTTCGTGTGGGGCAGCAATGCCGGCCTCGCCAGCCCCTCCGACATCGAGGAGATCTGGCGTGGCGACTTCGACTACGCGTACCGGCACGCCGGCTCCGACGGCGAGGGCGCGGTGTACGCGCTGACGATGCACCCGCAGGTGATCGGCCGTGGTCACCGCATGCTCATGCTCGAACGGCTGCTGCAGCACATGTCCGGCCACGACGGCGTCGTCTTCGAGACCATCAGCGAGTTCGTGGACAGGTGGAAGGCCGCGAACCCCCTGGACGAGTGGAGGACCGGGCATCCCGAGTACGCCGAGCCCGGATCGCGCGGCGCCTCCTGACGCCCCGCAGGCACCGCATCTCGTCGTCGGGAGGGGTGGGTGGCGTGGCCGCCGACGCGGAGTACGAACTGCCCGGACTCGAAGGCCCGGCCGAGATCCTGATCGACCGCTGGGGCGTCCCCCACATGTACGCCTCCACCCTGTACGACGTCTTCCGCGTGCAGGGGTTCAACGCCGCCCGCGACCGGTTGTGGCAGCTGGACTTCTGGCGCCGCCGCGGCCTCGGCCTGCTCGCAGAGGTGTTCGGCCCGTCGATGGTCGAGCGTGATCGCGCCTCCCGGCTCTTCTACTACCGCGGGGACATGCATCCGGAGTGGCTGTCGTACGGCTCGGACACCAAGCGGGTCGCGACCGCGTTCGTCGACGGCGTCAACGCCTACATCCGTCTGGCCCTGCAGGACCGGGAGCTGCTGCCGCTGGAGTTCCGCGAGCTGGGTTACGAGCCGGCGCTCTGGGCGCCGGAGGACTTCGCGCGCATCCGGTCCAACGGGCTGTACTACAACCTCGACTCCGAGGTCGCGCGCGCATTGATCCTGCGCGACCACGACCGCCGCGTCGAGGACCTGCGCCGGCGTCGTGAGCCGCACGTCGATCTGGTCGTCCCCGAGGGTCTGGACCTGTCGCTGATCCCGGACGACGTCCAGCGGGTCTACCGTCTGGCGATCGACCCGCCGGACCTCACCGGGGTCCGGGAGTCGGCTCTGCAGGGCAGCAACAACTGGGTGCTCGCCCCGCACCGGACGACGACCGGGCGACCGCTGCTGGCCAACGATCCCCACAGGGCGCTGTCGGTCCCCTCGTTGCGCTACGTGGCGCACCTGTCGGCGCCCGGCCTGGACGTGATCGGCGCCGGCGAGCCCGCCCTGCCGGGGATCTCCATCGGTCACAACGGACGGATCGCGTTCGGCCTGACGATCTTCTCGATCGACCAGGAAGACCTGTACGTCTACCGGACCAATCCGGAGAACCCGACGGAGTACCGCTACCAGGACCGCTGGGAGCCGATGCGGGCGGTCCGTGACACGGTCAGGGTCAAGGGCAGCGAGGACGTCGAGGTCGAGCTGCGGTACACCCGGCACGGCCCGGTCATCCACGAGGACCCCGAGCGCTCCACCGCGTTCGCGGTCCGGGCGGCCTGGCTGGAGCCGGGAACGGCCCCCTACCTCGGCAGCATGGACTACATGCGCGCGACGAACTGGCACGAGTTCCTCGCCGCCATGAACCGCTGGGGCACGCCGCCGGAGAACCAGCTGTTCGCCGACCCGGCCGGGAACATCGGCTGGAAGCCGGCCGGGCTCACCCCGATCCGGCCCAACTGGAACGGCACGCTCCCGGTGCCCGGCGACGGGCGCTACGAGTGGGCCGGCTTCCGCGACATGGACGAGCTGCCGGTCGCGAGGAACCCGGAGCAGGGCTGGCTGGCCACCGCGAACGAGATGAACCTGCCCGACGACTACCCGGCGCACGACAAGGTGATCTCGTTCGACTGGTACCCGTCGTCGAGAGCCGAGCGGCTCGCCGAGGTCTTCGGGGGCGACCGGCGGTTCTCCCCGGAGGACTGCGTGCGGCTGCAATCGGACTTCGTCAGCCTCCCGGCCCGCCGGATCCTCCGGCGGCTGGCCGCTGTGACCGCCGACGACGACACCACGATCGACGCGCTGCGGCTGCTCACGGCCTGGGACGGCGACCTCTCCCCGGAGTCGGCCCCGGGCGCGCTGTTCGAGGTCTGGTACCGACGCCATCTCCGGCCCGCCCTGATGCGTGCGGCGGTGGCCCGGCTGGTACCGCACGACCAGGTGGAAGCGGTGGTCAGGAAAGTGACACCCGAGGAGAGCCTCCTGGCCGACCCCCGGACGGATCTCGGGATCCTCGAGCACCCGGTCGACTGGCTCGGGAAGGACGGCGACGCGGTGCTCGACGGGATCCTGCGGTCGACCCTCGCGCCGGCCGTCGCCGAGGTGGAGCAGCTGCTCGGCCCGGACCGCGGGACATGGGCGTGGGGACGGCTGCACGTCTCCCGCCTCGCGCACCCGCTGGCCCCGTTGATGCGCGAGGACACCCGAACGCGCCTCGCGGTGGGGCCCGCGCCGCGCGGCGGGAGCGGCGACACCGTCGGCAACACGGCCTACCTCGCCGACACGTTCGTGCAGGCCGGTGGAGCGACCTTCCGCATCGTCGTGGACGTCGGCGACTGGGACGGCTCGCTGGTCATGAACAGCCCCGGGCAGTCGGGCGACCCCGACAGCCCGCACTACTCCGACCTGTTCGAGTCCTGGAGCCGTGGGGAGGCGTTCCCGCTCTGCTACAGCCGTGCGCGTGTCGAGGCAGTGACCGAGCGGCGTATCCGTCTGCGCCCCATCGGTGCGCCCGCGGAGCCGGAGGGCTGAGTCAGGGCCGTGTCGCAACGGTCGGACCGCCTGTGCACCCATGCGTCCATGGATCAGCGGCTGGTGCGCCGTCGGGGCGAGGCACCGAGGCGTGGGGGGCGGCAGGCCGCTGCGCTCGTAACTCGAGGACCACCGGTCGGCTCGGCGGGGCCAGTACCGCGTCCCTTACTCGATCCACGACGACGAGGCGCTCGTCCGGGTCGCCCGCAGCTGGCACCCGCCGACGTCTACGGGTGACGCCCTCGTGACCACGGCTCGTGATCAACTCACCGCGGGAGCCGTGTGCGTATGCAGTGGATCGCCCCTCGCGATGGGGCCCCACGGGGAGCTGTGCGGTCCGTGCTCCGCCCTGCGGTACGGCTCACCGGACCGGCGACGCCCCCGACGCCGGCGGGGCATACCGCGGCATCATCCGGCCGGCCCGGCCCGGCGGCGCGGGCCCGGTCCGCGCTGGTGCGTCTCGTACATCCGGATCGCGACCACCGCGCCGGAGACGGCGGTGAGGGCTGCGACGAACCAGACCGCGGCCCGGATGCCGTAGAGGTCGGCCAGGACGCCGGCCAGCAGGGCGCCGACGGCGAACCCGCCGTCCCGCCACAGTCGGTAGATGCCCACGGAACTGGCGCGCCAGCCCGGGTGGGCGACGTCCCCGATCGCGGCCAGGAGTGTGGGGTAGACCATCGCGGTACCCGCGCCGAGCAGGACGGCGGCCACCGCCCAGACAGCGAACGCGTCGCCGACGGCGACCAGCGCCAGTGCCGCGGCCTGCAGCAGCATGCCGCCGACGATGAACGGCTTGCGCCCCCAGCGGTCCGACAGCGCACCCGTGACCAACTGGCCCAGGCCCCACACGGCCGGATAGAGGGCGGCCAGCACGCCGATGCGGCCGACGCCGAGCCCTGCGCCGGCGTACAGCACCGGGAACAGCCCCCAGGCCAGCCCGTCGTTGAGGTTGTTGACCAGGCCCGCCTGGCTGGCCGAGGACAGCGCGGGCTCCCGGAAGCTGGTCTGGACGAACACCTGCCGCTGGCTGAGCTCCTCGTGCAGGTGGTCGTGCCGGCCGTCGGCGCGCGACGTGTGCGTCCCGGCCTCCAGGCGGGCGTGCTGGCGGGTCTCCCGGACGGCGAGGGTCGACAGGCCCAACCCGAGCGCGGCGTAGGCGATGCCGAGGAAGAACGGCTCCGGCCGCAGCCCGGAGGCCCCGGCCAGGTAGCCGGTGGCCAACGCGGTCGCGGCGACGGCGAGGTAGCCCGCGGCCTCGTTGAACCCCGTCGCCAGGCCGCGGCGCGCGGGTCCGACGAGGTCGATCTTCATGATCACGGCGGTCGACCAGGTCAGCCCCTGGCTGATGCCGAGCAGCACGTTGGCGGCCACGACCCAGCCCCAGGACGGCGCCCAGATCAGCAGCAGCGGCACCGGCACGGCCACGACCCATCCCGCGACCAGCACCGGCTTGCGCCCGTACCGGTCCGACCAGGCGCCGGCCAGATAGTTGGTGACCGCCTTGGCCAGCCCGAACGCGAGGATGTAGGTGAGGACGGCGGTGTACGCGGTCAGGCCGAACTCGCGCTCGGCCAGCAACGGAAGGACCGTGCGCTCCTGGCCGAGCATCCCGCCGACCAGCGCGTTGACCGCGACCAGGAGCGTGAACTGGGCGGCGTTCTGCCGCAGCCCGAGGTGGAGCGGCCGTTCCCTCGCGGCCGTGCGAGCGGCGGCCCCCTCCCCAACCTCCGGGGCGCTCCCGCTGTCGCTCACCCGCCGGTGACCAGCGGCCGCGCCGTGGCGGTCGACCAGTCCTGCGGTCCGCCGGCCAGGACGGACACCTGAGACCTGCCCGCCCGCGCCAGCAGGCTGGCCGCGCCCATCGCCCGCTCCCCGTGCCCGCACATCACGACCGTCGGTCGATCGGGCAACCGGTCCGCCCGGTGTGCGAGGGCGCCGAGCTCGACGTGCCGGGCCCCGGGGACGTGACCGGACCGGAACTCGCTGTCCTGCCGGACGTCGAGGATCTCCGGCTCGTCGGCACTGATGTCCGGCAACTGCTCGGCGGTGACCAACGGGACGCTCCGGATCGGCGAACCCGCCTCACGCCAGGCGTCCATGCCTCCGGCGAGTTCGCCGGCGAGCTCGTCGTAGCCCACCTTGCGCGCCTGCCAGGCGACCTCCCCGGGGTCCTGATCCGGATTGCGCACGACGACCAGCGGGGTGCCGGGCGGCACCAGCCAGCCGAGCCACGTGGCGAACTGCGGACGCAGCGGGATCGACAGAGCGCCGGGGACGTGCCCGGCCGAGAAGTCGGGCACCGGCCGGACGTCGACGACCACGGCGCCGCTGTCCCGGAGACGGTCCACGGCCGGAACCGGGAGCGGGGTCAGCCGGCCTGTGGACTCGGCGTCCAGGACGCCGGGCCCCCGGCGGTTCAGCTCGGCGAGCCGGGAGAAGTAGTCCGGGTAGCTGCCCAGCGAGCCGAGCAGCGTCGCCACGAACGCGTCCTCGTCGGGGGCGGCGAGCAGCGGGTTGCCCGCCTTCTCCGCGCCGATGGTCGTGGTGCGCCGGGCCCCCGCCGGCGCAGAGCAGAACGATCCGGCGCCGTGCGTGGGCCACACGGCGACGTCGTCGGCCAGGGTGGCCAGCCGATGCAGCGACCGGTACTGGGCGCGAGCCAGCTCGTCGGTGCGGTCGGCGCCGAGCAGGTCCGTTCGGGCAGCTGATCCGACGATGAGGGACCCACCGCTGAACACCCCCACCGGGATCTGCCCGTCCAGCAGCAGGTAGGCCAGGTGCTCGTCGGTGTGCCCCGGCGTGAAGAGGGCGCGCAGCCGGAGCCCGCCGAGGTCGACCTCGTCGCCGTCGTCCAGTCCGACGTGCGGGAACTGCCGGTGACCCCGGGCGGAGGCGATCACCTGGGCGCCGTCGTCGGCGGCCAGCTGGAGGGCCCCGGTGAGGAAGTCCGCGTGCAGGTGGGTGTCGACCGCGTAGGCGACGTCCAGTCCCTGCCGTTCCGCGGCGGCGCGCACGGCGCGGAGGTCCCGACTGGCGTCCACCACCAGGCCCCGGCCGTCCCCGAGGTCCACCAGGTAGGCGCTGTTGCCCAGCCCCTCGTCGACCAGGGGTGTCACGTCGATCGTCACGGTCACCGCCTCGACGCCGTGGTCCACGCTGCTCACGACCGCCTCCTCAGAGCGGTTTCCGGGCCAGGAAGGGATAGCCGTACACCTCGTAGGCCCGCGCCTTCGTCTCCCCCGCGGCGCCGCCGAAGGTGTCCACCGGCTCACCGATGACGACGTGGGCGAAACCGACGTCGGTCAGGATCTTCTGCCAGCCCGCACGGGGCAGCCCGCCGGCTATCCAGCCGGTCCACAGGTCGATGTCCCGCAGCGCCCCCTCGGGCACCGGGCGCCCGTTGGCGATGTCGGCGAACTGCAGCCAGCCACCGGGCTTGAGCACGCGGCAGATCTCGGTGAGCACGGCGCGCTTGTCGGCGCAGAGGTTGATCACGCCGTTGGAGATGACGACGTCGGCCCAGCCGTCGTCCACGGGCAGCGCCTCCGCCAGGCCCGCGCGGAACTCGACGTTCTCCAGCCGCAGTTCCGCGGCGGTCGTCCTCGCCTTGTCGAGCATCTCCGGGGTCATGTCGACGCCGATGACATGCCCGTCCGGGCCGACCTGCTGCGCGGCGAGGAAGGAGTCGAAGCCGGCCCCGGAGCCGACGTCGACGACGCGTTCCCCGGGAGCCGGCCGGCGGAGCAGAAAGGGGTTGGCCACACCGGCGAACGACTCGACGGCGCGGTCGGGCAGGCCAGAGACGGCGTCGGGGTCGTAGCCGAGCCGTCGAGCCAGGTCCCGGCCGGTGTGGAAATGGAAGTGGCCGGCCGGATCGGTCGCGACCGCGCGGTACTTCTCCCGCACCTGGTCCCGAAGTGCTACGGCATCGACGAGGACGTCGGACGTCGTGGACATGGCAACCTCCGCTACCCGACGGCCACCGGCAGGCCGGCTCGTCTCCATTCCGGGAATCCGTCCTCCAGCCGCCGGGCGCGGTAACCGTGGCGGCTCAGCTCACGCACGGCCTCGTCCGCGTAGACGCAGTACGGGCCGCGGCAGTAGGCGACGATCTCGGTGTCCGTCGGCAGGCCGCCGAGTTGGCCCAACACCTCGTCGGGCGGCACGGATCGAGCCCCGGGGATGTGCCCGGCGGCGTACTCGGCGGGCGGCCGGACGTCGAGGACGATCACCTCGCCGGCCGCGACGAGACCGGCCAGTTCCTGCCGGTCGACGGTGGACAGTGCGCTCCGGTCGCCCAGGTAGCCCTCGGCCAGCCGGTCGATGCCCGCGACGTGCGCCACGGCGACGTCCCGCATGGCCGCCCACAGCTCGGCGACGCGTTCACCGGCGAGCCGGTAGTAGATCCGCGTGCCGTCCCGACGAGTGTCCACCAGCCCCGCACGGGCGAGGGTGCGCAGGTGGTGGGAGGTGTTCGCCAGGCTCTGCCCCACCTCGCCGGCGAGTTCCTCGACCGACCGCTCCCCCTGGGCGAGGACGTCGACGAGCTCGGCGCGCCGGCCGCTGGCCAGAGCGCGCGCGGCCTCGGCGAAAGCGTCGAAGAGGGATTCCTTGGCGGCACGGCTGCCCACGAACCGGAGCGTCGACCTCCCACGCGCCCTTGTCAAGTGCTCGTTTGATCGCTCGACAAACAGGCGCCGGAGGTCTTCCGATCGCGGGACCGCAGCGGGAGCATGGCGGCATCCACCGGCGTGCCGGGTGTCGGTTCCTCGGGGGCAGCTCCGGGCGTACCCGCGTCCCGCCCACCACCGTCTCGCCCGACCCACGCGGCGCAGGGCCCGCGAGCCGTTCCTACGAGGGGGACCGATGACGGTCACCGACCCGACCTCCTACCGGAGTCCGGGGGGTGAGCGTCGATGAGCGCTTCTTCCCTCACGGCACGGCTTCCGCGGCCGGCGGGCACACCAGCCGGCTGCAGGGAGGGGACGCATCCTCGGACTCCTGCCGCTACCGGTGAACGCGCGCGGGTGCGATCCACCCGCCTCGTCCGCGGCACGCAACAAGGCTGCCCGGCGGCACGGAGAGGACCCGTCTCGGAGAGGAGATCACCGTGGAGAGCAAGGCGCAGCGCGACGACGATGCCCGCCGCGCGATCGAGCACCGGCTCGTCGACATCCTGGACGCCGTGCATGCCGGCGACGTCCAGCGGCTGGCGAGCTACCACCTCGACAGCCCGAGGTTCACCAAGTTCAACGACTCGCCGCCGCTGGAACGCCAGGACTTCGCCACGGCGATGTCCGCCGAAGCGGCCGAGTTCCAGGCACTCGACGAGATCCGTGGCGCCTTCGAGGACGTGAAGATCGACCTCTTCGGTGCGGTGGCGGTGGTCACCGGTCTGTTCGCCTACGAGGCGTCGGTCGGCGACGATCGATCGAGCGGAACGGTGCGCACCACCGCTGTCATGGTGGACGACGCCGGCGACTGGAAGATCGCCCACGAGCACCTGTCGGTCCTGCCGGCCCCCGCGTGAGGTCGTCCTGGGACCGCCGGGCTCATCCGCCTCCGTCCGTGCACATTCTGACCGGTGCGCGGACGGCAGCCCGACATGCGCGTCGCGGCGCCACCGGAGCCGGAAGGCGTTGCCTGCCGCCGAGAGCGGGAGCACCGTCGTCCGCACGACGCCCTCGACGCAGGTCACCCGGACGGCGCTGCCGTTTCGGTGTCCGACGACCTCGAACTCCCACATGGCCGCGAGCGACCGTGCACCCAGCCCCTCCCCGAGGCGGAGCACCAGCTCAGCGCCGTCCGCGGATCGGCGCGACGGGCTGGGCGCCCGGCGGGAACACGTGCGGCCGGCGGGACCCGCGGCGCTCCGCTGATCACTTGCTGGCGACCGTCGGTCCGGCTGGTGTCCGCTGCGCAGCAGGCCGCCGTCCGACGGCGGGGCGTCGTGCGCGTCCCGACGGCACGGCCGGATGCCTGGTCCAGGAGGCAGGCGCCGCGCGCCCGGGACAGCTGTGGCCGCCCGACACGGCGATCACCGGTCCGCGGTCACCACGATCGTCTCGAACGGGAAGACCACGCCGTCGTCGTCGGTGTGCCCGGCCAGGGCGGCGGTGAGATCGGCGACCAGGGCCGCCCCGGCGTTCGCATCGAGCCGGTCCAGGACGTCGCCGAGGGGCGAACTCGCGGTCTCCCCCCGCAGGAGCGCTTCGGCCGAGGGCACCCGGCAGGCCGAGACGACGATGCGGGCGCGGGCGCCGGTGAAGCCCGCGCCGGTGACCAGCCCGCGCAGCTGAGCAGTGTCGCCCAGCGAGTACGGCGTGCGGATCACGTCGGCGGCCTCCTGGCCCACGTGCCGCGCGAGCACCTCGGTCAGGACGCGGTATCCGGGCTGGTGCTCGAGGCCGCGGCAGGTGGCGACACCCATCCTCCCGCCCGGCGCGCACACCCGGTGCATCTCCGCGAGGGCGGCGGACGGGTCGGGGACGAACTGCAGCGCCTGCTGGCACAGCACCACGTCGGCGGCGCCGTCGTGCAGCGGGAGCGCGTCGGCCGCCGCGACGTCGTAACGGATGGTCGGGACGGTGCCGGCGCTGACCCGCCGGGCGACGGCCAGCATGTGCGGGTTGATGTCGACGCCGGTCACCTCGCCGACCTCGCCGGTCCGGCGGGCGGCAGCACGGGCGACGGCGCCCGTGCCGGTGCCGACGTCGAGCACCCGGTGGCCGCGGCGCACGCCGACGGCATCCACCAGGTCCTCGGCCCACGGGCCGAGGAGGGCGGGAACGAGCACCGCCTCGTAGGACTCGGCGCCGGCCTCGTCGAGCTGCCACCCGGCGCGGGGCGCGAGGGTCGTGGTCATCGGAATCTGCCTTTCCGTGGTGGTGGACCCTGCCGAATGCTCCCCCCGTCGGCGGCACCCCGGCATGGGTGGAAATACGGGTCGGGGCACCCGTCCGTGCGGGTTCCCGGGCGGCGTGTCCGGTGCCATCCTCGGCACGTGGCAGTCGGCGTTCCCGAACTGCTCGAGCGGGGACGTGCCGCCCTGCTCGGCTGCGACTGGAGCACCGCTCGCGCCTGCTTCGAACAGGCCGGCGGCGGCGACGCCGACGGTCCGGCCGCAGCGGTCGACGGCCTCGGCCAGGCGCTGTACTGGCTGGGCGACTACCGCCGTGCCCTGGCCCTGCGCGCGCGGGCCTTCGCGAGCTACCGGCGGGACGGGGACCGGCGCGCAGCCGCCCTCGTGGCCATCCGGCTGGCCATGCTCCATGGGCTGATCGACGGTGACGGAGCCGTGGTCGGCGGCTGGCTCGCCTCGGCGCAACGGCTGCTCGAGCAGTGCCCCGACTGCCCCGAGCGCGGGTGGGTGGACCTCTTCCTCGCGGCGGTGACCGACGACCCGGACGAGCGGGAGCGGCTCGCCGAGAGCGCGCGGCGCACCGGTCAGCGCTTCGGCGAGACCGGCCTGGAGTTCGACGCCCTGGCCTACTCGGGGAAGGCGCTCGTGGAGCGCGGTGAGGTGCCGTCCGGGATGCGGTTGATCGACGAGGCGTTCGCGGCCGTCGCCTCCGGCGTGGTGTCCGACCCCTGGGCGGCCGGGGAGATCTACTGCGCGCTCCTCTCCTCCTGCGAGCTCGCGCGGGACGTGCGCCGGGCCGAGGGCTGGCTGCACGCCGTCGACCGCTACGTCGACCGCACCGGCGAGCTGCCGATCGCGGCGATCTGCCGGATGCACTACGGCGGGCTGCTCTGCGCCGCCGGCCGGTGGGAGGCGGCCGAGCGCGAGCTGCTCGAGTCGCTGCGCATCTACGACGGCAGCTACGTGGGCACCCGTGCCGAACCACTGCTCCGGCTGGCCGAGCTCCGTGTGCGCCAGGGACGGCTGGCCGAGGCCGGCCGGCTGCTCGACGACTTCGCCGGCCGCCCCGAGGCGTCTCTCCCTCAGGCGTTGCTGCATCTGGCGCTCGGCGAAGCTCCACTGGCCCGGTCGCTGGCCGAGCGGGCCCTCGCCCGCCGGCCGCTCGACGTCCGGGCGGTACCGCTGCTCTCTGTACTCGTCGACGCCGCCCTGGCGACCGGCGACGTGGATTCGGCCCGGAGCGCCGCCGACCGCCTCGACTGGCTGGCCACGACGACCCGACTGGCCTCGGTGCGCGGGATGGCGGCGCTGGCCCGCGCCCGGCTGGCCTCGAGCGACGGCTCGGAGGATGCGGCCGCCGCCGCGGATGCGGCCGCCGCCGCCTTCACCGAGGCCGACCTGCCCGGCGAACGGGCCCGCGCCCGGCTGGAGCTCGCCCGCGCGCTGGCGGAGAGACAGCCGGAGGTCGCCCGCGCCGAGGCCCGTGCGGCGCTGGAGTGCTTCCTCGAACTCGGTGCCCCCCGGCCCGCCGACGAGGCGATGGCGCTGCTGCGGCAGCTGGGTGACAGGGCCCGGTGCCGGCCCCGGCGTGCCCACGGCACCCCGGACGCGCTCACCGACCGGGAACGGGAGGTGCTGGCGCTGCTGGCCGAGGGGGCATCCAATGCCGACATCGCCGCCCGGCTGGTGATCAGCCCGCGCACCGCCGAGCACCACGTGGCCAACATCCTGGCCAAGCTCGGCCTCTCCTCCCGCGCCGAGGTGGCGGCGTTCCTCGTGCGGCGGGGCGTCACGAGCTGGGCTCGCGTCGGCAGCTCCGTCCGGTCGGCCGGCACCTCTGCGCCTGATCGGTCCTGAGCTCCGCAGGTCCCCGTCCCGCGGACTCCCGGCCGGACGGCTCCGGGTGGCACCATCAGCGTGTGACCGACCCGGCGTCGGACGCACTCGAGCGGAGCCGCGAGGCGTTGCGCAGGGGCGACGCGGGGACCGCGCGCCGCCTGATCCGGGATGCCGACGTCGAAGCGTTCCCCGGCGCAGTCCGTGAGGTGCTCGCCCAGGCCGCCTACCTGGACCTCGACTTCCGCGGCGCGGCCGAGCACTGGCGCGAGGCCTACGCGGCGTACCGCGCATCGGGTGACTGCGTCGACGCGGTCCGGGTGGCCCGCACGGTCGCGCCCATCCATCTGATGGTCCTGGGCGAACAGGCGGTCGGCCGGGGCTGGCTCGCCCGGGCGCAGACCCTGCTGGCCGGCGTGCCGGGGTCGCGCGAGGCGGGCTGGGTCGCCCTCGACCTGGGCATGTTCGAGAACGACCGGGCCCGCAAGGAAGGGCTGTACCGGGAGGCCCTCGAGGCCGCACGGCGGTACGGCGACCGGGACCTGGAGTTCGTGACCCTGGCCTACCTCGGTGCCTCCCTGGTCCACGGCGACCGGACGGCCGAGGGCATGGCACTGCTCGACGAGGCGCTCGCGGCGGTGGCCGGTGACGAGGTCGGCGACTTCTGCGTCCTGGAGGAGATCTTCTGCCAGCTGTTCTCCGCGTGCGAGTACGCGCACGACGTCCAGCGCGCGGACGAGTGGATCCGGGTGGGCGAGGCGATCGCTCAGCGGCGCCGGCTGCCCACGGTCTCCGCCTTCTGCCGGACCCACTACGGCGGCGTCCTCACCAAGGCCGGCCGGTGGTCGGAGGCCGAGACCGCCCTGACCGAGGCGGTACGGCTGTGGGGGGTCGGAAAGCGGTCCGGGCTCCGGCTCGGCGCGCTGGTGCGCCTTGCCGCGCTGCGCGTCCGGCAGGGCAGGTTCGAGGAGGCCGCGCAGCTACTCACCGACGTCGCCGACGACGTCACGCCGGAGTCGGCACCGCCCCTCGCCGCCGTCCACCTCGCCGCCGGCCGGACCGAGCTGGCCGCGGACGTCCTGACCCGCGCGCTGACCCAGGTCGCGCCGCACAGCACGGAGGCCGCACCCCTCTGGGCGTTGCTCGTGGAGGTGCACCTGGCGGCCGAGCGGCTGGATGCGGCGCAGGGAGCCGCCGAGGAGGTCGCGCGCTGCGCGCGCCGGCATCCTGTCCCCTACCTGACGGCCACGGCCGCGCTGGCGCGAGGGCTGGTCTGCCTGCACGAGGGCACGGATCCGTGCGACTGCCTGCGCGAGGCACTCACCGGGTTCACCCGTGCGCAGCTGCCGATGGAGGTGGCCCGCTGCCGGCTGGCTCTCGCCCGGGCACTGCGGGAACACCGCGCCGAGGTGGCCCGCACCGAGGCGAAGGCCGCCCTGGAGACCTTCCGGGAACTGCGCGCCGACCGCGACGCCGATGCGGCGGCCGCACTGCTGCGCGAACTGGGCGTACGTGGACCGGCGCCGTCGCGCGCCACGGGCCCGCTGACGCGCCGGGAGGCGGAGGTGCTGGAGCTGCTGGGCCACGGGCTGTCCAACCCCGAGATCGCCACGCGCCTGTTCATCAGCCGCAAGACAGCGGAGCACCACGTCGCCAACGTGCTGGCCAAGCTGGGCCTGCGGAGCCGCGCCGAGGCGGCCGGCTACGCCGTCCGCGCCGGGGTCTCCACCACCCTGTGATCCCAGGTGCCGGATAGGTGAGTTCACCGATCCGCGCCGCCCCCGCTCCCCCGATCCTCCGACCATCGCCTCACCTTGGGAGGATGGTCATGGGACCCCACTTCGACGCCATCGTCGTCGGTGCACGCTGCGCCGGAGCACCCACCGCGATGCTCCTGGCCCGCGCCGGCCACCGAGTGCTGCTCGTGGACCGGGCGACCTTCCCGAGCGACACCATCTCCACGCACGTGATCCACGCACCCGGCGTCGCCGCGCTGCGACGCTGGGGGCTGCTGGACGCCGTGATCTCCACCGGCTGCCCGCCGCTGGCGACCTACCGCTTCGACTTCGGGCACTTCAGGCTGGAGGGCACCCCGCCGCCGGTGGACGGCCTCTCGGCGGGGTACGCCCCCCGTCGCTACCTGCTCGACAGCATCCTGGTCGACGCCGCGGTGGCCTCCGGCGTGCAACTGCGCGAGGAGTTCTCGGTGCACGACGTGCTCGTGGAGGACGGGGCGGTCGTGGGGGTCGCCGGCTCCGGCCCGGACGGGCGGCGGGTGGCAGAACGAGCCCGGGTCGTGGTCGGGGCCGACGGCCGCAACTCCCGGGTCGCCCGGGCTGTCCGGGCGGGGCAGTACCTCGACAAGCCCAAGCTGCAGTACGGGTACTACACGTACTGGCGCGACCTGCCGGTCGACGGGTTCGACGCGTACGTCCGGCCGGACCGCGGATGGGCTGCCATCCCCACCAACGACGGCCTGACGCTCGTCGTCGTCGGCTGGCCCTACGCGGACGTACGTGCCTACAAGAGGGACGTCGAGACCAACTACCTCGCCACCCTGGAGCTCGCCCCGGAGTTCGCCGAGCAGGTGCATGCCGCCACGCGGGTCGAGCCGTTCCGCGGCGGCGGGGTGAGCAACTACCTGCGCAAGCCGTACGGCCCGGGTTGGGCGTTGGTCGGCGATGCCGGCTACGACCGCGACCCCATCACCGCCCAGGGGATCTCCGACGCCTTCCGTGACGCCGAGGTGTGCGCGCGGGCGCTCGACGACGTCCTGCAGGGACGCCGCTCCTTCGAGGACGCGATGTCGGACTACCAGATGACCCGGGACGCGACCGTGCTGCCGGTCTACGAGTTCACCACCCAGCTGGCGACCCTCGCGCCACCGCCACCCGAGGTGGCGTCGCTGCTGGCGTCGGCGGCCGGCAACCCGGACGCGATGGACATGTTCGCCGGCGTGGTCGCGGCAACCGTGTCCCCGGCGGAGTTCTTCAGCCCCCAGAACGTGGGACGGCTCCGGTCCGCGGTGGGGTGATCCCGCCTCCTCGACGCGCGTGCGACGAACCCGGGACATCCCGCCGACGGTGCGGGCCTTCCGCACCGGTCCATGACGAGGGTGAAGGTTGCGCTCGCGTGGCCCAGTCGCTCAGCTCCGCCCCTCACCGGTACGCCATCCCGCTGATGACTCGGCAGGGTGCCGGTGCACTGCGGGCAGCGACGGCGGTGGGCGCGGACAGGCCTGCGCCGGCAGCACCGACGCCGTCCCACGCCACAGCGGACGCTGTTCGCCTCGCCGCGTGCCGCACGGCCAACCGTGGGTGGAGCCGCAGCAGCGCCCGCCCGCCGACGAGGTCAGGAGCCCGGCGGGCGCTGCGGTCCGTGCCTGGTCACGCCGGGACGGTGCCCCGGACAGACCAGGCCCGGGCGGTCAGCGAGAACGGCCCCGCTGGGTGCCCGAGCCGCCCGACGAGACCGCCGCGGATCTGCTCCCGCTCCGCAGCGGTCAGCAGCGCCAGGAATCGGCCCGGTCCACCGTCGGGCACGGTCAACGGCTGCCACAGGTCCTCGAGGTCGGCGTAGGTCGCCGAGACGACGATCGGCTCCGCGGCGACCCCGGTCAGCCCCGCGGCATGCCACGCAGCGGCCAGCGACGACGGATCGGTGAGGCGTTGGGCGCGGGCCTGGTCGTGCTCGGTGGCCGACGGCGCCACCTCGACGGCCGCGTCCCAGAAGGCCCGCAGCACCGTCATGCCGCCGGCGAAGTCCCATACGCACCCGGCGACCGTCCCGCCGGGCCGGCACACGCGGCGCATCTCGGCCAGAGCGGCCGCGGGGTCGTCCACGAGCCCCAGGACCAGCTGGGCGGCGACGACGTCGAAGGCCCGCGAAGCCAGGGGAAGGCGTTCCGCGACACCCCGCAGCAGCGCGACCCCCGGCGCCCGGCCGGCGCACGAGCGCAGTCCGGCCTCCTCCGGGTCCACCCCGACCACCCCACGGGTGCCGCAGCGGGTCACCAGGGCCACGGTCAGCGCGCCGCTGCCGCACCCCACGTCGAGGATCCGCTGCCCCGCCCGCACGCCCAGAGCTTCGGCGAAGGCGACGCCGAGCGGCATGCTGTACCGGCCGATGCGCCGCTCGTACCCCGAGGCGGACCGGACCCTGCCCGCCCCCTCCACTGCTCCGGACGGCGCGTTCACCGGGTCCGGACGCCCGGGATCGACCGGCCACGGACGGAGCGCACGGCCCGCAGGTTAGCCGCGGGATCCGGTGTCGTGCGGTGTGCGCGCGACGGCGGGGAGCCGCGGAACGCACTTCCCGCGCTCGGTGCATCCTCGTCCAGCCACCAGGGCTCTCGACGAACCCGCTGCCCGGCCCCCGAGGTGCTTCCCTGCACGACGGTCCCTCGGCAACGAGACGCCCGCGGAGGTGAGGCGCAGCTCCACCGTGCTGGTGGCGCGTCAGCCGCTGGGGCCGCGAAGTCCCGTGCCGAGACCGACCACGGTGGCGTGTTCGCCACGGTGGTCGGCATCGGCGCACGGTTCAGCCTCGGGGCGGAACGGTGGCTACCCCTGGGGCTCTCCCCGCCGGCCCGTCGTCGCACGGCTCGCACGGACAACGGCTTGTACCAACCGGATAGTGGCCCCACCATCCCCACGAGAGCCGCACTCCAGCAAGCTCGCGCATCGGGGGTTCCGCCGTGAGGGACGAGGAGACGTCGGAGCAGGCCACCGCCGTGCTGTCACCCGGAACCGGGATCGCACTCGCTCGAGGGCTCTCGGTCGACGGCGTGTCCTCGATGGTGACCGAGCTCGCCCTGCCCGCCCTGCCGGACCACGCCGTCCTCGTCAACGTGGGTCCGCCCTACCGGCTGGAGGAGTCCCTGGGCGATGGCTGGCGGCGCACACCCGGGGCGCCGGGGGACGTCGCGGTGGTCCCCGCGGGCATGACGCTGTCGGTCCGCTCGGTCGACGGCTCCCCGCAGCAGGTCCGGTCCCTCGTCGTGCGCGTGGCGCCCGAGGCGCTGGCGAGCGTGCTCGAGGCGGGCGGCTTCAGTGGCGCCACCGACCTGGTTCCTGCGCTGGGGGTCCGCTCGGCGGCCGTCTCGCAGGTCGGCCGGCTCATGCACCTGCGGCTGGCGGACGACACCGACCTGGGCCGGCTGTCGCTCGCGGCCCTTGGGCATGCCCTGGCCGTGGCACTGGCTGCCGAGCACTCGGCGGCCGCACGGGGCGTCCGGGAGCGGACGGCGGCGGCCCGCCCGCGCCTGACCGGCACGCAGGTTCAGCGCGTCCTGCGACACGTCGAGGAGAACCTCGACTCGCCCCTGCGACTGGAGGACCTGGCGGCGCTGGTCCACCTCAGCCCCTTCCACTTCGCCAGGTCGTTCCGGAACTCGGTCGGTGCCAGCCCGCACCAGTACGTCGTCCAGCGCCGCACCGCGCGGGCACAAGCGCTCCTCCTCACCTCCGGCCTGCCCCTCGATCACATCGCACAGCTGTCCGGCTTCGCCGATCAGAGCCACCTGTCCCGGCACGTCAAGCGCCAGTTCGGCATGACGCCGGGAGAGATCCGCCGTTCCCGGTGAGACCGCAGGAACCGACGACCGGTGCGCAAGCCGGAGCAAGACCCACGAGCGCGGCCGCCCGAGACTCGACGTGCACGTACCGTCGAGAGAGAGGACACCGAAGTGCACCGAGATCCCACCGCCGTCGTCCGTGCGGTGTACGAGGCCTTCGACCGGAGTGACCTCGAGACCGTCATGGCTCTCTTCGACCCGGACGCGACCGTGTACCAGTCGCCGGCCCTTCCGTGGGGCGGGGACCATCGCGGGCACGCCGGGCTCGAGCGTTTCCTGACCGTTCTCGTCACGCACCTCGACTCCCACCCGGAGACGCAGTCGCTGCTGGACGACGGCGACGGCCACGTCGTCCAGCACGGGCGCACGCGCGGGACGGTGAGGTCGAACGGTGCACCGTTCGACGTGGCCGAGACCCACGTGTGGACGGTGCGCGACGGGCGGGTCCACCGGTTCGAGTCCTACATCGACACCGCGGCGATGCGACAGGCGCTCGACGCCGCGCCCGCCGGCGCGGAGCCCGCACGCGTCTGACCCCGGAGCGGCCGGGCTGCCGGGTCGAGGACGTCCCGGCGGCCCGGCCGCCGCGACTCCGAGGATCAGCGCCGCCATCGTGTGCACCTGTGCCGACGCCCCCTGGGTCAGCCGGGCAGCCCCGCCAGGAAGCTCTCGGCTCGCTCCCGCCCCGCGTCGAAGAGCCGGCGGAGGAATGCCGGCCTGCGGTCCAGCTTGCTGGCGAGGTCCAGCTCGAGGTCCAGCCCGAGCTCACGGATCTCGATCCGCCGGTACGGATCGCCGAGACGGTCCGCCCACTCGTTCACCTTGCGGATGAAGGACAGCTCCTGCTCCAGCGAGAGGTTGCCGGCCAGTTCGTTCCGCCGGTCGGCGATGTCGGCCACCGTCTTCGGCTCCGTGGCCCGGCCACGCGGGTTGATCCGGATCACCCAGATCTCCTCCGGGCCGGCCTCGGGCAGTTCGCGCACCGGCGGGTTCTGGCTGAACAACCCGTCCCAGTAGTAGCGGCCCTTCTCCTCGACGGCGCGGAAGAGCAGCGGGACGGCGGCCGAGGCCAGTACGGCGTTCACGGTGATCTCCCCGCGCCGGCTGGAGAAGGCCGTGAAGTTCCCGGTGAGCACGTCGACGGCGCCGACGAGCAGCAGCGGCTGGTCCTCCGGCGGGGACTCCTGCAGCCGGGCCAGTCGATCGACGTCCACGTGGCGGGTGAGCAGGTCGGTGAAGGAAGGACCGGCGACGTCCGGGTAGGCGTAGGGGCTCACCGTCGGGAGCGACACCCGACCCTCCAGCCGGGCCAGACCGACCAGCCAGGCGTTCGCCGCCTTGCCGCTCAGCGTGGTGGCCGCATTCGCCTCCCAGAAGCGCTCCAGCAGCCGGCCGGCCTCACCCGACCCGCCGGTCAGCAGGCCGTACCAGGCCAGCAGGGCGCAGACCGCGCCCCCGGAGGTTCCGGACAGCGCCACGACTCCGTGGTCCCCGTCGGCCAGCAGGCGCTGGAGCGCGCCACCCGTGAACGCGGTGTGGCTGCCGCCGCCCTGACAGGCGATCGCGACCCTTCTCATCCGTGCCGCCTCTCCCGCATCGAGTACCCGCCATCTCGCAGCCGCGTCGCCGGTCCCCGAGGCCGCTGGTCCCGTCATGACCCATCTGCTCACCCCGGGGGTCTCGGTCGCCCAGCCGGCCGTGCAACACCAGCACGCGAGGACGGGGACGAGGGCACGTCGGCAACCCACCCAGCATGACGCGATCCGTCATCGGCGTCGCGCCGGCCATGCGCCCCACGACGGTGACGTGTCAGGAGTGCACCTCACCGAGACGGTGGGTCCCGGGGCCCGCAGGTGTGGCCCAGCCTTCGCGGAGCTGCCCTGGTCGGCGGGGAGCAGGAGCAGGGGCCGGGTGGAGGCAGGTGGCGGTCGGCGTCGAGGACACGCCATGACCGGCCGGCGGGTAGCGCAGCGCCGCCGAGGGTCGGCTCAGGCCGGGATCGTCGACCAGCCCGCCGTGCTCGCCGGCCCCTACGGCGGCCGGGGGATGCTGTCCGGGTGCCCCCGACCCTCCCTCTTCCCTCCCGGGCGCGGCTCGCCACCGAGGCGCCGCGGGCCGGACTGGACCTCGCCGCCCTCCTGGCGACCTGGCCGCTGCTCACGACGGCACGCCGCGGAGACGGCCACCCCGTGCTGATCCTGCCCGGGCTGCTCACCGGCGATCCCGCCACGCTGCTGCTGCGGAACGTGCTGCGCGCGCTGGGCCACAACGTGTCCGGCTGGAGCCTCGGCACCAATCGGGGTAGCACCGTGCGCGTCGTCCGCGAGCTGCGCTCGCGACTGCACGAGCTGCACCGGAACTCGGGACGGCGGGTCAGCGTGGTCGGCTGGAGTCTCGGCGGCCTGTACGCCCAGGAGCTGGCCAGAGCGGCTCCCGGAAAGGTCCGCGGGATCGTCACCCTGGGCAGCCCGGTGGTCCGCGGAGCTCCGTGGCTGCGGACCGCGTCGCGGATCGTCGACCGGACGATCCACCTGCCCTCCGGCGCGGCGACGCTGCCCCGGCCGTGGGCCGAGCGCGGTTCGCTCCGGGTGCCCGCGACATCGGTGTACACCCGGGCTGACGGGATCGTCCACTGGTCGTGGTGCACGTACGAGCCCCGGCCGCGACGGGAGAACGTCGAAGTGCGCGGCAGTCACCTCGGCCTGGCGCACAACCCGGCCGTGCTGTGGCTGCTGGCCGACCGGCTCGGCATGCCCGAGGGGGCCTGGAAACCCTTCCGGTCGCCGCTGGCCCTCCGCCCCTTCTTCCCCGGTGACCGGTAGTCGCCGGGCGTCGCCTTCGACGGGTGTCGTCCGCGCGCTCGTCCTGGTGCGCTGGTCCGGCCCGAGACCTCCATCGCGACGGCGGCCCGGTCGTGGCCGGCCAGGACCATGGGACCACCGGTGCTGCGAGCTCCTCCCGGCTCAGCCCGGGGAGATGTTCTGGTTGAGCCGGAAGAGGTTCGACGGGTCGTACTTGCGCTTGAGCGCACCGAGGCGCTGGTACTTGGCATCGCCGTAGGCCTGCCGGACGCGTCCGCCACCCTCCTCCATCAGGAAGTTGACGTAGACCCCGGTGTGGAAGGGAGCGAGGGCCGTCCAGTAGTTCCGGGCCCATTGCCGCTGGTCCTCGAACCCGTCCGCGGTGGGCGTGTTGCCGTTGATGTTGAAGGTGAACCCGGCGGAGCGTCCGTTGAACGCGGTCGCGTCGTCCGGCACCCGGGCCACCGCGCCGCCCATCTGCCACAGCGCGATGCTGCTCATCGGTGAGGTGATGCGCCGGCCGTGCTCGGCCACGACGTCGATCACCTCATCGGTGAGCGCGGCGACGTCGCAGGACCGGACGTAGTACCAGCAATCGTGCGGGAACGACGGATCGAACATCTGCTGGTGGGCCGTGAAGGGCTTGGGCGCGAACAGGTCGAGGACCGGGGACCCGAAGCCGCGCATCGGCCGCAGCACCGCGTCCCCCTCGTCGATGTCGCCGGCGTAGCAGGCCGCGACCGCGATGACCGGCCGGCCGACCAGCTCCTTCGGGACGACCGGCAGGGCGGGCGCCAGCCGCTGCACGACGATCGTCATCAGCTCGTCCGGGCACTCGGAGATCCAGTCCCGGTAGGCGCGGAGCACGTCTGCCGCCGTGTCCATCGACCAGAAGGTCGCGCCGGCCATGACCTGCGGTCCCAGGGGGTGGAGGCGGAACCGGAAGTCGGTGACCACACCGAAGTTGCCGCCTCCCCCGCGCAGTCCCCAGAAGAGATCGGCGTTCTCGTCCTCGCTGGCGCGGACGAATTCCCCATCGGCGGTCACCACGTCGGCGGACAGCAGGGAGTCGACGGTGAGGCCGTGCTTGCGCATGATCCAGCCGATCCCGCCGCCCAGGGTGAGTCCGGCCAGCCCGGTGTGCGACACGATCCCGGCCGGCACGGCCAGGCCGTGCTCCTGGGTCCGCTCGTCGACTTCACCCAGCAGGACCCCGGCCTGGGCGCTGACGACCCGGGCGTCCGGGTCGACGCGGACCCGGTTCATCGGGCGCAGGTCGATCAGCAGGCCGCCATCGCACGTCGACAGCCCCGGGAAGCTGTGGCCACCACCCCTCACGGCGACGGTCAGCTGGTGATCCCGTCCGAAGCGGACGGCGGTGCGGACGTCGTCCACGTCGGTGCAGCGCGCGATGACGGCCGGACGGCGGTCGATGGACCCGTTCCAGACGCGGCGGTGTTGCTCGTACCCGTCGTCCGCCGGGCCGATGACCTGTCCCTCGAAGGAGGCGCGGAGCGCTGCGACGGCCGAGTCGCCGGCCGCGGCCGTCCGGGGCTGGATGTCGTTCGCTCCCATCGTGCTGGTCATGCCGGCAGTGTCGGGTCCCCGGAGCTGTCGGTCAGGGACCTTGGTTCCACTCTGCTCGCCGCTGAGCCGGACCGGGTCGAGGATCTCGATGTGATCACGGTGGGTGCTGATGACCCCGGACAGCCGCAGGTCACGCAGGGTCCGCACGACCACCTCCCGCACGCTTCCCACGGCGTCGGCGAGTTCCCGCTGGCTGACCGGGACCCTGAGCACCGGGCGCGCTCCTGCACCGGTCCGCGACTCCTGCGACGCCAGGTCCAGCAGGTGTCGGGCCACCCGGTGCCGGACGCTGGTGAAGGCGCTGTCGGTGATCTCCTGGATGAAGCTCAGCACGCGGTCGGCCAGTTCGTGCAGCAGCGCGTCGGCCACGTGGGCGTCCTCGGCAGCCGCCCGCCGCACGACCTCCGGGGAGAAGCGCAGCACGGTCGTGTCGACGACGGCCTGCGTGCCCGCCGGCATCCGGAACCCGTCGGCGTAGAGCGACACGACGCCGACGAGCGCGCCGCGCCGGGCGTAGCGCACGGTCATGCTCCGACCGTCCGGCGCGGTGACGAAGACCCGGACGAGACCGTCGACGACGAGCTCCAGGTACTCCACCGTCTCGCCCTCCCGGTGGGTCACCGAGCCGGCCGGCACCCGGACGCGCCGCGCCCCGGCCAGCAGCCGCTGGAGGGCGGGCCGGCGCAGCCGGGCGAGGTTCGAGGCAGCGAGGGCGGCTGCTACGCCGTCGTCCACGCCGAAACGGTGGGCGCGGGGACCGGACACCGATCACCGATCACCGGGGAGCGGACCGGACGTCCGCGGACTGACGTGCTCGAAGCTCCCCGACGAGGCGCTCGGTGACCGGTAGTGCGATGCCGTGCCGCGCTGCACGACGGAGGACGGCACCACCGATCGCCTCCAGCTCCGTCGGCCGGCCGGCGGCGGCGTCGCGCTGCATGGACGACTGCATGGTCGGCGGCAACCGATCGAACACGTCGATGAGGCCGCGGTCGTCGATCGACACTCCCTCGGCGCGTGCGACGGCCGACACCTCGGCGACGACGGCCGCCAACTCGGCTCGGCGCCTGTCTCGCACCACCCCGAGTGGCGCCGCCTCGTGGGTGCTGAGCAGCGCGAACGGCGCGAGGAAGGCGAGCTTGCCCCACAAGGCGGCAGCCTCGTCGTGCGTGACCGACACCTGCAGGCCGAGGTGCCGCAGGACGGCGGCGAGTCCCTCTCCGCGCGGGGAGAGCTCGGCCGGTGGGGCCAGCTCCACGGCGACGAACGGGCTGTCATGACGGATCTCCCCCGGCGCCACCCGCGTCGACTCGACCCGAATGGCCCCGGCGATGACGGCAGCCCGCGGGTACCGCTCACGAAGCAGCGTCATGTGTTCGACGCCGTTCAGCAGCGGCACGAGCAGCGCGTCGCCGAGCACGTCGGCAGGCAGCCGCGCGACCGCGGCCTCGAGCTGCGTCGCCTTGACCGTGACGAGGCAGACGTCCACCGGCTCGGTGAGGCGTTCCGCGGCGTGCACGGCGGCCACGAAGTCACCGAAGAGAGCGCTCCTGACCGCCACTCCCTGCTCGTCCAGGAGGGAGGCGGTCTCGCGACCCGCGAGACAGGTGACATCGGCGCCGCCACGGGCCAGCAACCCGGCCAGCAGGCCACCGACGCCACCCGGGCCCAGGACGGCCACGCGGAGCCCGGCCGTGTCCGGCATGGACGTGGATGAGCGCTCCGGGTCCATCGGCCGACCCTAGACCGCGCCTGCCGGCATCGACCAGACCAGCGTCGAACGGCCCCGCCCCGACGTGCGGCCCCTCTTCCTCCGGGGCCGCACGGCAGGATTCCCGCATGATCACCAAGCCATCCCGGTCACGGGCCGTGGCGGCCCTGGCCACCGGAGCGGCGACCGTCATGTACTACGCCACGCCGGACTTCATCCCCTCGCGCAGGGCTCGAGGCTGGACGAAGGCAGGGCTCGTGGCTGTCTCCGTCGCGGCATCCGTTCCGGAATTGCGGGCGGCGTGGGCCACCGCACGCGAGCGGCCACGGCTCGACGGCGGGCTCGACGGCGGGCTCGACGGCGAGACCCCTCCCTCGGAGGCCTTCGGATCGTTGCCTGCCCGGGGCAAGGTCGTCGTCCTCGGGTTCGTGGGCGCCGTGCTCGCCGGGTCGGTCGGCTGGGTGGTCGTCGCCGAACGGTGGGCGTTCCGCCGCGGGCAGGCACGGGCAGCCGCCGGCAAGCGACTGCCGCACACCGGCCCGGCGCTGCTGTACGGGGCGTTGGAGGGCGGGCTCTGGCTCCTCCCGACGCCATCGGACACGCACTGACGTACGAGGGCAGGACGATCCGTGCGCGGAACACCTGGTGCGGCGCCGCGGCCGACGGCGTGGGAGCCCGTGCCGGGGCTCGCGCCGTGGACGGTGGGCGCGAGGGCGGCGTTCATGGTCCGCACGCCCTCGGAGACGCCCCCGCCCCACGAAGTCGGCCACTGCCGGGCCTCAACCGGTGGACCGGAGGCCCGGACAGCGCCAAGGTGACCCATGCGCATGGAGACGACGTGCTGCGTGGTCGGCGGTGGGCCGGCGGGAATGATGGCCGGCCTCCTGCTCGCCCGCGCAGGCGTGGACGTGACGGTGCTGGAGAAGCACGAGGACTTCTTCCGCGACTTCCGTGGCGACACGATCCACCCGGCGACGCTACGGGTGCTCGCGGAGCTGGGGATCGCGGAGCAGTTCCTCGCCCTGCCGCACACCCGGATGCCGCGGGTCTCCATGGAGACGCCGTCGGGACCGGTGACCATCGCCGACTT
Organism: Blastococcus deserti; assembly: GCF_042682525.1. Classification (NCBI taxonomy): domain Bacteria; kingdom Bacillati; phylum Actinomycetota; class Actinomycetes; order Geodermatophilales; family Geodermatophilaceae; genus Blastococcus; species Blastococcus deserti. The sequence continues at coordinate 107,522 of NZ_JBHUHP010000008.1, forward strand.
CACCCGGCTGCGGCCGTACGGATTCATCGCCTTCGTGCCTCAGTGGGATTTCCTCGACTTCCTCCACGACCAGGCGAAGGCTTTTCCGTCCTTCCGCCTGATCCGTCGGGCCCAGGTCACCGACCTGCTCCTCGACGCCGGGCGGATCGCCGGCGTCCGAGCTGAGACGGCGGACGGACCGCTCGAGGTTGGCGCCGACCTCGTCCTCGCCGCGGACGGGCGCGATTCCGTCGTCCGTGAGCGCGCGGGACTCGAAGTGGTCGGGACGTCACCACCGATCGACGTCCTCTGGTTCCGGCTGCCCAGGGCGACCGACGAAGAGGTTCCGTTCTTCCGGAGCGAACACGACAGCGTTCTCGTCTCCATCAACCGGGGCACCTACTGGCAGCTCGCCTATGTCATCCCGCACCAAGGCCTCGATCGGGTGCAGGAGCGCGGACTGCCGGCATTCCGCGCGGCGGTCGCCGCAGTGGTGCCGACGTTCGCCGATCGGCTCGAGACGGTCACGGACTGGGAACAGGTCAAGCTGCTCAGCGTGCGGGTGGACCGTCTGCGCAGGTGGTACCGCCCGGGCCTGCTGTGCATCGGGGACGCGGCGCACGCCATGTCCCCCGCGGGAGGCGTCGGCATCAACCTCGCCATCCAGGACGCCGTCGCCGCCGCCAACGTCCTGGCACCCGCCTTCCGCGCGGGCCGTCCGACGACCGATCAGCTGCGGGCCGTCCAGCGGCGGAGGGAACTGGCAACGCGCGTGACCCAGGCGTTCCAGATCAGGGTGGTCGGCCACCTCTACCCACGGTCAGGATCGACCGGTGCGGACCGGCCGGATCCGCTCCCGGTCCGCGTCATCCGCCGGCTGCCCGCGCTGCGACACCTGACCGGCCGGTTCATCGGGATGGGCCTCCGGCCCGAACACGTGCGCACCGCCCCAGCTGCGCCGGTCGGCTGATCCCGTCCAACCGTCGAACAGCGGCGATGTGGGCACGGACGTGTCGGGTCGGGGCTCGCGAGCCCGCAGGCCTCGCTCCGGGGCACGTGCCGCTGGGCAGCCGAGCCGGTGCCACCTGCGGGAGCGGCCTGCCCGAACCTCCGCGGTGGCGTGCGGCCGCACCGGATGCCGGCGTCCCGCCACACCCGGTCCCCCGATTCCTGGCAGCCCGTCAGTCGACGGTCACGACCACCCTCTGCGGGTCCCCGGTTCGTTCGTGGAGAGTCCGCAGTGCGTCGTCCGCCTGCTCGAGCGGGAACTGGTGGGTGATGGAGCCGCTGACGTCCAAGCGACCGGAGCCGACGAGCCGCAACACCCGCCCGATCGTCGGCAGGCCGAATCCGTAGGAACCCAGCAGCTGCAGCTGCCTCCGGACGAAGAGAGTCGGGGGGAGCACCGTGATCGGGTCGGCGCCGAGTCCTGCGACGACCGCGCGGCCGCCGGGCCGCAAGCACTCCACTGCCTGCGCGATGGTCTCCTGCCGGCCGACGAACTCGGCGGCGACGTCGACGCCCGCGCCGCCCGTGGCCGCCAGGACGGCGCCCGGGACCGCGGTCTCCCGGGCGTCCACCGTCACGTCGGCCCCGACACCCCGGGCCCGGTCCAGCTGCGAGGTCCGGACGTCGACGGCGATGACCGGGGAGGCGCCGAGGACCGCGGCGATCTGTACTGCGTGCAGGCCCAACCCGCCGGTCCCGACGACGACGACGGACTCGCCGGGGGTCAGCCGAGCCACGTCGACCAGCGCGTGGAAGGGGGTGGACACGGCATCGGTGATGACGGCGGCCACGGGAAACGGGACGTCGTCAGCCAGGCGCACCAGGTTGCGCGCCGGTACCGCGACGTACTCGGCCAGCCCACCGTCGACGTGGATGCCGACCAGGCGCCGGTTGAGGCAGATCTCGCTGTGCCCGGCCAGGCAGGTGGCGCACGTCAGGTCGCTCACCAGCGCGGACGCACACACCCGGTCGCCCTCCGTCCAGCCGCTGACGGCGGAGCCGAGCGCCGCGACAGTTCCCGCGATCTCGTGGCCGAGGGTGATCGGCAGGGCGCCTGTGGGAGTGATGCCCTCGACCGCGATGTGCACGTCGGATCCGCACACCCCCGTCGCGGCCACCCGGATGAGCGCCTCGTCGTCCGCCGGCCGCGGCACGGGGACCTCCTCGAGCCGCAGCGGCTGACCCGGACCGTGGAAGCGAGCCGCACGCATGCGCTCCCTTGTCTGCACGCGCACCTCCGCTGCCCGTCGCATGCCTGGCCCGGAGGCTAGGACCGCGGAACCGGGGCACGCGGTCGTGACCCGTCGCGGCGACGTCGCGATGCGTGTCGCATACCGCCCGCGAGACATCGGATACCCGGCAGGACGGACTCCCGTGGGACCGCCACCGGCCGCTCAGCCGGTGGGGACGACCACGGCCTGGTGGTCCACCCGGCGGTGGGCGCGGGGTGTGCAGCAGGCGGCGGCCGAAAGGGCGCACGGGCAGGTCTGCTGGGCCAGGGGCGGACGCAGGCGGCGGCGACTTCGGGTGCGGGTGGCGCTGATCCGCGCGGTCCCTCCTGGGGTCCGCCTCCCTCGGCGTCGAGGTCACCTCGACGCGGGCTACGGCGGGAGCTGCGGTCGTCATCCCAGGAGGGGGCGGAGGTTCTCCGTCCACACGTCCCAGCCGACCCGGCCCATCAGCGCCGTGACGACGACGAGGAAGACGACCCGGATGAAGCGGCTGCCTCGGGAGGTCGCCGTCCGCGAGCCCAGATAACCGCCGAGCATGTTGGCGGCGCCCAGGATCAACCCCAGCCCGCAGAAGACCGCGCCGTAGGGGACGAAGAAGAACAGTGCCCCCAGGTTGGTGGCGACGTTGACGATCTTGGCCTTGGCGCTGGCGTTGAGGAAGTCGTAGCCCAGCATCGACACCATGGCGAAGACGAGGAAAGAGCCGGTTCCCGGGCCCAGGATGCCGTCGTAGAAGCCGATGCCGGCCCCCACCGCTCCGGCGACGCCGTGGTGGCGCCGCCCGCTGTGGCGCAACGCGGTCACCTCCCCCAGCGACGGACGCAGCACGGTGAACGCGGCGATGGCGATCAGCGCGACGACGATGACCGGTTTGAACACGGTTGCCGGTAGGGCCGCTGCGACAGAGGCCCCCGCGAAGCTGCTGATCAGCGCCGCCGCAGCCATGGGGAGGGCGGTCCGCAGATCGGGATGGACGCGGCGGTAGTAGGTGACGGCGCTGGTCGTGGTGCCGAAGACCGAGGCCAGCTTGTTCGTCGCCAGGGCCTGGACCGGGCTCATCCCGGGGACGAGGAGCAGGGCGGGCAGCTGCAGGAGACCGCCGCCACCGACGACCGCGTCGATCCACCCCGCGGCCAGCGCAGCGACCAGGACGAGGACGAGCACCTCAGGGGTCAGTCCGTCGGGAAGCAGGTTGGCCGAGAGGGCGTCCGTCATCCCGGTCACGACCTCCTGGCTCTCGGCCCGTCCCCGGGCCGCTCCGTCTGGCGCTGTCATCCCATGAGCAGACGGCCACAGGGTCTGCACGTCGGCTGGCGGCCGTCCGCGGCCGAGAGCTGACTAGTTCGACACCTTCCTGGATTCCTGCTGCCGTGTCGTGTCGATCCAGTCGTCGACGGTCTGCCACCAGTGGTAGAGCCAGTCGGTCTGCTCCGCCTCCCCGCGCGGCACGTCGGCGGCGGGGACGAACCACCAGCGCAGGTGCAGGGTCTTGTCCATCGGCAGGTTCCGCCACAGGTCCCCCACCGTGCTCAGGTGTTCCAGCCCGGTGTGTGCGACGAAGACGACGTCGGCCTGCGGGGCTGCCCGCAGCGCCGCGATGACCCCGGCTGGACGCGGTGGCAGGACGTGCTGCATCGCTTCGGCTCGGCGGACCGCGGAGACCAGCCCTCGGTCGCGCAGTCGCTGGATGGCCCGGATCCGGCGCCGGGGGGTGAAGTTCGCGCCCTCGGGGAAGATCAGCAGTGCGTCCTCCTCGCCCAGGTCGCGGGCCAGTTCGGCGATGGCTGCCGTGGAGCTGTAGCCCGCCACCGGATCGGCCGCGACGAAATGGTTGGGCAGCCGGTTGAGGTAGACGTCCATCAACGGGTCCAGCTGCAGCACGTCCTTGAGCACGATCCGCGGCTGACGCAGGTGGTCGCGGTTCATGAGCGTGTGCACGAGCAGGAACGAGTCGCCCGGCCCGGCGTGGCGGGAGAGCACCACCATGGCATTCGTCGAGCCGGGCACTCCGTCATCGAGCGGAGACCAGGACGTCCCGTCGGTGACCAGCCGCAGCCCGAACAGCCGCTGCGCCGCCCGCATCAGTGCGTCCAGGAGCCGACGCAGCACGGCGTAGTGGGCCTTCCGGAACGGAGGGCTCTCCAGCCGGCGGCCGAACCCGCTGAGCGCCCACAGCAGCGCCGCAACCAGGAGGCCGACCACCTCCAGCGCGAGATAGACCAGCGCGAAGCACAGCAGCCGCAGCGCGCGCCACCGCCCCGGCACGAAGACCGAGACGACCACCGCCACCACCACCAGCACGGGCAGCAGGGCTACCACAGCCACCAGGGCACCGACGAGCAGGGGACCGGTGACCCGGCGCACGCGGCGAGGTGGCAGCACCTCAGGCCCCCCCGTCCGTCGGCGCCCGGACCCTGTCCAGGTGGTCGCCGGCCGCGGCGTGGGCCCGGTCGATGCGGGCGGCGACGCCGGAGAAGTCGCGGTAGCGCAGGTTGGCGGTGGAGAGCGGTGCCGTGTCCCCCGAAGGCAGCACGTGCACCGTGACACCCGGGGGGAGCGCGGCCAGGTCACCGGCGAACCGGTGGCGGCGGGCGATCTCGAAGGCCACCGTGGCCACTTCCCAGGGCCGGGTCGGCGGGCGAAGTGGACGGTCGATCCGACCGACGTGCAGCACGTAGATGGTGCCCGCTCCCAGGGCGACCGCCCGGCCCACGGGGATGCTGTGCACCAGCCCCCCGTCCAGGTAGTGCTCGCCCGCGAGCTGCACCGGCGGGAGCAACCCCGGGACCGCGCAGGAGGCGAGCACGGCATCCACCAGGGCACCGTCGCTGAACCAGTGCTCGGCGGCCCGTTCGATGCTGGCTGCGACACACTGGAACGGGATCCGCAGTTCCGCGAAGGTCTTCACCGGCAGGTGCGCCTCGAGCAGCTGCCGCAGCGGCTCGGCACGGTGCAGGTGCGTGCGGGTCCGCACCAAGGTGCTCATCCGGCCGAGCACGGACCCGGCGAAGACCTGCTGCGAGGCCAACTCCTCCCACACAGCGCGCAGCCGGTCCACCGCGCTCGGACCCGGGTCGGCCGCGACGAGCGCGCCGTTGATCGCGCCCACCGACGTACCCACGACCAGATCCGGGTGGACCCCGTGCTCGAAGAGCGCTCGCAACATCCCGACCTCGGCCGCGCCGAGCACTCCCCCGCCACCGAGGACGAATGCCGTGCCGCCTCGGCCGGCGGGCACCCGCGGCGAGGCCATGCCCGCATCGTGCCATCCGGGGCGCGATCGGCCGGCTCGACGTCGTCCGTTGCGTGCAGATGATCCGGGCACGCGCGACGAGCGTGGCGGGCGCGCCGTGTCGCCCTCGGACACCGGCATGGATCCCGTGGCTCGTGCGGCCATGGGCTCCCCTGGCCTCACGATCGGGACGGCTCGCGATCCGGGCTTCAGCGCGGCACGTGACCCAGAGCGGTCGAGACGTCCCTGGCGGACGTGACCACCTGCGCCGCGAGCAGCTCCTCGCGCTCGGCGCTCCAGCGGACCGATGGGACGGAGATGCTCATGGCCGCGACCGCTGCGCCCGTCCGGTCGTGGACGGGGGCGGCCACGCAGAACGCGTCGTCGTTGGACTCGCAGTACTCGAAGGCCCACCCCTGAGAATGCACCTGCGCCAGCTGCGTCCTCAGCCGGTCGGGGGATTCGATGCTCGAGGGCGTCAGCGTGGGCAGCCGGCCGTCCGCGGGGTACCGGGCGGTCAGCGCCCCGTCGTCCAGCGCAGCCAGGAGCGCCTTGCCGCCTGCGGTGCAGTGGGCGGGCAAGCGGCGGCCCACGTCGGAGACCAGTCGCACCGGCGCCGTGCTGTCGACCTTGGCGATGAAGACCACGTCGGTGCGGTCGAGGATCGTCATCTGCACCGTCTCGTTGCAGCCGGCCACGACGTCACTGGCCACACGGGTCCCCTCGCGGACGAGGTCAAGACTGCGTTCGTAGGAGCTTCCCAGCTTGAAGGCCCGGACGCCGAGGACGTACGTGTTGGGCCGGCGCGGGTGCTCGGCCAAGTAGCCACGGTCGACGAGGGTGCCCACGAGCTCATGGACGCTGGCCCGTGGCAGCTACAGCCGGTGCACGATCTCGGGGACGCGCAACTCCTCGGTCGCGGGGTCGAGGAACAGCTCCAGGATGTCCAACCCGCGGCGCAGCGCCGGCGATGTGGCCCGCATCCCGACCCCTTCTGATATTTCGGACAGTCGTCCGAAATATCAACCAGCCGGACGCCCGACCCGGGACGGTGTGGCGGGGGCCACGTTGCGCAGTGACCGGCGCCACCTAGCCTTCTGTCTGACAGCTCGTACAGCGTCTGAGATATCGGACAAGGCTCCCGAGCCGTAGATTCCGTCCGGTTCAGACTCACCACGGAACGGACACCGGTGACCACCTCGCCCACGTCAGCACGCTCACCGCTGGACCCCGGACCCGGGCCCGCGGAGCACGTCAACGCCATGCAGCTCTCGAGGTTCGGAGCAGCCCTGGAAGCGGTCCGCTACGAGCCCGTGGCTCCGGAGGCGGGCGCGATCGTCGCGGACGTGACCCATGCGGGAGTCTGCGGCACGGACATGCACCTCCAGCAGGGCCGCATGCAGATCCCCTTGCCGGTCATCCTCGGCCACGAGTCCGTCGGCGTGGTGCGCGAGCTGGGCGCCGGCGTCACGGTCGACGCGCTCGGCCAGCCCCTGCAGCCGGGCGACGCCATCTCCTGGATGTCCAACATCCCGTGCGGCACGTGCTTCTTCTGCGCCCAGGAGAAGCAGCCCTCCCTCTGCGAGACGCGCAAGGTGTACGGGATCAACCAGAGCTCCGGCGTGTGGCCGCACCTGTCCGGCGGCTGGGCGGAGCAGATCTACCTCCAGCCGGGCTCGACGGTCGTCAAGCTGCCCGCCGGCGCGACGCCGGACGCCGTGATCGCCCTCGGCTGCGCCGGTCCGACCGCCACGCACGCGCTGCACACCATGGCCTCCCCCAAGGAAGGCGACGTCGTGGTCGTGCAGGGCAGCGGCCCGGTGGGCCTGGCCTCCGCGATGCTGGCCAAGCTCGCCGGCGCCGCGCGGATCATCCTCGTGGGTGGGCCGGAGAGCCGACTGGAGACCGCCCGCCGCCTGGGCATCGGCGACGTGCACATCGACGTGTTCGGCACGGAGCCGCAGGAGCGCCTGGCCCAGGTCCTCGCGGAGACCGAGGGCGGGCGAGGGGCCGACTTCGTCATCGAGGCGACCGGCGTCCCCAGCGCGGTGGCCGAAGGCATCGACTTCGCCCGCCGGGGTGCGACCTACCTCGTCGTCGGCCAGTACACCGACCACGGCCCCACCATGATCAACCCGCACTACATCACCAAGAAGCAGCTCCGGATGCTCGGCAGCTGGGCGTTCTCGGCCGCAGACCAGCTCGAGTACGTCCGTGCGGTGCCGGCGCTGTCGGAGCTGTTCGACCTGCCGTCGCTGATCACGCACTACCCCCTGGACGAGGCCAACCGGGCGCTCGAGGACATGCGCGAGGGCCGGACGCTCAAGCCGGTCCTGCTGCCCGGGGCGGGCGGCACGACCTCCGCCACGGCAGCCCGGTGAGCGCCGGATACGGCGACGACATCGGCACGGCCCGGCCCACGGCGTCGGACCTGACGAGCGCCCTGGCCCGCGGCCCGGTCCTCGGCACCTTCCAGGTCATGCCGGGCCCGGCGGTGACCGAGACCCTCGTGTTCGCCGGTGCGGAGGTGGTCTGCCTGGACGCCGAGCACGCCGCCTTCGACATGGCGTCCCTGGAGCACCACGTCCGGGCGGCCCAGTCCGTCGGCGGCACCGTCGTCATCCGCGTCCCCGAGGTCGGCGCGGTCCTGAGCCGCAGCCTCGACACGGGCGCGGCGGGGGTCGTCGTGCCCCGTGTCGAGACCGCTGCCCAGGCACGGTCCGCGGTCGCCGCCGTCCGGTTCCCCCCGCTGGGCGCCCGGGGGCTCGGTGGCGGTCGCGCCGCCGCCTACGGGCTCGAGCTCGCGGACTACCGCAGCCGGGCGAACGACTCGCTCCTGCTCGTGCTCATGGTGGAAACCCGGACCGGCCTGGACAACGTCGAGGAGATCGCCGCCGTCGACGGCGTGGACGTCATCTTCGCCGGGCCGGTCGACCTCGCCTCCAGCCTGGGGGTCGCCGTGGGCAGCGACGTCCACGAGGCCGCCGTCCGCCGGATCCTCGACGCCGGCCTGGCCGCCGGCCGGCACGTCGGCATCCTCTGCGCCGACGCCGCGGAGGCCGCCCGCTACGCCGCCCTGGGCGCGCGCCTGCTCATGGTCTCCCTCGACGCCGCCGTGCTGGCCCGGGCCTTCTCCCAGCAACTCCGCGAGACCCGATCCGCCCTGACCGACCACCCCGAGAACCGAAGAAGCGAGCAATGAGCACGTCCGTCGCCGGACCGGCGACGCCGCCGGTCACCCTGTCCCCCGCGACCCCGCACCGCCGAGGGCGTCGAGGTCGCCCAGGAGACCACGCCTGAGGAGGTGCGCCCGCTGTGCGCCGAGGCCGCACCCGGGCATCCCCCGGCGGTTCGACGGGGTCCCGGTGCTGCCCCGCCGCTGAGGTCGTGCGGCCTGCGCCGCGGAACGGGCAGCGCACCCGCCTCCCGTTCCGCGGCGTCGCGTCCTGGTCGCGAGGGCCGGCACCTCGTGTCTCGCCGGGTCCGGTCATGGCGGCCGGCACGTCCAGCCCGGCGTCCGCTGCTGTCGGACGGTCGGGAACACCGCCAGAATGTCGGCATGCCCGAGCCCCGGACGGGTGGCCGAACGGCGGGCCGGCAGCCGCCGCGTATCCGCCTGGCCGATCTGCTGGTGGCGTTGTCCGGCGTCGCCGACCTCGGCATGGCACTGCCGATCGGCTCGTCCGTCCGCGCAGCGCTGGTCGCCGTGGACCTGGCCCACCACCTCCGGTGGCCCGAGCGTGACATCAGCGCCGTCTTCTACGCCGCGCTGCTGCAGCACATCGGTTGCACCGCCTACTCGCACGAGGTCACGTCCCTCTTCGAGGACGAGCAGTCGGTCAAGCGGGCGGCGCTGGCGACGGACTTCAGCCGGCCACGCGAGGTCGTCCTGGGCTACCTGCCCCGCATCACCAGCGACGCGCCGCCGGGGCAACGGCTGCGAACGGTCCGTTCGGCGCTGCTGCACAGCCGGCGGATGACGGTGGGCTATCGGACGGCGAACTGCGAGACCGCGGCGCTGGTCGCGCGGCGCCTGAGCCTGCCGGAGGCCACACGACTCGCACTTCTCGACAACTTCGAGTGGTGGAACGGTGGCGGCGGTCCCCGGGGACTACGCGGTGACGACATCTCGCCGGTGTCCCGACTCGTCAATGTGGCCGGATTCGCGGTCTTCTTCGACGGGATCGGCGGCCCGGACGCTGCGCGGCAGGCCCTCGCCCGACGGTCCGGCAGGTACCTGGACCCGGAGGTGGTGGAGGCCTTCATGGTCCGGGCCGACGAACTCCTCGCCCGGACGAACGCCGGAGACGTGTCCGACCGGCTGCTCGCCACGGAGCCGGAGCCGCACCGCCGGGTCACGGACGACTCCGCTCTCGATGACGCGCTTCGCGTGTTCGGGGAAGCCGTCGACCTGAAGTCGCCGTACTTCCACGGTCACAGCGCCACCGTCTCCAGGCTCGCAGCCGAGGCCTGCTGTCGGCTGGGTCAGCCCACTGAGGCCGTGGTCCTGGCCGGTCGGGCCGGGCTCGTCCACGACATCGGCCGCGTCGCCGTGGCCACCGGCGTCTGGGAGCACGCAGGCCCCCTCGGCAGCGATGCCTGGCAGCAGGTCCGGCTCCACGCCTACCACAGCGAACAGATCCTCGCGCGCAGCGCCGGGCTGGCCGCCGTCGCAAGGCTGGCCGGCGCTCACCATGAGCGGCTCGACGGGGGCGGCTACCACCGGGGGATCCCCGGAGCACAGCTGTCCGTCCCCGCCCGGGTCATCGCGGTGGCTGACCGCTACGCCGCGTTGGTGTCCGACCGCCCTCAGCGTCCGGCGCAGACGCCGGCTCAGGCCAGGGCGATCCTCGGAGGCGAGGCACGGGACGGGCGACTGGATCCGGACGCCGTCCGAGCCGTCGTGTCGGCTGCCGAAGGTACGACGGGTGGTCGCGCCACTCCCCCGGCCGGACTGACGCGGCGGCAGGTCGACGTGCTGCGGCTGATGGCCCAGGGGCTCTCGAACCGGGCCATCGCCGACCGACTGGTGATCTCGCCCCGGACCGCGGAACACCACGTGCAGGACGTGTACGCGCGGATCGGCGTCACGAGCCGGGCAGCCGCCGCCTTGTTCGCCATGGAGCACGGCCTGCTGCAACCCGTGGCGTCGGAGATGCGTAGTTCTGCCGATGCCGGGCGCATCGTGCCCCCGCGATCCTCGTTTCGGACGACCGGGAGCCGGTCGACCGGAGCGAGGAGGAAAGCACTGTGAGCACGACCAGCAAGCCGAGCACGGCAAGGGCTGTGGGCACGACCGGCCAGGCGGTGATGACCCGGTTCATCCGGGACTACCAGCTGGGCGGCGACGAGCAGGTCCTGTACGAGACCGTCTCCCCCGACTTCGTCGATCACACGCCCATGTTCCCCGGGGCGCCACGTGGACCGGAGGGGGTGAAGGCTGTCTTCGACGCGCTCCGCTCGGCATTCGACGGCTTCTCCGTCGACGTGCTCCACCAGGTGGCCGACGACGAGCATGTGATGACGCACAAGATCTTCCGTGGTCGGCACACCGGGGAGTTCCTCGGCATCCCCGCCACCGGCACGTCGGTTCGCTTCACGGTGATGGACGTCGTGCGGATCGCCGACGGACGCATCACCGAGCACTGGGGACTGGTCGACCGGTCCGCCCTCCTCGGTCAGCTCCAGGCGGCAATGGACGCTCCGCCGGACGCCTCAGCGCTCCAGCCTCGGACGGGTGGGACGGCAACGGCCTGAGCCGCGTGCGCATGTACCGAGTCGCCCCTCGGGCACCGGCAGGAACCCCCACGGCGTCCCCGCCGATGGGGGTCCATCCGCTTCTGCGAGCGGCCGGTCCGGCGCACCGCTGCGAGGCGCCTCGCTGAGGTGGCCCACGCGCCCAGGGCGTCGCCATCCGCCCGGCCGCCGTTCCACCGCTCGCTCGGACAGCCCAGCGTCAGGCCGGTGCCCAGCTGTGCAACATCCGGCGCGCGGCCCTCGCGCCGCGTGAGGTCGTGACGTGCCCGTGACGGAACGGTGACGGTCGGCACGAGATCCTCGTCCTCGTCCGCCGGGAGAGGTGCCCTCCGGACAGCACGATGCACCGCACGAGAACGGACCGCGCCCTGCAGCCCTCCACGGAGAGCCGCGAACACCTCGGTCCCTGGTCTCCTCGGAATGGTCGCCGGGGAGCACGAACAGCGCCGTGACGCCCTCGGGCCATTCCGGAAAGGCGACCCTTGGTGACCGGCACGACTCCCCCGCCGCACCGGGTGCGCCTCCGCGAGCTGGGCCAGGCAGCCGCCAGGACCTTCTGTCCGCCCGACGTCGGCTCCCCACTGCCCCCGGTTCCTCCCGGACCACCCAGGTCACCGGGATGTCAGCGGGCCCACCACCACGTCGGCGTCCGGCCCACCAGCACCTGACGCCGATCCCGATCCGACACCCGACAGAGGGCGGCTGATGGACACCAACGAACTACGCACCTACTCCTCCCCGGACGCTCTCCTGGCCGCGCTGAGGGACCACGGGGACGAACTGGGCCACGCGGGCACCGAGCACCACCCCGCAGCCCGCGAGTCGGTGCGCACCTTGACCCACCGCGGCCACGAGATCGTGGTGCGGACCAGCTACTCGATCACCGTCGACGGCCGGCCGTTCGATGTCCAGCCCAGCGTCAACAACGCCGGCCTCGTCCACTACCACGGCCTGCCGACGCGGAACTTCCCGTCGGTCATGGAGCTGGTGACGAGCGCGATCGACACGTTCCCGGACGACTTCTCCGGCGACGGCACCGCACCGACACCCCCCGACGGCCCCCACCACGGAGTGGAGACGCAGCCATGACCGCGATCCGCGGGAACGTCCTCGCACCCGACGGGAGGCTGGACCAGTACGTCGAGGCGGTGCTCGCGCTCAAGGCCGAGAACCTGGGGCCGACGACCGAGGACTTCGGCCTGTCCGGGCCGCCCGCTCCGGTGTCCACCTACGACCTCTTCGTCCTCTGGCACCACCTGGCGATGATGCGGATGACGCCACCCGACCAGTTCGACCGCAACAGTGCCCACAACGGGCCGGTCTTCCTTCCCTGGCACCGGCTGATGCTGGTGCTGATCGAACTGCAGATGCAGCGCGTCCTCGACGACGAGGACTTCGGGTTGCCGTACTGGGACTGGTCGGCCGCCGGGGAGGACGAGAACTCCCCCCTGTGGTCGGACACCGGTATCGGAGGCAGTGGTTCCCCGGTGACCGACGGCCCGTTCCGTGCCGGGCAGTTCGCCGTCCGGATCGAATCCGACCGCCTGGCCGGGCTCCGCACCACGAACCGGCCCCTGCGCCGCGCACTCGGGCTCAGCCGGCTCGCACCGGACCTCCCCACGTCGGATCAGGTGCGGACACTGCTCGACGAGCAGAAGTCCTACGACCAGGACCCGTGGGACAGCAGCGTGGACGGCCTGCGCAACCGCCTGGAGGGCTGGGAGCCACCCATCCAGATGCACAACCGCGTGCACGTCTGGATCGGGGGCGACATGGGCATCGCGACCTCCCCGAACGACCCGGCGTTCTACCTCAACCACTGCAACGTCGACCGGATCTGGGAGTCGTGGCAGGTCAGCCAGGGGCGGGTCTACGAGCCGTCGCAGGACGAGGGCGAGCATCTCAGCGGGCACCGCATCGGCGACCCGATGTACTCGATCCTGACCCAGGGGGACGTCACGCCCGCCGACGTGCTCGACGTGTCCGACCTCTACACCTACGACGTCCTCCCCTGACGACGGCGCGGAGGAACGGCTCCCGGCCTGCCCACGGGACCAGCCGCTGCCGCGGCCATCGTGAAAGGAACGACGGATGTCGGACACCAGCGCCACTTCCAGCGCCGCGCCGAGCCGCCTCTCCGGGACGCTCTCCGGCCAGTTCATCGAGACCTGCGACTGCAAGTCCCTGTGTCCCTGCTGGGCCGACGACGATCCCGACGAGAACCACTGCACCGGCGTGTTCGCCTGGCGGGTGGAGTCGGGACGGCTCGAGGGGGACACCGGCGACCAGCCCGTCGACGTCAGCAACGCCCGGGTGGTCAGCATCTCGACGCACCACGGTCACCGCCACCATCCCGAGGGGGAGCGGAACTCCGTCTTCTTCATCGACGTCGACGACGTGGCCGGTGACCGGGACACCGCCTACGGCTACCTGAGGAAGGCCTTCAGCGAACCGGCGGGCGGCCCGCTGGCGGACCTGGCGTCGGTGACGGGAACCGTCCTCGACGTCCTGCCGGCGCACGTCGAGGTGACCTACGACGACCGGGCGGCCGCCGGCGGGAAGGCCTGGTCGATCCGCGTCGAGCTGGCCCCGGACGGCTACGGCGCGCAGCACGCGCCCGGCCCCGTCTTCGAGGGAGGCGGCGACCTGCTGGCCTTCGACCAGGGGGACGCCTCCGACGACGCCCCCGTCGTGGGAGGGCGCGGGGTCGACGACCCGGGCACGGAACAGCGCATCCCCATGACGCTGTCCAACACCGCGCTGCACAAGGAACTGGCCGCGGTCGGCCCGGTGACGGCCCTGACCGCGACACGCTTCCGCGTACTCCTGCCGGCTCTCCCCGGCGGCCTCGTCGACGCCAGGGACCGGTCGGCCATGTCCGGCGCCTTCTCCTACCCCCGTCAGGGTCGCGGGGACGCGGGTACCGCGTGAGCGTGCCCCGCAGTGCCGCCACGACCGCGGGACGCGGGCTGCGCCGACCCGATCGGGACTTCCTCCTGCCCGCGGTCCTCATGGCCGCCGCGGCAGCGTGGCTCCTGCTCGTCCTGTGGTCCGACCACGTCGGCGCCCCTGGCCATGACGGCCACGCGGCGGCGAGCCACGTCCACGGGGACGCGCCGTCCAGCGGCACCGGAGCGGGGACGTCGGCCGGGCTGATCGGCTGGTTCCTGATGGTGGTGGCGATGATGCTGCCGCCTGCGCTGCCCCTGTTGCGGATGCTGCAGCGGCTCGTGGCGAGGCACCGCGGCCGCCGGGTACTGGTGCTGTCCGGCGGGGCGTCGTTCCTCGCCGTCTGGATGCTGCTCGGGCTCCTGCTGGTGAGCGGCGACGCGGTGCTGACCGCACTGACCGGAGGGGCGTGGCGCCCGGCCGCGCCGGTGCTCGTCGGTGCGGTCCTCCTCCTCGCGGGAGCCTTCCAGCTCTCGCCGCTCAAGAGCAGATGCCTCGTCGCCTGCCGGAGCCCCCGGAGCTTCGCGGTCGCGCACTGGCACGGCGAGCGGCATCCGGCGATCGAGTCCGCCACCGTCGGCGCGGCGTACGGCGCCTCCTGCGTGGGGTGCTGCTGGGCGCTGATGCTCGTCTGCTTCGCCGGTGGCACCGCGCACCTGGTCACGATGGTGCCGCTCACGGTCCTCATGACCGCCGAGCGCATGACACCGTTCGGCACGAGCCTCGTCCGCCCCATCGGCGTCGCCGCGCTCGTCGCGGGGGCAGGTCTGCTCGCCGTCCCCGTGCTGGGTACTTGACGCGAGCGGCAGCGATACCGTTCCCCGCCCGGCGCCGCCGTTCCGGGACGGTCGGCTCAGAGGTCCTCCGCCGGCACCACCCGGGGCATCGCCCGGACGTCGCCGCCGTCCTCGGTGCTCGGATGCCCGACAGCGGCTCCGTACAAGGAGACCTCGTGGGTGAGCCGGAGCGTCTCGTCGAGCATCCGGTCGAGGAAGCCGCCCAGATCCAGGCAGGCCAGCCCGAGGGCGCTGGCGACCAGGTCGAGGTTCTGCACGACGTGCCCGGCCTCCAGCAGGACGTACCGGTAGCCGCGGTCGCCGTAGCGGGCCAGGGTGGCGTCCAGCCTCGCGGTGACGACCGCCAGGACACCCGCCGCGGCGGCGTGGTGCTGCCCGAGGAAGAGATCGGACAGGAAGTCCCGGGACAGAGGGGCCGGCCCACCTTCGAGCGCGTGCCGAGCCGGGAGATAGCGGTAGATCCCCGGCGCGACACCGGTCACCGACAACGCGATGACGTGGATGTCCAGCGGATAGATCGCGCCGGCGGACGGCACGGGGCGCGCCTGGAAGCCGAAACCTCCCACCGACACCTGCCCACGGCATCCGTAGGCGGCGGAGAGGAGCGTGGACAAGTCGGCAAGGACCAGCG
This sequence comes from Blastococcus deserti, assembly GCF_042682525.1. Lineage (NCBI taxonomy): Bacteria > Bacillati > Actinomycetota > Actinomycetes > Geodermatophilales > Geodermatophilaceae > Blastococcus > Blastococcus deserti. The sequence goes on from NZ_JBHUHP010000008.1 coordinate 123,107, forward strand.
GCTCCGCGGCGAATCTGCGGCAGGACGCCCGTCCGGCGATCGCCTCCTCGAGCGGGCACGCCAGCAGCCGTGGCCGCGGAAGCGCCAGGACGGTGCCTGCGGCGGCATGGCGGAGCCCCACGCGGCGCGGATCCCGAGCGGGCGGGTAGCTCGTGGCGGCGTGGAACCACCGGGCGAGTGACGGCTGCCGCGGCGACATCGTCACGGGAACGGATGGGGTAGGCGATTGAGCGACGCCGCGGGGAGCGGCGCATCCCGCAGGCCGGCCTTCACCGGCGCGGTACGCAGGCGGGCGCCCCCGAGGTGAGGCCAACGGCCGTCGAGGGTGAGCGGGTACGTGCCGGGCACGAGGGCCTTGACGACGGCGAGGCCCAGGCGACGCAGCTCGGGAGGGGTGATCTCCACGGCCACGGACTCCAGACCCGCCGCGGACGTCGCAGCGAGGATGCGGCGCAGCGCGGCCTCCGGGGACAGCGGCCGGCCACCGCTGCGGAGGGGGATCCTGCTGTCCGCGTTCCACCAGAAGTCCAGATGTGCCGCCATGTCGGGGTGGCCGTAGATACGGCCGTTGCCGCTGCCGTCGGCCGCTGATGCTCTCATCGCGGACCGGACGTGCAGACGGTTGGCGGCCAGTTCGGCCAGGGCGTGCCGACACGCGGTGGCCGGATCGAGGGCGGCCGCGGTCGCGACCACGACGGCCGGGTCGTCGGGACGTGACCGTCGCGCCACGGCGAGGACGGTGGGCACGCGCACGTCCATGGTCAGCTGGAAGCAGCGGACCTCGATGTCCCGCTCCTCGAACGCGGCCACGCACGCGCCGACGCCGTCGGGCGACTCCCGGTCCAGGTCGAGCCGGGGAAGGGTGAGGCGGTTCCTCCAGGCGATCATGAACGCGTCCCGCTCGATGACCTCCAGCAGAGCGGCCACGGTGGCGGTCAGCAGGCTCGTCCCCGCCGCGAAGCCGCTCAGCGCCGGATAGCCGTCGTGGTCGGCCGCCGTCCGCGGGTGGAACGGCACGAAGACGCGGGACGCGGGCACCAGCGCCGGCCGTCCCCGCCCGAGCGACCACCCCCATGCCCAGCTCACGTCGTCCTCCGGCCGGACGTCGGTATGAGGAAACCCGGGCAGGTCACGGGTAGCCGCGTCGTGGAGTTCCCAGGAGGCCGGGTTGACGGCGTCGGCCATCACCTCGCGGTACGGCCCGATCGGTAGGTCGACCGGCGCGGGCTGGCACGCCGACGCGCGTTCGACCGCCTCACCGAGGGCAGCGCTGCGCGCGGCGGCGTCATCGAGGCTGGTGCCGCCGCAGGGAATCGCCGGAATGCCGACCTGCGCCCAACCCGGGTCGGCCAGCGAAGCGACCCAGTGCCGGAACGGCGGATCGTCCGCTTCGGGTTCGAGGAGCTCCAGCGACCGGATGGGGCCGGTGACCGGATCGACGAGCTCCGGCTCGAGATCGAGGATCCGCGACGGGGCGGAGCGGCCGTCGTCCGACTGGAGGGCGCCGGGCCGGAGGAATCCCGGCGGGGGACCGAGGTTCCCGCAGTCGGGACAGTGCCACGTGCGCAGGACGCGGTGGTGGGCGACGGAGCCGTCAGCCCAGAGATGCACCAGGCGGGGATCCGGGTCGTCCCCCGATGCCAGCGTGAGCACCCTGGCGGCCAGCTCCCGCCCCACCAGCGCCGCGACGAGCGGGGCGGGTGGCCCGTAGGGGGCCAGGCACGGACGTCCGGTGGCGACCTGGATGCGCAGATCGACGCACCGCAGGCACGGAGTCCGCCCCGCGGCGGCGACCGGGCCGACCTGGCCGACGTCGCTCATCACCAGACCGGGGACGAAGGTGATCCGGTGTTCGAGGCAGCGCGCGTTCAGCTCGAGCGCCAGCTGGCGGTCGACGACGTCCGCGCACATGATGCACAACCGCGGTACGGGCGATCCGTCGGCGCCGAACGGCCACGGTCGCCGTGGCATCCGGGAAGCGGCCGGGGCGCCTTCCGCCAGGCGGGAGGCCTGAGCCCAGTCGATGACGTAGGTGTCGGTCACCCCGCCCTGCGCGAGCGCGTGCAGTGCCGCGCGGGCGACGAGACCGTCCCCGACGAGCGCCACGGGTCCCACCTGATCACTCGCCGGCGTCATGCCGCCTCCGGCGAACGTCCCTGGCCGGCGACCCGGAGGGCGCCGGCGACCGGGGGGACGTCGGGCGCGAGGTCCCCTCGGTCGTCGGGTCGAGGCCGCCGGTGACCGACCTCGGGCGCAGGCTCCCCCACGGCATCCTGTGCCGGCTCGACGGCGGTTCCTAGCACCAGGGGCCGAACAGGGGCGGGTACGCGTAGTCGGACCCGAACGCCTCCACCGGATACGGGTAGGTGGCCCGGGCGAACGGCTCGACCGGATACGGGTAGGTGGCCCGGGCGAACGGCTCGACCGGATACGGGTAGCTGATGCGCGCGAAGGGCTCCACGGGATACGGATAGGTCGACCGGGCGAAGGGCTCGACCGGATACGGGTAGCTGATGCGCGCGAACGGCTCCACCGGATACGGATACGTGGACCGCGCGAACGGCTCCACCGGATACGGGTAGGTGGACCGCGCGAAGGGCTCCACCGGATACGGATAGGTGGACCGCGCGAAGGGCTCCACCGGATACGGATAGGTGGACCGCGCGAAGGGCTCCACCGGATACGGATAGGTGGATCGCGCGAAGGGCTCCACCGGATACGGATAGGTCGACCGCGCAAACGGCTCCACCGGATACGGATAGGTGGATCGCGCAAACGGCTCCACCGGATACGGATAGGTCGACCGCGCGAACGGCTCCACCGGATACGGATAGGTCGACCGCGCAAACGGCTCCACCGGATACGGATAGGTCGACCGCGCAAACGGCTCCACCGGATACGGATAGGTCGACCGCGCAAACGGCTCCACCGGATACGGATACGTGGACCGGGCAGGTGACTGCACGGCGTTCGGCTGGGTCACGAGCTTCCTCCTGGTGAGTGGTGCGTTCCTGCTCTCGAACAGTGCGTCGAACGGGTGCTGCTGGGCCGGGGCGCGGACGGCTGCGTCAGGTGGGTAGGCACGGCGGTGGCACGCATGGCGGGGGTGGCAGACATGGCGGCGGCGGAAGGCACGGCGGTGGGAGGCACGGCGGTGGGAGGCACGGCGGTGGGAGGCACGGCGGTGGGAGGCACGGCGGTGGGAGGCACGGCGGTGGGAGGCACGGCGGTGGGAGGCACGGCGGCGGGAGGGACGGCGGCGGGACGAGCGGAGGCCGGAAGGGCGCGCAGGGTGGCGCGGGCCCGAGCCCGGGTCCGGGCTCGGGGGGTTGCGGCTCCGGCGTGGGTGTTCCAGGTGCCTCGGGTGCAGGGGCGCTGCCCGTGAAGATGTCGACCTTGAGCGCCGACAGGACCGCGGCGATGGGGCTGGCCATCCCGTTGCCGTTGGCCGGGTCGCCGGCGACGTACAGGCCGACGACCCTGTTGTCGTCATCCACGAGGGCCGCGCCCGAGTCGCCACGGTTCCCGAACGACGCGTTGCGATCGGTGTCCGGCTTGACGTTGATCTGGTCATCGAGGGTGATGAGGCCTATCCCGCCCCCGTACCGGATCTGCACGGACAGCTCGACCGTGTCGACCACGCCGTAGCGCAGACCGCTCGACCGCCCCTGCTTGCGGACCGTCTGGCCGATCTCCGCAGTGCCGGCACCCTGCACCGGTCCGATGCCGACGATCTCGCCCTTCACGGCCCGCGTGGTACTCGCGACCGCTGCGTCGACCCGCTCCCCCAGTGCCGAGCGGACGAGCCGGCCGACGACGTAGCGGTCCCCCGCACCCCCGTCGGGTCGACCCGGCTGGACGATCGGGTCCCCCTCGGCACCGCTGCGGTCGACCGCCAGCACGTGGAAACAGCTGAGCAACAAGGGCTCGTGGGTCTCGCTGTCCTCGACGACGGCACCGAGCGTGCCGACCGACGCGACGCCCCCGACCAGTCGCTGGGGGCCGATGCTGATCCCGCCCACCACCGGGTCGTACTTCTTCGCCTCCGCTCCCGGCCTGGGCCGGTCCAACGGCACCATGTCCTCGTCGGACACCACGCGGTCGTGAAGCTCGTACCGGCTCTCGAGCACGTCCGTCGGGTAGTCCTGGACCGTGGGCGGAATCCGTTCCTCGTCCGGCACATCCCGTTTCTGCTCGACGAAGACCCGGATCGACATGGTGTCGGTCCGCTTGCCGCCGACCTCCTTGTAACCGATGCCGACCCCGACGACCCCCGGCTTGTTCAGCAGCTCCTGCTCGACGGCCCGTTTGGCCGCCTTCAGCCCTGCGGGAATCTCCGCCATCAGGCACCTCGGTTCTGTGTGACCCCCCGGGACGACGGGTCAGTGGGCTGCCGCCTATCGCGCCCTCCGCCTCGAGGACTTCCCCCCGCCGCCTTCTCCGGCTTCCTCGCCCTCGGGGGTGCCGGTGTCCTCGGTCTCGGTCGGCGTCCCCGGCTCCTCCGCCGCAGGCGCGGTGCCCGCATCCCCGGTCCCCGTCTCGGCGCCTTCCCCGCCCTCGGCCGGTCCGGTCGGCTCGGTCGGCTGGGCCGGGGCCGGCTGCTGCGCGGGCTGCTGCCCAGGGGTCGGCGGGGGCTCCCAGTAGACGTCCCGCTTGATGGCGATGAAGCTGGCCGCCTGCCCGGCGAAGGCAGCCTGGCCGTTGTGCGCGACCGCCCGCACCGTGGATCCCACGATCACGAGCCGCTTGCGGGTCGGATACGACCAGAGCGGCATCAGGCAGCCGAAGTAGTCGTAGATCTGTCCCGCTGAGTCGTCCGCATCTCCGATGCCGCGGAAACGGAGCGTCGGAGGATCACCCGGAGTCGCCACGCCCTGCAGCCGGAACTGATAGGCGTCGTCGAAGATCAGGCGGCCGATGAAGGTCCCCGGGCACAGGTATTCCACGATGAGCTCTCCGCGGCCGAACTCGAGGCTCCCGAAATCCGCGTCGATGTCCGGGTTCCCGACGAAACTGCGGTAGGTCCACCGACCGATCAGCGGTCCCTGCACCTTTCCTGGCTCCACTGGTTCCATGTGACGCTCCTGTCCTCCGACCCGGCAATGGACGTGTGCGGACGTATTCGCAACTAGAGGATGTCGGTGACGACGCGGCTGTAACCCTGGTAATAGATGCCGCACTCGCCGATGACCTTGACCAGCTCTTCCATCTCGTCCCGGTCACTCGGTGCGTGGTGCGAATGCCCCAGGAGCGCGTGGGCGCCCGGCGGAGCGGCCTGGGGGTGCTCGCGTCCGAGGACCTGGGTGCGCGCCACGGCGCGGTGCGCGGCGACGCGAGAACCGCGTGCGTGCCGGAGCCCGTGTTCCGTCAGCGCCACGGGCCGGCCCCCTGCGGCAGGCTGCAGCTCCAGGTCGTCGGCCGGCACCTCCTCCGGGGGCTGCTGCGCCGGCGCCTCCTCGGGGGGCTGCTCCGGCGGTTCCCCGACCCGCGGCATCTTGCCGACCCACGTGCCCTTCCAGAAGAAGTTGCCGTAGACGTCGTTCGCCGCCTTCCAGTCCTCGACCCGGTCGTCGACCCACCCGTGCAGTGACCAGAACACGGGGTTGACGTGGCTCGCGTAGGTGTCCGCGAGGTGGTCGTACCGCGGGTCGTCCCAGATGGGATCGATCGTGTGGCCCTGGTCCGGCCCCGGATCGGGACGGAACCCGGCGGGGGCGGCCGACCAGCGGTTGTGCATGCTGGCGTGGATGCTCTGCTCGATGAGCGTGCCGAGTTCACCCAGGGTCACCTCGCGCAGGAACGCAGGATCGGTGAACAGGCGCTGCCACGACACCAGCCGCTTCTCGTAGAAGATGTCGGACTTCAGGCGCTGGATCGTCTCGAAGAACGTGCGCCTGTCGACCTCGTCACCGCGTTCGGGGTCGAACCACGGGGGTGGCACGGGGAACACCGGATCGCCGGGCGGGGGCAGTGTCGTCCACACCAGCACGCGGGGATAGCGCGGGTCCTGGATGCGCGCGAGCATCCTGCTCACGTCGACGAGCATCTGCCGGTGCATGAACAGGAAGTCCTCGCCTGCGTCGTTGTCGAGGATCGGCCGGCGTCGCTCGTCGAGCGCGGGGCGTGGCGGTTCCCAGCCCAGGTCACGAACCTTCTGCTGCACGTCGTCGGGATAGGACAACCAGCTGTTGCGGACCTCGTGCCACAGCCAGTGGTGGAGTCGGTGCTCCCGGCTCGCCATCAGCTCGATGACCTCTCGGGGCACGGGAACGGTCATCAGCCGGCCGCCTCGCTCTCGGCAATCGTCGCAACGACCTGCTCCATCTCGGCCAGGTGCTGCTCACCCAGGTCGGTCTCGTCGAAGAGTGCGAACAGGGGGACGTCCCGCGGACCGGCAGGACAGCTGCCGCTGGGTTGACGATCACCGGGGATCTTCCCGATCCAGGTGTTCCGCCAGAAGTTCCGGCCGAACACCCCGTTGGTCAGCTTCCAGTCCTCGATCCTGTCCTGCACCCAGCCGTAGAACTTCCAGTAGACGGGGTTCACGTGCATCGAATACGGGTCACGCAGGTAGTCGTAGTTCGGGTCGTCCCACCCGTCGGCGATGGGCTCCCCGGGAATCGGCGGGTCAGGGCGCCATGACCCCGGGACGGACGCCCAGCGCGAGCGCACGGTGTCGTGCAGCGTGCCCTCGATCATGGTCCCGAACTCGCTGAGCGTGACCCTCCGGAGATACGCCGGGGTCGCACACTGGCGCTCCCAGCTGCGAACCCGACGGTGGAAGAAGTCGTCGGACTTGGCCCGCGGGATGAACGAGTTCGAGACGGCGAGGCCCTGCGGGATGTAGAAGCTCGGCGGTATCGGATATTCGGGATCGCCCGGGCCGGGAAAGCTCACCCAGCCCTCCACCCGCGGGAAGGCCGGGTCCCCGTTCCTCGCGAGCAGGTAGTTCACGAAGGACAGGAGCTCGCAGTGGAGATAGAGGTAGTCCTCCCCCGCGCCGTTCGTGGGCATCTCGACCGCGTTCTCGTCGACCGCCGGCCGCGGAGGTTCCCAGCCGAGTTCCCGGATCCTGTCCTTGGCGTCCTCCGCGTAGTTCGGCCAGTGATCCCGGATCTCGTCGAACAAGTAGAGGTGCATGCGGTACACGCGCTTGGCGAGCACGTCCCGCACCGGCCGGGGTAAGGGCTGCACCATGACGGCTCACCGGCCCGTCAGGGACGCGTCGGACTGCCGCGGCAGCACGGGGGCGGCGGCAGCGGGCTGCTGCCCGACGGCTCCTGGGCACGCAGGTCGGGCGGACAACCGGCCGTCCGCGCACACAGCTCGCCTCCGCGCCGCCGACAGCCGTTGTGTCTGTGCGGTCACCGCCGACTCCCATCACGGCCGACTGCGGGTGCTGCTCCTACTCCCCGGATCTAATCCATCGGACGTCACTGTTCCGTCAACGCGTCGTCACCAGCCGCACGCCGTCGCGAACGCCCGCTTCCAGTAGCCGCCGTGCCCGGCTCGTCCGGTGCCGAGGAGTGAGGCGCCTGCCGTCGCCGGCCGTGGCACCCGGTGTCATGCACGGCTCCTGCTCGACCCGCTGTAGATGACGGCCGCCCCGTCCGTGCAGGCCTGGATGCGGTCTCGCAACGGCGGCGAGGCGTGGCGAGACGGGCGAGGTTCCAGCTGACACCCGTCAGCCGTCGGACCGTGCCCCGGACCTGGGCGTCGGCTGCGGAACGGCGCGACCCACCGCCACGCGGGCACGGCCCGGGCGCGCCGGGTCCGGCGTCACGGGGCGACGTGCAGGCCCGGCCCACCCGCGGGCGCCGGTAGGTCGGGTCCACCCTCAGGGCACGAGCACCGGGTCACGCACGACCGGCCGGCCGACGCCCCTCGCCGTCGGCGCTCCTCCCGCGTGGATCTGCATCGCCCGGCGCCGTGTCGGCGACGGGCCGGTGCCGGGCGAGGTGACGACGTGGACGGGGGAAGCGGGAGCGCCCCCGGTTCCGCGGTTGCCGGCGGCGGGCGAAGAATCGCTCGACCCGCCGCCACCGGTTCGGCGTCTTCTCCGGGTCCATCACCTCGGACTCGGCCAGCGCCCGGTCGGCCGGACCGAGCTCGGGTGGCTCGAACGGCACCAGGGAGCGGCCGGTCGGCCGGCGCAGGCGCTCGATGCCCTGCACCAGCGAACCGGTGTCGGCGATCGCCGCGGCGACCTCGTCGGGCGTGCACCCGAGGTGCTCGGCGAGAAGCCGGTCACGGAAACCGACGATGGTGGCAGCCAGCCGATCGGCCCCCGGCCGCCCCTCGACCGCCTCGATCGCGAGGTCGCACTCCGTGTCCAGTCCCATCGAGCGGTTGTTCACGTTGCTCGATCCGAGCCGCAGCAGGCGGTCGTCCACCACGGTCACCTTGGCGTGCACGTAGATGTGCTCACGCTGCTCCGTCACCGGCGTGTAGAGCCGGAACCGGTCGTGCACGTCGGCCTCGCGGACGATCTCCAGCACCCGGGCGCGCGCGGTGCCCATCGCCTTCTCCGACAACCACCCGTCGGCGGTCCACGGGTTGAGCACCACGACGTCGGGGCCGTCGGGCTCGCGCAGCCGCTCGGCGATCGCCTCGGCGATCCGCCGGGAGGCGAAGTACTGGCTCTCGACGTAGAGCGAGCGGCGGGCGGCGGCGATGGTGGCCAGCCACAGCAGCTCGACCTCGTGCACGAGGCTCGTGCCGCCGTGCTCGGGGCGGGTGCGGGCGATCGCGACGTCGACGTCGGTGAGCAGGGGCTCGACGTCCTCGGGCCAGCACTCCCGCTCCTCGGGGATGGGCTCGAGCCGCTCACCCGTGCCGCTCTCCCAGCGCTCGCGGGCGAGCTCGGCGACGGCACGAGCGGCCGGCCCGGTCATCACGCTGGTCACGTCGTGCCACGGCCCGGTCAGCCTGCCCTCGGCGCGTCCGGGTGCCGGGCGACGTCGGTGCGGGTTGCCGTCGACGTGGTCGGAGGTGTCCCAGCGGTCGGCGGTGACGTCGATACCTCCGGCGAAGGCCAGGCAGTCGTCGACCACCACGATCTTCTGGTGGTGCGCACCACCGACCGGATGGTGGGTGTCGACGGCGAAGGTGAGCCGGTCGGGAGTGCGCCGGTCCAGCAGCACGATGGGCTTCAGCCCCCGGCCCAGCGCGCGGAGCATGCCGAGGTCCCACTGCAGGACGCCGATCTCCAGCCGCGGGTTCCGCGCCACCGCGCGTTCGAGCACGGCGCCGAGCCGGTCGTCCTTCGGCCGGCCGCCGTCGAGCGGGTCGAGACGGATCCGCGGGTCGAAGTCCCATCCGATGAACAACACCCGCCGCTCGGCGTCCAGCACGGCACGCTTGAGGGTGGCGAAGTAGCCGGCCGCGTCGACGAAGATCGCGAAGCGGGTGGCCCGCTCGATCCGCCAGCAGGTCTCGCCGGGGATCAGCAGCGGCGCCCCCGGCTGCGACCGGGCGCCGTCGCGGGGGGCGGACAGCGCCCTACCGGGATCGGTAGGCGGCTCGTTCGCCGCCTCGCCGCCGTCCTTCACATCGGCAGTGTGCCCCGTGGTCGGGGACGGGCCAACGCCCCACCCCGTACGACCACTCGATCGCGCCGGAAGGTCGGGGCCAGGACGGTCATCGCCATCGGGCAGCCCGGCCCGACCGCGGCGATCGGTGTCCGGAGCAGGTGGACGCCGCCCGGCGGGTCCCGGACGGCGTCGTGCGGAGCTCCAACGACCTGTGGCAGGACGGACCCGCACGTCGGCGCCGGGGCGCCGGCCCGGCAAGGGCTTGCGCTCAGGTCGTCGGCACCGCCGCCTCGGCCTCCGGTCCGCGCTCGGTGGGGAGGCCCGCCGCGGTCGGCGGGATGTTGACGTCGTGGCGGAACACGTCTTCGGGGTCCACTGCACCTTCAGGACGGCCAGGCGCCGGTCCGGGGATCACAGTCGCAGGCTGGTCATCCCGCCGTCGACGCGCAGGATGGTCCCGGTCGTCGAGGCGGCCAGTGGCGAGGCCAGCGAGGCGACGGCGTGCGCCACCTCCTCGGCGGTGACCAGGCGGCCGAGCGGCTGGCGGAGTCGCAGCGCCTCCGCCGCCGCGGCCGGGTCCTCGGCCGCATCGAGCAGCCTGCCCACCCACGGCGTGTCCGTCGTCCCGGGTGCCACGGCGTTGACCCGGATCCCCTCCTCGACGTGGTCGGCGGCCATCGCGAGGGTGAGGGCGAGCACCGCCCCCTTGCTGCTGCTGTACAGGGCGCGCTGGCGGATGCCGAGGAGCGCGGCCGCCGAGCACATGTTGACGACGGCCGCGTGCCGCGACCGGCGCAGGTGCGGCAGCGCCGCCCGGGTCACCCGTGCCACGCCGGTCACGTTCACGTCGAGCACCCGGGCCCACTCGGCGTCGTCGTTCTCGCCGACGTGACCGGCGGCACCGATGCCCGCGTTGTTGACCAGCACGTCCAGGGCGCCGAGCCGGTCGACCACGGTGGCGACGGCCGCGTCGACCCCGGCGGTGTCGGTGACGTCGCACCGGACGGCGAGCATGCCCTCGGCCACCCCGTCGGTGCTCCGGTCGAGGACGGCGACCTGCGCGCCGCGCTGCTGCAGCAGCCGCGCGGTGGCCGCCCCGATGCCGCTGGCGCCGCCGGTGACGACCGCCACCAGCCCCTGGAACTCCGTCATGTCCGCTCCGTTCACGGAAGTCGTGGGTCGACGTGGATCTTGGGCCCGCCCGCGGCACCCTCGGGTCGCTCCCCCGCGAGCACGGCGGCGACCTGCTCGAGGCCGACGGTCGCGGCGACCAGCGGCCGCGGGTCCACGGTGCCGGCCGCGTAGGCGCCGATGGTCGCGTCGAGTCCCGGAGAGCCGGACAGGACGCCGACCGCGGTGACGTCCTTGAGGGCCAGGGTCCGTGTGTCGATCGTGCTCCGGCTGCCGGCCAGCCCGATGTAGACCACCCGGCCAGCCGGCTCGACGAGGTCGAGTGCCAGGGCCGGCAGATGGGCCGCGTTCGAGGCGTCGACCACCGCGTCGAACGGGGTGTCCGGCAGGGTGTCCGCGGTCCAGGTGTGCCGGAAGCCGAGACCCCGGGCGAACGCGAGCGACTCGTCGCTGCGGCCCAGGAGGTGCACCTCGGCACCCGCCGCACGCAGGAACAGCGCCACCAGCAGCCCGATCGTCCCCGGGCCCAGCACCAGCGCCCGGTCGCCGGGCCCCGCACCGGCGGCCTGCGCCGCGCGCAGAGCATTGCCCCCGGGCTCCACGAGGGCGCCGAGGACGGCGTCGACCGGGTCGGGCAGCGCGTGCAGCGACCACGCGGGGACGGCGATCTGCTCGGCCAGCGCGCCCGGACGCCCCCCTCGTATGCCCACCTCCTGCCGCTGCTCGCAGACGTGCTGATGGCCTCTCCGGCAGCGGCGGCACGTCCGGTCGCCGAGCATCGTGTCGCCCGTGACCCGGCGGCCCAGCCACGACGGGTCGACGCCGTCCCCGACGGCGGAGACGGTGCCGGCCCACTCGTGCCCGATCCGCGTGGGGTACGACGCGTGGCCCTGGTGCAGATAGGCCATCTCCCCGGTGAAGAACTCGACGTCGGTGCCGCAGACGCCGATCCGCTCGACGTCGACGACCACCTCGCCGGGAACCGCCACCGGGGCCGGGACCTCCTCCACGCCGGCCTTCCCCGGCCCGGTGAGCACGAAGGCCCGCATGGTCCCGTCGTTCACCGAGGGGCGAGCACGTGCTGCCGCTGGGATCCCAGGCCGGTGATGCCGAGCTCCATCACGTCGCCGGGCTGCAGCCACACCGGTGGGGTGAACCCCATGCCGACACCCGGCGGGGTCCCGGTGTTGATCAGGTCGCCGGGCTCCAGGACCAGGAACTGGCTCAGGTAGTGCACGATGACGTACGGATCGAAGATCATGGTCTTGGTGTTGCCGGTCTGCCGGCGCACCCCGTTGACGTCCAGCCACATGTCCAGGCCGAGGACGTCAGGGATCTCGTCCGGCGTGACCAGCCAGGGGCCGGCCGGGTTGAAGGTCTCCGCGGACTTCCCCTTTGCCCACTGCCCGCCGCGCTCCAACTGGAACGCCCGCTCGCTGACGTCGTTCACCACCACGTATCCGGCGATGGCGTCGCGGGCCTCCTCCACCGAGTCCAGGTAGCTGGTGCGCCGGCCGATGACGACGCCCAGCTCCACCTCCCAGTCGGGCTTGGTCGAACCGCGCGGGATGCGCACGTCGTCGTCCGGGCCGATGAGGGTGTTGGGCGACTTGGTGAACAGGATCGGCTCGTCGGGCACCGGCATGCCGGCCTCGGCGGCGTGGTCGCGGTAGTTGAGGCCGATGCACAGGATCTGGTGCGGCCGCGCGATCGGAGCACCGATCCGCTCCCCGGCGAAGCGGGACACCTGACCGCCGGCCGCGCGCTCCGCCACCAGGGCACGGATGCGGTCGGGCCCACCGCTGCCGAAGAAGGCCTCGTCGAAGTCACCGACGACGTCGGAGAGGTCGACGTAGGTCTCGTCGTCCAGGCGGGCGACGGGCTTCTCGGCGCCGGGCGCGCCGATGCGCATGAGGTACACGGGGACGCCTCCAGGGTTCGGTTGCCGAAGGTCACCGGGCACACGCCCGGGCGGATCCACCCGGGCGGTGACCGGAAGACACCAGAGCGATCACGAGCCGGTGATGTCGACCGGGACCGACGACCGGGTGCACCGTCTCACACGGGCTCGCGGCGTGCCGCACCACCTCGGTGCTCACCGGGCGACCCGGAGGTGGTGCGTCGCGGCCTCCCGCAGGCAGCCGGCGTCGACGGCGACGGTGACGATCGTCGCGCCCTCGGCGGCGTAGCCGGCGGCCTCCTCACCGCTGAAGGCGTGGACGCCGACGGGCACCCCCGCCGCGGTGGCCCGGGCGACGATCGCGGACACCACGCCGCGCAGTTCCTCCCGGTGCTCCTCGCCGGTCAGCCCCAACGACAGGGACAGGTCTCCGGGACCGACGTACACGCCGTCCAGCCCCTCCACGGCGAGGATGGCGTCGAGGTCGTCGAGCGCCGTGGCGGCCTCGATCATCACGAGCACCAGGGGCTCGTCGGCGCCACCGGAGAGCCGACCGATCGACCGCCCACCGGCCGGCGCGTACCGGCCGGCGGCGACCACCTCCCGCGCGTGGTCGCCGTCGCGCACGTTGGGCACGATGACGCCGCGGGCGCCCAGGTCGAGCGGACGGCCGACGTCGGGGAAGGCGGGGCTGCGGGTCCGGACCAGCGGCACCGAGCCCGCGGCGACGATCGCGGCCGCGACGCCGGGCAGCTGGGCCTCGGCCGTCGCGCCGTGCTGCAGGTCGACGACGACGTAGTCGGCTCCCGTCCCTGCCAGCACCTCGCCGGCCACCGCACCAGGGAGCAGGCTCCACAGACCGTGGCACGGCCGGCCGTCCGACCACCGCCGCCGCAGGTCGACCTCGCTGATCGCCATCCCGTGACTTCCGCCTCCCACCGGCCCCCGTCACGGCAACGTCCGCTGCGGCCGACTCCGGAGCCCTCCGGGACGATCCTGCTCGACGGCTCGGGAGCCCGCGACCGAGGCCGCCGCACCACGTCGTCCTCAGCGGGCCGTCCCCTGGTGCGGCACGGGGTCGGGCCGTTCGTCGTAGCGGGTGTAGGTGGCCGCCATCGCCCCCGACGGGTCCAGCCTGCTCAGGATGGCGTCGCCGATGGCGGCGAGCTGGTCGACCTGCTCGTCGCTGAGCGCGTCCATGACGTGCTGCCGCACGTTGGCCACGTGGCCGGGTGCCGCTTCCTGCACCTTCCGCCATCCCGCGGCGGTGAGCCGGGCGTTGGTCGCCCGGCGGTCCTCGGGACAGGGAAAGCGCTCCACCAGTCCCCGGCCCTCGAGACGGTCCACCACGTGGGACAGCCGCGGCAACGTGGCGTTCGTCTGCCGGGCCAGCTCGGTCATCCGCAGCGTCCGGCCGGGTGCCTCGGACAGCATCGCCAGGACGTAGTAGTCGAACCCGTTCACGCCCGCGTCGCGGCGGAGCTGCGCGTCCAGCACACCGGGGAGGAGCTCGAGCACCGCGACGAGGCGGATCCACGCCCGCAGCTGTCGACGGGAGAGCCAGGGAGTGGTCACGGTCACATCCTCACGGGAATGGTTGAAACTACAAGTTCATCGTGCAGACTGTCAGTTGTAGTAACAACTAATAGGCACCCGACAGGAGCACAGTCATGGCGCACGTGAGCATCATCGGCACCGGGAACATGGGGCAGGCCGTCGCCGGCGTCGTCAGCAGGAGCGGCAACAGCGTCGAGCTGCTCGGACGGTCCGACGCCCACAGGGCCGTCACCGGTGACGTCGTCGTCCTCGCGGTCCCCTACGGTGCGGTCGCCGAGGTCATCGACCAGCGCCGCGACCAGCTGACCGGCAAGGTCGTCGTCGACATCACCAACCCGGTCGACTTCGAGACCTTCGACTCCCTGGTCGTCCCCGCCGACGGCTCCGCGGCCGCCGAGATCGCCGCGGCCCTTCCCCAGTCCCGCGTCCTGAAGGCGTTCAACACCACCTTCGCCGCCACGCTGGCCTCCGGCACCGTCGGCGGGGAGCAGCCCACGACCGTGCTGATCGCCGGTGACGACGCCGACGCCAAGTCCCTGCTGGCCGGGATCGTCTCCGGTGCCGGCCTGCGCGCCATCGACGCCGGCTCCCTGCGCCGCGCGCGCGAGCTCGAGGCGCTCGGCTTCCACCAGATCACGCTCGCCGCCGGCGAGAAGATCGCCTGGACCGCCGGTTTCGCCCTCGTGGCCTGACACCCCCCGCCGCACGCCCCGCACGGCGTGGGGGCGGCACTCCTCCGCCGCTCCCGCGCCCACCCCGCATCCGGCCTGACGCAGACCCCCCGCCTCCCCCGCATCGACAGGACCCACCATGACCTTCCCCGCCCCCGCCCGCGATCTCGCCCTGCTCCTGGCCCGCGTCGCCGTCGGCCTCGTCTTCGTCGCCCACGGCTGGCAGAAGCTGTTCACCAACGGCATCGACGGCACCGCGGCGTTCCTCGACCAGATCGGCGTCCCCGCCCCCTCCGCCGCCGCGTGGTTCGCCGCCGTGGTGGAGCTCGCCGGCGGCGCCGCCCTCGTCCTCGGCCTCGCCGTTCCCGTCGTCGCCCTGCTGCTGCTGGTCGACATGCTCGGCGCCTTCGCCTTCGTGCACGCCGGCGCCGGCGTCTTCGTCGAGCAGGGCGGTTACGAGCTCGTCCTCACCCTCGGCGCGGCCGCCCTGCTGCTGGCGGTGCTCGGGGCCGGGCGCTTCAGCGCCGACCACCTGCTCACCAGCCGCCGTCGGACCGCCCAGCCCGTGGGCGCCTGACCCAGGGCCGCACCGCGGGCCGGGCAGCCGACCAGCGCTGCCCGGTCCGCCCTCCCCCGACCGGCTGCGGAGCGACCCCGCCGCACGCCGCCGCACCCGCACATCCCCAGATCTGGAGGCCGAATGCCCAGCACCCGGTCCGAGGCGCCGCTGCCGGCGTCCGACGAGGCGCCGGTCGACGAGACCGCCGGGCAGGTCGCGACGACCGGCTCCCGGGCCGACGTGGCCACCGGCGCCCCGGCCCGCTACGCCAAGCAGCTGATCTCGCACCTAGGCCGGAAGGTCGCCTTCACCGGCGACGCGACCACCTCGGCGGCGACCGCGGCGATCGGCGCGGCCACCGCCGGGATCCTCGTCGGCAACGGCGTGCTCACCCTGTGGGCCGCAGGTGACGACGAGGAGTCCGTCGCACGGGTCGAGCACGTGCTCGGCAGCCACCTGGAGCGGTTCGCCCGGCGCGAGATCCTCACCGTGCGGTGGGTCCGCACCGCCGGTGTCCCCGTGTCCATCTCCGGGGCGCTCGCGGCCGCCCCCGCCACGACCACCGAGGAGTCCGCATGACCGCCCCCGGCGCCGCTACGACCGCCGTCGCCGACGCCCGCATCCCGGCCGGGAACCCCTTCGCCGGACACCTGCGCCGCGTCGCCGCCCTCGAGGCCAGCGACCCGCACCGCGCCTGGACGCCGGAGGACGGGCCGCTGCCCAGCCTCTACCTGTCCCACGGCGGCGGGCCGCTGCCGTTCGGCAGCCGGGACTGGCTCGACCCCCTGCACGGCTGGGCCCGCGCGCTGCCCCGACCGAGGGCGATCCTCGTCGTCTCCGCGCACTGGGAGTCGGCGCCGTTGTCGGTGAGCGCCGCCCGGCCGAGCGAGCTGGTCTACGACTTCGGCGGCTTCGACCCGCTCTACTACACGTTCCGCTACGACACCCCCGATGCCGGCGCCCTGGCCGGGCAGGTGGTCGGGCTCATGCCGGACAGCGAGCGGGTGCACCAGCACGCCCGCCGCGGCCTGGACCACGGCGCCTGGGTGCCGCTGAAGATCATGTACCCGGCCGCCGACGTCCCGGTGCTGCAGCTGAGCCTGCCCACCGAGCACCCCGACGAGCTGCTCGCCCTCGGCGCGCGGCTGCGACCGCTGCGCGAGCAGGGCGTCCTGGTCGTCGGCTCCGGCCACATGACCCACGGCCTGCCCTTCCTCACCCGCGAGGCCTGGCGGGAGAACGAGGTGCCCGGCTGGTCCTGCGACTTCGACGCCTGGGCCGCCGACGCGCTGGCCCGCGGCGACGTCGCCGAGCTCGCCCGCTTCCGCACCGCCGCCCCCGGCATGCCCTACGCGCACCCGACCGTGGAGCACTTCACCCCGCTGTTCGTCACCCTCGGCGCGGCCACCGACCCCGGCGCGCCCGTGGTCACGACGCTGGACGGCTACGGCGTCGGCCTCTCCCGGCGTTCCTTCCAGGCGGCCTGAGGCCGGCTGGGGCTCCGGGCGCGCCGCGGCGCGTGCCGGGTGGTCCGAGCTGCCGGGCCGGATGACGGCGATCGTCACCCGGCCCGCTCGGGCTCGGGCCGCACGGGCCGCCGGCCGTCACGGCAGATCGAGACCGAGGCGCTGCGCCGCCGCCGTCTTGCCGCCGAGCGCGGGGTCGGGCCCGCCCCGCCGGATGGTCTCCGGCGGCGGTGCCGGTGCCACCTCGAGGGCGTCCGACTCCCGCTGCTCACCCAGGAGCGGCTTGCCGTCGGGCCCGGGGCTCGTCAGCCAGGTCAGCATCGCCGTGCGACGCGATCCGGAGAGGTCCCGGCTCACCGGCATGTAGCGGGAGTCGGCGACGGGGCGGTTGAGCACTTCGATCACGCTCTCGCGCTGGGCGGCGATCGCCTCGTACAGGGCCAGGTCCAGCTGCGGCCCGAACTTGGTCATCCAGGGGTAGAGGTTCCCGTACTGGACGAACACGTCGCGCATCGAGCCGAACCACGTCGGTGGCTCGTCGGGCACGAAGCGGTTCCAGACCAGCACGCTGAGGACGTTCGACGGGTTCGGTTGGGTTCCCCCCTCGATCCGGTAGCCGACCCGGTAGACCTGGCCGTCGACGTGCTGGCGCCGGTCACCGAAGTAGAAGAAGCGCAGGTTCCCGGGGTCGCCGGCGCGCAGGGTGACCTGGGCGATGCCGTGGGCGTCGCTCGTCACCGACTCCGGGAAGGTCAGCCCCTGGGTGGGGAACTGCGCCGACGCCTCGGGATCCCTCGTCCGCAGGTGGAACAGGCTCACCCGGGCGCCCGGCAACGGCCGACCGCGTTCCGAGACGTGCAGGCGGACGACCCACTCCTCGCCGGGATCGAGCCGGGCGACGAACTCGTCGGCGCGGACGTGGACGGGCGCCTCCTCGATGACGGTGCGCTGCTGCCCGTCCCGACGGGCGACCAGCAGCAGACGGCCGGCTTCCAGACGCGCGACCTCGTCGTCGCGCAGCGTCCGTCCCGCCGGCAGGTCCACGATCCCAGCCGTGGTCTCGTACCAGCCGGCAGCGCGGTAGTCGATCGGCGCGACCTCGGTGACCGTGCCGTCGCCGGCGTGACATCCCAGCACCAGCTCGCCGATGTCCTGAGGAGGCCCTCCCGCCGTGGCCGCCGGCAGCGCGTTGCCGAGGTCGAGACGGACCTTCCGGGCTCCGGTGTCGACCACCCCGGGGAAGTAGTTGACCCCGCCGGGGGGCCGGAACCCCGGCGAGTTGTCGCCGGGCGGCGGCCCCACGCTGCCGAACTGCCGGCCGACGACGGTGTGCCGCGGTTCGCCGTCACCGGCGATCCCGACCGTGCCGACGACGCGGCCGCGCGTGAAGCGTGGGTTGGGGGTGCCGTCGGGTCGGGTGGCCGACATGGAGTAGCCGTCGACGTTGAACTTGATCGCGAGGGGGCGGCCCCCGGCCGCGTCCCGCAGTCGCCCCAGGAACTGCGACGTCTGCTGGTCCGCCCACTCCGTCGTCTCCAGCGTCGACTGGTACGCGGCGCACGCGGCTTCGTCACCCGACCCGGTGACGCCACGCCGCCAGATGTCGGTGAACGCCACAGGGCGCATCGCACCCTGGACGAGGAGGTTCCCCGCTCCGTCCGACAGCGCCACCTGCATGCCGAAGATCTGCGACACCAGCTGCTGGTCGGGATCCAGGTCGACCAGCTTCGCGGGCGTGATCCCCCGCGTGACGAAGCGCAGCCCCACCACCGGGTCGCCGTCGACCGCCTGGCCGTCCTCCCCGATCGCCGACCGCACCGTCACGTTCTCGAACCGGAACGAGTGGCGGCCGTCCGGGTTCCACCAGCCGTCGCCGCCCTGCACCCAGGACTTGGCGCGGTCGAACGAGTCGTTGTCGTAGTGGACCGGGTCGTTGTTCACGGTCGAGGGATCGGCGACGAAGGTCCCGGCGAAGTGGAAGCGCGGCCAGCCCAGGTAGCTCATCTCGCCTCGTCCCCGTAGGTCGGCTCCGGACCCGCGTCGAGCCCGCGCAGGAAGGCCATGCTCGGCGCGAAGAAGTACTCGCCGCCGAGCAGCTTCACGAAGTTCGCCATGGTGAACGTGACCGTGCCGTCGCTCGGCCACGTCTGGGCGGCGGGCTGGGCGTTCTGCCCGATGACCGCGTCCACGCCGACCCCCGCGCGGACGAAGTCGTTGCTGTCCGAGCCCTCCTGCTGGATGGCGAACTGGTCGAGGTTGCCCTGGAAGCACATGAACAGCAGCCCGACGCCGGTCGCCGGTGCCTCCGTGCCGCCGCCGTCGGCCAGGTCGGGTCGCTCGCCGTAGGTGATACCGCGCCGCACGATGCGCCGGGCCCGCTCGAACTCCGCGGGCGCACCGATCACCCGCGGGACGTCACCGCGGGGGTTCGTCTTGCGCACGTGGGAGTGGAACGGCGACCGGGTGCCGGCCGGGTCCTGGTCGTAGTGGAAATCGTTCGGGTCGGCGTCCGGGTCGACCGTTCCCGTCGGGACGGCCGGCGCCCCGTCCTCGAACCGGCCGACGGCCATCGCACCGACCTCGGCCACGGGCAGGCCGGCCCGGACGGAGAGGTCGCGGAGCGCGCGGTGCAGCGCCGCGACGTCCTGCTCCAGCTTCCGGAAGACCATGAAGCTGCCGAAGCCACCGCCGGGTTCGGGCACCAGCGCGAGCGAGAGCGGGGCGGTCGGGTCCCAGTGCACGTTCCCGCGTGCCTTGATCTCCCGGTCGGCGTCCTGCTGGACCATGATCGGCTGGCTGACGCCGTCCTGGAAGCCGAAGTGCTCGATCACGAGGGTGCCGCGCGGGAACGTGCGCCGCAGGACGCGGCCACGCTCGGTCGTGAGCACGTCGGCCACGCCGGCCGTCGAGGCGACCACCGCGTCGACGGTGTCGCTCAGCCGCTGCTCGTCGTCGTCGGCCAGCAGCACCATGGCGTCGATCCGCTGCCGATAGGGCTCCTCCCACTCCGACGCGGGCGGGTCGTTGAAGCTCCGCGGTCGGCCGGCCTGCTCCTTCATGCCGAACTCGAAGTACTCCCGGTCCCGGGGCCCCACGAACCGGCCGCTCGGAACGGGCAGCTGCTCGTCGGGGAAGCCGAGGTGCCGGTAGCCCGAAGCGGACAGGAGGACCATCGCGAACGGCTCGCCCGGCCCGCCCGTGCCGCGCCACGCCAGGGTGGCGCGCCGGGCGACCAGGGCCGTGGTCACCCGCTCGGCGGCCAGGCCGGCGATCCAACGGCGCACGGCCGGCACGTCGTCGCCCATGCGCAGCAGGACGTGCGCGGTGAAGTCGCGACCATGCCCCTTGACGATGTTGCCCTGGATCGCCGCCAGGAAGTCGTCCGCCTCCGGGTCGTCGAGATCCAGCGCGCGATCCAGGTCGATCATGCCCACCCCCACCGGCACGGCGTCGGCTACCAGCCCCCGCCCCTGCCATGGTCCTGGATCGGCGTGCGGATACAAGACGTTCAGCTACGTCTCGACGGTCGCCGCCGGGGACCGCTACGGTGCAGCCCCGGGCGAACCGGCGATCGCCCGCCACCGTCGGCCGGCCCTGCCGTCACCCTCCCGCCTCCCTCCGGCGTGCCCGCGACGTCGACCGGCCCCTCGCAGAGGAGCTTGACGTGGAGGCACGGTTCTTTGCCCCCGGCACCATCGCTCCGGTGACGTCGGAGGAGCCGTTCCCCACCGACCCCGCCCTGGAGGTCGGCCGGAGCGGCGCGCTGCACGACCCTCCGCTCGAACCGCGCGACGAGGCGGTCTTCCTGCTCACGGCCGCGGCCGAGATCGAGCACGCGCTGATGGTGCAGTACCTCTACGCCGCCTACTCGGTGCACGTGGCGGGGCCGAACGGCGACGAGCTCCAGAGGGTCCGGAGGCTGCTCGTCCAGATCGCCCGCGAGGAGATGGGCCACCTCGCCACCGTCCAGAACCTGCTGCACCTGGTGGGCGGCCCGCTGAACCTGGGCCGGGACCGCGCGCCCTACGGCAGCGAGATCTACCCGTTCCGCTTCCGGCTCGAGCCGGTGACGCGCGGCTCGCTGGCCAAGTACGTGACGGCCGAGAGCCCCCGGGAACTGCCGGGCGAGATGTCGCCGGAGGACCGGGCCCTGGTGGTGAAGCTGCGGGACGACGCCGCCGCGGCCAACGACGGGAACCCGGTCAACCACGTCGGGCCGATCTTCGCCCGGCTGGCGGAGTTGTTCGGCGACACCCCCGACAGCCTCGCCGACGCCGACTTCCGCACCGGCACCGGGGCGCGGCAGGCCGACCGCGACGACTGGGGGTACGCCCCGCTCAGCCCGGCCGACGGGTCCCCGTTGCTCATCGGCTCCTTCACCGGTACGGACGTCTCGGCGCTCCGGCAGGCCGCCCGCACCGCCGTGCAGGAGATCGGTGACCAGGGCGAGGGGTTCGACCTCCCGCCGGCGGGGACGTCGCCCACTCCCACCGAGTCGCACTTCGAGCGGTTCTTCGACGTCTACAAGCGGGTCTCCCGCCTGTTCGACGAGGGCGACCCGGTGACCTGGCCGGTGGCGACCGACCCCAACACCACCCCCGGCACGCCCACGAACCGGGGCCGCTCCCCCGCCGACCGTCTCGGAGCCGCGGCCGAGGAACTGGCGGCCGGCGGGCGGATCACCGAACCGCGTGCCCGGGCCTGGGCGCAGTTGTTCAACCTCCGCTACCGGATGCTGCTCGGTCAGTTGGCGCACTTCCTGCGGCTGGACGGAGAGCTCTACCGCACCGCGTCCGGCCCGCAGCAGGGCGACCGCACCGCCCGGGGCCTGCTGCTGCTCGGAACGTTCGACGAGATGCGGCACCTGGAGAAGATCGCCGGCAAGCTCGTGCAGCTGCCGAAGGACGCGGGCGGCACGGTGCACGCCGGACCGCCCTTCGAGCTGCCGTACACGCTGCAACTGCCCGACGGCGAGCCCGCCCGCTGGCGGATGCACCTCGACGCCTCACGCGCCTCCACCAGGCTCGTGACCTCCCGGCTGGCTCCCGAGGCGGATCCGTTCCTGACCGACCTCGTCGGGCGCGACATCCGGGCCCAGGAGGTGCTGGCCGCGCTCGCGGCGGGGGCGGAGATCCCCGCGACCGGCCTGCCCACCGGGTTCGCCAAGGCGGTGACGATCCTCCAGGAGGCGGTGCGGGGCTTCCGCGTCGGCGGCCGCCACGGCAACTTCTGGGCGGGGAGGACGCGGGACCAGTTCGTCACCACGCCCGTTCCCCCGATCGACGTCCCGCCGGTCGCCCTGGACGGAACCGGCGCGGTGGTGCCCGACCCCGCGGAGGCGCCCTTGATCGAGCGGCTCACCGCCACGGACGCGCGCGCCCGCATGCCGAGGTTCCGCCCGCCCGTGCCCGTCGCGAGGATCGGCTACCTGCAGCAGTGGATCCGGGACGGGGCCCCGGACGACGACCCGCCGGGCCGGGTCGGGGTGACCGTCGAACCGGATCCGGCCGACGAGACGACCGCACCGGCGGAGGTGCTGAGCTTCGCCGCCGACATCGTCGGCCTCTTCCGCGACAGCGACCGGGACTCCATGTCCTTCGCGTTCGACCTGCACCGCTTCGAGGACGTCCGGGACCACGCCGACGAGATCCTGGCCAGGGTGGCGGACGGGTCCATGCCCTGTGACGGCCCGTGGCCCGCGGGGCGGGTCGAGCTGTTCCGGCGGTGGATCGACGATGGCCGGCTCCCCTGACGCGCGGGGCCCGACGCGGTCACCCCAGCGGGACGTCCACCGCCGTGCCCCGGGCCGCCGCGATGCGGCGCACGACCAGCAGCGCGGCGAGCGCGGCCACGGCCGAGGCCGCCAGGGCGAGCCCGTACCCCGCACCCGGCTGCTGACGGTTGCCGAGGTCCACCAGCGGACCCAGCAGCCCTGCCGCCGCAGCCGCGCCCATCGTCCCCACGTTGGCGAGGCCGAAGAAGCGCCCGGCCTCCGCGCCCGGCACGACGTCCGCGGTCGACGCCCAGTTCGCCACGGTGAAGAAGGCGGTCCCCAGTGACATCACCGACCCGAACAGCAGGATCTGCCACGGCGAGTGGGCCCAGAGGAGCAGCAGCGGGCCCGCGGTCCCGCACAGCGTCCCCCAGGTCATCACCGCCACCCGGCCGTGCCGGTCGGCCAGCCAACCCGCCGCCGGGGCCGCCAGGAACGTCGCCAGCGTCAGGGCACCCAGCAGGGCGCCCGCCTGCTCGGCGGCCCGCGCCGGGTCCAGGTCCAACCGGTCGCCCACGAAGAAGAGGAAGAAGCGGCCGACGATGTAGGCCCCCAGCAGGAAGAGGAAGCGGGCCGTCACCAGCAGCACGAAGGTGCGGTGCTCCCGCGGGTCGATCCGGAACACCGCCCGCAGCCGCGGTCGGTGCGACGGCTCGGACAGCGGCACCCGGGGCTCCTGCACCAGCACCACGGTGAGCAGGTAACCGATGACCAGCACCGAGCCGATCACCACCAGGCCGACCCGGCTCCCACCCGCGGCGAGGGCGAGGCCCAGCAGCACGAATCCCAGCGTCGCGCCGGCGAGATCCATGAAGCCCTTCAGCCCCGCCGCCAGACCGCGCCGCTCGTGCGGCACGAGATCGGGGATGAACCCCTGCTGGCCGGCCTGCGACACGCTCGCCGCGCACAGGGTGAGGACGTATCCGGCCGCGACGGCGGGAAACCCGCCGACGCCGTACAGGGCCAGCGCCGGCACCGTCAGGGCCAGCCCGAGTCCGATCGTGCCGCGGCGCCCCACGGACCCGCGGATGCGGTCGCTCACCGCGCCGGCGAGGGGTTGCACCACCATCGCCGCCGACAGTCCGACGAAGGTCAGCACGCCCAGGGCTGTCGCCTTCGACTCCCCGGCGTACCGCTCCAGGTCCGTCGGGAGCACCAGGGTCGTCAGCCCGTCGGTCAGGAAGCTCAGGGACAGCCAGTAGACGGAGATACCGGCCAGCAACCGAGGTGAGCGGCCCGGGTCCACGGAGCCCATGGCCGGCCACGCTAGCCCCGCCGCGAGATCGGATGGAAGGAGACGAGCATGGTCGACGACCCGTCCCCCGGCACGACCGGACCCGGACGACCGCGACTGCTCCGCCGGCTCCCCGAGGAGGCGACCGGCGCGGCGGACGTGACGGCCGTACGCAACCCCGTCCCCGGGTCGACGCTGGGCGACGTGGGGCTCGGTGCCGAACTGCGCGGCCCGGCGCGCACGGCCCGCGCGTTCCTGGCCGCGGAGCCGCCCGCCGCCCGCCAGGCTGTCGACGAGTCGCTCCTGATCCTGCCGATCGGGCCGCAGACGCTGGCCGGCCTGGACGCCGACACCGTGCGCGTCTTCCGGGTGGACGCCCGCACCGGGGAGTACCGGCCGATCTGGAACTCCGGTGTCAACAAGGAGATGGGGTTCGTCTGGGCGAAGGTCCGGGGCGAGGGCACGTACGTGCCGCTCGGCCTGCCGAGGGACCCCATCCTGCGCGAGGCGCTGCACCGCTTCTCCTGCAGACGCCGGTTCCACGACCTCGACGACGACGACGCCGTGCGGGAGCTGTTCGAAGCGGAACTGCGTCCCTTCCTGGCCGAGGACGACGACGAACTGACCGAGGCCCGGACGCTCGTCGCCCGCCTGGAGTGGATCGCGGGCGCCCGGGACCTGCGCCAAGACGAGGTCCGTCGCGGCGACGGCGGGCACCCCGCCCCCTTCCCGTTGCCGGGGGACGCCGCCCCCGACCAGTTCCGGGAGCGGCTCCGGACCGTGGCCGTCTCCGCTCGAGGGCTCCCGGAGGAGGTGCTGTTCGACCCGCCGGACGTCGGGCGGCCCGAGGTGGGACAGCTCCTCGCGCGGGGCGGCGTCTCCGAAGCCGTCGAGCGCGCCAGGTCTCGCCTGCCGCGGGACTCCCGCGCGCTGACCGGCCTGCCGGACGGGAACTGGTGGATGTACCAGGGCGACGAGGCCCACACCGGTGCCGTCCGCGGCTCCAGCGGCATCACGAGCACCACCGTCGGCCGGATGGGCCTCTTCCGGAAGATCTCCGTCACCGGACCGGTCAACTCGATACCGGTGGTCGTGGACGGGAAGATCTACGTCGGCACCACCTGGTTCCGGACCACCGGCGGCGGAACCCTGTACAAGATCGATCTGCCCACGGGGACGGTCGAGGCCACCTTCACGCCTCCCGGAACCGCGTTCTACCCGATCAGCGGCATCGGGGGCAGCCCCGCGGTGGTCGGTGGACGGGTGTACATCTCCACCGTCTACGGCCGCGTCTTCTGCCTCGATGCCGGCACGCTCGGGGTGATCTGGATGCAGGACCTCAAGGTCGCGGACGCCGCCCGCCGCCAGCCGGTCAACAACCCCGACGGCGACTGCTGGGCCAGCCCCCTCGTGGTGGACGACCGGGTGTACGTCGCCAGCGGCGAGGGCGAGAGCGCCAACCCGTTCGGGTTCGTGTGGTGCCTCGACGCCGCCACCGGCCTCGTCGTCTGGGTCTACTGCACATGCAAGTTCGAGAACCCGAGCGCCGCCGGCGACGAGAACCGGCCCAACGTCCTCCCGCGGTCGGCCGCCATCTCCGACCCGCTGCCCGCGTGGGCGACCGCCGCCGGGTTCTCCGTGCACGACGACCCGCCCCGCAGAGGTGCGGCGCCCTGGTCCTCGTGCGCCTACGACCGGGTGCTGGACCGGATCTACATCGGGACCGGGAACTCGCGCCCGGACGACCCGCTCCCCGACGACCGCTACGCCAGCGGCGTGATCGCGCTCGACGCCACCACCGGCGAGTTCCGCGGCTTCCACCAGCCCTCGCCGTCCGACAGCTACCGGCCCAACGACCTGGACGTCGACGTGCCGTGCCCGCCCACGGTCTTCGAGCGGGACGGCACCAGGGTGGTCGCCTACGGGAGCAAGAACGGCTCCTTCTTCCTCTGCGACGCCGACACCATGCAGGTGCTGCCGGACGGACGCCGTCAGCTGCTGCCCAGGGACGAGGTCACGGGGGGACGCATCCACACCGTCGACCCGACCGGCGGGGTCAGCCCGAACATCGCCGACCAGGACGACTGGAGGGGCGAGAACAAGTGGGGGGTGATGGCGTCCGCGGCGGTCGACCGCGACCGCGGGCACCTGTACGTCGGCCTCGGCGGGTACTCCGGTCTCGACGACCCGGCCGTCACCCCGTTCGTCCGGGCGCTGGACTGGAACGACCTGAGTGACGCGTGGCCGACCACGGTCCAGTCCGTGACCAGGGACGGCATCACCTACTCGGTCCGGAAGTACGCCAACGCGACACCGCCGGTGTACACCTCCCGGGAGGCGGGTCTCGGGTCGCCCGCGGTGTGCAACGACGTGGTGTTCGTCCCCTCGCACCGGATCGGCCTGTACGCGATGGACGCCGACACCGGGCTCACCCTGTGGTCGGCACCGGGGCTGCCGGCCGGCGGATGGCCCAACTACTGCCTGGGGCCGGCGGTGTACGGGGACGACGTCGTGGTCGGGGCCGGTGAGGGCGTCTACGTGTACCGCCTGGAACCGACGCGGCCGCCGGGGCCGCCGCTGGACCCGACCGCCGCGCCGCCCGCTCGTGGGACCGCACCGCCGACACCGCAGACCGGCCCCTCCCCGGACCTGCTGGCGGCCGTGCGCGAGGTCGTCCGGCAGGAGCTGGCGGCCCGGGACGTCCTGGACAGGGGGACGCTCGGATGACCCTGCTGGCGGGCGCGGTCCTGGTGGGTGTGGACAACCTCCGGTTCAGCCTTGCCGCGGGACAGCTGGGCCTGCCCCGCAGACGCCGTCACCAGCTCGTCGCCGCCTTCGGGCTCGCGGAGGGCCTGGCGCCGCTGGCGGGTGTCGCGGCGACGGCCCCGCTGGCCACGGCCCTGGGGCGGCTCGCCGATCCCCTGGCCGCGGCGGCGTTGCTCGTGGCCGCCGCGCTCGTGCTGGTCCCACTGGTCCGGGGTGCCGGGCCCGCGCTGCCCGACAGCCGCTGGGCCGTCGTCCTCCTGCCTCCGCTGCTCGCGCTGGACAACGTCGCCGCGGGGGCGGGTCTCCGGGCGTTCGACCTGCCGCTGGTGCCGGCCGCGCTCGTCATGGGCGTGGTCAGCGCCTCGATCGCCGCCGCCGGGCTGCTGGCCGGGTCGGCGGCGCGGCGGATCCTCAAGGGGGCGGGACCGCTGGTGGCGGGTCTGACCCTGGTGGCCGCAGCGGCCGTCACCCTGGCCTAGGCAGCCGCCCGGTCGCTGAGGCCCCGGTCAGTGACCCACCGGCGACCCCGCGGCCGGCTGCGGCGAGGCCGACAGCGCATCGGTCAGCAGGGCGACGAGCGCCTGGAGCTGCACGTCGGCCGACGACGAGACCTCGTCGTCCGAGCCGTCGAGCGCCCGGGCGGCGAGACCCGCCTTGCTGTCGATCAACTCGGCGATCCGGGCGTCGATCGTCTGCGCGGCGATGATCCGCCACGCGGTGACCGGTTCGGTCTGCCCGATGCGGTGGCTGCGGTCGATCGCCTGGGTCTGCTCCGCGTCGGTCCAGGACAGCTCGGCGAGGACGATGTTGGAGGCGACCTGCAGGTTCAGACCCACGCCGGCGGCGGTCAGGGAGCACACGGCGACGGCGACGTCGGGGTCGTTCACGAAGGCGTCGATGTTCTTCTGGCGCGACGTGGGCGTCTGGTCGCCGCGGATCGACGAGAAGCGGACCCCCTGCCGGGCGAAGAGCTCCTCGGCGGCGTCCATCACGTCGACGTGCTTGGCGAAGAAGACCACCTTGCCCGCGCTCCGGGCCAGCTGGGCCGCGTAGTCGGCGGCGAGACCGGCCTTCGCCCGGCCGATGCGGCGCATCATGCTGAACACGTTCTCGCCGGCCTCCCCCGCGGTGGCGTCCTTGAGCTCCGCCCGGGCCACCCGGCGCACGACGTCGTGGTCGATGCCCTCGACCACGGCGTCCGACGAGCGGTGCGCCAGCACGGTCTCGTACCGCGCCACCATCCGGCGGGCGAGCTCCCGCTCGGCGGCCCGGATCGACCGGCCGGCCGGCCCGTCCAGCTCGACGGGGAGATCGGCGATGCGACGGGCAGGGATGTCGGCGGCCACGTCGACCTTGCGGCGGCGGACGATGCCCAGGTCGATCACGCACGTGCGGGCAGCCGCGTAGAAGCCGGGGTCGGCGGGCGTCAGCCCGGTGTCCTCCAGGGCCTCCATCAGCTCGCCCAGCGGCTTGGTCTCGTCGATCCAGCCGAGGAACTGCCAGATGGCCCGGAAGTCGTCGATGTCGTTGATCAGCGGGGTGCCGGTCAGGGCCATCAGCAGCGGCCGCGCCGTGCGGAAGCGGATGCGGTCGGAGAGCTCGAGGACGTGCTGCGACCGCTGGGAGGACTTGTTCTTGATGAAGTGCGCCTCGTCCACCACCATGCCGCGGAAGCCGAACTCGCCCAGCCAGCCCACGTGGCGGTCGAGCACCTCGTAGTTGACGACGACGATGTCGGCGAACCCGTCGATCGTGTCCCCGTTGCCCTGCACCACGGTGGCCGAGCGGTGCGGCGTCCAGCGGCCGGCCTCCCGCGCCCAGTTGGTCTTGACGACGTTCGGCACGACCACGAGCAGCGGGTAGGCGTCCGCCGCCTCGGCGGCGAGCAGTGCCTGCGCCGTCTTGCCCAGGCCCGGCTCGTCGGCGAGCAGGAAGGTCCGGTGGCCGGCCGCGGCCGCGGCGACCAGCCGGCCCTGGTGGGGCATCAGTTCCGAACCCATCGGGGTGAACCGGTCCGACGGCGCCGGCAGGGGCATGCACGCCGGGGCTCCGGCACCGGCGCGCTCGAAGGAGCTCAGCAGCGGGCCGAGCAGTTCCCAGCCGGCCAGGCGGCGCGGGCGCACGGGGCGCTGCGGCGCGGACGAGAAGTCGGGGGCGAGGAAGGGGTTGGCCAGCTGGCGGGAGACGACCGACTGGGGCACGACCCGGCGCTCGGGAACGGCGGGAACGGCGGCGGGCTCGGCGGGTGGGAGCTCCTCCGGGGCCGGCTCGATGCCGACGGCCCGCAGCATCTCGCGGGTGAGTGACCGGGCGGCGTCGGAGACCACGGCGTCCTCGGAGAGCAGCGCCAGGAGACCGGAGTCACGGACGGCGGTCCTCGCGAGGATCGTGGCGATGCCGTCCAGCCGCTTGAGCTGCTCGGTCCGCCGGGCGTCGCTGCCCTCCCCCGCGCGGGCCCGGGCGTGTTCCTCGCGCATCAGCAGCGCGATGGCCTGGAACTGCGTGCGCACGGCCGGCGTCACCCGGCCGCGCTGGACGGCTGCCTCCACCTCACGGACGGCCCGGGCGAGCTCCGCGATCACGTCTCCGTCGCGGACGCGCCGCTGGTTCCGCGGGGCGGTACGGCGAGCGCCGTTCCGGCGCTGGCCCGGTCGAGCCACGGATACTCCTCTGCACTGCCCCGCACGGCCGGAGCGGCGGGATGCCGCCCGCGGTCCGCGGTCGGGTCGATGGATGTCGTGAGCTGGTGGCCCGGTGACCACTCCGGGCCGCGCTCCTGTCCCACCGATCCGCGAGGGATCGGCGCCTCGGGGCCGGACGGCGCCCGCGGTGGGACCTGCGACCACCGGTCGATGGCCGGAGCACCGACGATCCGGGGAGAGTCATCGCCGGACGTGCTGCGCCTGCCAGGCGTCGGTGCCGTACCGATGCTAACGCGCGGGTGCCCCGGCCCCTTCCCCGACGGGCGGTCGACCAGCGACGTCGTCCAGGCAGCCCAGCACCGTCGGCCAGGCGGCGCTGCGCGGGTCGATCACCGCGAAGTGCCCGCCCTCGACCGAGGTGAGGACCGCTCCGGGGTGGTGCCGCACGTAGGACCGGCTCACCTCGAGGGGAACGATGCCGTCCCCGGTCCCGTGCACGATCCGGACCGCCCCGACCGGCGTGGGCAGCCGTGCGGGGTCGAGGTCGGGACGCGCAGCGGCGTCCTCCCCCAGGAACGCCGGCACGGCGTCGCCGTCCAGACGCAGCTCCTGCGCCCGCCTGAGGTCGGCCACCGGCGCGAGCGCCAGGACGCCAGCCGCCGCATGCGGCGGCTCCAGGGTGGCGGCCGCCTGCAGTGCCAGGTGCCCGCCGGCGGAGTGCCCGACGAGCACGACCGGCCGGCCGGCGACGTCCGGCCACCCGGCGACGGCGCGGACGGCCGCGTGGACATCACCCACGGCCAGGTCGGGGCGGCCCGGAACGCGCCGGTACTCGGGCGTGACGCTCGACCAGCCGGCCCCGGCGAGCGCCTCGGTCATCGGCCGCACGTGCACCCGGTCGTACTGCGGACGCCAGAAGCCCCCGTGCAGGAGCACCACGACGGGCCGGTCGTCCGCGCCTCGCCGGGCGAACCGGACGTCGGCCACCTGCTCCTCGTCGCGGCCGTACGCGAGGACGGCGTCGGGGGCCGACGCCGGCCGGGTCAGCACCGACCGGTCCTCGCGACCGGGAGCAACGACGACGCCCTCGGCGTCGGACGAATCCATGCGCCAGTAGTACTCGATCGGTCGACGCCCTCCGGGACGGGGCCGGACGGCGATAGCGTCCGGGGAGGACAGGGAGGCGTCATGGCGATCGAGAACGGCGTCCGGGCGATCGAGGACGGCGTGCAGACGGACTTCACCGCCCGCATGGACTACGGCGGGTACCTGGCACTGGATTCGCTGCTGTCCGCGCAGCACCCGATCAGCGACCACCACGACGAGCCGCTGTTCATCATCGCGCACCAGACCACCGAGCTGTGGCTGAAGCTGGCGCTGCACGAGCTGCGCGCCGTCCGGTCCTCCCTCGACGCCGACGACGTCCGGCGCGCGCGCAAGGGACTGGCACGGGTCAAGCACGTCTTCCGCACCATCACCGAACAGTGGTCGGTCCTGGCGACCCTGACTCCCAGCGAGTACTCGCAGTTCCGCGGAGTGCTCGGCAACGCGTCCGGCTTCCAGTCGTACCAGTACCGTGCCGTCGAATTCGTCCTCGGCAACAAGAACGAACGCATGCTGAAGGTGTTCGAGTCCCGGCCCGACGCCCAGGGCATGCTGGCGGAGCTGCTCCACTCCCCCACGGTCTACGACGCCTTCCTCGCCTTCCTCGGCCGCAGCGGGCACGCGATCCCTGAGCACGTCCTGCGCCGCGACGTGCGCAAGGCCTGGGTGGAGGACGCCTCGCTGCTGCCCGTGTTCGCGGCGATCTACGAGGACACCTCGGCCCACTGGGCGGAATACGCCGCCTGCGAGGACCTGGTGGACCTGGAGGACGCCGTCCAGCTCTGGCGCTTCCGCCACCTCCGGACCGTCCAGCGGACCATCGGCTACAAGACCGGGACCGGCGGGAGCTCGGGCGTGGACTTCCTCAAGCGGGCGCTGGACCTCACCTTCTTCCCGGAGCTCTACACGGTGAGGACGTGGATCGGTGCCTGAGGAGGACGGGGACGCCCGGCTCCCCCAGGAGTTCGTCGAGCTCGCCGCCGAGCTGGACGAGCAGGATACGCTGGCCGCCTACCGGTCCGAGTTCGTGCTGCCCGAGGGCGTGCTCGCCTACCTCGACGGCAACTCGCTCGGCCGGCCGCTGAAGGTCACCGGCGGGCGCCTCGCCCGGTTCGTCGACGGCGAGTGGGGCGAGCGGCTGATCCGCGCCTGGGACGAGCGGTGGCTGGAGCTCCCGACGGTCGTGGGCGACCTCATCGGCCGCGCCGTGCTGGGTGCCGCGCCCGGGCAGACTGTGGTCGGCGACTCCACGACGGTCATGCTCTACAAGCTCATCCGCGCGGCGGTGGACGCACGTCCCCGGCGCACCGAGATCGTCGCCGACACCGAGAACTTCCCGACCGACCGGTTCGTCCTCGCCGCGGTCGCCGCGGAGACCGGCCGCACCATCCGCTGGATCGAGCCGGACCCGGCCACGGGCGTGCAGCCGGCCGAAGTGGCGGCGCTGCTGGGCGACCGGACGGCGCTGGTCGTGCTCAGCCACGTCGCCTACAAGTCCGCCTACATCGCCGACCTGCCGGCGATCACGTCCGCCGCCCACCGCGCCGGCGCCCTGGTGCTCTGGGACCTCTGCCACTCGGCCGGCGTCGTCGAGGTCGCACTGGACGACTCGGACGTCGACCTCGCCGTCGGCTGCAGCTACAAGTTCCTCAACGGCGGACCGGGTGCACCCGCGTACGGCTACGTCGCCCGGCGGCTGCACGACGAGCTGCGGCAGCCCATCGCCGGCTGGATGGGGCACGCCGAGCCCTTCGCGATGGGCCCGGACTACGTACCGGCGACCGGCATCCGGCGCTTCCTCAGCGGCACGCCGCCGATCCTCGCGATGATCCCCGTCGAGGACATGCTGGCCGTGATCCAGCGGGCCGGGATGCCCGCCGTCCGGGAGAAGTCGGTCCGGCTCACCGACTACGCGATCGCGGTCGCCGACGAGGTCCTGGCACCGCTGGGCGTCGTCGTCGCCTCCCCTCGCGACGCCGACCGACGCGCGGGGCACGTCACCGTCGAGCACGACGCGATGAAGACCGTCGTCGGCGAGCTGTGGCGCCGGGGTGTCATCCCCGACTTCCGGCCGGCTCGCGGCCTCCGCATCGGCCTCTCGCCGCTGAGCACCAGCTTCGGGGAGCTGGCGACAGCCCTGGCGCACGTCGAGCAGATCCTGGCCGGGCAGGCCGGCTGACGCGCCGCCTCCCGGCCGGGCCCGGCACCCGCGTGACGGGTCCGCGTCGTCCGGCGGAACATCCCCCTGCCGGGCAGCGCTCGACCTGCCGTGATCGACACGACCCTCGGGCTCTCGCTGCTCGACCGGTCCCGCACCCGCGTCGGCGAACCCGACGCCGCAGCGCTCGGCGGCACCGTCGCCCGTGCGCTCCGCGCCGAGGAGCTGGGCTTCGACCGGTTCTGGGTGGCCGAGCACCACGGGGTGCCCGGGGTCGCCGGCGCCGCCCCGGCGGTCCTGCTGGCCGCCCTCGCCGGCCGGACGACGACCATCCGCCTCGGCTCGGCCGGCGTGATGCTGCCGCACCACCAGCCCCTCGTCGTCGCCGAGCAGTTCGCCACGTTGTCCGCCCTCGCGCCCGGCCGGGTCGACCTGGGGCTCGGCCGCTCCCCCGGCTTCACGCCACCCGTGCGCCGGGCGCTGCGGGAGACCGACCGCGACTTCCCCGCCGACATCGCCGAGCTGCGCGGGTACCTCACCCGGACGGCCGCGATCACCCTGCACCCGCAGCCCGACGGCGAGGTGCCCCTGCACGTGCTCGCCACCGCCCGTGGCCTGCAGGTCGCGGCCGAGCTCGGGCTGCCCGTGATCGTCGGCGGCCCGCTGCTGGGCGTGGCCGGCGATCCGGCACCCGGGCTGGCGGCGATGGCTGCCTACCGGCGGGCCTTCCGTCCCTCGGCGCAGCAGCCGGAGCCACGGGTGGCGATCAGCCTGGACGTGCTGGTGGCCGACACCGCCGCGGAGGCCGCGGAGCTGCTGCTGCCCGAGGCGTGGGCGATGGCCCAGGCCCGCACCACCGGCACCTTCCCGGCGCTGGAGCCGGTGGCGGCGGTCCGGGCCGCCGCCCGCACCCCGCGCCAGCAGCAGTACCTGGAGCAGACCGCCGCCGCGGCGATCGCCGGCACGCCGGCCCAGGTGGAGCGCCGGCTCGCGGAGCTGCTCGACCGCACCCGGGCCGCCGAGCTGGTCGCCAGCAGCAGCACCTTCGACCGGGCCGCCCTGGCCGCCTCCGACCGTGCGCTGGCCGCGCTGTTCGGCCGGACGGCCTGACCGCCCGAGCCGTCCGCCTCCCGCCCCTCGGTCGACCGGCACGACCTGCATCCCTGTCCGGGACGCCGGAGCGCAGGGGCACGACGTCCGTCGACCACACTGCGACGGCGGGACCTGCGCCGTCGTCACGCTTTCGGTCGTGGACCGGGGACGGTGACCGCGACGGGAGCACCGCGCAGCCGCAGCGGGGGCGCCGTCGGTAGCCTCGACGAGTGGCACGCGCCTGGCCGCTGGTCGGCCGGGACTCCGAGCTGGCGGCCATCGGCGCGTCGATCCGCCCGGGTTCCCGGTCCCGCGGCCTGGTGCTCGCGGGTCCGGCCGGGGTCGGCAAGACGCGACTGGCCCGCGAGGCTCTGGAGCTGGCCGCGCACCGGGGTGCCGCGACGCGGTGGGTGTGCGCGAGCGCCTCGTCACGGGACATACCCCTGGGCGCCTTCGCCGACATCATCGACGATCCCGGCCGCCCGGCCCACGACGCGGTGACCAGGGCCGTCGGGGCGATCGGTCGGGTGGCCGGCACCACCGGGCTCGTCGTGGGGGTCGACGACGTGCACCACCTCGACGAGTTGTCCGCGGTGCTGGTCCAACGACTCGTGGTCCGCGGGGTCGCCACGGTCCTCCTCACCCTCCGTGAGGGCGAGCCGGTGCGGGACGCCGTGCGCGCGCTCTGGAAGGACGAGCAGGTGCGACGCGTCGACGTCCGACCGCTGACCCGCGCCGTCACCGCCGAACTGCTCCGGGAGGCCCTCGGCGGACCGGTGGACAGCGCCACCGCCGGCCGGCTGTGGGCCCTCACCCAGGGGAACGTCCTCTTCCTCCGTCACCTCGTGGACGGCGAGGTGTCAGCGGGCCGGCTCCGCCGGGTCGAGGGGCTCTGGTGCTGGCAGCCGTCGCCGGCGCACGTCCCACCCGTACTGGCGGAGATCGTCCGGGAGCTCATGGGCCGCTTCTCCGACGGGGTACGGGACGTCGTCGACCTGCTGGCGCTGGGTGAGCCGCTCCCGGCAGAGCTGCTGGGGAGACTGACCAGCCCGGAGGCCGTCGAGGACGCCGAGTCGGCCGGGCTCGTCCGCATCGACACCGACTCCGCCCGCCTGCAGGCACGGCTGACCCACCCCCTGTACGGCGAGGTCCGACGCGCGGGGCTGGGCACCCTGCGGTCTCGGCGGCTGCGGGGCTCGATCGCCACCGGCCTCCAGGCGGACGGCGCCGAGACCAGCGCCGACGTGCTGCGCCGGGCCGTGCTCGCGGCCGACTCCGACCTGCCTCCCGATCCCGCGCTGTTCCTCGCCGCATCGCACCAGGCGGTCCGGCTGTTCGACCTGGTTCTCGGCGAGCGGCTGGCCCGTGCGGCCGTGGACGGCGGCGGAGGACCGGACGCGCAACTCGTGCTCGCGCTGAGCCTGTCCTGGCTGAGCCGCGGGAAGGAGGCCGATGCGCTCCTCGGCGGCCTGGCCGGCACGGCTCTCCAGCAGGGGACCCGCGGGCTCGCGGTCGCGGCGCGCATCGGCAACCTGTTCTGGACGCTCCGCCGCCCGGCCGAGGCGGAGGCGGTGCTCGCCGGCGCCCTGGCCGCGGCGTCCGACGAGTCGGAGCGCACGCTGCTGCTCGCGTTCCGCGCGGCGCTGGACGCGTCGCTCGGCCACCCGCGGCGAGCCCTCCAGCGAGGTGTCCGGCTGCTGTTCCCAGCTCCTCGCGACGACCACGTCGCACTCATGGCCGCCTTCGCCGTGGCCGCCGGAGCCGCCGTCGCCGGCGACGTCCACCTGCTGGGCCGAGCGGCGACCATCGGCGACGAGGCCGGGCGCCGCGCCTTCGTCAGCATCCCCCGGTTCGGCCTCGGCGACTGGCACGTCCTGGGCCTGCGGCTGTCCGGCGACGTCCGTGCAGCGCTGGAGGTCGCCCACCGGCTCCAGGCGGCGAGCGAGGATGTCCCCGGCCCCGCGCACCTCATGGGCCTGGTCCTGCGCGGGCACGCGGAGCTGGCCTGCGGCCGTGTGCGCACTGCCGAGCGGATCCTCCGCGAGGCCTGGGCGGGACTGCGTCCCTCGCCGCACGAGTTCCGCTTCCGGTGCCGGACCCTGCTGGCGCTGGCCCTCGCCATGGCGGGCGACGCCACGGAGGCGCGTCAGCTGCTCGCCGAGCGGAGCGACGGCGGCCATCCGGCGTACGCCCTCATGGCACCGGACGACTTCCTCGCGCAGGCGTGGCTCCACTCCGACGTCGGGGCCACCAGCCGCGCGGTCGCCATCGCCCACGAGGCCGCCGCGCTCGCCCGGAGCCTGGACTCGCCGGCGTTCGAGGTGCTCGGCCTGCAGACCGCCCTCCACTTCGGCGACGGCACGGTGGCGGCCCGCCTCGGCGAGCTCACCGCGGTCGTGCACGGTTCCCGCGCCCGCGTCGCGGCGGCCCACGCGCGGGCACTCGCCGCCGGGGACGGGGACGGGCTGGCCGCGGCGTCCGGGACCTGGGAGGCCACGGGCGACCTCCTGGCAGCTGCCGACGCGGCCGCCCAGGCAGCGCTCGCCTTCACCCGTGCCGGCCTGAAGGGCTCCGCCTCCGCGGCCGCGGCACGCGCGCATCGACTGGGCCTGGCCTGCGAGGGGGCTCGTACGCCGGCCATCAGGGCGGCCGCGCGGCCACTGCCCTTGACCGCGCGAGAACGGGAGATCGCGACACTCGCGGCCACGGGGCTCTCCAACCGGGACATCGCGGAGCTGCTCGTCGTGTCGGTCCGGACGGTCGAGGGACATCTCTACCGAGCCGGGCACAAGCTCGGGATCAGCGACCGCGCGACCCTCGGCACACTGCTCGGGGAGGGGCAGATCGAGTAGCGCACTACTCGCTCGGGAGGCCGCGGCGGCACGCACGCTCGGCGCTACCCAGCACCCGTCAGGAGAAGTGCCATGTCGGGATCCGATCCTCGTTGCGCACTCGTCACCGGTGCCGGCCGCGGCATCGGCCGGTCGATCGCCGAAGGGCTCGCGGCGGCGGGCTACCGCGTCTACGCGGGCGTCCGGTCGGAGGCAGCGGCTACGCAGCTGGCCGCAGCGTCCGCCCGCATCGTCCCCGTGGAGCTGGACGTCACCCGCGCCGACCACGTCGCAGCCCTCGACGCCGTGCTCCCGGCGCGGCTGGACGCGCTCGTGAACAACGCCGGGATCGCGGTCCCCGGACCCGTGGAAGCGGTCGGGTCCGAGGCCGTGCGCCACCAGTTCGAGGTGAACCTGTTCGGGCCGCTCGACCTCACGCGGGCGATGCTGCCGAGGCTGCGCGGGGCCCGCGGCCGGATCGTCTTCATCTCCTCCGTGAACGGGCGGGTCTCCTTCCCCGGCTCGGGGATCTACAACGCCTCCAAGTTCGCCCTGGAGGGGCTCGCCGACTGCCTCCGCGTCGAGCTGCGCCCGTGGGGGATCAAGGTGCTGCTCGTCGAACCCGGCGTCACGGACACCGACCCATGGCGGCACATGATGGCCGTCCTCGACGAGACCGCCGCCGACCTCAGCCCGGAACACCGACAGCTGTACCGCGCACACCTGGCCGGCCAGCGGGCCATGTGCCAGCAGCTGCAGCAGCGGACCGCACCCGCCGCCGGGGTCGCCGAGGCGGTGCGGCGGGGGCTGACCCGGCGCCGTCCCGGTGCACGCCGCCTCGTCGGCACCGACGCCCACGCGCTCGTCGTCCTGAAGGCGATGCTGCCGACCCGCGCCCTCGACGCGCTCTGGGCGCGCGGTCTCGGGCTGGACCAGCCACCGACCAGCACGGTGCTCCCCCGACCGCGGTCAGGAGCCGCCCGCGAACGGATGCCGACCGGGTGATGTGCCGCAGCGGCGGACCGCACGACCGGGCCACCGTTCCCACGACCTGCGGCCCGGCACCGCATGTCTCGCCACTCGGCCCTCCACGGCCGAGCGACCCCGTGCATCGACCAGGGACCGGTCAGCCCGCAGGTGGAGGCTCGTGCGTACGTGGCGTCCCGTCCCCGCATCCCGCGCTCGGACACCGGCGAAACCCCCACGGCTGACCGGCCATGGGGGTTCTCCCGCCTCGGGACCGGGGGTTCAGCCGGGAATGATCAGGTGCCCGGGTGCACGACCGGCCGGCCGTCGTTCCGCCACGCCTTCATGCCGCCGTCGAGGTGCGCCACGTCGGCGTATCCCAGCTTCGCCAGGGAGACCGCGCCGAGCGCCGAACGGCCACCCGAGGCACAGAACAGGATGGTCCGGCGGGACGGGTCGAACTCGGTGCGGTGGTACGGGCTGCTCCAGCATGCCGCGCGGCGCCAGGACCGCCCCCTCGATCGTGCCGTCCCGGTCGATCTCCGCCGGCTCGCGCAGGTCGACCACGAGGGCGCCCTCCGCCAGTTCCTGCGCCACCTGCGCCGGACCCAGGTTCTCGATCTGACCCTTGGCGCGGGCGACGAGCTCGACGACGGTGCTGGACATGGCTCCTCCTGTGCGTGTGGTCGCTGGACCAGGACGGACCGATCGTCGTGCGGGGGAAGCGATGACAGCATCCGCCGTCCTGCCGGGTTTTCGAGGCGGCGCCTGCCGTATTCCTCCGCGCTCAGCCGGCGGCGGGGATCAGCCCTCGCTGCGTCGCACGGCGGACGGCGGCGGCCCGCGAGGAGCAGCTCAGCTTCGTGAACAGGTTCCGCACGTGCATGTCGACGGTGCGCGTGCTGAGGAACAGCTGGCCGGCGATCTCCCGGTTGGTCCGTCCCTCGGCCAGCAGCTGCAGCACCTCGTCCTCCCGCCGGGTCAACGCCGCCGGTTCCACGGCCCGGGCGGCAAGGCGACCGAGCCGCTGGTCCACGGGCTCCCCCAGCTCCGCCAACGTGGCGGCACATCGGCGGGCCAGGGGTTTGGCGAGCAGCCGGCGAGCCGTGCGATAGGCGGTGACGATCTCGGCCACGGCCGCCGCCCGGTCACCGAGGGCGGCCGAGGTCTGGCCCAGCCGCAGCCGCGTCGAGGCTTCCTCGTAGGGCTCGGTGATGTCGGCCAGGAGATGCACCGACCGCGCGAACTGCTCTCCGGCCAGCGCCTCGTCCCCTTCGACCGCCGCCAGCTCGCCGCCCACGTGCGCGAGCGCCGAGAGCACCTTGGGGGCGCCGTTCCGGGTGGCCAGCGCGGCCGTGATCCGGTGGCAGGCCGACACGCCCACGGCATCGCGGCGCCCGGCGAGGAAGGTCGCCGTCCACCGCAGGGCCGGCAGGGCGTAGTGGCACTCCTCCGTCTCGCGGCAACGATCGAGCAACCTGGTCACGGTCGCGGCCGCGGTGGACTCGTCGTCCTCGAGGTCGGCCGCCATCGCGAGTCCCCACGTCGCCCCGACCTCCAGGCCGAAGATGCCCCGGGCACGACCGAACTCCGCGGCCCGGCGCAAGGGGCCACGCGGCCTGCGCAGGTCCCCGCGGAGGACCGCGATGAGGCCGGACTCCTCCTCGGCCACTCGCCGGGCCATCGCGCCGGCACCGCCGTCGGCGAGCACGTCGGCGCAGACGGACAGGGTCCGGTCCCACTCGCCCATCAAGCGCGCGGACGGCGAGATGCAGACGAAGCAGATGGTGGCGAACTCCGTCAGGCCATCGGCCCGGCAGAGCTCGAACGCCGACTCGTAGGCATGGGCGGCCCCCGCGTAGTCGGCGGCGTACTCCAGGGCTTCGGCGAGCCCGTACTGCGCCTCGGCGGTCGTCTCGGCCAGGTTCTCCGAGACGGCGAGCTCCAGGCCGGCCCGGGCCGTCTCGACGCCCCGCCGTCCCTCCCCGAGCGCAGCCCGCACCGCTCCCTCGAGGACGAGGGCGTGCGCCTCCAGATCCCGTCGCCGGGCGCGCCGGGCTGCTGCGGTCGCCGCCTCACTGGCGTGCAGCGCCTCGGTGAGGCGTCCGGCCGACCGGAGCTGCGCAGTCAGCGCCAGTCGTTGCTCGGCCTCGTCCGCGAACGCGCCCGCCTGCTCGAACGCCTCCGCGGCGGCGGCTCGCTCGGCCGATGTCCGGATCGGGTCGCCGGCCAGCTCGGCGGCGTTCGCGGCCCTCCGGTGGGCGGCCCCGGCGCGCTCCAGCTCGTCCGAGGCGCGACATCCTCGAGCGACCTCGGACCAGACATCCGCCGCCTGTCCGGCATCACCACCGAGCTCGGCACACTCCCCCAGCCGTTCCAGCACGCTCAGCCGCCCGCCCGGATCGTCGCCGTCCGGCCACAGCGTGAGCGCCCGGCGGGCGAGGCCCGCCGCGTCGCGGTAGGCGTGGACGGCGCAGCGCGCCTCGGCGGCGGCGAGCAGCAGCGGTCGCGCCTTCGACGGTTCGTGCCCGGCGATCCAGTGTTCGGCCACGACGGCGTCCGGGGCTCCCCGGCCGGTCAGGCGCTCCGCGACCTCCTGGTGGAGCTGACGCCGCCGGGACCACGGGATGCTGCGGTACAGCGCGTCGCGCACGAGCGCGTGGCGGAACACCGCCAGGCCGGCGTCGGACTCCAGGAGCAGCCCGTCGTCGATCAGCGGATCGACCTCGGCCGGACCGGCCAGTTCCGCGAGGGTCGGCAGGTGCACCTCGACCCCGAGCGTGACCGCCCACTCCAGCGCCGGTCCGTGCTCGGCGCGTAGCCCTGCCGTGCGACCGAGGACGGCGTCCGTCACGCGCTCGGGCAGCGGCAGTCCGGCGCCCGCGGCGAGCTCCACGGATCCCGACCTCTCCACCAGCCCGCCACCCGCGCGGAGCGCTCCCACCACCTCCTCCACGAAGAAGGGCACCCCCTCCGTGCGATGGTGCACCGCCTGCACCAGGCCCGCCGACGGCGGCGCCTCGAGCACCCCGGCAAGCAGCTCCGCCGTCTGCCACTCGCCCAGGGGGCGCAGGGCGATGTCCACCAGCCGACGGGCGCGGCGCAGCTCGTTCCGCAGACCGCGGATCGGGTGCGTGCGGGGCAGCCCGTCGCTGCGGTAGACGCCCACGACGAGCAGCGGCTCCGAGACCAAGGACCCGGCGACCAGCTGGAGCGCCTCGACGGACGCAGCGTCGGCGTGCTGGAGGTCCTCCAGGACCACCACGGTCGGACGCCTCAGCCCGATCGCACGCATGACCTCGGCCAGGGCCTCTCCGGCAGGCCGATCCCCGTGGTCCTCGAGCAGCGCGGTGGCCTCCGGCACCGCGCTGACCAAGACGGCGTACGGCCCGGCACCGGGGAAGACCGCCGCCGCTCGGTGGCCACCGTCCCAGCCGCGGAGCGCCTCGGCGACGAGCCGGCTCTTGCCGACGCCGGCCTCCCCGCTGACGAGCACCACACCGCCGCTGCCCGAGCGGCAGCCTGCCAGCGCGTCGACGAGCCGGCTGTGCTCGTCGTTCCGCCCCACCAGTGGAGAAAGCTTCGCCACGCGCGGAGGCTAGCCCCGGCCGGCCCCCCTGCGGCCCGGTGCCACCGTGCCTCCCGCGCCGAGCGGGCCGCCGTCCCCCATGGTGGCGCGACGCTCGAGGCTCAGGGGCTGCCGGACAGGGCCCGGCTCCGCTGCTCCAGTCCGACCTCTCCGTAGGGATAGTCGGCCGCGGCGGGATCGCTGACGTCGTCGAGCCGCGCCACCTCCTGCGGGTCGAGGACGAGGCCGGCTGCGCCGAGGTTGCCGCGCAGCTGCTCGGTCGTGCGCGCACCGAGGATGACCGAGCTGACGGCCGGCCGGGTGAGCAGCCACGCGAGCGCAACCTGCGGCATCGAGGCGCCGCGCGCCTCGGCGACGTCCTGGACCGCCGCCAGCACGTCCCACGTCCGTTCGCGCGTACCGACCCGGTCGTAGGCCTCCATGCCACGGCCGGGGTCCTCCCCCAGGCGCGTCGCCCCGGTCGGCCTCTGGTCGCGGGTGTACTTGCCCGACAGCCAGCCACCGGCAAGGGGCCCCCACGGCAGCAGTCCGAGGCCGTTGTACTCGCACGCGGGCACGACCTCGAACTCGATCCCCCGGACGAGCAGGCTGTACGAGGGCTGCAGGGTGACCGGCACGGCCAGGTGGTCGCGCTCGGCCAGGTCGACGGCCCGCTGCACCTGCCACCCGGTGAAGTTGGACAGCCCGGGATATCCCATCTTGCCTGCGGTCACGGCGTCGTCCAGGAAGCGCAGCGACTCCTCCAGCGGCGTGTGCGGGTCCCATGCGTGCAGCTGGTAGAGGTCGACGTGGTCGACCCCCAGCCGGCGCAGCGACGCATCCAGGGCCCGCCGGAGGTGGCGCCGCGAGTTCCCGAGGGCGTTGGGCTCGTCCCCCATCGGGAAGCGGCCCTTGGTGGCCAGGACGACGCGGTCGCGGACGTCGGCCGGCCGGGAGGCCAGCCACCTCCCGATGATCTCCTCGGCGCTTCCGGCGGAGTAGACGTCCGCGGTGTCCACCAGGGTGCCGCCCGCCTCGACGAACACGTCCAGTTGCTCGTGGGCGTCGGGCTCGGCGGTCTCCGCGCCGAAGGTCATCGTGCCCAGGGACAGCGCGGAGACCGAGCAACCGCTGCGCCCCAGGGTGCGGTACTCCATGAGTGACTCCCGTTCCGGTGCTGGACGACACGACCGTCCAAGCAAGCCACAGAAGTCGCCCCGCCGCTCGGGATGGGGCTCCGACCGGGCGCGCAGGCCAGGCCCTCACGCGCGAGGGCGGCGGCACGTCCGCGCGGGCGGTGCGGCGAGGAGCCGCGCGGCGGATCGCACCGTCGGCGGCCGGACGTCGGCACACTGCCAGACAGCCGCGCTCAGCAGCGGGCAGCGGTCGCCATCGAGCCGCTCCACGCCGGAGGGCACGCCATGACCACTCGCATGCCGGACACGAACGGACGAACCACCACCGACGGGACGGTGCAGAGCCCCCTGACGCTGGTGATGCCCATCCGCTCGCCGGAGGACTCCGCAGCCCTGCACGCCACGATCGACAAGCTGCAGTCCCTGCCCCGGGAGCAGAACCCGATCATCAGGGCCCTGGACCAGATCGCCACGGTCCATTTCGCCCGGTTCGTGTTCCTCGACGAGACCCGCCTGGCCGTCATCACCACGTACGACGGCGACTTCGCCGCCTACGTCAACGAGTTCGTCGACCACATCGGCGACGTCTTCAACGCGCTGCTCGAGCACATGGCCGACGCACCGCCGTTGCCGGTGCAGGCGCACCGCCAGGAGTTCCTGGACTACGTCCGCGGGCACGACCTGGGCTGCGTCCCGCCGTTCTACAGCGCCTATCCGGACTTGACGGTGCTCGACATCCTCGCGGCCCGCACCGGCTGATCCGTGCAGTCCGCACTGGACCTCGCCGACGTCCAGGGGCTGATCGTCCGCGGCTACACCATGCCGCGGGCGCGTCACCTG
Organism: Blastococcus deserti; assembly: GCF_042682525.1. NCBI lineage: Bacteria > Bacillati > Actinomycetota > Actinomycetes > Geodermatophilales > Geodermatophilaceae > Blastococcus > Blastococcus deserti. The sequence goes on from NZ_JBHUHP010000008.1 coordinate 166,034, forward strand.
CTGCTGCGGATCGACGAACCAGCGGCGGCGCGCCGGCTGCTGGCGTCCCTCGTGGACGGCAGCACGACCGGCCCGCAGGTGACCAGCGCGGCGCCGTGGGCGACCAAGCCGGACTCCTGCCTGAACGTCGGGGTCACCTTCGCCGGGCTGCGGGCCCTCGGCGTTCCGGCGGAGTCGCTGGCGAGCTTCCCCGAGGAGTTCGCGGCCGGCGCCGCTGCCCGGGCCCAGCGGGTGGGCGACGTCGGTACCAGCGCCCCGGCCCACTGGCTGCCCGCGTTCACCGACCGCGGGCTGCACCTGCTGGTGTCCGTGTTCGCCCAGGACGACGCGGCACTGACCCGCGCGACCGACGCCGTCGTCCGCACGTCCGGCAGCGGCCTGGCCGAGCTCTGCCGGCTCGACGCCGCCCTGCTGGGCGCGCGGGTGGACCACTTCGGGTACGTCGACGGCATCTCCCAGCCGACCATCGCATCGGCTCCGCCCACGGGGCCGCCGGACACCATGCCGGTCGCCCCGACCGGTGAGTTCCTGCTCGGGCATCCCAGCCAGCACGTCGGATTCAGCTATCCGGTGCCGACACCGGAGGCGCTGGGCCGCAACGGCAGCTTCGCCGCCTTCCGGATGCTGGCCCAGGACGTCGACGCCTTCCACGAGCTGCTCACCGAGCAGAGCCGTCGGACGAATCTGCCCCCGGAGCAGATCGCCGCCAAGATCTGCGGCCGGTGGCGCAACGGGACCCCGCTCGTCCTCTCCCCCGACACGGACACCCCGCAGCCCGCCCTCTCCCCCGACCAGCTCAACGACTTCGACTACGTCGGGCGGTTCGGCGACGAGCGGGGCCTGGCCTGTCCCGTCGGTGCGCACATCCGCCGCATGTATCCGCGCGGCTCCCGGGTCGCCGGGAACGGGGGGCACAAGCACCGGATCGTCCGCCGGGGGCTCACCTACGGGCCGGCCTTCGACCCGACCCGGGCGCACGACGGCGTGGAGCGCGGGCTGCTGGGCCTGTTCATCGGGGTGAGCCTGCGCGACCAGTTCGAGTTCCTCATGGCCGACTGGGCCAACGACGGGCTCTTCGCTCCCGGGCTGGGCCGGTCCAAGGACCCCATCATCGGCGCCAACGACGACGGGGCCGGCACCTTCTCGATACCGGGACCGGGCGGGCGCACGGTGCTCACCGACCTGCCGCGCCTGGTCACCACGCGCGGCGGCGCCTACTTCTTCCTCCCGAGCGTGACCGCTCTCCGGCACCTCGCCGCCCTGTCCGACGAACCGGGCAGCAACGCTCCCTGAGCGTGGGGCCGAGGACCGCTGACCGTCCATCACCGGTCCCGCCGGGGCGCCCGGCTCGGTGACGGGCAGGCCCGCGGC
>NZ_JBHUHP010000008.1:167412-173972 GCF_042682525.1 Blastococcus deserti
GGTGGGTCAGCGCTCGGAGCGCACCCTCACTCCACCTCGTAGGAGACCGCGCCGCTCTCGTCCACGGTCGCGGTGACCTCGATGCTGTCCGAGGGGTCCTCGGCGTTGGTCACGGTGCAGGAGATCGGTGCCCCGACGCCGTCCACGAGGACGGCGTGGCCGTCGGTGTCGCAGCTGCTGACAACCTCCACGCCGGCGGCCTCGCCCACCTGCTGGGCCAGCGACGCCTCGACCGTGGCGACGTCGACGAAGGAGTTGTCACTGGTGATCTGGACGTTGCCCTCGTCATCGGTCTGCGTGACGGTGAAGGAGATCGGCTGCTCCGCCAGCAACGCCGTACAGGTGAACGTCGCCCCCGCCTCCACCTCGATGTCCGCCGGGCAGGAGACGTCGGTCGGCGCGATGCCGGCCTGCTGCTCGGTCAGCTGCGCGATCTGCCGCTCGGCGTCGGCCGTCTTCAGCATCTTGGGGGCGAAGAGCAGGAATGCGCCGACGACGAGCCCGCCCAGCACGAGGACGGTCGCGGCGACGGCGCCGACGATCACGCCGGTGCGCCTGCGCGGTGCAGGCGGCTGCCCGAAGGCGGGGGCCGGGGGGCCGTAGGGAGCACCCGGCGGGCCGTACTGCGGCGCACGCGGGTCGAAGGAGGGGCTGGGGTAGGTCTGCTGGGTCATCGTGGTTCTCCTCGTCGAGTGGATCCGCGACGACCATGACCGGCACGACTTTCGGTTGACTTGGCATGCACTTGAAGCCCGACTTGAAGTGCGGCGCACGCGCACGGAACGCATGCCGAGGGGGCCGGCCGTGCCGACCGGACGACCTGCCTCGAGTTCCTCGACGCCGGCAGCGGCATCATCCGCCCCGCACAGCCGGCCACGCCTGCTCGACCAGCACGGACCGGATCCCGAACCAGCCGATGAGGCCGACGCCGATCGCCAGGCCGATCAGCGACGACCCGGCGTGGCCGAAGCGGACAGCGCCATGTCCTCGGCTCAGCCTCCGCCGCAGCACCGGGGACGGCGACGGCCGAAGGTACAGGCGTGTGCGGAGGTTCCGCGTCGTCCCCCCGACACCGACATGAACCCCCGGGCTCCAGGGGCCCTGGGCTCCGTCATGAATCGATACGTGCCGTCTTCCGGCTGCTCAGGCCGGCCACCGGATCTCGATGCGGGTCCATGAGATCTCGAGGCCGCTCGTGACAGCGTGCTGCCCCGGATCGCCACCGACCGCCATGGACGGGGCGCGCGACACCAGTCGGCCGGCCACCTCTGCAGCCTTCGCCGCTGCGACCGCGGCCAACACCAGCACCGATGCGGTGAGGAGATGGCCGCCGGTGACGGCACGGACGAGCGTCGGCCGAAGCGACGGCGAGCCGCCCGACGGCACAGCCCACACTGGGCGGGGCTGATAGGGGATGCAGGTGCCGTCCACAGTGACGATGCCGCTGGGTGCGACGGGCTCTTCGTCGGTCATGGGTGCCCTCCCGGGACCAACGGGACGAGTTCATTGGACCACGGACAGCAGACCTCCGCCGGGCCCAGGATGACGAGATGCGGTGCACGACCGAGGAGCTGTGGCCGGCTGACATCGCCTCGTTGCTCGACGTCCAACAACGGCTCGGCACGCTGCAGCCACCACCCTGGTGTCCGGATTCCTCCCTCGTCGAGCTGGCGGCGGGCGTGGTCGTCCACACGCAGGGGCCGGGCGTGGCGGGCGAACGAGCCTGGGCTGGAGCGGTCCTCGTGCGGGGAGCCCATGTCATCGCCGCTGAGATCGTGGAAGGAGTGGTCTCCGTCCCCTACGTCCCGGCCCTGCAGTCAGCGCGGGAAGGACCGCTCCTGCTCGCCGCTCTCGAGGCGCTCCGACGCCGCCCCGACGTCCTGTTGCTCCCGGCCACCGGACGGGACCACCCGCGGCACGCAGGCCTCGCGCTGCACATGGGGTTCGTGCTCCAGCTTCCCAGCATCGGGGTGACCGACCGTCCGCTGCATGCGGTGGGACCGCTACCCGGCCCGCTGCGCGGGGACACGTCCGCGCTCGTCCTGGATGGCGTCGAGGTCGCGCGCTGGGTGCGCACCGTCCCAGGTGCCCGGCCGGTCGTCGCCCACGCCGCCTGGCGCACCACCGGTGAGGTGGCGGCGATGCTGCTGCTCTCGGCCACCACGGGAGCGCGGGCTCCGTGGCCCCTGCGGGAGGCACGCCGACTGGCCCGTGCGGCGCGCGCAGGGGGATAGTCGCCCTGCGGCTTCCTTCGGGGCGATGCTGCAACAGACAGCGGCTGGCCAGGCGCACCTCAGCACGCCGCCGTCAGGAGCCGGTACCGATGGCGGTGGAGCTACTCCTTCTCGACGAGACACCGTCCGAGCAGAAGGGCCTCCATGCCACTGCGCAGATAGTCGGCCACCGCGTCGTCGGGCGAGTTGACGATCGGCTCGCCGCGGAGATTGAAGCTCGTGTTGAGGACCACAGGCACACCGGTGAGACGCTCGAACTCCGTGATCAGCCGGTGGTAGGCCGGATTGAACTCACGCGTCACGCTCTGCAGCCGCCCGGTGCCGTCGACGTGGGTGACGGCGGGGATGACGTCGCGCTTGTCCTTGCGCACCGGCAGCACGAGGAGCATGAACGGGTTCGTCGAATAGTGGTCGAAGTACTCCGCCCCCCGTTCGTCCAGGACACTCGGCGCGAACGGCCGGAAGGCCTCCCGCCGCTTGACCCGCGCATTGACGATGTCCTTCATCTCGGGATGCCGCGGGTCGGCCAGGATCGAGCGGGCCCCGAGGGCACGCGGCCCGATCTCGGCGCGGCCCTGGAACCACCCCACCACCTTGCCGTCCGCGATGCGGGCGGCGGCTTCCCGCTCCGGGTCGGCGACCTTGCGGAAGGACAGGCCGCGGGCTTCGAGCGCCCGCGCCATCTCCTCGTCGGTGTAGCTGGGGCCCCAGAAGGGATGGGCCATGTGCCACGCCCGCCGTTCACCGAGTCCCTGGTGCCACACGTGGGCCGCTGCACCGAGGGCGTTGCCCGCATCGGAGGCCGCGGGCTGGATGAAGATCTCATCGAAGCCCGCCTCGGCCAGGATCCTCGCGTTCATCACCGAGTTCAGCGCCACGCCACCGGCCAGGCACAGCCGGCGAAGCCCGGTTGCCCGCTGGATGGACCGCGCGATGTGGACGCCGGCGTCCTCGACGAGGTGCTGGATGGCATGGGCCAGGTCTTCGTGGCGTGCACTGATGTCGGATTCCGGGGCACGGCGGGGTCCGAAGCGCTCGTCGCCGCTACGGGAGAACCAGCCACGCTCCCGCTGGTAGCCGAACCACTTCAGGTCAACCCGGAATCGACCGTCGTCGAGCAGTCGCACCAAGTCCCGGAAGTCCTCGACGTAGGTGTCCCGCCCGTACGACGACAGGCCCATCACCTTGCCCTCGTCGGCGTTCGGACGGAAGCCCAGCAGCCACGTGAACGCGGAGTAGAGCTCCCCCAGCGAGTGCGGGTTGCGTACCTCCTTCAGCCGGCGCAGCCGGTTGCCCTGCCCCAGCTGCATGGTGGTCGACAGGAAGTCGCCACCGCGATCGAGGGTCAGCACGGCCGCCTGGTCGAACGGGCTCGAGAAGAAGGCACTGGCCGCATGCGCGTCGTGGTGCCCGACGTGGACGATCTGCCCGCCGTACCCCCATCGCCGACGGAAACGTCGTTCCCTGCTGACCAGACGGACATCGGTGTACGCCTGCGCACCGAGCCGCTTCGGCGCGACCCGGGCAACCGCGTCGGCGGCGCCACGCATGAAGTCGATCCTCGGGTCATGGGCGAAGGCGACAGCCGTCAGATCCCGCGCCGAGAGCCCGGCCTGGCGCAAGCAGAACTCGATGGCCGCGTCCGGGAACGCCTTCGTATGTGCGTCCCGGTTGAAGCGCTCCTGCTCCCCGATCGCCACCACGGCGCCGTCGACGAGCAGGCACGCCGAGGTGTCGTGGCTGAAGCAGTTGACCCCGAGGACCGCGGTCATGCCGTACCCCGTTCCGGTCGGTCGGAGAAGTGCACTACCGCGTCGCCCATGACTGGCCGGCTGTCTGCCGGCGCTTGCAGGTCGGCCGACGGTTGGCCCATCTTGTCAGGACCGCAGCCGCAACGGGGGCTTCCCGTGCTGCGCCGGCCGACGGAGGAACGGGCCCTCGTGCAACCACGCCTGCTGGACTTGCTCGTGTGCCCGGAGTGCCGACAACGCTTCACTCTCGAGGACCCCGTCGAGGCCGACGGCGGCGCAATCGAGTCCGCAACGTTGCTGTGCGGCACGGGTCACGCCTTTCCCGTCGTCGCCGGCATTCCGCGACTGCTGGGAAAGAACTCCCCGCGCGACCTCGACCGGGTCCGCGACAGCTTCAGCCTCGAGTGGACGCACCACCAGCCCGGTGACCGGACCTGGCACCTGGACCTCGAGATGCGCGTGCGGACCACATTCGTCGACGTGCTCGGCATTGCCCCCGAGGAGCTCCGGACGAAGACGGTGCTCGATGCCGGATGTGGCAACGGGAGCCAGTCCGTCGCCTTCACCGAGTTCGTCCACGAGGTCATCGCGATCGATCTGAGCACGGGGCTCGAACTGGGCAACCGGTTCCGAACCAGATGGCAGCAGGGGCGAGCCGACGCCGTCCACTTCGTGCAGGCCGACGTCTCCCGCCCTCCGCTGCCCCGGCGCAGCGTCGACGTCGTCTACTCCTTCGGCGTTCTGCACCACACCCCTGACACGCGGGCCGGCTTCGATGCCCTCGTCCCGTTGCTCCGCCCGGGCGGGACGTGCTACGTCTGGGTCTACCGATACGAGCCGTTCTGGACGCCGCTCATCCGGCTGATCCGAACCGTGACGACGCGCGTTCCGGTCGACCTGTTCAACCGGATCGCCCCGGTGCTGGCCTGGCCCTTCCTGCTCTTCACGACGGTCCTCGACATCAGTGGCATTCGGTCCTACCCCCGGATCAGCCGGCGGGAGGCCGCGCTCGCCCTCATGGACATCTTCGCTGCGCCGTACGCGCACCACCACTCACAGGAAGAGGTGCGCGGCTGGTTCGATGCCGCAGGCTTCACCGATGTACGAGAGTGCAACCAGGCCCGGCGGGGGTTCGGCATGGTGGGTCGGCTCGCGCCCTGACAGATCCGGACGGGAGTCAGCGAGCCGGTCGTCGGCGTCTTCTAGGCGTGCGACCTGAGGGGCGCCGTCGCGAAGACTCTCCCTCGGAACCTGCCCCTGACGACGAGCAGGCGCGGGTGGCGGTCGGCGCCCTGTTCCTCGCTGTCTGGTCGTCCCCGTGCCCGGGATCATCGAACGCATGGCCGGAGGGCTCTCAGTCGACGAGCCGGCTCCCGTTCCGTGCAGCAACCGGCGACCTGACGGGTAGGACTGCCCCATGGACTCCGCCGCGACGCCGCCCGTGCCCTCCGGTCACACCCGACAAGACGGGGTGCTCGTGGGCAGCGAGAACGCGCGCCGTCGGCTCGTCGTCTTCGAGGATCCGCAGTGCCCTTACTGCCGGAAGTTCGAGGAGGCGTCAGGAGATCTGTTGCGCCGGGAGGTGGCGGCCGGTGCGGTGGCGGTCGAGTACCGGATGCGGTGTTTCCTGGGACCGGAGTCGGTACGCGCCAACAATGCGCTGGCCCTCGCCGCGGAGGTCGGCCGGTTCGATCAACTGCGCCGGGAGGTGTTCGCCGCCCAGCCACCGGAGCACAGTGGCGGGTTCACCGTCGAGGACCTGCTCGATCTCGGGAGGAGAGCGGGCCTGGCTCAGCCGGGATACGTGACCGGTGTCCGAGAGGGCCGGTACGAGTCCTGGGCGCTGGTGGCCGATGGGACCTTTCAGGGGCAGGACCCGGAGGGCACGCCTGCGGCCCTGCTCGACGGCGAGCCCGTCGACTCGTCGGTGCTGTACGACAGTCGTGCCTTGGGGGCGCTGCTGCGCGGCTGAACGCCGGCACCGGGTGGACCGCTGTCGACCGGGTGCTCGCCGATCAGTCGAGCCGCCACATCACGGAGCAGGCGGGGACAGCAGCTGCCTGCGCGCACCCGCTCGGTGAAGTCCCGCCGGTGATACAGGGGTGCTGTGTCTCGGTCCCGCCCGTGACACAGAGGTCGGGGAACGGATCCCGGTGGACGAGTCGGCCCCGCTGGCCGTCTTCTCGACCGGCGAAGCCTCGATCGCCAGGGGGAGCAGGCCAGCCCCGACGACCTCACCGCTGGCGTACCCGCGCGATCAGGGGTGAGACCTGGATGTTCGCTCTTCTCGTGTGGCGTCTCCACCAGCCCTGCGGCCTGCCGATCGGGAGCCGATGCCTCCGCGGTGCGCCGGAACGCGTCCCGAGTGCCCATCCGCCCCGCTGTTGACACGCACCCAGCAAGGCGCTCGTCGTCAGCCAGGAGCGCCAGGTGCCCCTCCTGGCTGGTCACCGGGACCGGCCGGGCGCCGCCGACAGGGAAGCCGGTCGCGTCCGTAGGGAACGTCGCGGGCCAGGTCCAGCTCGGCGAGGCGCTCGTTGAGGGCCAGGGCCAGGATGTCGTACTGGTGGTCGTC
>NZ_JBHUHP010000009.1:0-76196 GCF_042682525.1 Blastococcus deserti
CGCTCGACCCGAGCGCGGAGCTGGCCGCGAACACGCAGTACACCGCGACGCTGAGCAGCGGCATCACCGATGCGGCGGGCAACGCCCTCGCCCCCACCAGCTGGAGCTTCACGACCGCGGCTGCCGGCGGGGGTGGCGACACGACGCCGCCGACGGTCACGTCGACCAGCCCGGCGTCCGGCGCCACCGGGGTCGCGGTGGGCGACAACGTGACCGCCACGTTCAGCGAAGACGTCACCGGCGTGAGCGGGACGACGTTCACCCTGGCGCCCACCGCCGGCGGGGCCGCCGTGGGCGCCGCCGTGGCCTACGACAGCACGACCCGGGTCGCCACCCTCGACCCGGACGCGGACCTGGCCGCGAACACCCAGTACACGGCGGCACTGACCAGCGGTATCACCGATGCCGCGGGCAACGCCCTCGCGCCCACCAGCTGGAGCTTCACGACCGCGGCTGCCACGAGCAGCGGGCCGGTCGTGACGAACCGGTCCCCGGCGCCCGGCGCCCACAGCATCGGCGTGGCGACGAATGTCACCGCGACCTTCAGCACCGAGGTGCGAAACGTCGACAGCAGCACGTTCACGCTGGCGGACGTCGCGACGGGCCAGTCGGTCGCCGCCGTGGTGACCTTCAACTCCACCAGCCTCGTCGCCACCCTGGACCCGGACGCCAACCTGGCTCCCGACACCCGCTACCGGGCCACGCTGACCACCGGCATCCGGGACTCCGCCGGCAACACCCTGGCGGCCGACGACACCTGGGAGTTCCTGACCGGCCCCGCCCCCACGCCGACGGGTCGGTACCCGGGCGTCAACGCGACGGGCATCAGCCGCACGGCGAACGTCTCGATGGTCTTCAGCGAGCCGGTGCAGAACGTCACCACCACGACCTTCACCCTCACGCCGGCCGACGGCGGGCCGGCGGTGGTCGCGTCGGTGACCCGCAGCAGCACGACCAACAAGTGGATCCTCAATCCCGACCAGCCCCTGGCCGGCGAGACCCGGTACACCGTGACGGTCAGTGGAGGCGTGGGCGGTGTGGCAGACCTCGCGGGCAACCCCCTGGCCACGACGATCACCTGGAGCTTCACCACGGCCGCGTGACAGCCGGCCGACGTCGCGCGGAGCGCGTGGCCGGTCCGTGATGGCTGGGCCCAGCGAACAATGCATCGGAGGTGTCATGTCCCCTTCGCCCGAGCCGTCCGCGGTCGGAGCGGCGGTCTCCCGTCGGAAGTTCCTCGGTGGAGTTGCCGCGGGAGCCGGGATCGTCCTCGTCGGTGGCTGCCGTGCGGTCTTCGGCGCCGAGGCGTCGGCCGGCGTAGGCCCGCTGCTGACCTCGGACGGCCTGCTCGACCTTCCCCAGGGCTTCCGATATCGCGTGCTGGCGGAGCAGGGTGTCACCCTGCTCGAGTCGGGTCACGTCGCCCCGTCCGATCCCGATGGCGCAGCAGCCTTCCCGCGCCGCGACGGACCGGGCACCGTGCTGGTCCTCAACCACGAGGTGGGCGGTAACGAGCGGTATCGGGTGCCGCACGTCGGTGGCCTGGTGTACGACCCAGCGGCAGGGGGTGGCACGACGACGCTCGTCGTCGATCCTGATGGCACGGTGGTGCGGCACTACGTCAGCCTGGCCGGGACGGAGGACAACTGCGCCGGTGGCCGCACTCCGTGGGAGACGTGGCTGAGCTGCGAGGAGACCGAGAACGCCCGCGACCGGCGACATGGCTACGTGTTCGAGGTCGACCCCTTCGACGAGGCCGCCAACCGTGACCCCAAGCCCATCAAGGCGCTGGGACGGTTCGCGCACGAGGCGGTGGTCGTGGATCCCGCGGAGGACGTCCTCTACCTCACCGAGGACGCGGACGAGCCGCACGGCTGCCTCTACCGCTGGACCGCCCCGGCCGACGTTCGCCCTCTGGGCCGGGGGAGTCTCCGGCGGCTGGCCGACGACGCCGGGACTCTGGAGGCGCTTCGCGCGTCGACGGACGACGGCCGGCACGTGCCCGACCTGTCCGAGGCCACCGACGTGGGCACCACGTACCGCGCCGACTGGGTGCCGGTTCCCGACCGCGATGCCGAGCAGCTGTCGGTACGCCGGCAGTTCCGCAACGACCAGATCACCCGAGGCCGCAAGCTCGAAGGCATGTGGTGGGCCGACGACGGTGCGTACGTCGTCTCCTCCTACGCCCGGACCCGCGACGGCAGCGTGCATCCGCACGACGGGCAGGTCTGGTACCTCGACCCGCGCGCCGGGACGCTGACGCTGCAGCTGCGCTTCGGAGTGGCCGATGAGACCGACGTCGAACCCGACGGCCCCGACAACATCACGGTCTCCCCGCACGGCGGGGTGATCATCGCCGAGGACGGCCGAGGTGCGGTCCACCTGCTCGGAGCCACGGTCACCGGCGAGACGTTCTTCCTCGCCCGGCGCAACGTCGCCGAGGACGCCGACGAGGAGTTCTGCGGCCCGGTGTTCTCCGCCGACGGGCAGAGCCTCTTCGCCAATCTGCAAGGTCCGGGGTACACGTTCATGATCCGCGGACCCTTCGACGAGTTGAGTCGAACGGACGGGTCATGAGGCACGCCGTGACGTCTTCCCAGCGCTTTTCCGAAGTGAGAGCCTCTCGCTCCGGACTCACACCGCCTGCTGCAGGAGTTCCGATGGCTCAGGAAAGGCGTCCATGAGTGCTCACCGAACGGTGGCCGTCGTGCTGGCCGGGGGTACCGGTGAACGCGTCGGCCTCAACGTTCCCAAGCAGTTGATCAGGGTTGCGGGAAAGCCGATCATCGAGCACACGATCGCGGCTTTCCAGGCGTCGGAGGTCATCGACGAGATCATCGTCATGATGACGCCGGGGCATCTCGACGCAATCCGGAACGTGCTGAGGCCCGGCGCCTATCCGAAGGTGACCCAGGTCCTCGAGGGCGGCGAGACCCGGAACGGGACCACCGCGAAAGCGCTGGAGGCGCTGGGCGACGAGGAGTGCAACGTCCTCCTCCACGACGCCGTGCGGCCCCTCGTGAGCCAGCAGATCATCGCCGACTGCGTCCGGGCGCTCGAGACCCATCAGGCGGTGGACACCGCCATCCCGTCCGCGGACACAATCGTCGAGGTGGACGGGCCGGATGGGCGGCTCATCAGGGACGTGCCGCCGCGTGCCCTCCTGCGGCGTGGACAGACACCGCAGGGTTTCAAGCTCTCCGTCATCCGGCGGGCCCATCGCCGAGCGGCTGCGGACGCGACCTTCTCGACGGCCACGGACGACTGCACCCTCGTGCTCCGCTACTGCCCCGGCGTACCGATCGCCGTCGTGCCAGGTGACGAGTGCAACCTGAAGATCACGCAGCCGATCGACGTCTTCCTCGCCGACCGGTTGTTCCAGTTGCACACCACGCCGTCGCCCGAGCCGCGCTCGGTCGACCAGTTGCGTGCCGCCCTCCGCGACCGGTGCGTGGTCGTGTTCGGTGGCGCCTACGGCATCGGCGCGGAGATCGCCGATCTGGCAGCGTCACACGGAGCCGAGGTGAGGTCCTTCAGCCGGTCGACCACGGGCACGCACGTCGAACGAAAGCATGACATCGACCGTGCGCTGGAGCAGGTGCTGCAGGAGTTCGGCCGCGTCGACTACGTCGTCAACGCCGCCGGGATGCTCCCGATCGGGCCGCTGGCCTCGACCAGTGAGGAGACGGTGTACCTGGCCACCGAGGTCAACTACCTCGCTCCCATCACCATCGCGCAGGCCTTCTACCCGCATCTCCGGGAGTCGCGTGGTTCCCTGCTGCTCTTCACGTCCAGCTCGCACACGCGCGGCCGGAGTGGATACAGCCTCTACTCCTCGGCGAAGGCAGCCACGGTCAACCTGACGCAGGCCCTGGCGGACGAGTGGGCCCCTGACCGGATCCGGGTCAATTGCATCAACCCGGAACGGACAGCCACTCCCATGCGTACCCGGGCCTTCGGAGCGGAGGCTCCGGACAGCCTGCTCCATCCCCGCGCGGTGGCCCAGGCCTCCCTCGAGGTTCTCACGTCCTCGCTGACCGGACACGTCGTCGACGTCCGGCAGGGCATGGGACTGGACGTCACCGGGGCGCTGGACGCGTAAGGGACCCCGCCGAGCTCTCCGCCGCTCCAGGACCTCGTGTCGGAGCGGACATGCTGACCGAGACGGCGGTCCGGCGTCAGCGGACCACCGACCACCGTCCCGCTCCGGGCGCGCGCAGGCGAAGCCGCAGCGGCGCCTCCTCCATCCGGTGCCGGGTCTCCGCGGCCAGCACGAGTCCGAAGGCGGTTCACTCCACCAGCTGGAGCAGGCCGCCCCAGCCGTGAACGGGCGCACCACCACCACCACCACGGAGGCGGCTCTGACGGCCAGCCGCTGCGATGCGGCCATGACGGCATCGAGGATCGGCATGGGCGTCGAGAGCCCGCAGTGCCCCCCGCCGAGCAGGATCCGGAAAGCCCTACTCCTCGGGCGGCAGGCTCGTGATCGCACTGGCTCGCGCCTCGTGGCTCGGATCTTCGCCGCAGTCGGCGGTGCCATCAGGAGGAGGGCCACCGCTCGAGATGGAGGAGCCACAGGATCCTCACCGGCGTGTCCACGGGGACCTGTCACTGCGGGGCAGCGTCGCGAGGTAGACGAGCAGGCCCGTGGCAGCCGGCATGTCCCGGTCCGTCGTCGGCACGGCCGCCTCCACCGGGTTCGTGGACCCGGGTCGTCTCGTCCGGCTACCCGGACACGGCGCTGGTGGGCGCACCTCGGGTTCGTTCCCGACCGCGGCCGCGGCTGCGCTCGAAGGCGGCCAGCTCCTGCAGGAGAGCATCGGTCATGGCGGCCCTGTCCAGTTCCAGCCCGTCCAGTCCCAGTGCCGTCCGCGTGGCGGCGCGTGCTTCCGGGCGCCAGTCGCCGCCGGCTCGCACGCGCTCCAGGAAGGCCGCCACGACCGCCGGCTCGTCGGTGATCAGCTCGCGCGCCACATCGGTCATGTACGGCTCGTTGAGCCCGCGCCCCGTCAGGTACTCCGAGATGTCCGGGCAGTAGAGAAGGAGGGGGCGGTCGAGGTCGAGGTACTCGACCCATACGCTGGAGTAGTCACTGATCATCGCCGCGGACGCCCCGATGAACTGGTACAGGCTCATGCCGGCGCGGAATATCTCGTCGGTCGTGAGAACCCGCAGTCCGCTCCGCTCGAAGCGGTCGGCGTCGGCTGGATGAGGCTTGACGACGACCTCGACGCCGGCGTCCCGAGCCAGTCCTGCCAGCGTCTCCGTGGCGCCGGGGACCTCGCCGTCGGGCGATCGGCTCGACAACGTGGGAGCATCCCGCCAGCTCCGACCGGTCACGGACGTGGACGACCGGAAGGTGGGCATCCACAGCACGTACGAGCGGGGCCGGAGCCCCAGGCGGTCGAACAACGACGGGTCCGGTGCCGTGCGGCACGCCAGCTGCCGTGGATTCCCCGTCCGGATCAGCTTCGTGTCCGGTGAGCCGAGCTCCCGCGTCGCCGCGGCGGCCCAGACCGGTGAGTTGCAGGTCATGACGGTGGCGACCACGGGATTGCGCAGGGACGTCGATGCCCGGGTCGCCTTGGGGCCGAAGCCGTGCCACATGTTGACGACCAGCTTGCGGGCGGTGAGGTCGGGCGATCCGTAGAGCCCGTGGGTGACCAGGAGCATCCCGGCCCTGCTGGCCCGCAGCACACCGCGGAGCGACTGCTTGTCGACGACCTCGATGGGCGCACCGCTCCGGTTGAGCACCCCGAGATACCGCCGGGCGTCCGGCGGGTCCTCGGCCAGGAGGGTCACCTCGAGGGATCCGGCCTCCGCGAGCAGGATCGCGGCCATCAGGCTGTTCTCCTCGTGATCCGGGTGCCCGCTGACGCAGACCCTGCGCGGGGATGCCGGGGGCAGGCTCAGGAGCCGGTGCAGCGGCCGGACGATCGAGGTCCAGAGTCGTGCTTTCGCGCTGATCGTCACGCTGCCTCCTGCCTCTCCTGTCGTGGTCGACCCGCGGGAATCGGAACGCTCGGTCCGGCTCGCCCGCCCGAGGCGTCGCCGACCGCGAAGCGACTGCGGGCGTTCACCGCTCGCAGTGCCCGTTGCTGTGGACCGTCGTGCCCGGCACTGGCGGCAGCCGTCGCCCGACGGCGACCTGGTTGTCGCGCTCGTGGATCGCCTGCGGGCCCCCGTCCGCCGGTCCGGCCGGCACGTAGGGCACGGGGGATCCGGTTCCCAGTTCGTGCCGGCGTTCTGGTGCGTCGGGCTGGCCGTGACCGGCGTCGGTGCTCGACACCTCCCGGCGCGGCACGACGTCCGATCTGCTGACCCCGGACGAGTGCACCCGAGCCCCCGAGGATCAGCCCCAGGACCGGCAGCCACCAGGCGACCCCGAGTGCAGAGATGATCTCCCTGAAGTTCACGACTACCCCCGTGTTGCAGGCCAGAGTCCTGACCACGTCCCGCCGCGATCGCCCGGGACGTGAACGGCAGCCGACCGCAGATGTCGGGGGTGAGGCTCTAGGAGAAAGTGGCTCCCGATGGTGGTCCTTCCTCGGCGGGCGGGCCCGGCCCCGGTCATGGCGGAGGGTCGACACGGTGCGTGATGGTCCGATGCCCGGATGGCGAGCGTCGGACGCCCGGCAGGCAGTCCGGGACGCCTCGGCCCGAGGGATCGGGACATCGATGCGGTCCCGCGGGTCCGATCGGCCGTCGTCGTGGACGACCGCCGGAACGCGGGCGTTGTGGTCCTGGTACGGCTGCAGCACGGTGACCCGACGCGCCGCAGCGCTGGCCCTGAAGCCGACCAGCGCCTCCGTGCGGTCGGGGTCGGCGTCACCGGTCCGTGGATCGACGGTCACGCTCACGTGGCAGGGATCGGCCCCCAGGACATGCAACCGCCGTCGAACGAGCTGCTGCTGCCGGCGCCCAGCCGCAGCGTCCCCTCCGTCATCGCCCAGCGGTCGGCGTCGATGGGCGCGGTAGGACCGTGCCTTCGGCGTACGGCGTCCCGAGGCGATGGCCAGCCATTCCGCCAGACCATGGTCGTCGTCAGTCACCGAGTCCGCGCAGAGATATCGCTCGGGGCCATGCGCCGAGGCTGCCCCCGGCGGTTGTCGGTGCGTTAGCTTGGCCCCTCGCCCTCCAGGGGCGATGTCTGCACGCAGGCTGGTGGCGCAGCGCGGCGATGCTTACGGGGGTCCTCATGTTGAGGTGTGGTGGAGGAGAGCGATGAGCGACGAGCTCATACAGTTGCGTGATCAGGTGGGAGTGCTTCGTCGGCGTTGGTACGTCATCGTCGCGACAGTGCTCGTCTGCCTCGCTCTCGGCTGGCTCTACGTCAGCCAGGCGAGGCCGAGCTATGTCGCCACCGCGGAGGTGCTGCTCGGTGCGCCCACCGGGCCGGGGAACGGGCTGACCGAGAACCAGGTGGCAACCGAGGCCCGGGCGGTAACCGGGGTCGACTCCGTGTCCAAGGTCATCGGTTCCCTCGGACTCGATGAGGCACCTGGTGACCTGGTCAACTCCGTGGCGGTGGAGCCGGACCCCACTGGGGCGTCGGTCCTCAGGATCACAGCGACGCGGCATGACCCGAGTGAGGCCGCCGCCATCGCCAATGCCCTGTCCGACCAGTACCTGGACGGTCGCGCGAGAAGCGCCGTCCAGACCGCTCAAATCCTCGCCCCTGCGACGCCGCCGGAAAGTCCGGCCTCCCCCCGGGTGACCCCCACCATGGCTCTCGCGGGCGCGCTCGGGCTGCTGCTGGGCCTCGGGCTGGCCTTCCTGCGCCACTACTTCGACCAGTCGGTGCGCGACGAGCGCGATGCAGTGGCAGCAACCCGGCGCCCCGTCCTCGGGCGGATCCCGCATGGCCGACGGGCGATCCGCCGCGCCCCAGTGACGCTGAGCGCACCGGAGTCCGAAGCCAGCGAGGCGTACCGGATGCTGGCGGCCACCCTCCGGTACCGACTGTCTCAGATCCCGCCGCGAGCGGGGCAGCATGATCGTGGCCGAGTCGTGCTGGTGACGTCCGCGTCCGCCGCGGAGGGCAAGACCCAGACAGCGGTCAACACGGCCGTCGCCGCATCCTCAGCCGGGCTCCACGTCGTGCTGGTCGACGCAGACTTTCGCGACGGCGGCGTCGACTCACTGTTCGAGCTACCTCCTGGTCCCGGTGTCATCGAGACGTTGACCGACAGCTCTGACGTGCGGGCGCGGCTGCAGGGCGCTCTCGTGCGCACCGACCTCGAGCGACTACGTGTCCTTCCCTCCCGAGGCGCCACCTCTCGGTCCCGAGAGCTCATGGCCGCCCCCCGCTGGGCGAGTCTGCTGGTTGAGCTGCGCGCAACCTTCGACCTCGTAGTGATCGACAGCTCCCCGGTGCTACCTGTCGTCGACACCCTCGAGATCGTCGGCAGCGCCGATCTGACCCTGCTGGTGGTGCGCCGTGACGTCTCCCGCAAGGAGGAGCTGGCGGCTGCGATCGAGCGCATCGAACAGGTGGGTGGGACGGTCGGCGGCATCGTGGTCTGCGACGTCCCTCGGCGGAGAGGCGCACGTGCGACGGGGACGATGGCCGCCCGGCAGGGTGAGCTGCTGGACGCCTCGTTCGACGACGCGGAAGAGGACCTCGCCAGGCGGCCCGCCGACCGTGATGGCGCCCGCACCTATGGTGCTGAGAAATTCGCGTCGCCTCGTCAATCCCCATAGCCCATGGCGCATCTGCGGAAAGCGCGGAGCCGGGTGATGATGGGGGCCAGGACGTCGCCGCCGCAGATACCGCGAACTCGTCGTGGCGGTGGCCGGATTGCGCACGTTCTTGACTGCGGTGAACGAGCGCTCGACGACGTTTCGGCCTTTGTAGGCGCCGCCATTGGGACCGGCCTCGGTGAGCAGCCAGGACTCGTGCGCAGCACGTCGATGACCCCGCCAAGACTTTCGTTGCGATTGTGCAGCTGGAGGATCCTCACGACGCAACGCTGCGACACGTAGGTCTGCTGCAGGCGAAGGGCCGCAGACGCCGGGCTCGCACTGCCCGGCCGGTAGAATTGCCCGGAGACCAGGCCGACGACGCGGTGTTGATGACCAAGGACGGGGAGATGACGACCAAGTGGTCTCGACGTGCCGTCCTGACCGCTGGCATTGCAGCAGCTGCTGCAGTCGTGGCAGGGGACGCACCAGTTCGTCGTGAGCCGACTTCCAGCTTGCGTGCGCACTGGTCCGACGACCTGTGCGAGAACTATGCCATCAATATCAAGTCGTTCTATGCCAAGTCGGTGTACCAGTACGCCGATGCGGTCTTCGATCTCATCACCGACTTGGGCGTCCGAACAGTCCGCGAGCGCGTGGCGACGGGCTCGTCACTCGGAGCCCAACAGCAACGCGCGATGCAGATCAGGCTGGCGGCGTCCGGAGTGCGTTGGCACGCGACAGTAGCGACCCTGGCGGACTGGCCCCGTGCGGAGCAGGCGACCGACGCGGCATTGAAGGTCTTCACCGAGTTCTACGGCCCAAGGCTCGACGGCTTGGGGTCGTTGCTGCACTCCCTCGGCGGTTGCAACGAGGTCGACGGTTCGGTGGTCAACGGCGAGGTTGATCCTCAGTGGGCGGCCCACGCACGCCTGATGCAGCGGATCCTGTGGGAACGCGTTCGCTCCGACCGCGCTTTCGACGGCGTGCCCGTGGTCGGTCCATCGACGCGCACCGACGTCACACCGGAGCGCGCGCGCCTCTTGGGCGATCTGTCCGCTTGGAGTGACTGGGGCAACGCCCACATGTACAACCGGGGGGTCAGCCCCACCAAGAACATCGACAGACATCTCGAGATTCTGCGCCCATGTTTTCCCCACGCGGACCGCTGGTTCTTCACGGAGACTGGCTACAACGATTCTCGAGCAACCAACAGAGGAGCCACGGTCAGCGAGGAAGCGGCCGCTACCTACGCTGTCCGTGGCATATGCGACTTCTTCAAGCGCGGCAGCATCTACGGCCGCTTCGAGCTGCTGGACGACCCTGACCCGATAAACACCGAGACACAGCAGAGCATCAACTTCACGAGCGATCCAGAAGCCCACTACGGTCTGGTCGCGGTTCCCGACTCACGTTCGGACGCCAGCCCGGACAACTGGCGACGCAAGCCCGAGTTCTTCGCGACTCAACGCTTCCTGCGACTCATGGACGATCGTGGACAACGACCTCGGACACAGCCACTCGAGGCAGACATCTGGTCCAGTCATCGGTTGCAGAGACTGGTCGCGTACAAGCGCGACGGGCGGCACTACCTGCTGCTGTGGCGAGATGTCGAGGTGGAGTCGCAGTATTACAGGGGGCGTGGCTTCGATGTTCCGGCGGCATCGGTCAGGGTCCAGTTGCGCACGCCTCGGCCGGCGGCCGTGTACGTCCCCCGCTACAGCGACGTGCCGGTTCGCACTCAACCACCGCGAACCGAGATCACCGTCGAGGTCGCCGGAGACCTCGTCATCGTCGAACTCGGCTGAGACGACCGCCACCGGTAGCCCGCAAGGCTGCGCGGCTCGTGGGCGCACCAGCCACGTGCATCTCAACGAGCATGTCGTCGGGGTATCGGCGGTCATGTCGGGCGGGGTGGCCGGGGCATACGGTTTCGTCGCCTCTGTCCCGCTCGCGCCCCCCCGTCTGATTTCTTGCCGCGTCACCCCAAGCCAACCGGACGGCGGTGACGGACGGCCATGCGTTTCACGGGCCGTTCTCGGGTGGAGTGGCCCCTTCGCCATCGGCGATGGGTCGCTGCCGACGCCGTACCACGCCGCTGGCCGTCGAGGGGATCCGCCGCATCAACACGGAGACGCGGTTCGTGGTCATCCTGCGGGACCCGGGCAAGCGTGCGTACGGCACGTGCCGGTACATGAGGGCACGCGGCTCGGGCACGCGGGCCCGGACCATGAGCGGACCCGGTCGAGGGCCTCGAGAAGGAGGCGCCGCCGCGCCGAGAACCGGCACCATCTGTGGCAGCATCCGCGGATGGGCTTCTACGCCTCCAGCGTGCGGACGCTGCCTGACGGGTTCGGCATCTCAGGTGACGTGCCGCCATGGCCGTCGGGGGCTCGGCTCTCCGGTGGTCTCCGGTGAGCGCCGCCCTGCTCGTCCTGTTCGCACTCCTTCCCCTGCAGTGGATCGCTGCGCCGGCGGCGCCGTTCGGTCTGGATTCCCTGCATGAATTGGCCATCTTGGGCTTCACCGCATACCTCCTGTTGCGGCTCCGAGCCCGTACATACGCTCCCGCGCTGAAGACAGGGGCAGCCTTCGTGGTGGCCAACCTGTACATGATCGGAGCAATTGCTGCCTCACAGTTGTACCTCGGACTGTCCCTCGTGCCTGTCGCCAGGCAACTGTTGTACCTGGTGGGCGCTGTCGCCATCGCAGGCTATTTCTGTCGGGCTTTGAGAGTGACAGATACCGCTGTGATTGCCGCCGCCCGGCTGACCTCGGTCGTGCTGTGCGTCAGCCTGCTGATCGGCCTAGGCCTGGCCATGGCGGTCAATGGCGTCAATCCGGTGGCCGTGCTGGGCAGGACCGTGGCTGCCGCGGACCCGGAGATCTTCCAGAAGGAGATCTTCAAGTCGGCGTTCGTGGGTTTCGGGCGAGCCGAGGGTGAGGTCGCGGGCAACCTTCGGCACGAGATCTTCGGGGCGCTCCTGCTCTCGATGTTGATCTCCAGCTGGGCCATGCGCGTGGGTGCGAATCCCACCCGGTGGCAGAGGCGTCTGCACCGTCTTGCGATAGTGCTCGGCACCGTGTTGCTCCTGCTGTCGATGAGCCGCGCGGTGGTGCTTGCCGCGATCATGTGGCCACTGCTGGCGGCCCTGCGCACTCTGCGTCGGGGGGAGATGTCCGGACGGCAGCTGGCCATCGTGGCGGCCAGCGTCGTGGCTCTCGGTGGGGTGGCGGTCTCCGGTTTCGGCGCGGTCATCTACAACCGCTTCTTCATCGACACCGCTAGCTATGAAGGGCGCACCGGTCACTACAGGGATGCCTTCGATGCCGTTTCCGACCATTGGGTCACCGGGGGCTACGACACGGTGGGCGTGTCGACGCACAACCTCGTGTTCGACACTCTGCTGCGCAATGGAGTCTTCGCTGCAATACCGGCCCTTTTCCTCGTGTGCATAGTGGCGGCGACGTTGTGGTGGCTCGCTGCCCGACTTGACCGGCTGCCGCCGTCCATGGTCCCGGTGGCGGCGGCGCTGTGCCTACCGCTGGTGCGGATGGTGACCATCGGTGGCGGCCAGATCTCGCCGGTGGGTTGGCTGGCGCTCGGCTTCGTGCTTGGCGTCCTGGCCGCTCGACGTGCCGTCCCTTCACCCGCTTTCGCACTGCGCCCTGAAGGGGAGCGCGCCGGTGTCTGAGCCTGGCGACATGGCCGCTACCACTGATCCGGCGCAGCGTCGTAGCAGTCGAGCTCCGGTTGGCGACGCGTTGTCCCGCGGCGTCTCGGTTGGGCGCCGTCGAGCTCCTGCGAGCGCGGCCATCGTCACGTCGGCGTAGTAGGTCGCGAAGTGGCGGCTGGTTCGTCGCCGGATGGGACCTGAACCCACCTCACGCGGTTGCGCCGACGTTCGGCCGACCGCCCCGCTGCTACGTCGTTGCCGCGGCGAAGGACAGCGGCGCCCAGTGCAGTCCCAGACGCTCATCCTGAGCTTCGAGGTACGTGCGCGTTGCCTCGCCGGCACGGTTGTCCAGTGCCTGCAGCTGGGTCAGCTGGTCGGGCGAGCACGACTGCATGGACTCGTCTCTTGTCGGCAGAGTAGGCGGCCGCGTGATCAATCCCCGAGCTTTACGCAGCCGATCGGCGCCCACCAGCGATCGCACCGCGGGATATGCGCGGCTGTGGCGAAACTTCCCGGCAATCCGACGGATGTGTTCATTGCGGTATTCCACGACGGCGTTGCGGTGCAGTTCCCCCTCCTTCGCCGCGTCAGGGAGAGACTCAATTCCAAGCTGCCGACAGACCTCCTCGGTGGCGTGCCGAGGTTGTGCGGTGATCAGTTCGAAGGGCACCACCAACAAGCGCTCCGGGCCGAACGAGTTGCTCAGCAGTGGCAACCAATGGCTGTAGTCGCCCTGGTCGACGTAGAGCGAGGTGTCGCGGAGCGCCTCACCGAACGTCGGCGCATCATCGATGTGGAAGTAGTGCCGCCGCAGGAGGTAGTGCGATAGTGCACGCTCGCTGGGCTGTCGCACGGAATAGATGACGTACGCCTCCGGCGAAACGGTCGCCAGGTGTTCCACTGCGTGCGGATACAGCGGCGAGGTGTACGACGTGCTCGCGTCGAGCCGTAGCACGCTGTCGCTGCGACTTCGGAAGTTGCTCTCGTACCACTGCTCGCCGCGGTCCAGGTGCCGACTGAAGTAGTTCGGCTCCTTGACCTTCCCGGCATCGATGTTCGGGTGCACACTGAGTTGGGCTGCCAGCGCGGAGGTGCCACTGCGTGCGGCGCCGGCGATGACGACATCGGGTCCAAACGACGTGCGGGCGACCATAAGGCACTCCCGGTGGGCGGCCAACATTGGCGGTTTGTGGACATGCTACGACTGCGAAGCTGCGACTTGCCGTTCTTTCCCGCGCGAATTCAGTGGAGGCCTGAATTGACGCTCCGACGGGTGTCGGGGTGGGGTCGTGAACGTAGTGGGTGTGTCCTCGTACTCGGCGAGTGGAACGAAGCCGATCTCGCCGTGCAGCCGTCGGCGGTTGAACCAGTCGATGTACTCCGCGACGGCGCCGGCGTCGGCGAGGCGCTGGGTGTAGCGCGCATTGCCACGTACTGGGACCCCTTGCCGGAGTGATGGATGGCGCGCCACCGGATGACCGTGCCAGTGCAGCTCGGCGTCCACGTCGCGGGCGCCGTAGACGCCGAAGGTCTGCGCGTGCAACCACTCGATCAGCGCCGTGCTCGCCGCGTCGCTGATCGACCGCGCAGAGGGTGGTCGGGTCTTGGTCGCGTAGTAGGTGCTCCGGTCGGTCTGCACGCCGGAGTGCTTCGGCACCGCGCAGACCGGCGCGACCCCGAACTCGCGATCGTGCTGGTCGACGTAGTCGACGACCACGTCAGTCGGGAGTGGCGGCGGAAACGGATCCGCTCTGGCCGGCTAGCAGCACTCCACCCAGGGAGAAGGCCCATCGGCGGCTGACCCGCCGGCGGTCGGCAGAAGACGGCTCCTCGTCCACCCGGTCAGTCCCCTCCCGGCATGGGGGCACCCGAGCTGAAGCGGTCGTGCCGGAAGGCCTGGCTGCCGGGCCCGGACCCGGTTGCCGTGACGGAGCGGTACACGTCCTCCAGCCGGGCCAAATTCACCCAGGGGGAGAACCGGCGCTCGTAGGAGTCCCGCGCGCGGCGACGCCGCTCCCGCGTGGTCCGCGGGTCCGCGACGAGGCCGGCCAGCGTTCCGGCGAGCGCTGCACTGTCCTTCACCGGGAACGCCCAGCCGACGTCGTCGGCCAGCACGTCGGCACAGATGTTCTCCAGGTCCGTCACCACCACGGGCGTGCCGACCGAGAGGCTGCGCAGGGCGACCAGGGGCAGCCCCCCCTCGTACCACTCGGACGGGACGAGCACGGCCTCCGCCCCGGCCATGAGCTCGAGCACCTTCGCCTCGCCGACCCAGCCGACGTACTCGATCGAGGGATCGGTGCTCGCGTGCTGCTCGACCAGAGGTCGCAGCGGTCCGTCCCCGGCGATGACCAGCTTCATCCCGGCCGGTACCTGCCGCCAGGCCTCCAGCAGCGTGGCGACGCCCTTGACGTCGACCAGTCGTGCGGCGAAGACGAGCCGGCGTTCGTCGGTACGGGGCTCGGCGCGGAAACCCGGGTCCGGGACGGAGTTGGGCTTGACGAGGACACGGTCTGCCGGGAATCCGTCGCGGATGAGCAGGCGGCGCGAGAAGTCGGCGAGGGCCAGGTAGCAGGAGACCTGGCGGTGGAAGGTGCCGAGGGCGCGGTGCGTCACGAGGCCGAGGGTCAGGGCACCGCTCGCGGCGGCACTGTCGTGGTAGCAGCGGTGCCGCACGCCCGGCAGCTTCAGGCGCCTGCCGACGCAGTCCTCGCAGACGTGCCCGTCGCGCCAGCAGGTGCCCGCCACACAGGAGTACCGATGGCTGTGCAGCGTCGTCACCGCCGGTACCCCTTCGGCCGCGGCGGCACGGAAGACCGCCGGTGACATCAGCGGGAAGGGCGTGTGCACGTGCACGACGTCCGGCCGGAACGCGGCAATTCTCGCCCTGACCCCGCGCGCGGCCTCGACGTTCCAGACCGCCTTCGCCCCGGCACGCACGCCCGACAGGCCGAGCTGCTCCGTGGGGGCGAGCGTGAACTGGTCGACGTCGTGCCCGGCGGCCTGGAGGAGCTCGGCCTCGTGGGCCAGGACCTCCATCGCTCCGCCGCCCGGGCCGGCGTGGTGGTTGTGCAGCTGGAGAATGCGCATCGGTCCTGCCCTCATGCCGTGGCGAGCCAGGCCGGGTGCGGCTCCGGCAGCAGCTTGCGCAGTCTGGCCAGATCGTCCGCGAACAGTGGCCGCAGCTGCGCGTATGCCTCTGCGGGAGGCCCCTCGCGGCGCAGAGTCATCCGGCGCACCCGTTCCCGGAAGCGGAACGAGGTGACGCGCTTGACACCGCTGCGCAGCGCCTCGTGGCGGGTGGCCCACCAGATCGCCCGTTGCAGGGGCTCGAACCGAGGCTTGCCCGATGTGTTCACCCGTGGGATCTGCTCGCCCTCTCCCTGTACCGGGGGGACGCCGATGAACCTCAGTACCTGGCTGACCGTCCCGGCGAAATCCCGTTCGAGGTCGTCGTAGAACCAGATGCCCAGATGTCCCGGTGCCAGCTCCGCCTGGAGCGCGGCCACCGCCTCGCTGTACTGGCTCATCGCGGTGTAGTGCCACAGGTGGTGCCAGTTCTCGGCCCGCCGCCGCGGCTCCTCGGCCACGGCCGCCAGGAAGTCCTCGCACGGCTCGAACCCCCGGGCGCGCAGGTACTGGTGGCTGGAGTACGCCCGTTCCACCGGCTCCCGAAGCAGCACCACCACGCGCATGTCCGGGTTCAGCGCCCGGATCTCCGGGAGGGCCCGCTCGTGGTAGTACAGCGTCGACACCGACGCGTCACCCAGCGCCAGGTGCGGCGACGACCTCGGATACAGGTCGAGGTACGCTTGGCGGTCGGTCACGGCGACGCTGTTGATGGTCTGCGCGTCCCCCGGCGCCCGGAAGTCGGGCTGCTGACCGTGCAGGGCGAAGTAGTGCGGCTCCTTCGGCGAGGTGACGAACACCGCGGGATTCGACCTGAGGCCCTCGACCAGGCCCGTCGTCCCAGAGCGCGCCGCTCCGGCGACGAGGAACGTCGGGATCGTGCGGTCGCTCATGAGGTCGTCTCCCTCTCGCCGGTCCTCTCTCTGTGCGCCCGGACGGCGTCGCGGTAGGCGTCCTCCAGCCGGTCCGCCAGCCGTTCCGGCCGGAACAGCTCTTCCGCTCGCGCCCGACCGTTCATGCCCTCGGTCCGACGCAGCAGGGGGTCCTCGAGCCGCGTCTTCGCCTCGTCGAGCAGTGCGTCCATGTCACGAACGGGAACGACCGCCCCGGCCGGACGTGCGGGACCGGCCACCACCGTCTCCCGGACCCCGTTGACGTCCGTGGCGACCACCGGCACCCCGCAGGCCATGGCCTCGGCCACGCAGAGGCCGATCGTCTCGTAGCGCGAGGGCAGGAGCAGTACGTCCGTGGCCCACAGCCACGGCCGCACGTCGTCCTGCCCGCCTGCGGCGACCAGGCTCCGCCCCCACTGAGTGGGGGCGAGCGCGCGCAGGGGTGCCGGGTCGCCGGGGCCGAGCAGCACGAGCACCGTGTCCGGCGGCCGCCGCTGCTCCCAGGCCGCGACGAGCAGATCCTGGCCCTTCTGGTGCGCCAGCCGCCCCATGCACAGCAGGACGTGCCGGGCGGTCAGGCCGAGGTCGCGCCGGGCTCGCTCGCGCAGCGCCTCGGACGCCGGCCGGAAGCGCTCCAGGTCGACGGCGACACCCAGCACTCTCGCGGCGGTGGTGATGCCGGACCGGCGTCCCTCCTCGACCTCGTCGGAGCAGTTGGTCAGGAGCACGTCCGTCCGCGACGACGCCCGTCGCTCCCAGGCGCGCATCGCGGTCGCCGCCGACCGCATGCCGAAGACCTGGAACGACCAGGCGTGCGGCTGGTACAGGACCGGCACGTCCAACCTGAGCGGGGCCGGCACGGGCAGCCGCCCGAGGAGGCCGGCCACGAACGAGTGCAGGTGGACGACGTCGGGCTGGTGCAGCCGGACCGTACGCCGCAGGGTGCGCACCGCGGGGACGACGGACGTCGGCCGGCTTCGCCGCGGCTCCCACGTGCTCCGCTCGACTCCCTGGACTGAGGCCATGCCGGGCGGCGCCAGGAGGTGGACCGAATGCCCGCGCGATATCTGCTGGGCGGTGAACTGGCGTACCAGTGTCTCGACCCCGCCGCCGTACGTCTCGCTGACGTGGAGGATGCGCAGTCGCCGCGACGGTGCGCTGGTGTGACGGCCGGGAGCAAGGGACGACGTGGCGGTGACGCCGGCATCCGTCAGCCGATCCATGGCACCCCCGTGCTCGTGCTCCGCCGGGCCCGGGATCCGGTCCCGCCCTGAAGTCGTGCCACCGTAGCGAGGTGGATGGCCTCGTGGAGGTGCTGCGAACGCCGATGCGCGAATCTCGTCCAGCGGGGACGGGTGCGTCACGACGGCAGGGGCCCGGGTCCCGGACACCGCGGGCCATGCCCGCGCCCCGTAGGAGTGCTCCACGGCAGCCGGCCGCACGCCACTGTTGCGCCGACGGTCGCCACCGGTCGCCGACAGCCGGCGCACCGCGTGCAGCCGCACCTGCCGGCGTCACGCCCCGGTCGGGCGGTGCAGACGTCACCGGCTCGGGCGGACATCGCCCGGACCGACGGCGCTAGGCGCCGAGCACCGAGCTGTCCCCTCCGTCGGGGGACACGAGAGGCGACGACACTGCTGCGACGCGTATTTTCGCAGTTCCGGGCCGGCGTCCATCCGGTGGCGCGGACGGAAGGGGAGTGGTGACGCTGAGCGGGGCCCGGTTCAGCATCGTCGTGCCCACCCACCAGCGTCGCGACGTCCTGCTCGAGAGTCTGGCGTCCCTGGCCCGGCTGGAGGCGCCCTGGCCGGTGGAGCTCGTCGTGGTCGTCGACGGCTCGACCGACGGCACCGCCGACGCCGCCCGCGCCGTCGCCCTCCCGTTCCCCCTGACCGTGGTGGAGCAGCCCAATCGCGGCGCGGCCGCCGCCCGCAACACCGGCGCCGCCCGCGCCACCGGCGAGTTCCTGCTCTTCCTCGACGACGACATGGTGGCCGACCCCAGGCTGCTGCTCGAGCACGACGCGGTGCTCGGCCGGGGCGCGGACGCCGCCGTCGGCCACATCCCGCTGCACCCCGACTCACCGCGCACCCTGCTCACCCGCGGGGTGGAGCGGTGGGTGCGGCTGCGCCACGAGCGGCTCCTCCGCACGCAGGGTCAGCTGGCCCTCGGCGACCTGCTCACCGGCCAGCTCTCGGTCCGCGCCGACGTCTTCCGGCAGGCCGGCGGCTTCGACGAGACGTTCAACGTGGACGGGGCGTTCGGCGCCGAGGACACCGATTTCCTGCACCGGCTGCTGGCCGGCGGCGCAGTCGTCCGGTACGCCGCCGGTGCGATCACCTGGCAGCGCTACGTCGTGACGCCGGACCAGTACCTGCGGCAGTGGCGTCAGGGCGGCCGGGCCGACGCCGCCCTCCTGCGGAAGCACCCGGCGCTGGCCGGCACGCTGGCCAAGCAGCACGGTGCCCGCACGGTGACGGGCCGGCTGCTGCGGCGGTGGGCGCCCGTCCTGCCCTCCGGCGTCGCCCGCGCGCTGGCCGCGCCGGTCGTCGCCCGCGCCCGGCGCGGTGCCGCGGACGTGCCGACCCGCTGGGCCTTCGCCCGGGTGCGGGACGCCCAGTACTGGCGCGGGCTCGCCGAGGCCGGGGGGCTGGGGACGGGGGATCCCGCGGTGGTGCTGGCCTACCACGCCGTCGAGGACGTCGACGACCCCGTCATCGGCGACTGGTGCGTGGCACCGGACCTGTTCGAGCGGCACCTCGACGCTCTGGCCGACGCCGGGGTCAGCTGGATCGGGCTCGACCAGTTCCTGGCCGCCCTGGACGGGGCGCCGCTGCCCGAGCGCGCCGTCCTGCTCACCTTCGATGACGGGTACGCCGGGCTGCTGGCGCACGCCGCGCCCTTCCTGCAGCGGCGGGGCATCCCCGGCGTGGTGCTCCTCGTGAGCGATCAGATCGGCGGCTGGAACGAGTGGGACGCCCGCCGCGGCGCGGCGAAGCTGCCGCTGCTCGGCCTCGCCGAGCTGCACGAGCTGGCCGGCCGGGGCTGGTCGCTGGGCGCGCACTCGCACACGCACGCCCATCTCACGCAGACCGACGACGCTCGGCTGCGCCGGGAGCTGACCGAGCCACTGGCCGGGCTCCGCGCGCGTGGTCTGCCGGTGGCGCCGGTGCTGGCCTATCCGCACGGCGAGCACGACGCCCGGGTCCGGGCGGCCACCCGCCGCGCGGGCTACGCGGCGGCCTTCGCGCTGGAGGGACGACGGCCCTCCGGGGGAGTCCGCGGGCGGTTCGCGTACCCGCGGCTCGAAGTGCGCCGCGACACGACGCCAGCGGCGCTGGTCGCCGCCGTCCTTCGTCCGCCGCGGCACCCGGCGCGCGAGGCGGAGCGGGAGCTGCGCGGCGTCGCCCGCGGCGTGCTCCGTGCGGTCGGCAGGGTCCGCCGGTGAGCCCGCGCCCCCGCACGGAGGCACCCGAGGACACGGCGAGACCGGACGAGGACGCGGTCGCCTCCGCCATGACCGGCCTGTTCGGCCGCGACTCCCTCTACCTGCTGTTCTGGTTCCTCCAGGTGCTCGTCGGCGCGCTCGCGACGCCGCTGGCCACCCGGCTCCTCGGCGCCCCGGAGTTCGGTGCTTTCGCGGCGGCCAACGCCCTCATGCAGGTGCTCTGCGTCCTGGGCGGGCTGGGGCTGCAGGTCGCCGTCCAGAAGCACTTCGCGGAGCGCGGGCCCGACGCCGCCCGCCGGCTGCTCGTGCTCGGCATCGCCGGCGCCGCCGCGGTCACCGCCGTCGCCGACCTCACCGGCCCCTGGTGGAGCGGCCCCCTGGGCTTCGGGGAGTACATGGGCGCGGTCCGGCTGGCCGTGGTCTGGGCCGGGGCCTCCGCCGTGACGGCGACCGTCCTCGCGCTGCTCCGCAGCCAGGACCGCCTCCTCGGCTTCAGCGTGGTGAGTCTGCTGCAGTCGGTGGCCGCCGAGGTGCTCGCCCTCGCGATGTTGGTCGTCCTCGCGCCCACGGGCGAGGCCTTCGTCCTGGGCCGCCTGGCGGCGCAGTTGCTGGCGGTCGGCGTCGGGTTGTCCCTCACCCGGCTCCGGTCGCTGCGGCCCCGCGACCTGCCCCTGGTCCGGGGCGCGCTCCTCTTCGGTCTTCCCCTGGTCCCGGCGATGCTCGGGTCGTTCGTGCTCGGCGCCGCCGACCGGTTCCTGATCCAGGAGGAGCTGGGTCAGGCGGCGGTGGCGCAGTACTCGGTCGCGTACAACATCGCCGCGCTACCCATGCTGGTGCTGAGCGTGCTCAACTCGGTGTGGCTGCCGCGCTTCTTCGCGGCCGGCGCCGGGGCCGACGGCGACGCGGTGGTGACGGCCAGCCGCGACGCCCTCTACCGCCTGCTGGCGCCGGTGATGGCCGGGCTGTCGGTTGCGGCCCCGCTGGTGCTCCGGCTGTGGGCGCCCGCGGAGTTCCGGCCCGACGAACTGCTCCTGGTGACGGCGGTCGTGATCGTCAGCGCCGTCCCCTACACGGCCGGCCTGTCGGCGACCCGGACGCTCCTGGCCGCCTCGCGCACCCGGATGATCGCCGGGGCGGCCGTCGTCGCGTCCGTGCTCAACGTGGCCCTCAACCTGTGGTGGATCCCTGCCCTGGGAATCCTCGGCGCCGCCCTGGCCACGGCCGCCGCCTACTCGCTGCAGCACCTGCTCCTGCTGCTCCCCACCCGCGGGCGGCCGTTCAGTACCACCCGGACCGGGCTCGTCCAGACCCTGACCGGAGGTGCGCTCGCGCTGCTGGTCGTCCTGCTCCCGGTGACCGTGCCCGGGCTCGTCGTCCGGGCCGGGCTCGCGCTGGCCTGCCTCGGCTGGTTCGCCCGCGCCTACGCGACCGTCCGGTCCCCCCGCCGGAAGGTGCCGGCGTGACGGCGCCACCGACCGGGCGCGGCATCTGGTGCGGCGAGTGGGAGATGTCCGGCGAGCGGGGCGTCGAGGCGGTCCGCCCACGGGGCGACGAGGCCCGGGCGCGCGTGCTCGTGCGCCTGCACGGGGAGCCGCTGGGATACCTGACGGTGCCGATGGAGGGCACCGCTCCGCGTGCCGGCGACCTCGCCCGCGCCGCGCGCCGCCAGTTCGCCGACCGGATCGCCGGCCACCTCGCCGCCGAGGGCCTGCCGGCCGACGGGGGCGGGGCGGTCCCCCCGGCGCTGCCCTCCTGCCCGAACCACGTCGTCGCCGACGACCTCGTCACCGTCGTCGTCTGCACGCGGAACCGTCCCGCCGCCCTGGCCGCGTGCCTCGACCGGCTCCGGCAGTTGACCTATCCGCACCTGGAGGTCGTGGTCGTCGACAACGCCCCCTCGGACGACGGCACGCGGCGGGTCGTGTCGGCGGCGGCGGACGGGCGGGTCCGCTACGTCGTCGAGCCCCGGCCGGGCCTGTCGTGCGCCCGCAACCGGGGCCTGGCCGAGGCGCGGGGCAGGTGGCTGGCCTACACCGACGACGACGTCGCGGTCGATCCCGGCTGGGTCGAGGGGCTGGTGCGCGGGTTCCGCCGCCGGGGTGACGTCGGGTGCGTCACCGGCCTGGTCGCGACCGCCGGCATCTCCGGCCCCGCGGAGGAGTACTTCGACGCCCGGGCCGCCTCGTGGTCGACCCGGTGCGAGCCCCTGGTGTTCGACCGACGCGGACAGGTGGCCACGGGCCCGGTGGCGGCCGATCCGCTGCACCCCTACTCGCCCGGCATCTTCGGCACCGGCGCCAACGTCGCCTTCGACCGCGCGGTCCTGCGGCAGCTGGGCGGTTTCGACGAGGCGCTCGGCGCCGGCACCCGCACCCGGGGCGGTGAGGACCTCGACGTCTTCGTCCGGATGCTGCGCAGCGGCCGCACGCTCGTCTACGAGCCGGCCGCCCTGGTCTGGCACCACCACCGGGCCGACCACGCCGCTCTCCTGACCCAGATGTTCGGCTACGGGACCGGCCTGTCGGCGTTCCTGACCAAGTGCCTGCTGCAGCCCGACACCCGCCGCGAGCTGCTGGGCCGCATCCCGCTGGGCCTGCGCCGGATGGCGGGCATCCGCGCCCAGACCCGCGAACGGCTCCCGGACGCCGCCGCTCCGCGCGGGGCGCTGCTGCGGGAGCTCCTCGGCGTCGCGGCCGGTCCGGCCCTGTACCTGCGGTCCCGACGGGACCTCCACGCCCGTGGGAGAGGACCGAGATGACCGCCCACACCGCCCCTGCGCCGCCGCCGGTCGTGGTCGCCGCCCGGCACGCCGCCCCGGCCTGGCACGCGTGGCGGGCGTGGGTCGTGCCCGTGGGCAGTCTGCTGGCCTTCGCGCTGTGGCTGTGGTCGCTCCGGGGCGTCGAGCTCGAGGAGACCGGCGGCTGGG
This sequence comes from Blastococcus deserti, assembly GCF_042682525.1. Taxonomy (NCBI): domain Bacteria; kingdom Bacillati; phylum Actinomycetota; class Actinomycetes; order Geodermatophilales; family Geodermatophilaceae; genus Blastococcus; species Blastococcus deserti. The sequence goes on from NZ_JBHUHP010000009.1 coordinate 22,756, forward strand.
GGCTGCTGACGGCGCTGCCGGGCAGCTGGTACGCCGCCTTCGCGCTCACCGTGCTGGTCCACCTGTGGGCGCTGCTGTCGCGGCGACCCGTCTCGCACCTGCTCGTGGCGCCGCAGGTGCTGCTCGTCGCGATCCTCTTCGCCACGACGGCGCTGGTGTACGACGTGCCCCGCTACCCCTGGACGTACAAGCACATCGGGGTGGTCGAGTACCTGCTGGCGAACGGGACCGTCGACCGGTCGATCGACATCTACCACAACTTCCCGGGCTTCTTCTATCTCGCTGCTGGCCTGCACCGGCTGACCGGGATCCCGGTGCAGGACGTGGCGCAGTGGGCGCAGCCGACGCTTGCCCTGGTCGCCGCGGCCGCCGTGTACTGGGTGCTCGGGGGGCTGACGACGTCCCGGCGCATCCGCTACGGCGGCGTCCTGCTGTACACGCTCGGCGACTGGATCGGGCAGAACTACTTCGCGCCGCAGGCCCTGGCCTTCCCGGTCGCGCTGTTCGTGCTCGGCGGGCTGCTGCGCTCGGTCCCGCCCGGCATCGAGGGCATGCGGTTCGCCCGGCTCGCCGAACGCTTCCCCACCGCCGCCGACGACGACCTGCCCCGCCCCAGCCGGTTCTGGCGTTCCCGCTGGGGCGCGGTGGTGATGGTCGTGGGCTTCGTCTACGTCGTGGTGTCGCACCCGCTGTCCCCGATGCTGCTCCTGGCGCAGTCCACGGTGGTGTGCGTCCTGCTGCGGCCGGCCCGCCCGTGGTTGCCCGTGGTCTTCCTCGCGATCGAGGAAGCGTGGTTGCTGCAGGCGTGGCCGTTCCTGCACAGCACCTACGACCTGTTCGACTTCGGCTTCCACAACGTCGCGCCGCCGACCGTGCCGATCAGCGACCCGCTCGAGGACTACGAGACCGCGCTGTGGGGGGCGCGGCTGCTCATGGTCATGGTCGCCTTGCTGACGGTGTGGGGGGTGCTGGCCGCCGTCGCCTGGCGCGGCCGCGCCGGCCGCATGGTCGTCCCGCTCGGCATGGTCGCGGTGCCGCTGGCTCTCGTGCTCGGCCAGCCGTACGGCAACGAGGGCATCTTCCGCGCGTATCTGTTCGCGCTGCCGTGGCTGGCCTTCGTGATCGCCCTGCAACTCTTCGACGGCAAGCCGGCGTGGACGCCGGAACGACGGCTCCTGGCGACGCTGGCGGGGGCCGTCATGGCGCTGCTCGCACTGCCGGCCAACTTCGCCAGCGAGCTCAGCTACAGCGTGGCCGCCTCCGACGTCGCCGCTGGGGAGTGGTTCGAGGAGGAGACCCCGGAGGGCTCGGTGCTCCTGCCCTTCGCGTTCTCCTTCCCGGTCTGGTCCACGGCCGACTATCCCCATCACCTGCCCCGCGCGAGGGAGGGGCTGGAGGGGATCGCCGCCCAGCCGGGTTTCCCCGAGGCCGCCACCGACGAGACCCGGCTCCTGGCCTTCACCCGCGATCTCTGCGCCCAGCAGCCGGGGACCGGTCCCGTCTACGTCGCGGTGGGGCCATCCGCCGACGACCACGTCCGGCTGTTCGGGGTCGCCAAGCTCTACGTCTACCGGGCATACGTGCACGCGCTCGAGACCGACCCGGCCTTCACCCCCGTGTTCGCCGAAGGGCAGACCCGGCTGTTCCGCTGTCGCGCATGAGAGGCCCCGACCGCCACCGGGTCGGCCGGCACCGGTCCGCGGCCGGCCGGCGCCCACCGGCGGGCGACGCCCTCCCCGGCGCCCGGTCGCGCCGGGAACTGGTGCTGCGGCTGCGGATCACGGCCCTCCTCCTCCTGCCCCTCGCCATCGGGGTGTCGATACCTCCACGGGAGGTTCCAGGGGAAGGCCGCTACGCGGGCCCCCCGGGCGACTGGCACCAGGTCTTCGCCGAGGAGTTCGAGGGACCGGCCCTGGACCCGGCGATCTGGCACCCGAACCGGTACGGCGGCGGCGACGGGGACGCGCCCTTCAACCCGCCGCTGGAGAACGCCTGGTTCAGTCCGGAGAACGTGACGGTGGACGACGGTCGCCTCGTCATCACCACCTCGCCCGAGCCGAGGACCTTCGACGACCACCGGTACGAGTACAGCTCCGGGGTGGTCCAGACGACGCCGGACGTGGCCCTCCGCCCGGTGCAGTACATCGAGGCCCGGATCCGGTTCCCACGGTGCGAAGGGTGCTGGCCGGCGTTCTGGTTGCATCCACTCGACCGCTGGCCGCCGGAGATCGACGTCGCCGAGTTCCTCGAGAGCGGCAGCGAGAGCCGACCCTCGTTCAACTACATCTCCCCGGAGGAGAAGAAGACCGGCCCGGACATGTACGGCGACCCCGACGTCGACTACCGGGAGGAGTTCCACACCTATGGGGTGCTGTGGGACGGTGCCCGCGCCGTGCCCTACCTGGACGGTGTGCCCTTCGACGCCGTGGCGGCGCAGGATGTCACCGGACTCCCGATGATGATCATCGTGAACCTCTCCGTCCGGCGGGGCTTCCGGCCGCCGTCCGGTACGCAGCTGTTGGTCGACTGGGTGCGGGTCTGGGAACCGACGGTGACATCGGGCTGACATCCTCTCCGGGGGAGAGCAGTCCAGGGTCCTGTCCCGGGGGGCCTTGCGAGGACGCAGGCCTCAGCGCGGACCTCGCCGGCGGGCGAGCAGGTAGCTGCCCGCCGTCAGCAGCGTTCCCTCGACGATCGCCCACGCCCGGGCACCGCCGGCCAGGTCGCCGCCGAGCAGCTGGCGCAGGCCGCGCAGGACACCCCGCGGCAGCGTCCGCCGGACGTAGGCCCGTTCGGTCTCGAGCGCCGCCTCCGCACCGGCCAGCGCGCTCACCAGGGCCTTGGACCGCCCCTCCGCCCAGCACCGGCGCCGGAAGTAGCGGCGCGTGACGCGGTCGGGGGAGACGCTGTGCGCGCAGAGTGCGTCCGGCTCGAGAACGATGCGCGCCCCGTCCCCGCGCCGGGCGCGGATGGCGAACTCGGTCTCCTCGCACCCGGCGGCGTCCTTGCCGAGCCGGCCCATGGTGGCGTCGAACCCACCCACCCGGTCGAACACCCGGCGGAGGAAGCTCATGTTGGCGCCGATCGGGTTGCGGATGTCCGCGCGGCCGACCGGCAGGCCCTCGTAGCTGCAGCCGAGCACCCACAGGAACTCGTCGGGGAACCACGGGGGCCGGTGCGCCTTCCACAGGGGGACGACCCGCCCGCCCACGCCCACGACGCCCGGCTCGCGGTAGGCGCCGAGCATCCGGTCGGCCCAGGCCGGATCGGCGACGGCGTCGTCGTCGAGGAAGGCGACGACCTCTCCGGTCGCGGTGCGGACGCCGGTGTTCCGGGCTCCGGACAGCCCCCGGGCGTCGGCGTTCGGGACGCAGACGACGTCGGGGAACGCCGTGCGGGCCCGCTGCAGGAGCTCGGGGTTGTGGTCGGTCACGAGGATGATCTGGTCCGCCGGCCGGATCTGCCGGCGGAGGCTCTCGATGGCGGCCTCGATGTCGCTCCACCGGTCGAGGGTGTAGGCGCAGACGACCACGCTCAGCGTGCGCGGGGGCGAGGGAGCAGGAGGGGCCGCACTCACCGGTCGCGTTCCGCGACCGGGCGGGGGCCGGCAGTCATGGCTCGCACACTACAAGGGCGCCCGATCGGCCGAGCGCACCGCAGCGGCACGGTCGCGACCGCGGGAGGGGAGTCGCCGCTCGCGGGGTCCCGGCGCGTGGTGCTGCTCGTCGACGTCGCGCGGGGTTACCGTCGAACCGCACCCGCGTGGTGGCCACCGCGCGCCCCCACCGACCCGAGGACCCGTTGTGCACCCCCTCCGCTTTCCTCCGACGCCGCCCGGGGACGGTGAGCCCGGCGGGCGCGAACCCGGCGGGCCCGAGCCCGGCGGGGGCGAACCCGGCGGGGTCGAGCCCGGCGGCGCGGGCAGCGGGCGCCCGCCGGTGCAGCAGCCGGTCGCGCCACCCCCGCGGCCGGCGCCCGAGGTCGCGGGACGGGCCTGCGCGTGCGGTCACGGCAAGCAGGCCCACCAGCACTACCGGCGGGGCACGGACTGCTCGCTCTGCGCGTGCCGGCGCTACCGCGGTCCGCTGCTGGCCCGTCTGCTCAGCCGCCGGGGTCGCTGACCGGCCGTCGGGCGGCTCCGTACCGGCGCGCCGCGGCCACGCCCGCCACGGCGGCCAGCACGGCGAGGTAGGCGGCGTAGGGCACCCGCACGCCGGCATCCGTCAGGGGCCAGAGCAGGGGCACGCCCGGCCCGGTGGCCAGGTCGCGGAGCAGGTGCAGGACGACGCCACCGGCCAGGCCCAGCGCGGCGGTGCGCAGCCGCCCGCGCGTTCCCGCCGCCGTGACCGCCAGGACGGCGAGGGTCGCCGGCGAGTGCGAGAAGGGCCGTCCGCCCGGCGCCGCCACATCGGCGCTGGAGAGGTAGAGCGGCAGGTGGTCGACGTCGATGGCGACCGCACCCACCAGCGCCCACGGGACCCAGGCGCGGGGCCGCTCCCCGGGCAGGGCGGACAGGACCAGCCACGCGGTCAGGAGGTGGGCCGGCTCGTCCAGCAGCGCGACGACCGGCACCGGCCACGACCGGACCTGCAGCACCACGTCCAGCGCGCAGACCAGGACGACCGCCGCCGGAGGTGCCGCGACGGAGCCGGCGCGCTGCCCCGCCCGTGCCGCGCCCCGTGACCGCGGCTCGGGGGCCGGGCCGCTCAGGCCGACTGCGCCCCCAGCGCCGGCGCCTCGGCCAGGGCCGTCGGCGTGCCGTCGGCCGGCGTCCCGGTGGCCGGCAGGGCGGTGACCGGCGAGGGAGGCCGGCGCGCGCCCTTGCGGTTGAGCCGTTCGACGAGCAGCGCGCCGAGCACCCGCAGCCCGTCGCGCCAGGTGTTCAGGTTGCTCTGCCCGTGGATGCGCGCGAACTCGAAGCTCGGCACCTCGACGATGCGCAAGCCCGCCTTGGCCACCCGGGTGTTGATGATGGTCTCGATCTCGAACCCGTCGCCCCACAGCTTCCTCGACCGGCCCCGGTCCTCGACCGGGAGCTCCAGCGTGGGCAGGCAGTAGGCCCAGAAGGCGTTGTAGCCGTAGCAGAGGTCGGTGTAGCGGGTGCCGAACAGGAGGTTGACCCCCCGGTTGAGCCAGCGGTTGCCCCACGCCCGCATGGCGGTGATGTCGTCGCTGCCGCCACCGTCGACGAAGCGGGAGCCCTTGGCGACGTCCGCTCCGGCCAGCAGGGCGTCGACGTACCGCTCGATCTCCCGCGGGTCGGCCGATCCGTCGGCGTCGAGCATCACCACGACGTCGCCGGTCACCGCGGCGAAGCCGCACGCCAGCGCGTTCCCCTTGCCGCGACGGTTCTGCCGCACGACGGTCACGTCGGGCCGGAGTTCGCGGGCCACCTCCACGGTGCCGTCGACGCTGTGCCCGTCCACGACGACGACCTGGTGCAGGTCGTCGGGCAGCAGCCCGAAGACGTGCGGCAGGTTCTTGGCCTCGTTGTACGTCGGGATCACCACGCTGACGCGGGGCCGTCGTCGACCGGCCGGTTCGGTGCCGAACAGGCCGATGACCGCGCGGTCGCGCATGCCGGTTCCCTCCTGAGAGAGGGGCCCGGTTTCGCCTCTGCTCACCGCCGGGCCATGGCGACCAGGTGGACGCCCGGCGGGTCATCGCTGCCCCGTGGTGCTGACGCTGGAGTCCGAGTGGTTTCCCGGGCCCGCCCTTTGCAGGACGACCGGTTTCCCCATCGGTGACGGGGTCGTCGTCGACTGACCGTCTTATCACCCAGCGTCACGGAAGTTCACCGCTGGGCTGAGTGGCGCACCCTTTCTAGCTGGGAGGACGGTGAGCGTCCACTCGGAGCCGTGACGAATGCATGGGATTTCGTGACGCTGCGCGCACGGGGGTGCGGTCGTGTCACCCGTACGGGTGTCATCGCCGCGTCCATGTGACCAATCGCTCGGCGGTCCAGGTGTTGATCACCCGCTCCACCGGTACCCCGCATTCGAGGGCGCGCTCGCAGCCGTTGCCCTGCCAGTCCAGCTGTCCCGGCGCGTGCGCGTCGGTGTCGATGGCGAACTCGCAGCCGAGCTCGACCGCCAGCGACAGCAGGCGCCTGGGCGGGTCGAGCCGCTCGGGCCGGGAGTTGATCTCCACGGCGGTGCCGTGCTCGACGCAGGCGGAGAAGACCGCCTCGGCGTCGAACCGGCTCTCCGGCCGCGGCTTCTGCGTGCCGTTGCGCTGGCGGCGGCCGATCACCAGCCGTCCGGTGCAGTGGCCCAGGACGTCGGTGTGCGGGTTGGCCACCGCCGCGAGCATCCGGGCCGTCATGGCCTTCGGGTCCGCCCGCAGGTCGGAGTGGACGCTGGCGACGACGACGTCGAGCCGGCCGAGCAGCTCGTCGGTCTGGTCGAGGCTGCCGTCGACGTTGATGTCGCACTCGATGCCGGTGAGGATCCGGAACGGCGCCAACTCCTCGTTGAGGGCGGCCACGACGTCGAGCTGCCGCTCCAGCCGAGCCGGGCTCAGGCCGTTGGCGACGGTCAGCCGGGGGGAGTGGTCGGTCAGGGCCATGTACTCGTGGCCCAGGGCGATGGCCGCCTCCGCCATCTCGCGGATCGGGCTGCCCCCGTCGGACCAGTCGCTGTGCACGTGCAGGTCGCCGCGCAGCGCGGCCCGGAACCCGGCGACGTCGTCGGCTGCCGGGACGAGCTCGGCGTAGTCCTGCTCGAGCTTGGCGAGGTACTCGGGGACCTCTCCGCGGTGCGCCTGGACGACGACGGTGGCGGTCTTGGGGCCGACGCCCCTGAGGTCCTTGAGCGTGTTCGTGCGGATCTTGAGGTCGAGCTGGTCCTCGGTGAGCGCGTCCACGACCGCCGCGGCGGTGCGGAACGCACCGACGCGGTAGCTGGGCTCGCGGGCGCGCTCCAGGAGGAAGGCGATCCTCCGGAGCGCGGCCGCGGGTGTGAGCGGTGCGGTCAGCGGGACGCCTTCTCCAGGCGCTTCTCCGCCTTCCGTTGCGCCTTCGCGGCGCGCTTCTGAGCCTTCGCGAGGCTCTTCTCGGTGCTGTCCGTGGCCTTCTTCGCGGCGCGGCGCGCCCGGTAGCCCACCGACGGTTTGCCCTCCGTGTCGACGACGGCAAGCAGCAGCCCGCCGAGGAGGCCGAGGTTCTTCAGGAAGTGCGAGAGCTGGCCGAAGCGCTCCTTCGGGTCGGTGTGCTCCCAGAAGCGGTGCCCGGCCAGGGTGGTGGGGACGACGCTCGCGGTGAGGGCCAGCGCGGACAACCGGGGCAGCTTGCCGAGAGCGAAGAGGACCCCCGCGCCGACCTTGACGCCGGCGTCGATCCGCACCCACTGCTCGACGTCCCGGGGGACCTGGACGGGCAGCTGCTTGTCGGCCTGCTCGGTGATCTTCTCGACGACCGGTTGTGCGCCCGGAACCCGGGTCTGCGGATTGCGCAGGGTGTCGATGCCGCCGTAGATGAACGACGAGGCGAGCAGTGGCCGGGCGATCCGGCGGACCAGCATGGTGTCCTCTTTCCCTCGGTACCGCGGTGGACGTCGGGGCGTGCACTGCCCGGAAGATCGCCCGGGCAATCCCCGGCCCGACCGTAGCGAGGCGGCCCGGGCCCTGCCCAGCCGTCCTGAGGCGCTCGCGGACGGCCGTCCGGGCCGCGCCGCTGCGCAGGACGGTGGCGACCAGGTGCCACTCCAGGCCGTCGAGCGTGCACAGCACCTGCCCGGTCCGGCGCCGTCCGTCGGCTCGCTGGGTTCACTGCTGGACGTGCGCCGCCACCCCGTCGACCACCCGGAAGGGCACGGTGGTCGACGGATCGAGGCCGCGGCGGGCGACGGTGGGCAGGCGGGTCGTCGGCGTCATCGCAGCCTCATCGCTCCCGGTCGGCGCGGGCGCCGCGACGCCAGCCGGGCGGCGGCGGGAAGGACACGGGTCCGCGCGGTCGCTTCCCGTGACGGCGCGCTCAGGCGGTGCGGCAGCAGTAGACGGTGAGCGGGGCACGCTTGCGGAAGAGGAACTCGGTGGCGTGCGGACCCATCTCGCCGTCGTAGGCCACCTGCCGCGGCCCCGAGCAGGACACGATGCGCAGCTCCCTGGTGGTGGCGTGCCCGTAGCTGCGGGTGTGGGAGCTGAGCCCGAGAAGGGTGGCCAGCACGGCGCGGGTCCGGCCGAAGCGGAGGTCCGCCCGCAGGTACTGGACGTCGAGCAGGCCGTCCTCCAGGCGCGGCCGCCAGGCGGGGGAGAGCCCGCGCGGCGTGTAGCGGCAGTTGCCGACGAACAGGATCCACACCGACCGGGGCTGCCCGTCGACCAGCAGCGACACCGGCTGCTGGGTCCGCAGCACCTGTGCCACGGCCACCGTCAACGCCAGCCACTTGCCCAGCCGCCCGGACAGTTCGTCTCGGCGGCGGACCATCTCCGGATAGGCGCCGATGCTGGAGGTGTTGAGGAACGGCGTCCCGTTCACCTCGGCGACGTCGACCCGCACCGCCTGCCCGGTGACGACCGCCTCGGCGGTGTCCTCCGGCGTCTCCAGGCCGACGTCCCGCGCGAAGTGGTTCAGCGTCCCCGCCGCGATGACGGCCAGCGGGAGACCGTGCTGGGCGGCGACCGCCGCGGCGGCGGCGACGCTGCCGTCGCCGCCGGCCACGCCGAGGGCCTTCGCCCGACCGGACGCCGCGGCCTCCGCGAGCAGGTCGGCGACCCCGGTGGCCCTGGTGGCCTCGAGGACCTCGGCGCGCGGCAGGACGCGGCGGATGTCGGCCGCGGGGTCGTAGTCGTCGGGGCCCGAACGCGGGTTGACGGCGACCACCAGGCCCCCGCCCTCCGGCAGGGCCGGCGCCGCGGTGGCCGGGCGCACCCGGGCCGGCACCTTGGGCCGGACCCGCCACCAGTGCTGGGTCGCGACGGCGACCGCGCCCCCGACGGCGAGGCCCGCGACGACGTCCCCCGGGTAGTGCACGCCCACGTGCACCCGGGAGTAGCCGACGCCCAGCGCCACCGGCGCGAGCGCCGCCCCGGCCGGCGGGCACTCCATCGCCAGCCCCGTGACGAACGCCGCCGCCGACGAGGAGTGGCCGCTCGGGAAGGACAGGCTCCCCGGCTCGCGACGCAGCCGCCGGTGCGCCTGCAGGTTCTCCAGGTCGGGCCGGACCCGGCCGAAGACCCGCTTGAGGACCAGGTTGACCAGCGCGCTGGAGAAGGCCATCGAGCCGACGCCGCGCAGGGCGCCCCGGCGCAGCGACCCCTTCCGGGCGCCCAGCACGACGGCGATCGCCAGCCACAGCCGCCCGTGGTCGGCCGCGGTCGACAGCCGGCGCAGCCACCGGTCGGCCGGCGTCATGGGCAGCCCGCCGATGAACGCGTGCAGGCGCCGATCGAGCTGCCGGGCGGAGGCCACGCCCGGACGCTAGTGGAGTTCACGTGTCGGCCCGTCCAGGGACCGGACGGCCCACCTCAGCTTCCGGTACAGGAAGCTGACGCGCCCAGCGCAGATTTCCGTACCGGAAGCTGGGATGTCAGGCCTTCTGGCGGGCCCGGTAGGCGGCCACCGTCGAGCGGCTCGCGCAGGTGTTGGAGCAGTACCGGCGGCTGGCGTTGCGCGAGGTGTCGACGTAGACGTTGCCGCAGCCCTCGGCGGAGCAGACCCCCAGCCGCTGCCAGCCGTGCTGGACGACCACCTGCGACAGCCCCATGGCCACCGTCGTGGTCAGCTGCTCCAGCACCGGCGCGTCGGGGCGGGCGTAGTGCAGGTGCAGCTCGCCGTCGTGGTCGGTGGCGTAGGGGTGCGGCCGGGCGAGGACGAGCAGCTCGTTGAGCCGGGCCAGGACGTCGTCCTGCGTCTGGGCCACGGCGACCGCGCGCACCAGCTCGGCGGTCGCATCCGCCTGGTGCGTCTCGCGTGGTGAGAGCTCCAGCGGCGTGCCGGGCGTGAACCACTCGTCGTGGGAGCTCAGGAACGCGCGGGCCCACTCGGGATCGGTGCGATCGGCGTTGGCCAGCTCGATGGCGAGTTCGACGGCACTCGACCCGTAGGTGTCGTAATCCATGTGACTCCCTACCGGTGGATGCTAGCCTCGGAATGCGTAGGGGATGAACGCTCGTTAGCCCCCTACAGATTCCTTCCCTGCAAGTGTGAAACGAGAACGACCGTGCGTGCGTACCTCACCGTCTGGCGGCTGCCCTCCGCTCCGGTGCTCCTCCTTGCCGGCTTCGCCGGGCGCCTCCCCTCCGCCATGGTCCCGCTCGCGTTGCTGCTGATGGTGCAGCAGCAGACCGGTTCCTACGCGGTTGCCGGGCTCGCGTCAGCCACATTGGGGATCGCCTCTGCCCTCATGGCGCCCGTCCTCGGTCGGCTGGCCGACCGCCGGGGCCCCCGCCCGGTCCTGTTCGCGCAGGCGGCGGCCTATCCGCTCCTGCTCGCGCTGGTCATCGCCGTCGTCCTCGGAGGTGTCTCCGACGTGGTGGTCGTCGCCGCGGCGGCGCTGGCCGGCATGGCGACGCCGCTGGTGTCCGGCACCGTCCGTGCGCTCTGGTCGCGGGCCGACGTCCGGGTCCGCCCCACCGCCTACGCGCTCGACGCGACGGCGACCGAGCTGGTCTTCGTCGTGGGTCCGTCACTGGTCGCGGGGCTGGCGGTGTTCGTGTCCGCGGCGGCCGCGGTGGCCGTGGCCGGTGCCCTCGGCGTCGCCGGCGCCCTGGGCATCGCGATGTCGGCCGCGACGCGGGCGTACGTGCCCGTGGTGGGCGCCCGCGCCGGCCTGTTCTCCACCGTGCTGACCCCCGGCATGCCCCGTCTGCTGCTCAGCGGCGCGGCGCTGATGCTCGGCTTCGGCGCGCTGGAGGTCGCCATCCCCGCGTTCGCCGACTCCGTCGGGTCGCCGGGCCTGTCCGGGCTGCTGCTCGCCGTCTGGGCGCTCGGCTCGACGGCCGGTGGCCTGTGGTTCGGCGCCCGCGTCCTGAGCACGTCGCTGCCGCGGCAGTACCGCCTGCTGCTGCTCGGCGTGACCATCGGGCTGGCTCCGCTGGCCTGGATCTCCAGCCCCTGGGCGCTGGGCGTGCTGCTGTTCCTCGGGGGGACGGCGATCGCCCCGACGCTGACCGTCCAGAACACCCTGATCGGCACGATGGCGCCGGTGCACGCCACCACCGAGGCCTTCACGTGGCTGTCGACGATCACCGTCGGGGCGTCGGCGATCGGGGCGGCGCTCGGTGGCGCGCTCATCGAGGGCCCGGCCGGGGTGCCGGGGAGCCTGGTGCTCGCGACCCTCGGCGCGGCGCTGGCCGTCGTCGTCACGCTGGTGCCCGGACGGCGGCCGTCGGTGCCCGCCGGCGCCGACCGGGAGTCGGTGACCGCCTGAGCCTCTTCCCCGCCGCGATCATGGAGTGCGCGGGGCGACACGCCCGGGAGGAGCGGTGCGTCGCCACCGGAACGTCATGATCGCGGGGGAGAGGGCACCCGGGCTGGGAGCGCCGCGGGAGCCGCTGGTAGTCTCTCTCCTCGGTGGTTCCGAGGGGACTCGGACCCCGGGAGGCTTCGCCTAGTCCGGTCTATGGCGCCGCACTGCTAATGCGGTTTGGGTTAATCCCCATCCCGGGTTCAAATCCCGGAGCCTCCGCGCACGACAACTGAACACCGGCACCCGTAGCTCAACGGATAGAGCATCTGACTACGGATCAGAAGGTTAGGGGTTCGAATCCCTTCGGGTGCACGTCTGGTTGAGACACCGATCTGCCGCGCCGCCCCGACGGGGGAGGCGCGGCAGATTCGTCTCCCGGGCCGGGGAGGGTGGGGTCACCTCCGCCGTCCGGTGATCCGCCCGGACCGTGCCGCCGGTCGCACACCCGCCGGGAGGCGTTCTTCGCCACAGTGGCGCCCGGACCCCGTGCACCAGGGTTCGGCAGGTGCCGTCCCGGGCATACTGCGACTGTTCGTGCTGTGACCGGTCGATGACGCTCGGTAGGCCCATCGACCGTCCCTGCACGCGGAGACCCCCATGCGGTTCCTGTTCCGTCCCCCTGCCGACGACGCCGCCGGCCTGCTGTCCCTGCCCTGGGAGCTGCCCCTCGAGGAGTGGCCCGCCGACCTGCTCCTCGACGTAGCCGAGCGCGGCATCTCGCGGCACCCGGTGCGCTTCGTGTCGGCGGAGGGCCGGGTCCACGCGCTCAAGGAGATCGCGGAGCCGCTCGCGCGGCACGAGTACGCGCTGCTCGGCGAGTTCGAGGCCGAGGGCCTGCCGGCGGTGTCGGTGCTCGGCATCTGCGTCGACCGCCCGGGCGGCCTGCCCGCCGTCCTGGTCACCCGGTACCTCGAGTACTCGATGTCCTACCGGTACCTCTTCTCCAGCCCCCGCGCCGACCACTCGGCGCAGCAGCTCATCGACACGCTCGTCGAGCTGCTCGTCCGGCTGCACCTCGCCGGGGTGTTCTGGGGCGACTGCTCGCTGTCGAACACGCTGTTCCGGCCCGATGCCGGGTCGTTCTCCGCCTACCTCGTGGACGCCGAGACCGTCGAGCGGCACCCCCACCTGACCCGAGGTCAGCGCACCCACGACGTCGACCTGGCGCGGGAGCGGGTGAGAGCCGAGCTGCTGGACCTGCGGACGGGTGGTCTGCTCCCGTCGGGGATCGACCCGGGGGAGCTGGCCGAACGCCTGCCCGAGCGGTACGAGGCGCTGTGGGAGGCGGTCACCCGCGAGGAGGTGTTCCACCCGGCCGAGCAGGACGTCCGCCTGGCGGAGCGACTGCGGGAGCTGGACGCGCTCGGCTTCGGCGTCGGGCAGCTGGAGCTGGTGACCTCCGAGGAGGCGACCCGGCTGCGGGTGGAGACCCGGGTCGCCGAGCCGGATCAGTACCGACACGAGCTGGCCCGGTTGACCGGCCTGATGACGCAGGAGAACCAGGCCCGCCGGCTGCTCGACGACGTCCACGGCTTTCGCGCTTGCCTGGAGCAGCGCGACGGCGCGGCGGTGCGGGACACGGTCGCCGGGCACCGGTGGCTCGCCGAGGTCTACCAGCCCGTCGTCGACTCCGTGCCGGCGGAGCTGGCCGGGCGGCTGGAGCCGGCCGAGGTCTTCCACGAGGTGCTCGAGCACCGCTGGTACCTGTCCGAGCGGGAGGGCGTGGACGTCGGGACGGCGGCCGCCGCGAAGTCCTACGTGGCCACGGTGCTGCCCCGGACGCCGGAGCCCTCCGCGCCGTCCACGGCCACCGCGGCGTCCGTCTAGCGTCCGCGAGCCGGATCCTCGGAGCGTCCGGCCGGCCCGCCCGGCGGGCCGGGCCGATCAGGCGGGGACGAGCATGGTGGGCGCCGGCTTCTGCCCGGTCAGCAGCAGCTTCACCGCATCCCCCGCGGCCAGCGGACGGGAGAAGTGGTAGCCCTGACCCAACGGGCAGTCGAGGCTGCGCAGCGCCTCCACCTGGTCCGCGGTCTCCAGCCCCTCGGCCACGACCTCGAGGCGCAGGGTCTGACCGAGCTGGGTGATGGCCGCCACCACGGCGTGCCCCTCGGGACTGGTCGTGACGCCGTCGATGAAGGACTTGTCGATCTTCAGCGTGTCGATCGGGAACCGCCGCAGGTAGCTGAGGGACGAGTAGCCGGTCCCGAAGTCGTCGAGGGCGAGGCGGACACCCAGGTCCTTGAGCAGCCCGATCTTGCGGATCGTCTCCTCGGTGTCCTGCGCGAAGAGCGACTCGGTGATCTCGATCGTGAGGAGGGACGCGTCCAGGCCCGACCGGTGCAGCGCCTCCGCCACGTCCCCGACCAGGTCGGGGTGCTGGAACTGCCGCACCGAGACGTTCACGCTCATGCGCAACCGGCCCAGCGGGGACCGGTTCTGCCACGCGGCGGCCTGGCGGGTGGCCTCCTGGAGCACCCAGCGGCCGATGGGCACGATCAGTCCGGTCTCCTCGGCCAGGGGGATGAACTCGAGCGGGGACACCAGGCCGCGCTCGGGGTGCCGCCACCGCAGGAGGGCCTCGAAGCCGACGATGTGCTTCGTGGACACGTCGACGATGGGCTGGTAGTGCAGCTCCAGCTGCTCGGCGTCGAGGGCGCCGGCGAGCTCACCGCGGACGGCGTCGCGCTGCACGTGTGCCGTGTGGTGGCTGGGCTGGAAGACCTCGAGCCTTCCCTTGCCGCCGGACTTGGCCGCGTACATCGCCATGTCGGCGGCGCGCAGCATGCCGATGCCGCTGGCCGCGCAGGTGCCGGAGGTGGCCAGCCCGATGCTGAAGCCGGTGCGCACGAGGTGCTCGCCGATCCGCGTGGGCGCGCGCAGGGAGTCGATGAGGCGGTGGGCCACGCGCTCCGCCTGGTGCTCGCTGCCCGGACCGATGAGCAGGATCGCGAACTCGTCGCCGGACAGCCGGGCCACCGTGTCGGTGTCCCGGACGCTGCCGACCATGCGCTCGCTCAGCAGCTTGATGAGCGTGTCGCCGCCGTCGTGCCCGAGGCTGTCGTTGACGGCCTTCAGGTTGTCCACGTCGAGGAAGAGCACGGCCGACGGCGTCCCGGCCTCGCGGAGCTGCTCGGCCTCGACGAGCTTGTCCATCATGAAGGCCCGGTTCGGCAGTCCGGTGAGCTGGTCGTGGAACGCCTGGTAGCGCAGCCGGTTCTCGAGGTCCTTGCGTCCCTCCACGGCGCCCAGCAGGCTGTTGAAGGCCCGGCCGGCCTCCCCGATCTGGTCGTTCGAGTCGACGGTGATCCGTTCGAACACCGCCTCGGACCAGTCGCCGGTACGCGTCGCGGAGGTGATGGAGCTCGTGGCCGACCGCAGGTGGCCGCCGAGCACCTCCATCCGGCCCCCGACGACGCCCTTGCACAGGGCGTAGTTCATCGCGCCGACGAGGAAGCCGGCCACCAGACAGGCGGAGCGGAAGATCGGCCGCTCCGCGATCGACTCGGGCACCCCGAGCAGGATGGCGAACGGCGGGAAGATCAGTCCCACCACCAGGCCGAGGCCGACCATGTAGATGGCCATGTCCCAGAAGACCCGTGAGGTCAGCCGGAACGCACGGCGGGGGTGGCGCCGGCTCTCGGCGGCGGACACGGGCGTCGTCATGCCGTCCCCATCGGGACGCCCCGGCGATGACTTGAACGACTACACGTCCGTCCCTCCCCCCTGGGTGTGAAAGCCGCAGCCCCGGAGGCGGTCGCTCAAGTTTCGGTGGATTCCGTTCGATGAGGCTGGCATGGAGATGACCCCGGCGTTCACGGCCGGCCAGTTCGTCGGCGACGACCTCTGGGTGTCCGTCCTCGACGGCGGCCCGCGGCAGTACGTCGACCTCGACACCGCCGCCACCAGCTCTGCCTCCGTCGCCGTCGCCGAGGCGGTGCAGGAGTTCCTCCCCTGGTACGCGAGCGTCCACCGCGGCGCCGGCATCCGGTCGCAGATCACCAGCGCCCGGTACGAGGAGGCGCGCGACATCATGGTGCGCTTCGTCGGCGCCGATCCGGCCACGCACCTGGCGCTGTTCCCCCGCAACACCACCGAGGCGCTCAACCTGCTGGCCTACCGGCTGCGCCTCACCAAGGGCGACGTCGTCGCGACCACGGCGGTGGAGCACCACGCCAACCTGCTGCCCTGGGCACGGCACGCGCGGCTGCGGACCGTGCAGGTCGACGAGCGTGGGACGTTCGACGTCGCCGCCGTCGAGGCGGCTCTCGACGAGTACCCCCGACCGAAGGTGCTGGCCGTCTCCGGTGGCTCGAACGTCACCGGCTGGCTTCCCGACCTGCGCGCCATCGGTGCCGCGGCACGCCAGCGCGGCGTCCTCGTCGTGGTCGACGGAGCGCAGCTGGTGCCGCACCGCCCGGTGGACATCACCGCGCTCAACGTCGACGTCATCGCCTTCTCGGGTCACAAGATGTACGCGCCGTTCGGCGCCGGCGCCCTGGTGGCCCCGCGCCACCTGTTCGCCACCGGTGAGCCGTTCCTCGTGGGTGGCGGGGCGGTGCAGGCGGTGTCGTTCGACGACGTCGTCTGGGCCGATGGCCCCGACCGTGAGGACGCCGGCTCCCCCAACGTCCTCGGGGTCGTCGCGCTGACCGCCTCGGCCGACGAACTCCGCAGCGACGGCTGGTCCTCGGTCCTGGCCCACGAGGAGCACCTGGTCCGCGGCCTGGACTCCGAGCTGGCCTCCGTCCCCGGGCTGCACCGCCTCGGTCCGGTGACGGGTGACCGGCTGCCCGTCGCGGCCTTCAACCTCGAGGGTGTGCCGCACGGCCTGCTGGCCGCCCGGCTGGCCAACGAGTACGCGATCGGTACCCGCAGCGGCTGCTTCTGCGCACACCCCTACATGGGCCGCCTGCTCGGCCTCTCCGAGGCGGAGGTCGACCAGTTCCACGCCGACGTGCGCGCCGGTCGCAGGCACCGGCTCCCCGGCGCGGTCCGGGTCAGTGCCAACCGGCAGACCTACCTCACCGACATCCCACTGCTGGGCCAGGCCCTGCGGGAGATCGCGGCCACGCCCGAGGGTGCCGAGCGCTACGTGCTCGACGGCCGGGGTGACTACGTGCCGCGCAGCCGGTCGCTCGTCAGCTCGCCCGTCGCCTGACGGCTGCGGGGCGGCAGGACCGCACGACCCCCGTCCGGACGCCGGACGGGGGTCGTGGTGCGTCCGGCGCCGGAGCGACGGTTGCGGCGTCGGACGACGGCGCGCGGGTCCTGCCGGGACGGAGCCGCCGTCGTCGCGGGCGCGCGAACGGACCGCCGGGCGGAGGATGTGGGGGCGGGAGGCCGGGCCTGACGGTCTGGCCGCGTTGGTCGGTCTGTCCAGCAGTGGACAGCCACTCGATTGCCGGCTCTCCCGCCCGAGAACCACTGTGAGCCGGGTCACACCATCCGTCAAGACGACGTCGGAGTGTCGTATCCGGCGTGTTCCACGGACGACCCCGGCGATCATGGCGGCCTGCCACTCCGGCCGCTCCGACGGTGGTCAGGGCGCCATGATCGCGGCAGGACCCAGGTCAGCCGACGCGGCGGAGCACGTCGGGGGACAGCTGGTCGACGGCGGTGTGCCCGGTCAGCCCCAGGGTCAGGTCGAACTCCGCGAGGACGTCGGAGATCACCTGCCGCACGCCCTCCTCGCCGGCCAGCGCCAGACCCCACGCGAACGGCCGGCCGAGCAGGACCGCGCTGGCGCCGAGCGCGACGGCGATGAAGACGTCGGCCCCGCTGCGGATGCCGCTGTCCAGCAGCACCGGGGCGCGCCCGGCGACCGCGCCGACGACCTCGGGCAGGGCGTCGAGGGCGGGGATCGAGCGGTCGACCTGGCGGCCGCCGTGCGTGCTGACGACCACGCCGTCCACTCCCTCGTCCAGGGCGCGGCGGGCGTCGTCGGGGTGCAGCACACCCTTGAGCAGGATCGGCAGCCGGGTCCGCGACCGCAGCCAGGCGAGGTCGGCCCAGGTGATCGAGGGGCGGGAGTAGATGCCGAGGAACGTCTCCACCGCGGCCCGGGGGAGCGGGGACCGCAGGTTCTCCCGCAGCGAGCCCGGCCACGCACGGGCCATCCCGACCAGGGCCCGCACCGCGGCGGGCGTCGGCCGGGGCTGCCGGTCGCGCTTCGCCGACGCGGCCGGCTCGGCGGGCGCCGGGGCTCCCGCGGCCACCACCCGCTCCTCGACCAGCCGCCGGAACACCGGGTCGGAGGTGTACTGCGCGATGCCCTTGCCCAGCGCGAACGGCAGGTGGCCCAGGTCGAGGTCGCGCGGCCGCCAGCCGAGCATCGTGGTGTCGAGGGTGACCACCAGGGCGTCGCACCCGGCCGCCTCGGCCCGTCCGACCAGGCTCTCGACCAGCTCGTCCGACGTCGACCAGTACAGCTGGAACCAGCGCGGGGCAGCGTCCGGACCAGAGCCCATGGCGGCGGCGCAGTCCTCCATGGGGACCGACGCCTGGTTGGAGAAGACCATCGGGACGCCGGTCGACGCGGCGGCGCGGGCCACCGCCAGGTCGGCCTCCCGGTGCACCAGCTCCAGGGCTCCCACCGGGCCGAGCAGCAGCGGTGCGGGGAGCCGCCGGCCGAACAGCTCGATGGAGCTGTCGCGGCTGCTCACGTCCCGCAGCACCCGCGGCACGACCGCCCACCGGTCGAACGCCGCCCGGTTGGCCCGCTGGGTGACCTCGTCCCCGGCGCCGCCCGCCACGTAGGCGTAGGTCCGGGCGTCCAGGGCCCGCTTCGCGCGGTCCTGCAGCTTCCGGGCGGCGACGGGAACACGGGGCAGCCGGCCGTAGACGCCGGCCCGGTACACCTCGTTCTGCCGACGACGGCCGGCTCCTGCTTCCTCCACGCCGGCCACCGTAGTGACCGGCCTCTCACCCGCCGGTTGCGAGCCCAGCACCGCTGGGCTGGACTGGCCTCGCGATCCCTGGGAGGAGCCGTGCCGCAGCCCACCGGACCGCTGGGGGAGGACGTCGATCCCCGTCCGGTGGCCGAGCAGCAGAAGGGCCGGCGGTGGAGCCTCGTCGGGCCCGGCATCGTCGTCGCGGCCACCGGGGTGGGGGCCGGTGACCTGGTCGCCACCCTCGTCGCGGGTTCCCGGTTCGGCTACGCGCTGCTGTGGGCGGTGGTCGTCGGCGTCGTCGTGAAGATCGCCCTGGCCGAGGCGACCGGGCGCTGGCACCTGGCCACCGGTTCCACGATCTTCACCGGCTGGCGCTCGCTCGGCGCGTGGACGTCGGTCTACTTCGTGCTCTACGTGCTCATCTGGGGCTTCGTCTACGGAGCGACCGCGATGACGTCGTCCGCGCTGCCCCTGGCCGCACTGTTCCCCTGGCTGCCCCTGGAGGCGTGGGCGATCCTGTCCGGGCTGGTCGGCCTGGTGTTCGTGTGGTTCGGCAACTACCGGCTGTTCGAGCGGGCGATGACGATCCTCATCGGGGTCATGTTCGTGGTCGTCGTCGGCCTCGCCGTGCTGGTGGTGCCCGATCTCGGGGCCACTCTCTCCGGCCTCGTGCCGCGCCTCCCCGAGGGGTCGGCCATCTACACCCTCGGCCTGGTGGGCGGGGTCGGCGGCACCATCACGATGGCGGCCTACGGCTACTGGGTGAACGCCAAGGGCTGGCGCGACGCGTCGTGGATGACGGTGATGCGCCTGGACAACCGGGTCGCCTACATCACCACCGGCGTCTTCGTGGTCGCGATGCTCGTCGTCGGCGCCGACCTCCTCCACCGGTCGGGCATCACCCTGACCGAGGGCGACCGTGGGCTGCTCGACCTCGACGAGATGCTCCGCGACCGCTTCGGCCAGATCGTGTCCACGCTCTTCCTCGTCGGCTTCTGGGCGACGTCGTTCTCCTCGCTGCTGGGTGTCTGGCAGGGCGTGAGCCTGCTGTTCACCGACTTCGTACGCACCCGCCGCGAGGCGCGCGGGCAGCTCACCGAGGGCCCGGCCCAGCGGAGCCTGCCGTACCGGGCGTACCTGCTCTGGCTGACCTTCCCGCCGATGGTGCTGGTCCTCGTCGGGCAGCCGTTCGCGCTCGTGGTGGCCTACGGCGCGCTCGGGGCCTTCTTCATGCCCTTCCTCGCGATCACCCTGGTCTGGTTGCTCAACAGCAGCCGCACACCTGCCCCGTGGCGCAACGGGTGGCTGTCCAACGCCCTTCTCGTGGCAGCCGCCGCGCTGTTCCTCGTCCTCTGCGTGAACGAACTGGCCGGCCTCGGCGGGTGACCGCGCGGGGGAATCTCGTGACACGCCGCACGACACGCGCGCCGCGCCGGTAACGGGCTGGAAACGAAGTGTCACTTCCGTCATGATTCGGCACGAAGCAGAACTGCAATGGGGGAGCACGTATCAGCACCACCCGGTGGCCCGTCGCCGTACGGTCCGTGACCTCCGCCTTGCCCGCCCGCCCGGCCCTGTCGGCCGGGCTGCTCACCGGTCTCGTGGCCCTGTTCGTCGGTGCCGGGCTGGCCGCGGCGGCGCCGGCCGCCGCGATCGACGACCCCACCCGCCCGGACGCGCGGGTCACCCACGGGCCCAGCTGCCGCCCCGGTGGGCTGGTGGTGGAGATCGTCGCCGGTACCGCGCCCTACACGGTCCGGCTCGCCACCACGCGCGCACCCGCGGGCGAGGACGAGGCGGTGCTCCAGCCCGGCGAGACGGTGGTCCTCCGCAGCGGCGACGTCGCGTACGGCGAGACCATCGACGGCCGGCTCGAGTACACCGCGCAGGACGGCTCCGGCGCCGTCTGGACCGACGAGCTGGAGGAGTACAGCTTCACCCGGCCCGCGCAGGAGGACTGCGCCGCACTGGCCGCGCCCACCACTCCGGAGCCCGCTCCGCCGACGACGACGTCGCCCACTGCCTCCCCGGGCGGCTCGGCGGAGGCCGGCGCGCCGGGCGCTTCCTCCTCCGCCCCCGCGCCCGGCCAGCCGTGGGCGTCCGGCTCGGCGGTGCCCGCAGCCGGCGCCGGCGAGCCCCTCGCGTCCGGGGCGGACGCGGGGGAGATCGTGACCGTGCAGGCCGCAGGCTTCCTGCCCGGTGAGCGGGTCACCATCCGGCTGCGGAACGGCGGGAACGTCCTCGGCACGGCCGTGGCCTCCTCCGACGGCACGGTCCAGGCGCGGATCCGCATCCCCGACGGCAGCGGCGCGGGCACGACGACGGTGGACCTGGTCGGGAGCGACTCGGCCGTGGTCGCCGACGTCGAGCTGCAGGTGGCCGGCGCCGGCCGGCCCGCCCCCGCCGAGGGCTGGCGGGACCTGGTTCCGCTCACCGCCGCGGCGGTCGCCCTCGTGGGCACCGTCGCCGGCCTGGCCTCCGTCGCCGGCTCCCAGCGGGCAGCCGGCCGGCGACACGCCGGGACCGGGAGCGCCTGAGCCCGCTTTCGGCGACGATGGGGACGTGCCCCGGCCCGAGGACGCGCTCGCTCGCGGTGTTCCCCGGGACGCCGGTGCCGTCCCGGGTGTCGCCCCGCGCCCCGCGGAGACCTGGCTGCGCATCGTTCAGGTCCACGACCGGATCACCCGTCGCGTCGACTCCGCTCTCCACCGCCAGCACGACCTGTCCCTGACCGGCTTCGAGGCGCTGCGCCGCCTGGCCGAGTCGCCGGGGGAGCGGGCCAGCATGGGGGATCTGGCCGAGGCGCTCGGACTGTCGCGCGCCGGCGTGACGAGCACGGTGAACCGGCTCGTCGCCGAGGGCCTGGTCCTCCGCGAGCGGGCCGCGGGGGACCGTCGGCTGCTGCACGCCCGTCTCACCCCGGCCGGCCGGCTTCGCGTCGAGCAGGCGGCGGTCACGCACGACGACCTCGTCGCCCACCTCCTGGGCATGCTCGGGGACGACGCGCCCCTGGTCACCGACGCGCTCGCCCGGGTGTCGGCCGCTACCCGATCGCGGCGTTAGACGGCCTCTCCGAGGGGTAGAAGAGGTCGGCCCTCGAAAAGCTTCAAGCCCGTAGTGTTTCCGCCGGAACGCGATCGGGCAGGAGGCGATCATGGACGGAGGGCTCGGGACCAGCACTGTCGTCGTCCCGACCATCGGGCGACCATCCCTCGACGTGCTCCTCGACGCCCTGGCCACCGCGTCCGGGCCCCGCCCGGCCGAGCTGATCCTGGTCGACGACCGCCCGGCGGGCAGCCCGCTGCGGCCCGACCGCCCCGGACTGCCGCCCGTCCGCGTCGTCCGCACCGGCGGCGGAGGCCCGGCCCGCGCCCGCAACCTCGGCTGGCGCACCGCCCGCACGGAGTGGATCGCCTTCCTCGACGACGACGTCGTGCCCGATCCCGACTGGTACCAGCGGCTGGCCGAGGACCTCGCCCGCCTGCCCGCCGACGTCGCGGGCAGCCAGGGGCGGGTGCGCGTCCCGCTGCCCCCCGACCGCCGGCCCACCGACTGGGAGCGCGGCACCGCAGGGCTGGCCACCAGCAGCTGGATCACCGCCGACCTCGCCTACCGCCGGGCGGCGCTGTCGGCCGTCGGCGGGTTCGACGAGCGCTTCCCCCGCGCCTTCCGCGAGGACTCCGACCTCGCGCTGCGGGTCATGGACACCGGCGCCCGGCTGGTGCGCGGCCGACGGTGGATCACCCACCCGGTCCGGCCGGCCGACCGCTGGATCAGTGTCCGCGTGCAGGCGGGCAACGCCGACGACGTCCTCATGCGTCGGCTGCACGGGCCCGACTGGCGCACCCGCGCCGATGCCCCGCTGGGCCGCCGTCCGCAGCACACGGCGGTGACCGCCGCCGCGCTGGCCGCGGCCGGGCTCGCCGCCGGCGGCCGGCCGCGCGCCGCCGCGGTCGCGGCCGCCGCCTGGCTGGCCGGCACGGCGGAGTTCGCCTGGGCCCGGATCGCGCCCGGTCCCCGCACGAGGGCCGAGGTGGCCACGATGGCCGCCACCAGCGCACTCATCCCGCCCGTGGCCACCTGGCACTGGCTGCGCGGCGTCGTGCGCCACCGCCGGGTGGCGCGCTGGCGGGGGCTGCCCGACCTGGTGCTGTTCGACCGGGACGGCACCCTCGTCCACGACTTCCCCTACAACGGCGACCCCGACTGGGTGCGGCCGGTGGCCGGCGCGAAGGAGGCGCTGGACCGGTTGCGGGCCCGCGGCGTGCGGGTCGGCGTGGTCAGCAACCAGTCCGGGGTGGCGCGCGGGCTGATCACCCGGGAGCAGGTCGACGCCTGCATGGACCGGCTGGCCGAGCTGCTCGGTCCCTTCGACACCCTCCAGGTCTGCCCGCACGGGCCCGACGACGGGTGCAGCTGCCGCAAGCCGGCGCCCGGCATGGTCAAGGCCGCCTGCGCCCAGCTCGATGTCGAGCCGGCGCGGTGCGTGGTGATCGGTGACATCGGCGCCGACGTCGAGGCCGCCGAGGCAGCCGGCGCGGTTGGGATCATGGTGCCGACGCCGGTGACCCGCCGCGCCGAGGTGCAGGCCGCCGCCCGCCGGGCGCAGACCCTGACCGCCGCGGTCGACGACGTCCTGGCGGGGAGATGGTGACCGGCGCCGGCGGCCGCACGGTGCTGGTCGCCCGGCTGGACAACGCCGGGGACGTCCTGCTGCAGGGCCCGATGGTCCGCGCGATCGCCGCGGGCGCCGAGCGGGTGGTGTTCCTGGCCGGTCCGGCCGGCGCCGAGGCCGCCCGGCTGCTCCCCGGGGTGGACGACGTCTGGACCTGGCGCTGCCCCTGGATCCTCGGCGATCCGCCGCCCGTCGGCGCCGACGACCTCGCGGAGCTCACCGAGCGGGTCCGCGCCCTCGCGCCGGACGAGGCGGTGATCTCGACGTCCTTCCACCAGTCGCCGCTGCCGCTCGCCCTGCTGCTGCGCGCCGCCGGGGTGCCCCGCATCTCGGCGATCAGCGTGGACTATCCCGGCTCGCTGCTCGACGTCCGCCACCGGGTGGACGACGACCTCCCCGAGCCCCAGCGGGCGCTCTCCCTGGCCCGCGCGGCCGGGTTCGCGCTGCCCGCAGGCGACGGGGGCCGGCTGGCCGTGCGGCGGCCGTTGCCGGAGATCGCACACGAGCCGGGCTACGTGGTGCTGCACCCGGGGGCGTCGGTCCCGGCGCGCGCCTGGCCGCCGGACCGCTGCGCGGAGGCCGTGGAGGCGCTGGCCGCCGCCGGCCACCGCGTCCTCGTCACGGGAGGGCCGGGGGAGACGGCGCTCACCGCCGCCGTGGCCGGTTCCGCGGGCACCGACCTCGGCGGGGCCACGACGCTCGCCGAGATGGCCGCGCTGCTCGACGGCGCCGCCGCCGTGGTGGTCGGCAACACCGGCCCCGCGCACCTGGCCGCCGCGGTCGGGACGCCCGTGGTCTCGCTGTTCGCGCCGGTCGTCCCGGCCGTCCGCTGGGCGCCCTACGGCGTGCCCACGGTGCTGCTCGGCGACCAGTCCGCCGCTTGCCGCGACACCCGGGCGCGGGAGTGCCCCGTGCCCGGCCACCCCTGTCTGACCTCGGTGACGGCCGACGACGTGGTCGCGGCGGTGGAGAAGCTGGTGACCCGATGAACGTCCTGCTCTGGCACGTGCACGGCTCCTGGACGACGGCGTTCGTGCAGGGCCGCCACGACTACCTGCTGCCCGTGACGCCGGACCGCGACGCCGACGGGCTCGGGCGCGCCCGCACCTGGGACTGGCCGGCGTCGGCGCGGGAGGTGACCCCCGAGGCGCTGCGCGAGGAGCAGGTGGACGTCGTCGTCCTCCAGCGGCGGCGGGACCTGGAGCTGGTTCGGGAGTGGCTGGGCCGGGAGCCCGGCCGCGACCTGCCCGCGGTATTCCTCGAGCACAACGCGCCGGGCCTCGAGCCGGGCGACGGGCCGGTCCCGCACACCCGGCACCCGATGGCCGACCGCGACGACATCCCGATCGCCCACGTCACCCACTTCAACCGGCTCTTCTACGACAACGGGCGGGCCCCGACGACCGTCATCGAGCACGGCATCGTCGACCCGGGGGAGCGGTACACCGGCGAGCTGGCCCGCGCCGCCGTCGTCACCAACGAGCCGGTCCGCCGGGGACGCACGGTGGGCGCCGACCTGCTGCCCGGCCTGGCGGCGGCCGCGCCGGTCGACGTCTTCGGCATGGGGCTGTCCGGCCTGCACCAGCAGTACGGCCTGGACCCCGATCGCGTCGCGCTGCACGACGACCCGCCGCAGGCGGCCATGCACGCCGAGCTCGCCCGGCGCCGGGTCTACGTGCACCCGGTCCGCTGGACCTCCCTGGGCCTCTCGCTGCTCGAGGCCATGCACCTGGGCATGCCGGTGGTCGGGCTCGCCACCACGGAGGCCGTGGAGGCCGTGCCGGCGGAGGCGGGAATCCTCTCCACCCGGCCGGAGCGGCTGTGGGAGGCGGTCCGCGAGCTCCTGCACGACCAGGACGCCGCGCGCCTGGCCGGCAAGGCGGCCCGCGCCGCGGCCCTGGAGCGCTACGGCCTCGGCCGGTTCCTGCACGACTGGGACCGTCTCCTCGAGGAGGTCACCCGGTGACGACCGAGCACCCCTCGCGCCACCTCCGCCCTGCCCGCCGTCGTGAGGGAGTCCGATGAGGATCGACCTGGTCAGCGAGCACGCCAGCCCCCTCGCCGCGATCGGCGGCGTCGACGCCGGCGGCCAGAACGTGCACGTCGCGGCCCTGGCCGCGGGTCTCGCCCGGCGCGGGCACGAGGTCACCGTCCACACGCGGCGCGACGACGACGCGCTGCCCGAGCGGGTGCGAACGCAGGACGGTTACGACGTCGCGCACGTGCCCGCGGGACCGCCGCGGGAGCTGCCGAAGGACGAGCTGCTGCCGTACATGGCCGAGTTCGCCGCGGTCCTGCGCGACCGGTGGTCGATCGCTCCGCCCGACGTCGTGCACGCCCACTTCTGGATGAGCGGCCTGGCGGCGGTCGAGGCGGCCGCGGAGCTGCCCACTCCGGTCCTGCAGACCTTCCACGCGCTCGGGTCGGTCAAGCGCCGGCACCAGGGCGCGGCCGACCCGTCGCCGGCGGGGCGGATCGGCCTCGAGCGCGGGCTGTGCCGCGACGTCGACCACGTGGTCGCCACCTGCTCCGACGAGGTGTTCGAGCTGCGCCGGCTGGGTCTGCCCAGCGACCGCGCCACGGTCGTGCCGTGCGGGGTGGACACGTCGGTGTTCACGCCCCGGGGTCCCGTGGCCCCCCGCTCGGGGCGGCCCCGGCTGCTGGTGCTCGGCCGCCTCGTCGAGCGCAAGGGCCAGGACGACGCGGTGCGGGCGCTGCGCGCGGTCCCCGACGCCGAGCTCGTCGTCGTGGGCGGGCCGCCGGCCGAGGGGATCGACGCGGACCCGGAGGTGCGCCGGCTGCGGAGGATCGCCCAGGCCGAGGGGGTCGCCGACCGGGTGGTGTTCGCAGGCGCCGTGGCCCGGGCCGACGTGCCCGCCTGGGTGCGGTCGGCCGACGTCGTGCTCGCCGTCCCCTGGTACGAGCCGTTCGGCATCACCCCGCTGGAGGCCATGGCGTGCGGCCGGCCGGTCGTCGCCACCGCCGTGGGTGGTCTGGTCGACACGGTCGTCGGCGGCATCACCGGTGACCTGGTTCCGCCGCGCGACCCCGACCGGCTGGGGGAGACGCTCGCGGCGCTGCTCGCCGACGACGAGCGCCGGGCCGCCTACGGCGCCGCGGGCGTGCGCCGCGCCCGCGCCCGCTACCGGTGGAGCCGCGTGGTCGCCGACACCGAAGCCGTCTACCGACAGGTCCTCGCCAGCCGCCGTCCCGTGGAGGTCGCCCGATGAGCATCCCGCCGCACTCCTTCTTCGAGAACACGGCCGCCGGGGTCCCCTCGCCGGACACCTGCACGCACCTGACCGGCAGCGACCACGTCGCCTCACTCACCGCGGCGCTCGCATCGCTCAGCGAGCAGGTCGACGCGCTGGACCGCTGGGGTGGCCTGCTGGCCGACGTCCTGTGCGGGGAGTCGCGCGGCCGGCTGCTGGCCGCGGGCAACGGCGGCAGCGCCGCGCAGGCCCAGCACCTCACCGCCGAGCTGGTCGGGCGCTACCGGGCCGACCGGCCGCCGTTCTCCGCCATCTGCCTCACCGCGGAGACCTCGAGCCTCACCGCGATCGCCAACGACTACCCGGCCGACGAGCTGTTCGCCCGGCAGGTCGAGGCGCACGGTCGCGCCGGGGACGTGCTCGTGCTGCTGTCCACCTCCGGGCGCAGTCCTAACGCCGTCGCGGCCGCACGCCGGGCCCGGGAGTGCGGCATCACCGTGCTGGCCCTGACCGGGCCCGAGCCGAACCCGCTGGCCGCCGCCGCCGACGACGCCGTCTGCATCGACTCCCCGTGGACGGCCACCGTGCAGGAGTGCCACCTGGTGGCCCTGCACCTGGTGTGCGCGGCCTTCGACGCCGCCGTGCTCGCCGAGCCCGCGCGGGTGCCCTCCGGGCCGGTGCTGGGGACGGCGCGATGAGCCGGCGCCCCGATCGGGCACCCCTGGTGGTCGTCGGTGACGCGCTGCTCGACGTCGACCTGGTCGGGACCGCGTCGCGGCTGACCCCGGATGCGCCGGTGCCGGTCGTCGAGGACGTCGAGACCCGGGAGCGCCCGGGCGGTGCCGCGCTGGCGGCGGTGATCGCGGCCGCGGCGACGTCCCGCGAGGTGGTGCTCGTCGCGCCCGTCGACAGCGACGACGGCGCCGCCCGCCTGCGCGCCCTGCTCGACGGCCGCGTGCGGCTGCTGGGCATCCCCGCCACCGGGGGCACCGCGGTCAAGCAGCGGGTGCGGGTGGGCGACCACTCCGTCGTCCGGCTCGACAGCGGAGCGCCGGTCGCCGAGCTCGGGTCGCTGCCCGACGAGGCGGCCGCCGCCATCCGCGACGCCGCCGCCGTGCTGGTCGCCGACTACGGCCGGGGGACGACGTCGGCGCCGGACGTGCGCGCGGCGCTGGCCGCGGCCCGGGGCCCGGTCGTCTGGGACCCGCACCCGCGTGGCGCGGACCCGGTGTCGAACGCCCGCCTGGTCACTCCGAACGGCGCCGAGGCCGCCCGCGTGGCGACCGACGTGCCCGCCGACGGCTCCGGGCTCGCGGCCGTGGGTGCCCGCGCGGAGGCGCTGATCCGGCGCTGGGGCGTGGGCGCGGTCGCGGTCACCCTCGGCGCACGCGGGGCGCTGCTGTCCTACGGCGAGGGGGCGCCGATGGTCGTGCCGGCCGTGCCGGTCGCCGGGGGCGATCCGTGTGGCGCCGGCGACTCGTTCGCAGCGGCCGCGGCGCTCGCACTGGCCGACGGGGCGGTGACGGGCGAGGCCGTGACCGCGGCGGTGGCCGCCGCGTCGGCGTTCGTCGGGCGCGGCGGCGCGAGCGCATGGGACACCGACGTCCGGCCCGAGCCGGCCGTGGAGGGTGCGACCACGGTGGACGCGCTGTTGGCGCGGGTCCGTGCCGCCGGCGGCACGGTGGTCGCCACCGGTGGCTGCTTCGACCTGCTGCACCCCGGTCACGTCGCGACCCTGCGGGCGGCGCGCGGGCTCGGGGACTGCCTGATCGTCTGCATCAACTCCGACGACTCGGTGCGCCGGCTCAAGGGACCCTCCCGGCCGCTGGTCACCGCGACCGACCGCGCGCGGGTGCTGGAGGCGCTGGAGTTCGTGGACGCCGTCGTCGTCTTCGACGAGGACACCCCGGCGGAGGTGCTCGACCGGCTCCGGCCCGACGTGTGGGCCAAGGGCGGCGACTACGCCGGGGCCGACCTCCCGGAGGCCGCGGTGCTCCGGACCTGGGGCGGGCAGGCGGTGGTCCTGCCCTACCTCGACGGCCACTCGACGACGGCGCTGGTCGAGCGCTCCCGCGTGTGAAAGGACCACCTCGCCCCCCGCCACTCGCGAGCTCGCGGCGGGCCCCTGCGAGGCGGCCTGTGGCGGTGGTGCTGCGGCCGCTGGGGCTCGGTGACCTGCTGACCGGGGTCCCGGCGATCCGGGCCGTGCGGGCCGCGGTTCCGCGCCACCGGCTGGTGCTGGCGACGACGGCCGCCCTGGAACCACTGGCCCGGCTGATCGATGCCGTCGACGAGGTGCTCCCCGCGCGTGAGCTGGAGCCGCTGGACTGGCCGGGCCCGCCGCCGGAGCTGGCCGTCGACCTGCACGGCAAGGGGCCGGCCTCCCACGTGATCGTCGCCGAGCTGCAGCCCGACCGGTTGCTGACCTTCGACAGCCCGGGCTATCCGGGGCCCACCTGGTACCCCGACGAGCACGAGGTGCGGCGCTGGTGCCGCCTGGTGTCCGAGGGGCTGGGCGTCGAGGCCGACCCCGACGCCCTCGACCTGGCCGTCCCGGCCGTCACTCCGCCCGTCTCCGGCGCGGCGGTGGTGCACCCGGGCGCGGCGTATCCGGGTCGCCGCTGGCCGCCGGAGCGGTTCGCCGCCGTCGCCCGGCACCTCGCGGCCCAGGGGCACGACGTGCGGATCACCGGCGGCCCGGCCGAGGTGGCGCTGGCGTGCTCGGTGGCGGAGCTGGCCGGGCTGGGGGAGGAGGCCGTCCTCGCCGGCCGGACGTCGTCGCTCGAGCTGGCCGCCGTGGTGGCCGCCGCGCGGGTGGTGGTCAGCGGGGACACCGGCGTGGCCCATCTCGCGACCGCCTACCGCCGCCCCTCGATCGTGCTCTTCGGGCCGGTGTCGCCCGCGCTGTGGGGACCACCGATCCGGCACGAGCGGGGCGGGCGGCTGCACGTCGTTCTCTGGCACGGGGACGGCACGGGCGACCCGTGGGGGACCGAGCTCGATCCGGCCCTGGCACTGGTGACCGTCGAGGAGGTCGTCGTCGCCCTGGACGCCCTGCTCGAGCGCGTCTGACCTCCCTCGTCCCTGACCTTGGCTCGCCGGGGTGCTCCCCCGGCGCTCCTTCGTTCCGGGAGCCCCCTCCGGGGGCTCAGGGGCACCCGTTCCCCGGAAGCTCTGCCTCTGCCCACACGAGTGGGCAGAGGCAGAGCGTCCGCGACGGACTATCCGCGCTGGCGGAGGGCGTCGAACAGGACGGTCTGCAGGTCGGCGGGATCGACCGCGGAGTACGCGGCACCGGCGGTGGCCTCGGCGATCTGCCGGAGTGCCCCGAGGTCGGCGTCCGGGCCGAGCGCCACGCCGATCACCTTGACCGGCCGCTCCGGGTTCGCCTCGGCCCGCAGCGTGCTCAGCAGCTCGTCGAGGCCGATGCCGGTGCCGTCGTCCTCGTTGGTGCCGTCGGTGAGCACGAGGACGCTGTTGACCGCGGTCGGGTCGTACTCCTCGCGGGCCGCGCGGACGGCGGCCAGCGTGGTGTCGTACAGGCCCGTGCCGCCGGGGGTGAGCCGGTCGGGGATGCTGTCGAGCTGCTCGTCGAGGAGGTCCCGCTGCGGGCGACCCCCGACGTCGGCGTCGAGCTCGCGGATCGGCACGAGCTCGGCCCAGTCCTGCCCGCCGTCGAGCTGGTAGGCGAACACCCACAGGCCCAGTGCGAAGTCGCCCGGCACGAGGGACAGGGTGGCCTTGGCCGCGTCCCGGGCCAGGGTGGCGCGGGTGCCGCCGCCGACCGGCGCCTCCATGGACGTCGACACGTCGAACACCGCGAGGATGCGCGAGGGCGCGGCCAGGCTGGTCAGCCGCGCGAGGAGCGCCTGCACCTCCGCCGGGTCCAGCTCCAGGGGCTCCGGGGCCTCCGCACGGATCCCCGTGCCCTCATCCGTCGCGCGGGGTGCTGCGCCGTCGGGACCGCGGAAGCCCGCGGCCGAGGCGGCGGTCCGTGCGGCCTCCGAGGTGAGTGCCCGCACCGTCGCCTCGACGGCCGCGGCCCGCTCCCCGGATGCCGAGCCGACGCGCACGACCGGGTAGTCCAGCGACGGGCTGCCCTCGGCCGGGTACACGGCGACCAGGGCGGACTCCTCCGCGTCCTGGTTGGCGGCGTACACCTCCTGCTCGCTCACCGGGACCAGCGGTGCGTCCGCTCCACCCGCGCGCCCCGCGGCCAGCGCGTCCGCGACCGACACCGCCGGTCCGCGCTCGGCGGCCAGGACGGCCTGGACGACGGCGTTGTCGGCCTCCGCCCCGCCGCCGAGCGCGGTCCGGACGGCGCCGAGTGCGGCCAGCCCTTCGGCGCTGGTGGCCAGGTCGGGCACCGCGAGCGGCTGCGCCCCCGCCAGGGCCTGTCCCCATCCGGGCGCCGTCTCTTCCCAGCCCAAGGACTCCACCACGTCGCGGCTGGTGGCCAGCACGACCGGCGAGGAGGCCAGCGACCCCACGGATTCCAGGGGCGCGTCCGCCGCCCGGGCCACCCACAGGGAGGAGTCCGGCACCCAGACGTCGGGCAGGGCGCCGGCCTCGAGGGCGGCCAGGTCACCGACGGTCTGCAGTGGCTCTTGCGTGCTCACCTCCGCCACGGCGCAGACACCGCCGTCCAGCTCGACCGGCGCGGCCAGCAGCTCCTCGGCCAGCTCCCCGAGCTCCGGCGCGACGGTCACCGCCACCTGCTGGCGGGTGTCGCACCCGCCGCCCGAGGCGGTCAGCCACCAGGCCACCCCGCCGGCCGCCAGCAGGAGGACCACGCCGACGGCGAGGAGGGGGAGGAGCGCGGGACGGCGGGGGGCGGTGGTATCGGCGTGACGGCCCATGCTCGCTCTCTGTGGTCGACTGGAGGACAGCGCGGCCCCCCGAGCCCGCCACTCCCGAGCCTAGTTGCCCACGCCCGCGGGTCCCGGACACAGGCCGGTCACCGGTCCCCGGTCACAGCCCAGGGGTCACCCCGCCTGCAGGGCGGCCCCCGTCCGCTGCGCGGCGAACCACGCGACCGTGCGGCGCAGGCCCTCCTCGGAGGTCACCGTGGGCCGCCAGCCGAGGAGCTGCTCGGCCCGGGTCGTGTCGGGGCGCCTGACCTTCGGGTCGTCCACGGGCAGGTCGATGAACTCGACGGATGAGTCCGAGCCCGTGAGCTCGGCGATCCACTGCGCGAGCCGCAGCATCGACAGCTCGTCGGGGTTGCCGATGTTGACCGGTCCGGCGTGGGACGAGAACGCCATGGCGAGGACACCTCGGACGGTGTCGTCGACGTAGCAGATCGAGCGGGTCTGCGAGCCGTCGCCCGCGACGGTCAGGGGCCGTCCGTCGAGGGCCTGGCCGACGAACGCGGGGATGGCCCGGCCGTCGTCGGCGCGCATCCGGGGCCCGTAGGTGTTGAAGATGCGCACGATGCCGGTGTCGGTGCCCTTCGACGTCCGGTAGGCCGTGGTCAGGGCCTCGCTGAAGCGCTTGGCCTCGTCGTAGACGCCCCGCGGACCGACCGGGTTGACGTTGCCCCAGTACTCCTCGTGCTGCGGGTGCACGAGGGGGTCGCCGTACACCTCGGAGGTGGACGCGAGGACGTAGCGGGCGCCCTTGTCGTGGGCGAGTCCCAGCGTGTGCAGGGTTCCGAGGCTGCCGACCTTGAGTGTCTCGATCGGCATCTTCAGGTAGTCGAGCGGGCTGGCGGGAGAGGCGAAGTGGAGCACCAGGTCGACGGGTCCGGGGACGTGCACGTAGTCGGTCACGTCGCAGCGCAGGAGCCGGAAACCCGGGTGGTCCATCAGGTGGAGCACGTTCTCCGGGGAGCCGGTGAGGAAGTTGTCCAGGCACACGACCTCGACGTCGCGCTCGAGCAGTTGTTCGCAGAGGTGGGAGCCCAGGAAGCCCGCGCCGCCGGTCACCACCGCCCGCCGGATCGTGCGGACCTCGCGCACCGGTCGGGTTCCCTGCGTCATCGTCCGCTCCTCCTCCGCGCGCCACTTCCGCTGCGGCCCTACCCGGGCCCCGGGGGCGCACACGTCGCCGGCCGTACGAGTTGATCATCGGTCGTGCCAGCGGAATCGGCAGCCCGGATGCGGAAAGGCGACGGGCCGCCGGCCTCCCGAAGGAGACCGGCGGCCCGCCGGACCGCCCCGTCCAGAGGCTCACCCCGGACCTACGAGGGGTGAGGAGGACGGGGCCCTCGTTCACCCGTCGTACGGCTCCTCGTCCGGGATGCCGTTGTCGGGCGGCGTGGCCGCCTCG
Organism: Blastococcus deserti; assembly: GCF_042682525.1. NCBI lineage: Bacteria > Bacillati > Actinomycetota > Actinomycetes > Geodermatophilales > Geodermatophilaceae > Blastococcus > Blastococcus deserti. Next base: position 55,211 of record NZ_JBHUHP010000009.1, read on the forward strand.
CCGTCGAACTCCTCGATCTCGGCGTCGCCGATGTCGGTCACCCGGACCGGCTGGACCTCCTCGGAGCCGTTGCCGACGATGCGCTCGATGGACATGCCGCTGGTGCCCATGTGGCTGTCCTCGGAGTAGCGGTACGGCGCGAACACCGGGCCCTCCCACTCGGCACCGACGGCCTCGATGGCCTCCACGATGCCGTCGCGGGTCGGGTTCTGGCCGGCGGCCTGCAAGGCCTGGACCGTGGTGTACGCCTGGGCCATGCCGTAGACCCGGTAGTTGGTCAGCTCACCTTCCTGGCCGGACTCGTCCCAGATCCGCTGGAACAGCTGGATCCACGGGTTGTCCGTCTGGTCCACCGTCGGCAGGTAGCCGGTGGTCAGTGCGCCGTCGAGCAGGCTGGCGTCGCTGACCGCACCCTGCGAGAAGCGGGCCAGCAGCGAGCCGACCAGCGTCGGGTCCGAACCCACGTTCGAGTAGAACCACTGCTCGGGCTGGTAGCCCAGCTGCAGGGCGGTCAGCTGCGACAGGGCGGTGTAGCTGGGCACGTTGAAGCCGACGACGAAGTCGGCCCCGGCGGCCTGCAGCTCGGAGATCTGCGGGGCGACGTTGGTGTTGCCCGGCGTGTAGCGCACCGCCGCGACGATCTGGTCGTCGAGGTACTGGCGGATGCCGGACTCGCCGTCCTCACCGAAGTCGTCGTCCTGCAGGAAGAGACCGACCTTGGCGTCCGGGAACTCCTCGGCGATGTACTCGCCGATGATCTTCCCCTCGCTCTGGTAGTCGGTCTGCCAGCCGAAGGTGTAGGGGTTGGTCTCCGGGTCCTCACCCCACAGCAGCGAGCCGGAGGACACGAACAGGTCGGGCACGCCCTCGCTGTTCAGGAAGTCCAGGACGGCGCTGTGCGTGGGGGTGCCCAGGCCGCCGACGATGGCGAAGACCTCGTCCTCCAGAACCAGCTGGTTGACGACCTGCGTGGTGTTGGTCGGGTTGTAGGCGTCGTCGCGGTAGATGTACTCGATCTGCCGGTCGTAGACCCCACCGTTCTTGTTGACGTAGTCGAAGTACGCCTGGACGCCGGTCGGGATCTCGCTGTAGCCGGGCGCGGCCACGCCGGTCAGGGGGTAGTGGGCGCCGAGCGTGATGGTGTCCTCGGTGACACCGATGTCGGAGGCCTCGTTGGCGCCGGCGCCGCCACCACCACCGCCGCCACCGTCGTCATCGTTGCCGCCGCCACCACAGGCGGCGACGGTGGAGACGACGGTGGCTGCGGCCAGGAAGGACACGAGACGTCGGGAGGATCTGGACAACAGTTCTCCTCTGGTGCGGCCCGGGCTTCGGTGCCCGGGAGTCTGATGAGGGCGGGGGAGTGGGACTCGCCGGATCGGTCGGGTCCTCACCCCCCGCTGGCGGCGCGGGCGGCCGCCGCACGCTGTTTGGCCCGGTAGGTCAGCCAGCGCAGGCGGATGGTGCCGACGAAGCCCGCCGGAGCGAAGATCATCGCCACGATCAGGACGACGCCGTAGACGAAGGGCGCCAGCTGGGCCGCCTCGGTGTTGTTCAGCCCGAGGTCGACGCCCAGGTCGGTGACGAACGGCGGCAGGAAGACCAGCAGCGCCGAGCCGAGGAGCGCGCCCAGGAGGCTGCCCAGCCCGCCGAGGACGATCGCGGTGAGCAGCGCCAGCGAGAGCACCAGGGTGAAGCCGCTGGGCGCCGCGAGCCGGATGACGAGCGCCAGCACCCCTCCGGCGAGCCCCGCGGCGGCCGCGCTCACGGTGAAGGCCAGGACCCGCCAGGCGCCCAGGTTGATGCCGGCCAGCTCGGCGGCGACGTCCTGGTCGCGGACCGCCCGCCAGGTGCGGCCGATCCGGCTGCGCACCAGGTTGGCCAGCAGGAAGTAGGTGATGATCAGGCAGATCGCGCCGACGTAGGCCAGCCACTTGGTGCCGGTCGCGGGATTGCCCGACACCCAGTCGATGAAGTCCTTGAACACGTCCGGCGGCTGCGGGGCCCGCACGCGCAGGCCCTGCTCGCCACCGAGGGTGTCGTGGTAGTAGATCGCCAGCCCGGGGAGGCCCACGGCCAGTGCCAGGGTCGCGCCGGCCAGGTAGGGCCCGTGCAGGCGGGCCGCGGCGACGCCGACCACGGCGCCGACGACGGTCGCCGTCAGCACCGAGACGAGCAGGATCACCGCGAGCGGCGGCGGGTCGTCGGCCTGGAGGAACAGGGCCGTCGTGTACGCGCCGACCGCCATCAGTGCACCGTGGCCGAGGGAGATCTGGCCGTTGAGTCCGGTGAGGACCGTGAGGCCGCCGGCGGCGATCGCGTAGTAGCTCAGCTGGGCCAGCTGCGAATTCGTGAACGGGTCGGTGATCTCGAGCAGCACCACGGCGCCGACGACGGCGAGGAGCACGAGCACCAGGTGGCGCAGCAGCGTCGACTTCGGCAGGAACGACCGTCCGCCCACGGCCTGCGCCGACGGGGCGTCGGCGGCCGCGGTGGCCTGGACGGGCGCCTCTTCGGTGGCCGCGCCGGCGGCGGGCGTGGAGGTCTGCGGCTCGCTCATCGTCATGCCCTCCGGGCCACGCTGCTGCTGAACAGGCCGCCCGGCCGGACCAGGAGGACGACCATGAGGATGACGAGGGCGGCGACGTTGACCAGCGCGCTGCCCCGCGGGAGGTAGCCGCTCACGTAGCTGAGCGCGAGGCCCAGCAGCAGCCCGCCGACGATGGCGCCGACCGGGGAGTCCAGCCCGCCGAGCACCGCGGCGACGAACCCGAACACGATCAGGCTGTCCATGTACGCCGGGTAGACGAACTCACCACCGGCGATGAGCAGCCCCGACAGCGACCCGACGACGGCCGCCAGGGCCCAGCCGAGGGTCAGCATCCGGCCCACCCGGACGCCGAGCAGCCGGGCGACCTCCTGGCCGAAGGCCGAGGCGCGCATCGCCAGGCCCACCCGGGTGAAGCGGAAGAGCGCGACGAGCAGCGCCATCGTGATCAGCACCGAGCCGATGATGTAGAGGCTCGTGGGCGTGAGCGCGATCGTCGTGCCCCCGACCTCGAAGCCGCGGACGCCGAACGGCGTCGGGAACGACTGGAACGCCGAGCCGAAGACGATCGCGATCAGCGCCTGGATCGCGACGAACAGACCCAGGGTCACGATGACCGCGTTGAGCTCGGGCCCGCCCTCGACCGGCCGGACGATGACCCGCTCCACGACCGCGCCGAGCACGAAGCCGCTGATCAGGGCGACGACCAGGGCCACCCAGTAGGACTGGCCGTTGTCGATCAGGGACAGGGCGATGAACGCCGTGGCCGCGGCCATCGCGCCCTGGGCGAAGTTCACGATCCGGGTGGACCGCCAGATCAGCACCAGGGCCAGGGCGAAGGCGGCGTAGATCATGCCCTCCACCAACCCTGACAGGGTGATGTTCACGAACTGCTGCACGAAGTGTGCCTCCTGGACCGGGGTGAACGGGCGGGTCAGAAGCCGAGGTAGGCGTGCCGGAGGCCTTCGTCGGCCATCAACGTGCGGGCCTGGTCAGTGACGACCACCTTCCCGAGGTTGAGGACGACGCCGACGTCGGCCACCGACAGGGCGCTGCGGGCGTTCTGCTCGACGAGCAGCACCGACAGGCCCTCGCGGTCGACCAGCTGGCGCAGCAACCCGAAGATCTGCGCGACGATCCGCGGGGCCAGGCCCAGCGACGGCTCGTCGAGCAGCAGGATCCGCGGCTGGGCCAGCAGCGCGCGGCCGATGACCAGCATCTGCCGCTCACCGCCGGAGAGCGTGTGGGCCGGGTTGTTCCTGCGCTCGGCGATCCGCGGGAAGATGTCGTAGACCCGGTCGAACTCCTCCTTGCCGACCTTGCCGCGGAACAGCGACCCGACGCGCAGGTTCTCGTCGACGGTCAGCTCGGCGATGACGCCGCGGCCCTCCGGGACGTGCGCCATGCCCTTGCTGACCATGGCCTCGACCGGTGCGCGGGTGATGTCCTCGCCGCCGAGCAGCACCGTGCCGGACACCGGCCGCACCAGCCCGCTGATCGTCCGCAGCAGGGTCGTCTTGCCCGCCCCGTTGGCCCCCAGGACGGCGGTGATCCGGCCCGCCTCGGCGCTGAGCGTGACGCCGTCCAGCGCCCGGACCGGGCCGTAGGCGGAGGTGAGGTCGCGCACCTCCAGGAGTGCGGTCCCCGGTGCGGTTCCGGTGCCCGATCCCGCGGACACCGCGGTGCTGCCGTGCGGCTCAGGCATGGGTTCCTCCGTCGGTGCGGGCGAGCTCGGCCGCGTCGGCCTCCACGTCGACGGCGTCCCCGAGGTAGGCCTCCGTGACCAAGGGGTCGGCCTGGACCTCGGCCGGGGTGCCGGCCGCGATCTGCTCCCCGGAGTCCAGGACGGTGATCCGGTCGCAGACCCGCATGACGAGGTCCATGTGGTGCTCGACGAGCAGCACGCTCATCCGTGCGGACAGGGACCGGATGAGCTCGCCGAGCTCGTGCATCTCGTCCTCGGACAGGCCACTGGCCGGCTCGTCGAGGAGGAGCAGGTCGGGGTCGGCGACCAGCGCGCGGGCGAGGGCGACCCGCTTCTGCACCGGGTAGGGGAGGCTGCCCGGGTAGCGGTCGGCGTAGCCCTCGGCGTCGAGCTCGGCCAGCGCCGCGTGGGCGCGCTCGCGCAGGAGCCGGTCGTCCTTGTCGGCGGTGGGGAGCGCGAGCAGGGCCGAGACGAACCCGGCCTTCGCGTGCCGGTGCGCGCCCACCATGACGTTCTCGAGGACGGTCAGCCCGGCGAACAGGCCCACGCCCTGGAGCGTGCGGGAGATGCCCAGCTTGCTGAGCTGGCTGGGACGCAGCCGGCGCAGCTCCCGGCCGCGCCAGGTGATCCGGCCGGCCGAGGGGCGCACGAGACCGCACGCGACGTTGAACAGGGTCGTCTTCCCCGCGCCGTTGGGACCGATGAGCCCGTGCACCTGCCCGGGCTCCACGGTGAGCGAGACGTCGCTGAGCGCCGAGACGCCACCGAAGGCGACGCTGATCCCGCTCATCTCGAGCCGTGCGGTGGGCGTTCTGTCCTGCGGTGGCCTGCTGCCGGAGTGCCGAGGCGGCTGCGCCAAGGGGCCCACTGCTCCTCTTCGTCGGGGAGGGTCGTCGGCCGACCGGGTGGCGGGTCGGCGACGATTGGGTCACGGGTACGTCCTGATGAGCCTGCCGCTCGGTGTCGGTCGTCACAATGGGCTGTCCGCACAGTCATGGCACAGACGTGTTGTGCTGTGTGCAGTGCGTCACGAGGAGGTGATGGAGTGCAAGGGTTCCGGCCCGAGGTCGCGGCCCGGCTGGCCCAGCTGGCTCCGTTCCTCCTCGATGAGCTCGACGCCATGACCGACCGGATGATCGAGGTCCTCCTCCGCACCGAGCCCGCCTACCGCGATCTCGCCACGCACGGCGAGGACGACCTGCGGGCCAGCACGCGCACCAACCTCGAGCGCGGGATGCAGGTCCTGATCGGGGCCGCGTCCGGTAACGCCCGCACCTCACTGCGCGACGCACGCGACGTCGGCCGCCGGCGCGCGGCCCAGGCGGTGCCGCTGGAGGCGGTGCTGCGCGCCTACCGCCTGGGTGGGCAGGTGACGTGGGAGGCGCTGCTCGAGGTCTCCCGCCGCAGCAACCAGCACGACACCCTGCTGCTCGAGGTCGCCGGGTCGGTGTGGCGGACCAACGACGCGGAGTGCGCCGCGGTGGCCGAGGGGTACCGGGAGGAACAGCGGCGCCTGGCGGGGGTGGACGACACGGCCCGGCAGCAGGTGCTCGACGGCCTGGTGGAGGGACGCGGCGGCGACCCGGCGTTCGTGCGGACGGCGTCAGAGCTCCTCGCCGTGCCGCTCGAGGGCCGGCTGGTCGCCGTCGTGGCCCTGCCCGGCAACGAGGGCGGCCCGGCGCTGCACGCACCGACCGCCGCGCTCCTCAAGCGCGGCGTCCGATCGGTGTGGGGTACGCGGAACGGTGCCCAGGTCGGCATCGTGGCCCTCGGCGCCCTGACCGGATGCGACGTCATGGCCTGGCTGCGCGCGGTGGCGTCGGGGCCGGTCGGGGTCTCCGCGGTGGTCGAGGGCGCCGCCGCCGCCGGCTCGGCCTACCGGCTGGCCGAGACGGCCGCCCGCACCCTCCCGGCGGGCAGCACGCGCGTCGTCACCATCGACGAGCGCCTGCCGGAGGCGCTGCTGAGCAACTCACCGGAGATCAGCTCGCGACTGGTGGGACTGTCGCTCGGCGGGCTGCTGCAGCTGCCTGTCGAGGAGCGGGAGGTGCTGCTGGACACGCTCGCCGCCTTCCTCGCGTCGGACGGCTCACCCACCCGGGCGGCCGACGAGCTCTACTGCCACCGCAACACCGTCATGCACCGGCTGCGGCGGATCGAGACGGTGACCGGCCGCAAGGTCACGGATCCCCGGGCCAGGCTGCTCTGGCAGCTGGCGCTGCTGGGCACCGAGCACGCCCGGCCCGCCCAGCGATCGGCCTGAGAGGGCCCCGTCCCGCTCAGTGCTCGCAGGCTCGCGGTGAGCCTCCGGACGGGGCCACCCGGAAGGGAGCCACCCTCCGCCGGGTCGTCACTGGAGGTAGTTCTCCACGGTCGACTCGGGCCGCACCTCGGCCTCGTCGGGGTTCTCGTCGTACTGCCGCTTCGCGCGCCGCTGCCGCAGCAGGTCCCAGCACTGGTCGAGGTCGGCCTCGATCTGGCTCATCCGGGCGCGCTGGTCCTCGGTGTGCTCCGTGCCCTCCCGGAGCTTGTGCTCCTCGTCGACGAGGGCGTGGATGCGGCTGAGGATGTCGGTCTCGTCCATGCCGACACCCTGCCCGCCGGGGCCGGGCCGAAACAGATCACTCCACCGTGGCCGGCACCCAGCCCTCGACGAAGGCGGCCAGCCGGCGCGTGACCGCACCACCGGCCCGGCCGAGGGCGAGCAGGGCGGCCCGCTCCAGCGGCACGCGCACGGTCCGCCGTCCCTGCGCCCGGGTGGCCACCGCGTGGCCCTCGGTGACGAGGTCGGCCCAGGGGCGCCCCAGCTGCTCCTGCACCCGGGCGAGCGCGGCCGCCGTGGGCCCGGCGTTGCCCTGGACCATCGCGGAGACGAAGGCGGGATCGCTGCCGATCACCCGGGTCGCGTCGCGGAAGCTCCCCGCCGCGAGCGCCAGGGCGAGCGGACCCGCCTGCCCGGCGGTCACGGCCAGCGCGGCGGCGAGCAGGTGCGGGACGTGGCTGACGGCGGCGACCGCGTCGTCGTGCTCGGCGGCGGTGACGGGCACGACCTCCGCGCCCGCCGCCATCGCCAGCTCCGCCACCCGCAGCCACCGCGGCAGCTCGGTGTCCGGTTCGAGGCAGAGGGCCCACCGGGCGCCGGAGAAGAGACCAGGGTCGACGGCCGTGTGCCCCGAGCGCTCGGTGCCGCACATCGGGTGCCCGCCGACGAGGCGCCCGCCGAAGAGGCGGCCGAGGTCTTCCATCACTGGACGCTTGACCGAGCCGAGGTCGGTGACCGTGGCGTCGGGGGCGACCGCCAGGTCGTCGAGCGCCGTGGTCATGGCCGGCAGGGGGACGGCCAGGACGACCACCCCGGACAATTCCCGGGTGATCCGCACACCCCGCGCCGCGGCCGCGTCGCGGGCGGCGGGGTCGACGTCCCAGCCGGCGACCGGACGGCCGGCGGCGACGAAGGCGGCGGCCAGCGAGCCACCGAGCTGACCGAGGCCCACGACACCGACCGGGGGCGAAGGCATCGCCGGGACGGGGAAGGTGGGGGCCGCGACGGCACCGTCGTCTGCTGCATCGGCCATGATCAGAGGTTATGACCCCCCGGTCGTTCCTCCTCACACCGGAACTGGCGGACTACGTGCGCGCCGCCTCCGAGCCCCCCGACGAGGTGGCGGCGGCGCTGCTGGCCGAGACCGCCGCGCTCGCCGAGCGCGGCGAGGCCCCGGCCACGTTCCAGATCGCCCCGGAGCAGGGGGCCTTCATGCAGCTGCTGACCCGCGCCGTGGGCGCCCGGCGCGCGATCGAGATCGGCACCTTCACCGGGTTCTCCGCGCTGTGCATCGCCCGGGGCCTGCCCGACGACGGGACCCTGCTGTGCCTAGACCGCAGCGAGGAGTGGACGGCGGTGGCCCGCCGGTACTGGGAGCGGGCCGGGCTGGCGGACCGGATCGAGCTGCGCATCGGCGACGCGCTGCCGGCGCTGCGGGCGCTGCCCGCGGTCGAGACCTTCGACCTGGCGTTCGTCGACGCGGACAAGACCGGCTACCCCGCCTACGTCGAGGAGCTGTACGCCCGGATGACACCCGACGGCCTGGTGCTGCTGGACAACACGCTCCGCTCGGGGCGGGTGCTCGAGCCGCAGTCCGACGACGACCGCGCGCTGGTCGCGCTCAACAGCGCCCTCGCGTCCGACCCCCGCTGGGAGACGGTGCTGCTGCCGCTCGCCGACGGGCTGACCGTCCTGCGCAAGCGATGAGCGCGCCCGACGCCGCGCGCACCAGCTACGCCGTCCGGGTGAGCCGGCCGGGGGACGGCTGGCGGGTGGAGCTGCTCGCCGACGACGCCGGCGACGAGCTGCCGGTGCTCGAGCGCGCGCTCGGGGAGCCGGGTGCCGACGGCTGGCCTCCGCCGTTCGTGCTGGTCCTGGACTCCCGGCTGTACTTCGTGGTCCTGCGGCACGGACCCGGTGGGATGGTCCGGGCCCTGATCTCCGACGCCACCATGCTCGAATGGGTGCTCGCCGCCGAGGTGGTCGAGCGCTACGGCATCGGGGTGGACACCGACGGAGCCTTCGACGACGACGAGTCGGGCTGGCCGGGCGGCGATCTGGACGTGTTCGCCGACGACGGGCTGCCGGCCGCGGAGCTGCGGCCGATCGTGACCGCCGACGACCTCTGGGCCGACGAGATGGTGGAGCGCATCGCCCAGCGCCTCGGATTCGCCGACGAGCTGGCGGCGGCGGTGGCCCCATGACCGTGTCGGCGGTGGTCTTCGACCTCGGCGGGGTCCTGACCGAGAGCCCGATGACGGCGTTCGCCGCCTACGAGGAGGAGGCGGGGCTGCCGCCGGGCCTGATCCGCCGGCTGAACTCCACCGATCCCGACACCAACGCCTGGGCGCGGTTCGAACGCAACGAGCTCGACGTCGCCGGGTTCTCCGCCGCCTTCGAGGCGGAGGCGCTGTCGGCCGGGCACCGCGTCGAGGCCGCCCGGGTGCTGGCCGCCCTGCGCGGGGAGCTGCGGCCCTCCATGGTCGCGGCGGTCCGCCGGCTGCGCGCGGCCGGATTCCCGCTGGGACTGCTCTCGAACAACGTGGCCCCGATGGAGCGGACCGGTGCGCTGGGGGAGCTCCTGGACCTCTTCGACGCGATCGTCGAGTCCTCCGTGGAGGGAGTCCGCAAGCCGGAGCCGGAGATCTACCGGCGCGCGCTGACCCGGCTGTCGGAGGCCGTGGGCCGGCCGATCGCCGCCACGGACTGCGCCTACCTCGACGATCTGGGCATCAACCTCAAGCCCGCCCGGGCACTCGGCTTCTCGACGATCAAGGTGGTGGAACCCGCCGCCGCCCTGGCCGAATTGTCGGAGCTGGTCGGCTTCCCCCTCGACGGGACGGCATGACGCCGACCGCCGGGATGTGGGCTCGCGGAGGCTCTGCCTCTGCCCATCAGGGTGGGCAGAGGCAGAGCCTCCGGAGACCGTCGTGGTGATCCTCGACGTCGATGCGGCGATGGGCCGGGCGCTGCAACTGGCCGCGGCGGCGCAGGAGTGGGGCGACACGCCGATCGGCGCGGTCGTCCTGGGGCCGGACGGCGCGCTGCTCGCCGAGGCGGCCAACGAGCGGGAGAGGCGCGGTGACCCGACGGCGCACGCCGAGGTCCTGGCACTGCGGGCGGCGGCCCGGGTGCACGGGGACGGCTGGCGGCTCACCGGGACGACCCTGGTGGTGACCCTGGAGCCGTGCACCATGTGCGCCGGGGCCAGCGTGCTCGCCCGGGTGGCGCGGGTGGTGTACGGCGCCGACGACCCGAAGGCGGGGGCCGCGGGCTCGCTGTGGGACGTCGTCCGCGACCGGCGCCTCAACCACCGGCCGGAGGTGAGCGGGGGCGTGCGGGCCGAGGAGTCCGCCGCGCTGCTACGCGCGTTCTTCCGCTCCCACCGGGGCCTGTAGTCTCTTCGGCGGTGGCGTGTCCGAGCGGCCGAAGGAGCACGCCTCGAAAGCGTGTGAGGGCAACCCCCTCCGTGGGTTCAAATCCCACCGCCACCGCAGGAGGAACGGCGGCGTCCGCCCGGGTCCGGGACCCGGCGGACGCCGCCGTTCGTCGTCCCGGCCGGTCAGCGGCGGGAGGAGATGACGCCCTGGTTCTCGTCGCCGTCGAGCAGCAGCTCGCCGTCCCCGGACACGACGTACGTGACCAGGTGACGCTCCGTCTGCCGGGTGCCGTCGGGCCACCGGTACTCGAGGTCGACGACGGCGGAGGTGGAGCCGTCCTCGGCCTGGACGTTGCTGGCGTCCACGCGCTCGAAGTCGTCCCAGAAACCCGCGAAGCTCGCGTAGGGGAACCGGCTCTGGAACTCGGGACTGGTCCGCTCGTACGCCCCCTCCAGATCCCGTGGGATCCGCCGGAAGAACTCCTGCACGGCCTGGTTCACGTCCTGTGCGCTCACCGAGTCGCCCTCGGGGGTGGCCTCGGCCCCCGCCCCGCCGCTCTCCCCCTCCTCGGCGGCGGTGGGGCTGTCGGCCTCCTGGGTGAGGCTGGGTTCCGGTTGGGTGGACGGCGGGGGCTCGGACGACGCCGCCGGCGAGTCCTGTGCCGTGGAGCCGTTGCCGTCGTCGCCCATCGGGTCGAGGAGGAGGAACGCGATCAGCCCGGCCAGCAGCGTGGCCGCGAGCCCCGCGGCGAGCCAGGCGGCGCGTCCCCGCCGTCGGCCGAGCTCCCTCGGTGACGCGTCCGGCGCGGATCCCGCGGGCGGGGGGCCGGCCGGCCCGACGGCCGTCGCCGACACGGGTGCCGGGATGTGGGTGCGGGTGGGAGGGGCGGGCACCGGGGCCACCGGGGTGGAGCGTCCGTGGGGCAGGGCGGCGGTCCGCTCGCGGCCCGGCGCCGAGGACCTGAGGTCGGTCCGGGCGAGCAGCACGGTGGTCGTGTCACCGTCACGCCCGGCCGCGAGCTTGGCGAGCTCGTCGCGGACCTCCGGCATCGTCGGCCGGTCGGCGGGATCGGCGGCCAGCATCCCCAGCAGCGGCTCGGTGAGGGAGCCGGCGCGTCGGGGCGGGACGATATGCCCGCTGGCCACCCGGTGGAGCATGGCGAGGGCGTTGTCCTCCATGCCGAACGGCGGCGCACCCTCGATGCAGGTGTAGAGCGTCGCCCCCAGCGAGAAGACGTCGCTCGCCTCGGTCATCTCGCGGCCCTGGGCCACCTCGGGGGCGAGGAAGGCCGGGGTGCCGGTGATCTGCCCGGTCTGCGTGAGGGTGACGTCGCCGCTCGCGTGCGAGATGCCGAAGTCGGTGATCTTCACCAGCCCCTCGACCCGGCCGCCCTCACCGATGAGGATGTTGGCCGGTTTCACGTCGCGGTGCACGATGCCGGCCGCGTGCGTCGCCGCCAGCGCGTCGGCCACCTGGGCGCCGATCTGCGCCACCTGGTCGACCCGCAGCACGCCGTCCTCGGCCAGGACCGTCGCCAGGCTGCGCGACGGCAGGTACTCCATGACCAGCCACGGCTGCCCGTTCTCCAGCGCCACGTCGTAGACCGAGATCGCGTGCGGATGGCTCAGCCGCGCCGCGATCCGGCCCTCCCGCAGCGCGCGCTGACGCTGCTGATCGGCGTCGGCCGCGCTGATGCCCGGCGGGGTCAGCACCTGCTTGAGGGCCACCTGCCGCCCGAGCAGCTCGTCGCGGGCCAGCCAGACGGTGCCCATCCCGCCGCCGCCCAGCTGCGACTGCAGGCGGTAGCGCCCCGCCACCAGGCGGCCGGGCGTGGTCACGGGTCGGGTCATGGGAGAGGAGGCGCCGAAGGCTCGTGGGAGACCTGGCTCAGACGGTGGAGGGCACCCCGAAACGGCGCGCGTACTCCTCCTGCGCGCCGGCCGGGAGCGCGTCGTAGAGGTCGCCGAGCTGGGCGTGCACCTCGGGGGAGAGGTCGTCGAAGATCCGTCTCCACGTCGGGGGCTCGTCGTAGCTGCGGGTCAGGAGCAGCTCCCAGGCGTGCGACTGGCGGTCCCGCTTCCCGCGCTCGGCCAGGAACTCGGAGAGGTAGGAGTCCTTGGCCGCGGCCTTCTCGGCGGCGGTCGCACCCGGAGGCAGGTCCGCGGGGTCCCCGCCCTTGAGGACGCCGACGATGGCCTCGACCACTTCCTGCCGCACCTCGCCCGACTCGCTCATGTCCTGCCTCCTCTCTCCTCGCCCCGCCCGCACATGGCGTCGTCCCGGGGCCTTCCCCGGTGGCCCGGTGATCAACCCCCTGCCGTGCAGGATGCCGCACGACGGGCGCTCCGGCGCGCGGAGCGCGCCCCGGCGGGCGCGCGACGGACCGGTGAGCCACCGCAGCGCCGGTCTCCCGGCGGCGCCCGGTAGCATCGCCGGTGCACTGGAGGATTCGCCTAGTGGCCTATGGCGCTCGCTTGGAAAGCGGGTTGGGGGCAACCCCTCGGGAGTTCGAATCTCCCATCCTCCGCAGGTAGAGCCCCGCGACGGCGGCGAGCACGAGCAGTCCCCCGGCCAGCGCGCCGGGGGACAGCCGTTCGCCGAGGAACGCGGTGGCCAGTCCCGTCGCGGTGAGCGGCTCGAGGAGCGTCACGATCGAGGCCACCGCGCCGGGGACGGTCCGCAGCCCGCGGAAGAAGAGCACGTAGGCCAGCGCGCTCGGCACTGTGCCCAGGTAGAGCAGCACGCCCAGGGTGACGGGGTCGGCGGTGAGGTCCAGGCCGGCGACGAGGGCGACCGGCGTCAGGAGCAGCGCACCGCCGGCGAACCCGGCGAGGGTCACCGGCGTTCCGGCCGGCACCCCGGACCCGGCCAGGGTCACGACGGCGTAGCCGAGCGCGGAACCGACCGCGAGCAGCGCGCCGAGGACCACCGCCGTCCCGGCGTCCGCACCCGCGGAGATGCCCACGAGCAGGACCAGACCCACGAGTGCGGCGGCGAGGGCGACAAGGGTGGCCGGGTCGGGCCGGCCGTGTCCCAGCACAGCGGCCCCGACGGCGATGAGCAGCGGCGCCAGGCCGAGGGCGACCAGCGTGGCGATGCTCACCCCGGCCGTCGCGACCGCGGCGAAGTACGCCAGCTGGTAGGCCGCCAGGCCGGCGGCGACGAGCACCAGCCGGACGGTGATCGCGCGGGTCAGCGCGGTCGTCGGGCCGGTACCCCGGCGGCGGGCGACGCCGAAGCCGATCAGCAGCACGACGGCGCCGATCGCCATGCGGTGCCAGGCGATGTCGAGCGGGCCGAGCGCGGAGCGGTCGGCCACGAGCCGACCGCTCACACCCGCGGTGCCCCAGCACAGCGCGGCCAGGACGACCAGCAGGAAGCCGTGATGGGACGGGGCGGAATGAGCGGGGGTGGACGCGGCCGCGGAGGCCGGGGCGGGGTGAGCGGGGGAGGGCGAGGCGGAGGACATGACGCTCCTGGATCTGGTCCGGGTGGGGGGACACGGATCCGGAGCACGGCGCGACGGCGCTGCAGGCACCGGCCTGCAGGAGACGGTGAGGCGGTGCTCCGGGTCAGGAGCGGGGCGGGGGGAGTGGAAGGACCCCGTCCTCCTCACCCCACGCAGGCTCGGGGCGAGCCTCGGGACGGGGCCTGGGCGTCATGGGCCGGAAGGGTAGTGGGAGCCGCGCACGTGCCGCTGCCCCTTTCCTCTACAGTGGACGCCAGACCCCTCGTGTGGCGTCATCCTGTGAACCTCCCCAGGGCCGGAAGGCAGCAAGGATAAGCGGGCTCTGGCGGGTGCGCGGGGGGTCCCTCTATGTGATCTGTCGTCCTCCGGACGACACCGCGGCCAGGTGCCGTTCCCCTGTTGTGTGGAGCCCTTCCGCGCCGTCCCGCCGGGACCCTCCGGGCCCGCGCCGAGCCGACGCCACCCGCAGGGCGAGCTGAGTTTGCAGCGCTGCCCCGTTCGGTCACCTCCTCCACGTAACCTGCCTGCGTGGCTCTGGCGCTCTACCGCAAGTACCGCCCGGCGACCTTCGCCGAGGTGGTCGGGCAGGAGCACGTCACCACCCCGCTGGTGAACGCCGTCGACGGCGGCCGGATCAACCACGCCTACCTGTTCAGCGGTCCGCGCGGCTGCGGCAAGACGTCGTCGGCACGCATCCTCGCCCGGTCCCTCAACTGCGAGCAGGGACCGACCTCGACCCCGTGCGGCGTGTGCGCCTCCTGCGTGGCGCTCGCGCCCGACGGTCCCGGCTCCCTCGACGTCATCGAGATCGACGCGGCCAGCCACGGTGGCGTCGACGACGCCCGTGACCTGCGCGAGCGGGCGTTCTTCGCACCGGTGAACAGCCGGTACAAGGTCTACATCGTCGACGAGGCGCACATGGTCACCACGCAGGGCTTCAACGCCCTGCTCAAGGTGGTCGAGGAGCCACCGGAGTTCCTCGTCTTCGTCTTCGCGACCACCGAGCCGGACAAGGTGCTGCCCACCATCCGGTCCCGCACCCACCACTACCCGTTCCGCCTGGTCCCGCCGACGACGCTGCGCGGGCTGCTGGAGAAGACCTGCGCGGCCGAGGGGGTGCAGGTGGAGCCCACCGTGTTCCCCCTCGTCGTCCGCGCCGGCGGCGGATCGGTGCGCGACTCGCTGTCGATCCTCGACCAGCTGCTGGCCGGTGCCGGGCCCGAGGGCGTCACCTACAGGAGCGCGGTGGGGCTGCTCGGCGTCACCGACGACGCGCTGCTCGACGAGACGATCGACGCCCTCGCCGCCCACGACGCGCCGGCGGTGTTCCGCGCCGTCGACCGCGTGGTCGAGGCCGGCCACGATCCGCGGCGGTTCGCCACCGACCTGCTCGACCGCCTGCGCGACCTGATCGTCCTCGACGCCGTGCCCGACGCCGGCGGCAACGGCCTGCTCGACTGCCCGCCCGACCGGCTGGACCTGATGAACCAGCAGGCCTCCGCGCTCGGCTCGGCGACGCTCTCGCGGATGGCCGACACGGTGCACGAGGGCCTGACCGAGATGCGTGGGACGACGGCGCCCCGGCTGCTGCTGGAGCTGGTCTGCGCCCGCATGCTGCTGCCGGCGACCGACGGCTCGGCCGCCGCCACCCTCCAGCGCCTGGAGCGGCTCGAGCGGCGGATGTCCATCGCCGGGGAGCACGCCGGCCGTCCGGGGGCGGAGTCCCCGCCCCGGGAGGCAGCGGTCTCGCCGGTCCGCGAGGCCCCGGCCCGCGAGACGCCGCGCGCCGCCGCACCCGCTCCCGCGGCACCCGTCCCCGCCGCCGCGGCGGCCGACGCCGCTCCGGCACTCGCCGCGGAGCCGGGCCCGCGGCGCGAGTACGTCCGCCCCTCGCAGCGCAGGGAGGCGCCCGCGCCCGCCGCCACGGCGGCGCCGGCCCCTACCGCCACGGCGCCGCTGGCCCCTACCGCCACGGCGGCGCCGGCCCCTCCCGCCACGGCGGCGTCGGCTGCATCCGCCACCACCGCCACCGACGACTGGCCGGAGACCGTGCGGCCGGGCACCGGCCGCGGCAGGACGACGGCCGCGGCGGCGGCCGCACCCGCTGCCGCGCCGGCCGAGCGCACGCCGCCGCGCGTCGCCGCCGGCGAACCCGACATCCCGCTCCCGCCGGAACCCACGGACGACGAGGACTGGCCGCACGCCCCCAGCCCTGCCGCCGCCCGCGCCGCGGCCGCCCGCACGGAGGCCGCCGACGCCGGGGCGTCGCGCGCCGGTGGGCCGCCCCGGGCCGCCGCCGAGTCCACGCCGGCACCGCGCGGCGGTGAGCCGACGCCGGTCGTCTCGGCCAACCCCGAGCCCGCCGCCGACGACGACGGTGAGCTCACCACCACCGACGTCCGCCGGATGTGGCCCGAGCTGCTGTCCGTCGTCAAGAAGCACAAGCGGACGACCGAGGCGCTGCTGAAGAACGCGCAGGTGCACCAGTTGTCCGGCGGTGTGCTCACCCTCTCCACGGCGTCGCCGGCCCTGGCCCGCCGTCTGGGCGATGACCTGAACAAGGACGTCATCCGGGAGGCGCTCAACGAGCTCCTCGGCGTGCGCTGGCGGGTGGACGCGGTCGTGGAGGGCGGGGCGGCGGCCACCGGGCCGGCGGTGCCGCCGGAGCAGGCCCGGGAGGCCGCGCGCGCGGCCGAGGTCGCCGAGGCGCGCGAGCTCATGGCCGAGCGGGCCGCGGACGTCTCGGCGGGGGGAGACCGGGAGCCCGAGCCGGTGGTCGACCCCGAGCAGGCCGCCCTGTCCCTGCTGCGCGCGCAGCTGGGCGCCCGGCCGGTCGACGGCTGAGCCGATGCGTGCACGCGACCTCCCCGAGGACGAGCAGGCCGTCGTCGAGGCCGTCGCGCGCCAGGTGTACTGACCACGGGCGTTGGTGACGGCGTCTGGTGACATGAGGAAGACCTCCGAGTGAGGTGTGGAGCTGTCTAGGAACCGCTCCTCAACCCGGAGGCCTTCGTGTCCCACGCTAATGCGCTGCTGACTCCGCGGGGCCGGCGACTGCTGGCCCGTTGCGACCTGGAGGCCGGGATGGCCCAGCTCCACGTGTCCGAGGCGTGCATGCGGGTGGCGCTGGACACCATGCGCGTCCACGGCGCCACCGGTTGCTCCTGCGGTGTTCCACCCGGTTCTGCGGCGAGGCAGCACCGCAGGAGCGAAGGGAGCAGCGCACCAGCGGGTGGGCGGGCGGCGGTGCGGTGGTTCCGGCGCCAGAGGGGATCGCGGCGCTCGGCGTGCCGCTGCGCGTCGTATCCGCGGCCTACCCTCGTGGCATGTTCCCCGGTGGTCAGCCCGACATGGCACAGCTCCTCCAGCAGGCCCAGCAGATGCAGCAGCAGCTGGTCGCCGCCCAGGAGGAGCTGGCGCGCACCGAGGTCACCGGCTCGGCCGGCGGGGGCCTGGTCACGGCGACGATGACCGGCAGCGGCGACGTCACCGCCGTCACCATCGCCCCGGCCGCCGTCGACCCCGACGACCTCGAGACGCTCCAGGACCTCGTGGTCGCCGCGCTGCACGACGCCAAGCGCACCGCCGACGAGCTCGCCGCCAGGACCATGGGCCCTCTCGCGGGCGGCCTGGGGGGTCCCGGCGGGGGCCTGGGCCTCCCCGGGCTCTGACCGCACCCCCGAGACGTCGAGACGACAGAACACAGAGGACAACCGTGTACGAGGGTGCCGTCCAGGACCTGATCGACGAGCTGGGCCGGCTGCCCGGCGTCGGCCCCAAGAGCGCGCAGCGCATCGCCTTCCACCTGCTGTCGGCGGAGTCCACCGACGTGGGGCGCCTGGTCTCGGCGCTCACCCGCGTGCAGGAGGAGGTCCGCTTCTGCGTGACCTGCTACAACGTGGCCGAGGGCGAGCAGTGCCGGATCTGCCGCGATCCGCGGCGCAGTGACGAGGTCCTGTGCGTGGTCGAGGAGCCCAAGGACGTCGTCGCGATCGAGCGCACCCGCGAGTTCCGGGGCCGGTACCACGTGCTCGGCGGTGCGATCAGCCCGATCGACGGCGTGGGCCCCGACGACCTGCGGGTCAAGGAGCTCATGACCCGGCTGATGAACGGCGCCGTCACCGAGCTGATCATCGCCACCGACCCCAACCTCGAGGGGGAGGCGACCGCCGCCTACCTGGCCCGGCTGGTGTCGCCGATGGGGCTGGCGGTCTCCCGGCTGGCCAGCGGGCTGCCCGTCGGCGGCGACCTGGAGTACGCCGACGAGGTGACGCTGGGCCGGGCGTTCGAGGGCCGTCGCCGCATCGACGCATGAGGACCGACCGCCCGCCCCTCACCGCTCGCAGGGTCGATGCGGGACCCTGCCGGAGGCCGTCCGGCTGAGTTCGCGGGCTCGCGGTGGGCGCTGCAGGCGGCCGTCCGGCTCCGCTCGCCGGCCGGCGGCCGCCTCCGGACGGTGACGTCGGTGGTTGAGGGTTCTCTCACATTCGCCTGGTCGCGTGGCCGTCGTCGGCCCGACCGGGGGATCATCGTCCGGTGCCGAGGAGCTGTGCGCTGACCCGCCGTCGCGCCATCGACCTCATGCGCACGGCCAGCCGGCTCTAGTCCGGGCCCCGCCGGGTACGCGGGGGGAGACCACCCGCGCGCCGGCCACGTCATCCGTGCCGCACCGCCCAGCCCTGCCGAGGCCTCCGTGATCGAACTGACCGACGTCCGCAAGGTCTTCCCCGCCCGCCGCGGGGCGGCCGAGGTGGTCGCCGTCGACGGCGTCACCCTGTCGGTCGCCGACGGCGAGTTCGCCGGCGTCGTCGGCCCGAGCGGCTCGGGCAAGAGCACCCTGGTGCGGCTGGTGAACCTGCTGGAGCGGCCCACGTCGGGCGGGGTCGTCGTCGACGGCCAGGTGCTCACCGACCTCGACGACGACGGCGTGCGCCGGGCCCGCCGTGCCGTGGGCATGGTCTTCCAGCACTTCAACCTGCTCGACTCCCGCACCGCCGCCGGCAACGTCGAGCACCCCCTCGAGCTGGCCGGCGTCGGCCGGACCGAACGGCGCCGCCGCGTTGCCGACCTGCTCGACCTCGTCGGCCTGGCCGACCGGCACGCCTCCCGCCCGGCGCAGCTCTCGGGCGGCCAGAAGCAGCGCGTCGCGATCGCCCGCGCCCTGGCCGCTCAGCCGAAGGTGCTGCTCTGCGACGAGGCGACCAGCGCGCTGGACCCCGCGAGCACCGGCGGCGTGCTCGAACTCCTGCGGCAGGTGCGCGCCGAGCTCGGCCTCACCGTCCTGCTCATCACCCACGAGATGGCGGTGGTCCGCGCGGTGTGCGACAGCGCCGTGTTGCTGGACCACGGCCGGGTCGTCGACGGCGGCCCGCTGACCGAGGTGCTCACCCGGCCGCACTCGCCGCTGGCCGCCCAGCTGCTGCCGGTGCCGGCGGTCGCCGGGGGAGCGGGCGACCTCGTCCGGGTCACCGTGACCGAGGACGCCCCGGAGGGCCGGGTGCTGCGCACCCTCGCCGGAGAGCTGGGCCTGGACGTCGAGGTCGTCGGCGGTTCCGTGGAGACCGTGGCCGGCCGGCGGTTCGGCCGCCTGCTGCTGTCGGTCACCGGCGACGACGGCCGGCTCGACGTGGCCCTTCAGCGGCTCCGCGACGGCGGGTCGCTGGTCGAGCGCGCCGTGCCTGGGGACGAGCCGCCCCCGATCGGCGTGCACGACGAGCCCGAGGCGTCCGGGCAGCCCGAGCCCGCGGTGCCGCACGTCCTCGACATCCCGGAGGTGCCGCGGTGAACGACTGGAACCGCGTCGCCCCGCAGCTGGTCGAGGCCACCTGGGAGACGCTCTACATGGTCGGCGTGAGCACGCTGCTCACCGTCCTGATCGGCGTGCCGCTGGGCGTGCTGCTAACGATCACCGCACCGGGCGCGCTGTCCCCCCGACCGGCGGTGCACCGGGCGCTCGGGCTGGTGGTCAACCTGGGCCGGTCGCTGCCGTTCATCATCCTGCTGGTGCTGGTGGCGCCCGTGACCCGCGGGATCGTCGGCACCACCATCGGGTCCACGGCGACGATCGTCCCGCTCACCATCGGCGCCGTCCCCTTCCTCGCCCGGCTGGTGGAGACCAGCCTGCGCGAGGTGAGCCCGGGGAAGGTCGAGGCCACCCTCGCCATGGGCGCCCGCCGGCGCGACGTCGTCCGGACCGTGCTCCTGCCCGAGGCGCTGCCCTCGCTGGTCGCCGGGGTGACGGTCACCGTCGTCGCGCTGATCAGCTACTCGGCGATGGCCGGCGCCGTCGGCGGCGGCGGCCTCGGCGACTTCGCCATCCGCTACGGCTACCAGCAGTTCCGCACCGACATCACCGTGGCCACCGTCGTGCTGCTGCTGGTCGTCGTCCAGCTGCTGCAGTGGGCCGGCGACCGCTGGGCCCGCCGGCTGGCACACGTCTGACTCCACCGCACCATCCCACCCCCGCAAGGAGACACCCCACATGCACCGCCCCACGAGGTTCGCCCTGACCGCCGTCGCCACCGCCACGCTGCTCGGCCTCACCGCGTGCGGGGGTGGGGAGGCCGAGCTGTCGGGCGCCGACGAGCCGCTGCGCGTCGGCGCCTCCCCGGTGCCGCACGGCGAGATCCTTCGATTCATCGACGAGGAGCTGGCCGAGGACGCCGGGCTGGACCTCGAGATCGTCGAGTTCACCGACTACGTGCAGCCCAACGTCGCCCTCGACGACGGCTCCCTCGACGCCAACTACTTCCAGACGGTGCCCTACCTGGAGGAGCAGGAGGCCAGCGGGGGGTACGACTTCACCGCCCTGGAGCCGGTGCACATCGAGCCGCTGGGCATCTACTCCGAGTCGCTCACCGACCTCGCCGACCTGCCCGACGGCGCCACGGTGGCGATCCCCAACGACCCGACGAACGCCGCCCGCGCGCTGCGCCTGCTCGAGGCCAACGACCTGCTCACCCTCGCCGACACCGGTGACGCCGCCCCGACCGCCCTCGACATCGAGGCCAACCCGAAGAACCTGGAGATCCAGGAGGTCGAGGCCGCCCAGCTGCCCCGCTCGCTGGCCGACGTCGACGCCGCGGTGATCAACGGCAACTACGCCATCGACGCCGACCTCTCCCCGGCCGAGGACGCCCTGGCGCTGGAGGAGGCCGAGGGCAACCCGAACGCCAACCTGCTGGTCGTCCGCAGCGGCGACGAGGACGACGAGCGGATCATCCAGCTGGAGGAACTGCTGCACTCCGACGAGGTGCGGGAGTTCATCGAGCAGACCTACGAGGGCGCGGTGCTGCCCGCCTTCTGACCGGCCGGCCGTTCCGCGCCGTCGGGTGCCCCCGGC